>CAVCUL010000005.1:0-137576 GCA_963605415.1 bacterium | reverse complement strand
GCTTAAAATTTAATTTTCTACTTCAAGTAGGCTCTTTTTGTACTGTCTGCACAATATGGGGCGGTTCACTTTGCCGGTGGTTGTTATTTTGTGGTGGATATTTGGCTACGGGTTTGCTATAATAGAGATAAGACAAGGAAAGGAAGTGCAACTATGCCTTACATTAAGAATGTACCTCATGAGGAGATTTTCGGCCTGGCGGATCAAGTCCAGGTGCAGTCCGGCCAGGTGGTCAGCAAGACCCTGGCGCAGAATGACGCCGTCAGCGTGACCCTGTTTGCCTTTGCAGCCGGGGAGGAGATCGGCACTCACGACTCCACCGGCGACGCGATGGTCACCGTGCTGGAGGGCGTAGGCCAGTTCACCGTAGACGGTGTGCCCTACCTGGTAAAGCCCGGCGAGGCGCTGGTCATGCCCGCCAAAAAGCCCCACGCGGTGTACGCCCCGGAGGACTTTAAGTGGCTGCTGACCGTCGTCTTCCCGCATAACAACTAAATACGCAAAAGAACGGATGGTACGCCGCCATCCGTTCTTTTTTATCTATTCAAAAAATCACCCCAAGGCTGCAACCTTGGGGTGTTCTCATCGGAATTCTTATTTCTTCTGGGGGCCGTTGTAGCCGTTCTTTTCCTGGAAAGCGGCGATCTTGTCGATCACGCCAAGAATCACATCAAAGCCGTCGCCTACGGTCTCCATCTCAAACCGCTCCGGCATATCCCGCCAGGTGTGGTAATAATAGGTGAGCATGGGGTTCTGGGCCGCAAAGGTCACGGACTTAATGCCCGCACGGGTCATAGGCGTAGAGTCGCAGCCACCAACGGGATTGTGGATACAACCGTTTGTCTTGCTCTCGATACCCAGCTCATTAAAGGTGTCCTTAAACATCTTTTCCATATCTGTATCAAAGCGCACGCCCTGCCAGTCGTCCTTAATAACCACTTCAAAGTAGTCCTTATCTGCGACAGAATCAATGTTAATATTCCAGGCGTTTTTAGACAGATCATCAAAGCGGTGCTCCTGGGCAAAGTACATGGAGCCGCGCAGACCCGCCTCCTCAGAGCCGATGTTGGCGTCTACAATGCGGCAGTTCTTGGGCATCTTCTCCGGGTGCTCTTTGAAATACTTAATCACCGCATAGCTCAGGCCGATACCGGTGGCGTTATCCATAGCGCCGCGGGAAGCGTTACGGGGATTAGGATCGCCCCACATCACTACAAACAGTGCGCCGATGGCTGTCACGATAGGTACAAAGTTCATGATAAACATAATGGTATCCCAGGCCTGAGAGGCCAGCATGATCTGTACCCACTGGGCGCCGGCATAATCGCAAATATTCACCACAGCCATAAATATGGAAAACAGCGCAATAAAGAAGAAGCATACCGCGCCGAAGCCCACCTTGCCATATGTAGCGATCAAGCCCATCACCGGCTTGGTCTTGGCATACTTATAAGCATGCTCACTGTGGCGCCAGCACCAGGAAGTATCCGTATGACCGGACAGGATAATGGTATAGTCGTACTTACCGTCCTCCGGCTCCAGCACGCCAAGGGTGTTGCGGCTGATCTCCTGGGGGAAGAACATGTCAAACCAGGTTTTGTAGAAAAAGCAGCTCATCACCAACCAAAAAATGGAAATGATGCCCAGCGCTGCCAGCGCATACCACAGCTTATTAAAGCCACAGGCCAGGGCAATAATGGCGCCAATGCTCATAATCACGCCGGACCAACCGGCATAGGACAGACCGCCGATACCGGACCGGGGAGAAACAGCAAATTCCTCCGTCTTGGGCTCAATGCCAATGTCACGCAATTTGTCGCCCATATACTGGTGGAATTTGATCTCACCGTCAGAGCCGGGCAAACGGGAGCCGATTTTGTGTGCGGCGTGTTCCACAATGTCCATAGCTTCGCGGGCATAGGATTTGGATTCTTCTCTCATGTTCAGGCCTCCTGTTCAGAATTTGAAAAAAGATAAATATATTTTATGATAAGTCTGATAAAAATGCAAGCAAAAAACAAGGATTTTGCATAAATATTCGGCAAATTCAAAAAAATGTAGCGTAGCACAGCGCTAAAGCAATATGGCACAGCAAGAAAGCGGCAGCATGAGCTACCGCTTCAAAACTGTGGATAAACCGTGTCGGATCGTGTCACACACGCAACCGACTTACAGAGCGTAGACTTGCGCGCCGAATATGCAACCAAATAGCGTCCTAACCCCTTCCAAAACACAGCAGCGCCAGGGCCAATGCAGCCAGCGCCCATAGGATCACGCACAGTGCTGCTGTCCACGCCATACGGTGCCGGAATGTGCGCATCTGGTTTTTCCGGTGTAACGCTGCCGCCAGCACGGTTTGCATATGAGTGTCTCCCGGCGTGTGGGGCACCGGCGGAAAGTGCATCACCCGATCCACCGCCGCCAGCAGCCGATTGACCCCACGGCTGCTGTAAGGGGTGGCCACCACCACCGGGCACCCCAGCCCGGCAGACAGCGTCGCCGGGTCGATAAAAACGCCACGCCGCCGAGCGGCGCCCATACCGGTAACATACACCACCAGCCGATGACTGCGCTGCCACAGCACAGGTACCGCCGCCAGCGCCCGCTGCAAGTCCAGTGCCGGAGTCACCAGCACCGTGCAGTCCGCCCCGCGCAGCGCCGGACTTTGCAGGGCACACAGGGGCAACAACCGCAGATCATAGGTGATATGCCGGTACGAATAGCACCAGGCACCCCCTTGCCGCCGCCCCAAAAGCTCCCGCAGCAATGTCTCTTTATCCCCATTGTTACCGCCAGCCAGTACCACCGTGCGCTCGCCCATACTACCCCTTCTTTGCCGTTATTTCTTTCCCATTCTATGCAAGGGACTGTCAAATGTGACGGCAAGTGCGCTTTTGTTCAATATAGGGGGTTCCCGGCGGCTGGGTATTGATTTTGGCGCTGGGGCTGTGGTACAATGAAATTGCAAAATTATACCCTGTTTTACAACGGGGAGGATAAGAGAGGTAAAATCTATGGCAGAAAAGCTGAAGTACTTTGTGAACGGGCAGTTCCGTGAGTCCAAGACGGACAAATGGTATGACCTGCACAACCCGTCCACCGGCGAGGTCACCGGCCAGGCCCCCTGCTGCACCAACGATGAGGTGCTGGAGGCCATTGCAGCCGCCAAGGCCGCTTATCCGGGCTGGAGTGCCACCCCGGCCATTAAGCGGGCACAGATCCTGTACCGCGTGCGGGAGCTGATCATAGAGCGCATGGACGAACTGACCATGAGCGTTGCCAAGGAGAACGGCAAGGTTTGGGCAGAGTCTGAGGGAGATGTGCTCAAGGCAAAAGAGGGCACAGAGCTGGCCACCCAGGTGCCGTCCCTGATGATGGGCGAGTCCATTATGGACGCCTCTCACGGATACGATACCGTGAAGTACAGAGAGCCGCTGGGCGTATTTGCAGGCATTGTGCCGGTAAACTTCCCGGCCATGATCCCCTTTGGCTGGATGGCCCCCACCTGCATTGCCACCGGCAATACCCTGGTGCTGAAAGCCGCTTCCCTGACCCCAAAGACCGCTATGCTCTTTGCCCAGCTGTACAAGGACGCAGGCGTGCCGGACGGCGTGATCAATGTGGTCACCTGCTCCCGCAATGAGATCAACACCATTCTGGAGCACCCGGATGTAAAGGGCATTACCTTTGTTGGCTCCACCCCGGTGGGTCTGAAAATCTATGAGAAAGCCGCTGCCAACGGCAAGCGCTGCCAGGCCCTGTGCCAGGCAAAGAACCACGCACTGGTAATGGAGGACTGTGCCCTGGAGCGCACGGTAGCCGGCGTGATCAATTCCGCATTCGGCTGTGCCGGTCAGCGCTGCATGGCTCTGTCCTGCTGCGTGGTACAAGACAGCATTGCAGACGCCTTTGTAGCAGAACTGAAAAAACAGGTGAAAAAAGTGAACTGCGGCCCCGCCTGGGACAAGAGTTCCCGCCTGGGCCCCATCACTTATGAGAAGCACTATAAAGAAGTGCTGGCCGATATTGACAAGGGCGTAGCCGAGGGCGCCACCCTGGTGCTGGACGGCCGCAACGCCGTTGTGGAGGGTTACGAGAACGGCTACTTTGTAGGCCCCACTATTTTTGACCATGTAACGGCGGATATGACCATCGGCGATGAGGAGGTCTTTGGCCCGGTGCTCTGCATTAAGCGGTGCAAGGACTTTGAGGAGGGCCTGGCCATTATGAACGCTAATCCCTATGCAAACGGCTCCGTGATCTATACCCAGAGCGGCTATTATGCCCGAGAGTTCGCCCGCCGCACCGACGGCGGCCAGGTAGGCATCAATGTGGGCATTCCGGTGCCGGTAGGCTTTATCCCCTTTAGCGGGCACAAAAAGTCTTTCTTCGGCGACCTGCATTGCCTTGGCAAGGACGCCTATCGCTTTTACACCGAGAGCAAGGCGGTCACCACCCACTGGTTCGACGAGGAGGAGAAAAAGGCAACGGAAGTCTCCACCTGGGACGGCACCATCTAAGCCGAATAAACAGCAAGAGCACACCGATCACGGTGTGCTCTTTTCTTATACTTATCTCTTAGCCGTTATCTCTGTCCGTGCCAAGCAGGCCCTGGCTTTCGCCGTATGTATCGGTGAGCCGAGCGCCGGGGCAGTCCTGCAAAATGCGAAACGGCCGCCGGGTGTACCGGGGGTGACGGACGGTCACATTGGTGCAATGCAGGTCCCGAGTGTGCCGTGCCCAAATGCCGTAGGACGGCAGATTGCGAAAGCGCCAGCCCTCCGGGTAAGTGTGCACATACTCCGGGATAAACAGCCGCCGATCCACGATCTCCGGTCGGTTGGCGTAGGTGATCTGCACATCACGGAGCGTTACCCGCTCCACCCGATGGCTGCGCCCCTGCTGGCGATACCCGGCAATAATGATGGGTATTTCCGCCTCCAGAGCAGTGATCCGATCAAAAGTAATGTCCCGCACGGCGCTTTTGCCGTCAAAGCGGTGCTTATCCACCGTGCCGCCGGGCTGCTTCTTGGCGCCGAATTCCACAGCGTTGGCGCTCTCCGCCGTTACGGTAGCCGCCCGGTTGCGGTTGCCCAGCCGAATAAAAATCGGGCAGGTGCAGCGGGTCATCTCAATCTCTTCAAAATGCACCTGCGACACCACAGAGCCGTCACAGGCCTCTACGCTGATACCGCTGACGGCACCCGGGTACAGGTCTTGCAGCTCCAGTTGGCACCGGCGCACGGTCACATCTGTAATGGGATAAGTGGTCTCTGTGCCGATCTTGACGCAGTTGGTGCGGCTGTCCACCCGGCAGTCCTCTACTAAAATATGGCGCATTTCGCCGCTGCTGCCCAGCCATACCGCGTGCTTGAACACAAAGCCGTCGTCCGCGGTAGACACCGTGCAGTGACGAAAGGTCAGGTCCTGCCCGCCTACAATGTCAAAGCCGTCTGCGTTGGCTACATTTCGGTTATTGCGAATGGCGGCGTGTTCCACCAGCACATCCCGGCACATTTGCAGCCGACAGGTCCAGTGGGCACTGTTTTGGAAAAGGAAATGGTGGATATGCACCCCTTGGCACTGCTCCAGGCACAGCAGCCCGCCATACTTACTGGGGTGGGCAAAGCGCAGCTGGGCACGGTAGGTGCGCCGCATTTCGATCACATTGATCAGGTCGGCAGGTTCCGTACAGTTCTGCGGCAGCGCCGGGCACAGGCCAAAGCGGTGCCCCTCCCCCTCTAAGCCACCGCCGCCGGTGAGGGTTACATGGGTTAGATCCCGGCCATACAGCAGCGCCTTGTGGCGAAAGCCCTTGCCGTCCGGCCGCGCGGCCAGAAAGCTGCCGGGGGCAATAAACAGCGTCACCCCGCTGCGCAGCTCTACCGTAGACATGGGGTAGCTGCCCCCGTCCACCAACACGGTACCGCCCACTTTCGCCGCCGCGTCCACCGCCTGCTGCACCGCCGGGGCGTTATCCTCCGCCGCCGGATCCGCCCCAAAGGTGCGAATGTCAAACACTTCCCCTGCCGGGGCGGGCAGCGGTTTTGTCAGGTGCCGAGGCTCAAAATCCGTAGCAAAATCAAAAGGGCGCACCTGACAATACGGTTCGCCCTCTGTGATCCGCAGATCCTGCCCGAAGAGCAGAGTATGCAGCTTATCTATTCCGGTTCGTCTCGTTTTACGCATAGGTAAATCCTCGTCGATTTTCGTTGTGCCCGCAGCGGGGCCGTCGGCTATATATTATACTACAAAACAGCCAAAACCTCAATACTTTTTCTTTCTCTCCCGGTGGTGTATAATATAGATACAGAGGAAGACCTCTGAATTCCCAAAGGGGTGATAGTATGATCAACATTACGGCAAGAGGATTTGACCTGAAGCAAGGCACCAAAGACGGCATTGACAAAGAACTCCAGCGCATTGAAAAAATGTTGCCGGACAACGCCTCCTTTGATGTGACCCTGGCCAAGGTAAAGGACGGCTACAAGTGCGACATTACGGTGAAGTACATTGGCTCCTTTATCCGCGGCGAGGCCCGGGCAGACAAGATTGAGCCGGTCATTGATATGGCAGTGGACGACTTAAAGCGGAAGCTGCGCAAGCTGAAGACCTACCTGGTAGATAAAAAGCGTAAGGGCGGCATTGACCAGATCGCCTCCATGCTGGAGCCGATGGAAGAAGTAACCATGGACGACTTTGAAAGCTACGACCGCTCCGCCGTGGACATTCAGCGCAAAAAGGAAATTCAGCTGCAAATGATGACAGACGATGAGGCCATCGTGCAGATGGAAATGCTGGGGCACAGCTTTTTCGTTTACCTGGCGCCGGACGGTCAAACCTGCGTGATCTACAAGCGAGGTAAGGGCTACGGCCAACTGATTTGCAGTTGATCAACACATAACGCATAACGCACTTTTATTCAAATTTGCCGTGAGCCAAAACTCACGGCAATGTTTTTTGTGCAAAGTAGAAAAATGGACACCTGTACATTGACTCAGACCCAAGATGTTGGTATAATTCAATTATAAATTAACGGAAGTTTTGCTTCCGAAGAGAGGGATTTTGTATGACTTATACAGAAAAAGTATTGGCAGATCTGAAAGCAAAGAACCCGGATCAGCCGGAATTCATCCAGGCCGCCACAGAGGTGTTAGACGCATTGGCGCCGGTGGTCAACAACGATCCGAAATACCAAAAAACCGGCCTGCTGGAGCGGCTGGTGGAGCCGGAACGGCAGATCATGTTCCGTATTCCGTGGGTGGATGATCAGGGCCAGGTGCATGTGAACCGTGGCTACCGTGTGCAGTTTAACTCTGCCATCGGCCCCTATAAAGGCGGTCTGCGCCTGCACCCCAGCGTAAACCTGTCCATCATCAAGTTCCTGGGCTTTGAGCAGATCTTCAAAAACAGCCTGACCGGCCTGCCCATCGGCGGCGCCAAGGGCGGCTCTGACTTTGACCCCAAGGGCAAGAGCGATATGGAAGTAATGCGCTTCTGCCAGGCATTTATGAATGAACTGTATAAATATGTAGGCGCGGACGAGGATGTGCCCGCCGGCGACATCGGCACCGGTGCCCGGGAGGTAGGCTACCTGTACGGCCAGTACAAAAAGCTGACCAACCGCTCCGAGGGCGTGCTCACCGGTAAGGGCCTGAGCTTCGGCGGCTCCCTGGCCCGTACAGAGGCCACCGGCTACGGTCTGGTGTATATCACCGAGGAAATGCTTAAGGACCACGGCAAGGACCTAAAGGGTGCCCGCGTGGCCGTGTCCGGCTCCGGTAATGTGGCCATTTACGCTATGGAAAAGGCCCAGCAGCTGGGCGCTAAGGTCATCAGCTGCTCCGACTCTACCGGCTATGTGATCGACGAGAACGGCATTGATGTAGAGGCCGTAAAGCAAATCAAGGAAGTGGACAGAAAGCGCATTTCCGTGTACGCAGAGAGCCACCCCACCGCCACTTATGCAGAAGGCTCCGTGTGGGACGCCGTGACCTGCGAGGTAGCGCTCCCCTGCGCCACCCAGAATGAGATCCACGACGCGCAGGCCCAGCGCCTGGTAGACACCGGCTGCTATGCAGTGTGCGAGGGCGCCAATATGCCCACGGACGCAGCAGCCACCGAGGTGTTCCTGCAAAATCACATTCTGTTCCTGCCCGGCAAGGCTTCCAACGCCGGCGGCGTAGCCACCTCCGCACTGGAAATGGGTCAGAACTCCATCCGTTCCAGCTGGACCTTTGACGAGGTAGACGCCAAGCTGCAAGGCATTATGGTCAACATCTACCACAACATGAAAGAGGCGTGCGAAAAGTACAATGCCCCGGACAACTTCGTTGTAGGCGCCAACATCGCCGGCTTTATGAAAGTGGCCGACGCCATGATGGCCCAGGGCGTGGTTTGATCCAACAAATCCCATATAAACGCAAAGCAGTCTGCTCCGGCAGGCTGCTTTTTCTTATTGACAAAGGATCGTACCTGTGTTATGCTTTATACATACCGTTGGTATGTAAGGAGAAGCTATGAGCAGGAATAAATGCCCGGAACAGACCCGGGAACAGATTTTAGATACCGCCACCCGCCTGTTTTTGCAGCAGGGGTACGAACACACCACCATACAGAATATCATCGACCAGCTGGGCGGCTTGACCAAAGGCGCGGTGTACCACCATTTTTCCTCCAAGGAAGCGATCTTAAACGCCGTTGCCGCCCGCATTTTTGAGAACAATTCTCTGTCCGCCACCTGGAAAGAAATTGCCGCGTCTACCGCCTTTACCGGCAGTCAAAAATTGACCCAAATGCTGCTCGCTGCCATTACAGACCCACAGGAAGCCCAATTCCGCAAACTGGGTGTGCAACTGCGCAACTCTCCCCAAATGCTGTGCGACTTGCTGTATCGCAGCGTAGAAGAAATTGCGCCTACCGCCTTTTTGCCGGTGGTCGAAGCGGGCATTGCCGACGGTTCGCTGCAAGTGGCCGAACCGGCTGCCTTTGCAGAAGTGGTGGCACTGCTTGCCAATCTTTGGCTAAGCCCGCTGGTATTTGCCGATGGCCCGGAAAAACGGAAGCAAAAGTTGGCATTTCTCTGTACCCTTTGCGAACCCACCGGGCTGGACTTAACGCCCTTGCAACCTTATTTAGATCAATTATAAGCACCTATTCGCCCGCTGCTTTGCAGCGGCTATTCTTTGGATTTATACATACCGCTGGTATGTAAGGAGGCAGTATGGATACATACACAAAAAAAGAACAGACTATCTACCTACTGGGTATGCTGGGTCAAAACTTGATATACGGCGTGATCGGCACCGGGCTGACCTACTATTTTCAAAGTGTGATCTTTTTGCCTGCACTGGCCATCAGCACCATCACCCTGCTATCTAAAATAGCCGAATTCCTGTGTGATCCCTATGTGGGTATGCGCATTGACCGCAGTCAAAATACCAAAGGCAAATGCCGCACTTATCTTATATTTTCGCCGCTGCCGATTTTTATTTTTTCGCTGATCTGCTTTTTCAATCGTCCCTATACGACGGCAGAAACATCCCTCGTCCGCCTGGGTATCTTACTGGCTGCCGGGCTGAGTTTTATCGGCTTTGGCATTTGCTTTTGCTTCGGCGATGTAGCGCTATGGACATTGCCAAACTTAATGACAAAAAGCCGCAAGGATCGTAATGCGTTGCTGGCACAGGCAAGGATCGTTGCAGGAATTTGCGGCGCCGGTATCAGTTTGCTGCTATTGCCGTTATCCCAGACCGAGGGCAATCGTTTTTCCAAGCATCTAAACGACCCCACCTTGGGGCTGCAAATAGGGACCGTCCTGGTCTGTGGCAGTTTTTTACTGCTCGGCACACTTCTGTTTCAGCCGGTAGGTTTTTGTACACGGGAGCGCGTCACCGCCCCACCGGCGGAAAAGCGCAGCCTATGTCAAAATCTGACAGAAATGTGGCGCATACAAAGTTATCGTCGCATTTTGCTCTCTGGCTTGCTGCGCACGCCTACCGGGCTGATGAATTTGCTGCAAATGACCGTGCTGTCTTACTACTTTGGCAATAACGGGCGCACGCCTTATGTACACTATATGCTACTCTTAGGCATTCCGGCCTTTTTAGGCCAACTCATCGCCGCAGGTGCAGCTCCAAAACTGGCAGACAAGCACGGCGCCGCCAACACATTTGCAAAAGCCAATGTGTTGGCCGGACTTGCATTATTGGCCGCCTTTGTGCTATTCCTTTGCCGACCGCAGCAGCTAACGCAGGCCATGCCCTTTACCCTCTTGATCCTGCTTCTGTTTTGCAATATGTTTTGCTGCGGCCTGGTCAACACCGTACAATCCATTTTGATCGCAGACGCAGCCGACCAAACGGAGAAAGAAAGTGGCATACGCCGGGACGGCATTTTTGTTTCCGGGCAATCCTTGCTGATCAAGCTGTCCACCGGTGTATCTGCGTTACTGCAAGGACTGGTATTTGCGATCTGCGGCTTTAGCGGAACTGCCGTCAGTCAAATCAACCGCACGCTGTATGCCGGTGCCGATTTTGCATCGGATCCGTCATTTGCAGCACCGCGCTTTGCCATGTTCTTTTTATTCCTGTGCCTACCGGGGATCGCCTATCTGCTGTCTGCACTGCCATACCGAAAAAGCAGAAATCCACACCGGGAACCTGAATAAGGGTGTCCGTGCGTATGTTCTCATTAAAAGCTATATAAAAGACGCGCAATTATAACGCACAGCTATAAACGCTCTGCGTTTCTGTTTTGATCGGATCGCCGTTAGGGGTAAAAAACAGCAAGTCCGTGTCTATGGTCTTGATTTTTGTGCGAAAGCCGGCCTTGCCGTACAAGTGCATATTCCGCCGGTTGTCCTCATGCACCGCGAGGGTCAGCTTTTCAAACCCGTTTTGCTTTGCGTACTCCATCACGGTATGCAGTATTTTGGTGCCCACACCTTTATTTTGCCACAGTCTTTTCACTTCAAAATTACACAAATAGGCCACCCGCTGCCCATCGGCGACCTGCAAGTCTTTGAGTTTTACCACCAGATACGCCTTGCCGATAAACAACTTGTGATAAAACGCAAAAAACGGTACAAGCGTTCCGTTCTTCACCAAATTTTCAAAATCGGCCTTTACATATTTTGAGTCCGTATAATGCTTTAGGAACACATCTAAAGTGGGAATAACGATCCGCGTGTGCGCCGCTATGGATCTTTTCAGCATAAAAGCCCTCCGAAAAAAACGGAGGCGCTCCAAACAGAGTGCCTCCCATATTCGTTACTATTTCTTTTTACAGTGCGGCGATAAGCGCTTCCATTTGGTCCATTTTGCGCTCCATATCCGCCACCAGGGCAAACTGATTGCGGGCGCGCACCAGGTTATGCTCCGGGTAAGCGGTCTTAAAGTAGGTGTCGCCGTTCAAATAATCGGTCAAAAAGCGCATACCGCACTCAAAGGTCATCAGCTTGGCAGAAAAGGCCAGTTGGTCGATCTCCGTTTGGGTCAGGCTCTCCCCTGCCTGGGACAAAAAGCCCTTGGCATAGGCGCCGAAATAATCCAGATCCAGGCTCACCTTGGACAGGTCCGCCTCGTCCTCTGCGGCGGTGTTGGCGCCAAAGCGAATAGAGTCGCCAAAGTCATAATGGGCCAGGCCCGGCATGACCGTATCCAGGTCGATCACGCAAATGGCCTCACCGGCGGTGGCGTCAAACAGCACATTGTTCAGCTTGGTATCATTATGGGTCACCCGCAGGGGCAACTGACCGGCAGCCGCCAGGTCGCTGAGCCGATGGGTGTCTGCCTTGCGGTCCTTTACAAACTGAATTTCCGCCTGCACAGCGGCGGCACGACCGGCCTTGTCCGCTTCTACCGCCGGGAGAAACTCGTTCTCATACCGCCACAGGGTGTTGTGGAAATTGGGAATGGTCTCATACAGGGTCTCTGCCGGGAAGTCCGCCAGCAGGTGCTGGAAGCGACCGAACGCCTCACCGCTCTTTTGGAACAGCGCCGCGCTCTCCACCGCGTCATAGCTGGTAGAGTCCTTCACAAACACATAGGCGCGGAAGTAGTCCCCGTCCGGCGCAGTGTAATACTGGGCGCCGTCCTTGGTCTTGATAAAGTGCAGAGTCTCCCGCTCCGGATCGCCGCCGGCAGCCCGGATCTTCTCCTGCAAAAAGGAAGTGACCGCAAACACATTCCGCATCAGCCGGTCAATGTCGCGAAACACATTGTGATTGACCTTTTGCAGCACATAGCGCTGCCGGCCGCCCTCCGGCAGATCGGTGGTAACGATATAGGTTGTATTGATATGGCCGTTGCCAAAGGCCCGGCAATCCGCCGTCTTGCCCTTAAAATCGAAACAGTCGATCACCTGCTGAATATTCTCCATACAAGCGTCCTCCCTTATCCACGCAGTAAGCACTGCAAAATGTCCCTTTATTTTACACCGAATTGCATTTTTTTTCAATACCCAAATAAAGACCGCATCGGCAATTACATTACCGACACGGTCTTTCGTGTACATAAATATGTTTTTAATCCCGACGCAATGCCTCAATGGGTGACAACTTAGCAGCCTTGCGAGCCGGGTAAATACCGAAGAATAACCCAACGCCGCTGGAGAATGCCAGGGCCAGCAGGATCACCCACCAGGTGATCTTGGGGGTAATGTTGATAACGGCACAGGCCGCATACGCGCCTACGATACCCAGCACCAAACCGATAATACCGCCGATCAAACACAGGATCACCGACTCGGTCAGGAACTGCAAGGTGATCACCCTGGTTTTGGCACCCAGGGATTTTCGTATGCCGATCTCCCGCGTTCGTTCGGTTACGGACACCAGCATAATGTTCATGACGCCGATACCGCCAACGATCAGGGAAATGGCGCCTACGCAGGCGATAAATGCGGTCAGCACCTGCATTACAATGTCCACGATCTGAATATAAGTAGCCATATTTTGGGCGATATACATATTCTTTGTATAATTGCCATGGGCCGCCTTTAGGTAATTAACCGTGGCATTGCCCACTGCGTCATTGTCTGCGCCATCCTGGGCGATCACGAAGATGGAACTCAAATTGGTATTGGCACCGGTGATCTGGGTCAGGGTGGTGCAGGGCATAAACAGCGCAATAATCGGCGAATCCTCGTTTTGCTGAAACATGGTAGACAAGGATGAACTGCCGCCGGCCGACTGGGCAATCTGGTCAATATTGGCTACACCGCAGACTTTCACCTTCATGGACTTACCGCTGGAGGACACGGTTACATACTGGCCGGTAACATCCTCATAGCCAAACACGCTCTGGGCACTGTTGATACCAATCACGGCGATAGGCGAATTGGCCTCATATTCCTCATCGGTAAAGAACCGACCATAAGTACATCCGTCGGTCAGCGCATACTGAATGTCACTGTTTACGCCCACCAGCATGGCGGTGGCCTCCTTAGCCTGAGAATCAATGGTGGCCTTACCAAAGCCCATAAGCATGGGCGAGCAACGCTCCACGCCGTTAACGCGGCTTTTGATATTATCTACATCCTTCAGGGTGATATAGTCATTGTCGGTGGCCTGGGTCGTATCCACGGAGACCATAACAGCATTGGAGCCCATATCCTCAATCAAAGAGACAATATAGTCCCGGGCGCCGGTACCGGCACCCACGATCATAATCACAGAGCTGATACCGATGATGATTCCCAGCATGGTCAGGAGCGAGCGCATCCAGTTGGCCCTTATGGCCTTAACGGCGATTTTAAAACTTTCTGAAATGTTCACAAAAAGTGCTCCTTATTTCGTTGTGCTCAGTTTATCTACAACCTTAACCTTAAAGGTTTCTTCTTTATAGGTAGAGGACGGTGCAGAGACGATCTTATCCCCAGCCTTCAGGCCCTCCGTAACCTGATAATCTGAGTCAGACATAGCGCCGGTGGTAATGGTGGTCTTTGTCACGGTCTTGTCTTCTTCATTATAGAGATACACATAGGTACCTGTTTTATCCAGTACGATAGATCCGGTAGGCACCGTTACAACGCCCAGATATTCGCCGGTGCTAATCTCCACATTGGCTTCAAAACCGATAATAATGTTCTCGTCCGGGTTTTTCACTTCTACTGTGCATTCCACGCCTGCGCCGGAACTGGTTAGACTGGACAGACCGCTAATACCGGCCATAGAGCCTACATTATCCAGAATAGAGCCTGCAGAGCCACCGGTAGCTGTAGGTGCTTTTGCGGTTACCTCGCCCTCATAACTGCCGTAAGCAGTTGTGATGGTACAGGGCATACCCACTTTTACTCTGTGATTATCATACTCGCTGAGACTGATGGTCACAACCATAGTATTCATATTTTCCAGTACGATCCCGTCTGACACCAGGGAGGTTTGCTCACCGGCTACCAAATCACAGGTGGTAATGGTACCGTCAAAGGAAGCGGTCCATCCGGCTTGCAGATCTTTATTTGCATCCTGCAGTGTGGTCAGGGCGCTCTCTGCACTCTCCATCACAGACTTTTGCGCGCTTACTGCGGTATCAGAGGCCTCAACCGCATACATCTTAGATTGGGCATACAGCGCCGCCAACTGCAACTGCTTGGTGGTCAGCTGTACATCCGTGGTGCTGGTCACGTCCTTGGCTACGCTCTTCCAGTCAATATCCTTCACCGCCTGAGCAATGCTCTTAGCCAGCACATCACCGGCAACCTTCAGATTTTCCTCACTGATTAGGCCCTCGCTGATGGCATTCTTAATAGCCTTTTCCACAGCGTTGGCAATGGTGTTTGCATCGGTAATATTGCTGTCCAGCACTTTGCTGATGGCGTCTGCGGTAGTTTTCAGGATCTGCATCATGGTATCCACATCATCGGTCATGTCGCGGATATTGTCTGCAATCTCTGCCAATGCGTCGGACAGGTCACTCAGTGCTCCGGCGGTACTGGTCTTTGTAAACTGGGCAATATACTGCACATTACCGCTTACCTGCACGGTCACCTGCTTTGCTGATTTCAACTTTGTGCCGTTGGCATCATACCAGCCGGAGAAACTGTAATCCTTGGCAGGCACTGCCTTGATGACAACGGCTGCCCCCTGGTCATACTTGCCAGCACTGGAGGTACCGGCAGTGTTGTTACCCACCTGCACGGTGCCGTAACTCTCCTGGCCGGCCAGCACAGTAGCGGTCACTGTATAGGTAGCCGCCTGGGTGGTGCTCGCCTTTGTGGTGGTGACCCGAGTGGTAGGCACAGTAACAGGCAATGTGGTCGACTGCTTTTTCGTGGTTGTCTTTTTCGTCGTAGTGGTTGTATTGGAAGACTTCTCCAGCTTAGCAATTTCTTTCTCCAGCTTAGAGATCTGCTTATTTACGGCAGAAAGCTGAGACTTGGCCGTAGACTGGTTGCTGCGGGCAGTATTATATGCTTTTTTGGCATCGTTATAAGTGCTCTGCAGCTTGGAAATCTGGCTGTCCATATTGGAGGTATCAAAGGTGGCCAGCTTGTCGCCCTCCTTGACCTTGTCACCCGTTTGGACAAACACTTCCTTCACGGTGGCTACAGTGCCTACCTTGTATGTACGGCTGGCACCTGCAGTCACATCGCCGGTGGCGCTGACCGTTTCGTAAATGTCGCCGGTGGAAATGGTGTGGAGGGTAACCTCCTCGCCGCTGTTGACCTTACGCACAACAACAATACCGGTCACAGCAATGGCGATGACCAACACAATGGCGATAGGAACAATGATTCGTTTTTTGCTCTTTTTGACAGTAGCCATAATTTCGCCTCTTCAATGAAAAATTTATACAAAGTACGGAATGTGTATATTATATCACAGTCTGTATAATTGTCAATAACAATTTGTAAAATTCATATCCTATTCACAATCACTTGCAGCCAGCGCACGGGCGCCGATGTCCTTTCTGTAATGCACCCCGTCAAAGCGTACCTCCCGGGCAGCGGCATAGGCTGTATCCAGCGCCCCCTGTAGATTGTCGCCCAAGGCAGTAATGCCCAGCACGCGCCCGCCGGCGGTAACCAGCTTGCCGTCCTTTTGGGCCGTACCTGCATGGTACACAGTAACCCCCGGTCGCTGGCCGTCGGTGAGGCCGGTAATTTCCAGTCCCTTGGGATAAGACTTGGGATAGCCGCCGCTGGCCAGGATCACGCAAGCGCAGGCTTCATCGCTCCACTGTATATCCAGCTGAGCCAGCGTTCCGGCGTTAATGGCATCAAAAATATCCATAATATCCGTTTTCAGCCGGGGCAGCACCACCTGGGTCTCCGGGTCGCCAAAACGGCAGTTGTATTCGATCACCTTGGGTCCCTTGGGTGTGAGCATCAGGCCAAAGTATAGGCAGCCCCGGAAAGTGCGCCCCTCGGCGTTCATAGCCGCAATCGTGGGCAAAAAGATGGTTTCCATACATTGCTGCGCCACCGCGTCCGTGTAGTACGGATTGGGTGACACGGTGCCCATACCGCCGGTGTTCAACCCCTTGTCGCCATCCAGCGCCCGCTTGTGGTCCATAGAAGACACCATGGGCCGTACGCACTTGCCATCGGTAAAGGCCAGCACAGACACTTCCGGCCCGGTAAGGAACTCCTCCACCACAATATGATTGCCGGAGGCACCGAATACCTTGTCCTCCATAATTTCCTTGACCCCGGCCACTGCTTCTTCCAAAGTCTCCGGGATCAGCACACCCTTGCCCAGGGCCAGGCCGTCCGCCTTAATAACGGTGGGAAATTCGTTCTTCTCCGTAATATAATCAATAGCCGCCCGGGGATCGTCAAATACGCGGTACTCGGCGGTGGGAATGCGGTACTTTTGCATCAGGTCCTTGGAGAACACCTTGGAGCCTTCAATAATAGCCGCATTGGCCCGGGGACCGAAAGTGGCAAAGCCCGCTGCATTCAGGGCGTCTACCATACCGGCCACCAGCGGATCGTCCGGTGCCACTACCACCAGGTCTGCTTTGATCTCCTTTGCCAGCGCCACCACGCCGTCTGTATCCATCGCCGCCACATCGTGGCACACTGCGTCATAAGCAATGCCGCCGTTGCCCGGGCAGCAATGCACACTGTCCACTCTGGGAGACTCTTTGATCTTGCGCACCAATGCATGCTCGCGGCCGCCGCCGCCTACCACCAAAACCGTCATATTCTTTGACCTCCGAAAAAGACTTTTAGGAGAACTGCCGTTTTGCCGCCAATTCTCCTGTATCATTTTATATTCTTATTTGTTTTTATTGATGATCCGGCTCTCTGCCTTGCCGCTCTCCAAATCAATAAAGCGGGTGAAGAGAGAGACTTTGTTGTCCTCATTTAAGCTGTCCCAGATCATTTGGGTAAAGCTGTCCAGGTCGCCGTCCATCTCCACCGGCACCGGCTCGCCCTCAAAAGACGGGATCGGATCGCCGTCGCCCTTATAGGTATGGATCAAATGACCCAGACCGGGCACCGCCTGGTACTCAAAGAAGTAGCGCAGGCAAGAATCGCCCCGACCCATATTGGACTTTAAGATGGACAGGTTGTAGTCGCCGCCAGGCTTGACCACACCGCTGATTCTGGGGGTATAATTGGGCGCGTCCGGCTCAAACTCCCGGGTCAGCAGCGCATGGCGATAGCACTTGCCCTCTGCCATAAAATCATAAATGGTATCCGTCTGGTCACCGTTGGTGACGATGGTCTTGCCGTCCAGGCACAGCACCGGGTTGTAGATGATCAAAGACGGATCCTCCATCTTGCTCTCATCAAAAGCCTTGGTGCGAATGCCGCCACGGTCGTTCTCCTCAAACACACGGTTCCGGGAGTTGACGCTGCGGCCCATAATAAAGTAGGCGATCATCGCCGTTTTGCCGTCCTTGCTGCGGCCAAGCACGATCCCGCGGCCGGGATAGCAGTTGCCGGACAGCAAAGTTGAAAGCTGTTGTATCTCCATAATAATCACCATAGCCTTTCAGGCTACATACCGTTCATTAAAAATCATTAACGCCTTGCTGTAGCCTGACAAGGTGTTAATGGTGATTACAGCCATCTCAAAATTATGCCAAAGGCAAATTTTGAGGGCAATACAATCTGTATAGTGTGATTTTTCACACTATACCTCAATCTAAAATGCGCGTCTTGTTTCCCATAATCTGAATTTTATCCTGGCAAAACAGCGCCACTGCCCGGGGCAGCAGCTGCCATTCGCACTGCTCCATCACCCGCCGCTGCAAAATCTCCGGGGTGTCCCCCTCCTGCACCGGCACCGCCTTTTGGGCGATAATGGGACCGGCGTCGCAGTCGGCTGTCACAAAGTGCACCGTAGCGCCGGTGAGTTTGACCCCGCTTTGCAGCACCGCCTCATGCACATGGAGCCCATAGTAGCCCTTGCCGCAAAAGGACGGGATCAGCGCCGGGTGAATGTTCATCATCTTGCCGGGGAAAGCGTCTACTACCTGCTGATCCAGAATGGTCAGGAACCCGGCATACACCACCAGATCCGCCTGCTCCGCCAGCAGCAGATCCCGCATGGCAGCGGAGTAAGCGTGCACATCCGGGTACGCCTTGCGCTCCAGCACCTTGCCGGGAATACCGTGGGACGCTGCCCGCTCCAGCGCATACACGCCGGGCTTGGACGCGATCACGCAGGTGATCTGTCCGCCGGGGATCTCTCCCCGATCTTGCGCGTCCAGCAGGGCTTGCAGGTTGGTGCCCCCGCCGGAGACTAACACCACTATGCGCTTCATACCAGCTCCACGCCTTTCTCGCCGGACTTGATCTGGCCAATGACCGCAGCCTGCTCTCCTGCCTGTTGCAGAATCCGCACCGCCTCGTCCGCCTTGGTGGCGTCTACGGCAATCACCAGACCGGTGCCCATATTAAAGGTATTATACATATCCCGCTCCGGGATATTGCCCTCCTTGGCGATCAGGTCAAAAATCGGCTTCTTAAAGCATTTGTCTTTCTCAATAACAGCGGTAAAGCCGTCTTGCAGCATACGGGGCACATTCTCATAGAACCCGCCGCCGGTAATGTGGCTGATGGCGTGTACCCGCACGCTGTCCATCAAAGCCAGCAGGGGCTTTACATAAATGCGGGTGGGGGTCAGCAGCTCCTCTCCCAGGGTCTTGCCCAGCTCCGGCACCTGCACATGCAGCCGGTCGGAAGAAATATTAAACACTTTGCGCACCAAAGAGAAACCGTTGGAATGTACGCCGGAGGAGGCCACGCCGATCAGCGCGTCCCCGGCCTGCAACTCCTCGCCGCTGACCAGCTTGCTCTTTTCGCCAACGCCAACGGAGAATCCGGCCAGGTCGTACTCGTCCTCCGGGTAAAAGCCGGGCATCTCTGCGGTCTCGCCGCCAACCAGGGCGCAACCGGCCTGTACGCAGCCCTCGGCCACACCGGCCACGATCTGCTCGATCTTCTCCGGGAAGTTCTTGCCGCAGGCGATATAGTCCAGGAAGAACAGGGGCTTGGCACCGGAGCAGGCCACATCGTTGACGCACATAGCCACGCAGTCGATACCCACGGTGTCGTGCTTATCCATTAAAAAAGCGATCTTCAGCTTGGTGCCTACGCCGTCTGTGCCGCTGACCAGCACCGGCTCTTTATACTCGTTTACCGGCAGCTGGAACATACCGCCAAAGCCGCCGATCCCGCCCAGCACGCCGGGCACGGTGGTGTGCTTCACATGGGCCTTGATCCGCTCCACAGACTCGTAACCGGCGGTCACATCCACACCGGCAGCCGCATAGCTTGCACTAAAACTCTTTTCCATACTCAGATCTCCTCCAGTTTCTTTTGCAGGTCTGTATCTTTTTGGCGCACGGCAGCGGCCATATCCGCCCGCATCTGCACCAGTTTGTCCATCAAATCGTCATTGCTCACAGCCAGGATCTCCGCTGCCAGCAACGCAGCATTCTTGGCTGCATTGACCCCAACGGTGGCCACCGGGATACCCGGGGGCATCATCACCGTAGCCAGCATGGCGTCCATACCGTCCAGCACCTTGGCGCTGCACGGAATACCGATCACCGGCAGCGTGGTGGAAGCGGCCAGTACGCCGCCCAGATGAGCCGCCATACCGGCAGCCGCCAGGATCACGCCAAAGCCGTTTTCCCGGGCGCCCTCTGCAAAGGCCATGGCCTCCTTGGGGGTACGGTGGGCGCTCATTACATGCACCTCGGTCTCAATGTTCAGCTCGCGCAGCTGCTTAATGGCCGGTGCCACCACCGGCAGATCGCTGTCCGAGCCCATAATGACTGCAACTTTTTTCATAAAACTGTCCTCCGTTTGCGGGCTGCACCGCCGGGCGCAACACCGGGTATGGCAAGTGTTTTTCCGTTTTTATTACGGCTATTATACGCTATATGTTGCGCTTTTTCAATAGAAAAGTACAAAAACCAACCCGTGATCCCACAGGTTGGTTTTCTCTGTTAATCGTAAATGCTTTCGTCCAGCTTACCGGCACCGATAAACCCGGCTGCGCCGTCCATATCCGCCGGGGTGATCTGCCCGTCGCCGTCAAAATCCAGCAGCCGCTCGTACTCACCCTCGCCCCGGTCAATGGCCGCCGCGTACTGCTGAAAGGTCACCAGATCCCGGGCGTTTACATAGCCATCGCCGGTTATATCATAGACCATCACCGGCACATCGCCCAGGTCCACGCTCTGTGTTGAGACCGTTACCTGCACCCGGCGGTACAGGTAAAAATCCGCGCCCACAGTCAGGGTATAAGTACCGGGCGCCACGGCAATGGAAAAAGTGCCGTCCTCGCCGGTCTGCACACTCTGATCGTCCAGTTCTACCGTAGTGCCCACCAGCAAATAATTGTGGGGGTGGCTGTCGTCCGGGTCCTCCATCGCCACCGCGCGCCCGGTAATGGTGTAGCTGAGCGCCGGTTGGAAGTCCGTATCATAGCTGTTGCCGCAGCGCCGGCAGGTGTAGCGGGTGTAGCCCTCCGCCGTTGTAGTGGGCGGGATCACCGTGGCCGTATAAATATGTCCCAGCGCCGGGGTGCTGACAGTATCGGACAAATGGGCACTGCACCGGGTGCAATAAGTATAAGTATAGCCCGGCAGGGTGCAGGTGGGGTCCACCCGGTGGGTGGCAGGAGCCGTATGCCCCAGCTTGGCAATGGGGGTTGCGTAGCTGTCGCCGCAAGTGCAGGTATAGAGAATTTGGCCGTCTGCCACGCAAGTGGGCTCCGTGCGCCGTGCGGTGTAAATATGGGTATGCACCTGCACCGGCACAGCCGCCGTTTGGTCGCCCCAGGTCAGGGTGGCGGTGTATGTGCCCTCTGTCCAGTGGTTGGCGGCCTGATCGTCCGTCAAGGCAAAGGTGTAGCCATTATAGTTCTTGTCCGTCAGCGGCAGGGTCACCCGGTCGCCGGTATCATAAGTAATGGTGATCTGCAACCGATCGGCAAAGGCGTTCAGGTCAAAATAAGCATACGCCTGCCCATCGCTGTCCGTGCGCGCCGTGCTGTCCACACCGGTGACCAGCACCTGATCCGCCGGGAATGCGGCGGAAAACCCGGTCACTTTGCCCGGGTACAGATACGCCGTGTACGCCCCCAGGCTGTGGTTATTGGTCACTTGGAAATAATAAGTCTCCCCCGCCTGCAAAGCGCAGGTCAGGTCAAAGTTCAGATCATAAAGGGAGCGGTCGTCGCTGCCCTGCCCCAGGTCTACCTTGCTGCTGTCGCACAGGCGCACCACCGTGTCCACACTGCCCATGGAGTAAAAATGATAAGTGCCGGTGGCGGTTGGGGTGTAGCGATACCAGTCCGTGCCGCTGTAAGATTGGAATGTATTGCCAAAGGTTGCGTCTTGGGTCAGCTCCAGCGCCGGGTCAAAGGTGATCTGCGCCGCTGCGTTTGCATAATACTGGGCGGTGGTGCCGGTCAGCCCCCGCAGGGTAAAGGCGGTCATAGGGCGGCCGTCCTCGTCCTGATACCCCACCGCGTACTGACCAAAGCTGGTACCCACCGGGAACTGGGCGGCGGTCAGCGCCTTGCAGTCAATAAAGGCACAGGCGCCCAGTTGCAGGCTGCCGGCCATATTGTCAAACTGAATATCCGCCAGCCCGGAGCAGGCGGCAAAGGCGTAGCTGCCAATACCCGAGACTCCGGCGGGAATATATATCGTCTGCAAGGCTGCGGCGTGGAAAAAGGTGTTGCTGCCAATGGAAGTCAAACTCTCCGGCAGCTGCACATCGGTAACAGCCGTCAGCTGGCGAAAGAGATGATCCCCCAGCCGGGTAATGCCCTCCTCCACTTGCACCGTGCGGATTTGGGTACGGTAGGCGGCAAAGGGCGGCAGACTCTCCGGGGTGTAATCCGGCGTAACGCCGGTGCCGGTGAGGGTCAAGGTGCCGGTGCTCTCTTCAAAAGTATAAGCCACCTGACTGTCGCCTAAACTCCCCTGCTCCCCGGCAAAAGCAAAAAAAGATGGCACCCCAACAAACACAACTGCCAGCAGAATACAAAAAATCATACCGCACTTCTTCATCAGGATACCACCTCGCTTATTCTGTTGTCATTATACCATAAGCCCGCCGCCGGTGCAACCGTCAGTCCGCCAGCACCTTGCGCAGCAGCTTGCGCACCTTTTGCAGCCGGGTACGCACCGCAGAGCCGGAGATACCCAGCGCCAGGCCGATCTCCTTACTGCCGTAGCCCTGGCGCCGCATGGCCAGCAAAATCTGATCCTCTCGCCCCAGCATACCCAGCACATGAGCCCACTCCACCATGGTGATGGGGTCCGCCCGATCCGGCAGGTCAAAGTCCTCCGGCATTGCCACGCACACCGCCCGGGCAGCTATGGCCCGGTAGTGATCGGCGCACACGCTGCGGGCAATGGACAGCAGCAGGCTCTTATCCGACTTGGGAAAAGCCGGCGCCCCCAGCAGCCACTGCCAATACTGCATAAAAGTCTGCTGGGTCAGCTCCTCGGCCAGATCAGCAGGCACACGAGCGCCGATCCAGCGCAGCACCGCAGCATAAGATCCAGCATAGACAGCGCTAAAGTGCTCATACTTTGTACTTTTTTCGGAATGCTTCATACGCTTCTTCGTCCATGACCTGATTGCCTACCACGCTGTTGGCCTGCACCGTGCCCAGCAGCGGCTTGGGGCATACGGCAACCGCGCCGACGATAAACAGCAGGTGCTTATCCGTGATCATCTCCGGGGTCACATCCGGCTCAAAAAACAGGCTGCTGCCCACCACGATCACCGCGCCGTCCTCCAACCGGGACAACAGATCCGCGCCGGCACGCAGTTCTGCGGAAAACTGGTGCAAATGATCCAGATCCCGATCCAATTCCCGGAACATGCCGTTCAGGTTCTCGAGCACCAGGCCGGTGCCCTGCTCCGCAACGCCCATACCATTCAGAAAGACCCGGGCGTGCTTCTCCCCGGCTGCCCGCCGAAAGATGGTCATACCGTTGCAAAGGCAAATGGCGCCCTCCGGCAGTGCAGCTCCCAGCACATTCATCCCATTATACTGGGCCACTTTGTCCATCGGTGCAAACACCTCCTGGGCAACGGCCTCCTTGCTTATATCCGCATAGGCCTCTGCGAATTCCGACGAGGGATCCTCCGGCAGCAAGATGGTGCTCACCGCCTGAATGGAGCTGATCTTGCGCAGCGCCTGGGGCGTGTAGTTGCGCAGGTCTAATACGGCCACGGCCTCAATTTTCTTTTTACCGAACATCGTACATTTCCTTTCTGCTGATCAAAGCGTTGCACATTGTGTGTACACTCTATAAGACGGCTGCCGGTGGCAAACTGTCTGCACAGTTTGGCAATTTTTTGCAAAAAAGCCGCGGCTATGAAAAAAGGCGTATGTACCGGGGTACATACGCCTATAACCGTCATAATGACCTGCGCTTATACAAGCTCGATGATGCACATCTCAGCTGCGTCGCCGCGACGGGGGCCAGTCTTAACAATGCGGGTGTAACCGCCGTTTCTGTCCTCGTACTTGGGAGCGATCTCATCAAACAACTTCTTTACAACATCTTCCTTGGTAACATAGGAAAGCACCTGTCTTTTGGAAGCCAAAGTGTTCTTCTTGCCGAGGGTGATCATCTTCTCGGCCATAGCGCGAACCTCTTTCGCTCTGGTAACGGTAGTTTCAATCTTGCCGTTTTCTAAAAGAAAAGTAACCATACCTCTGAGCATTGCTTTTCTGTGGTCAGTAGGTCTGCCCAATTTTCTGGAACCTGGCATTGAAATTCCCTCCTTTAATCCTCATCGTGACTCAGGCTGAAGCCCAGGGATTGCAGCTTGGCAACCACCTCGTCCAGGGACTTGCGGCCCAGGTTTCTAACCTTCATCATATCTTCTTCGGATTTGCTGATCAAATCCTCTACTGTGTTAATGCCTGCTCGCTTGAGACAGTTGAAAGAGCGCACGGACAGATCCAGTTCCTCAATGGTCATCTCCAGAACCTTCTCCTTGCCGTCGTCGTCCTTCTCCACCATAATATCCTGGTTGCCGATCTCCTCAGAGAGATCCACAAACAGCATCAGGTGGTCGTTGAGAATCTTAGCAGCCAGGGAAGCGGCCTCGTCAGCCGGAATGGTGCCGTCCGTCTCAACATCAAGAATCAGTTTATCAAGGTCTGTCTGCTGACCTACACGGGTGTTCTCTACGGTATAATTCACCTTGAGCACCGGGGTGTAGATAGAGTCGATTGCAATGGTGCCGATGGGCAGATCCATCAGCTGCTTGTTGCGGTCACAGGGCACATAGCCGCGTCCGCTGTCTGCCGTCAGTTCCATCGTTACGCTGGCACCGGCGTCCAGATAAGCAATGTGCAACTCGGGATTCAGAATCTCTACATCTGCGTCATGAATAATATCACCCGCAGTAATCTCGCCCTCGCCGCTGGCCTCAATGTGCAGCATTTTCGGCTGCTCATCGTGGATCTTCAGGATCACATTCTTCAGATTCAGAACGATCTCCGTCACATCTTCCTTCACATGCGGAATGGTAGAAAACTCGTGCAGCACACCATCAATCTTCACGGAAGTGATAGCATAGCCGGGCAGGGAGGAGAGCAGCACTCTCCGCATACCGTTGCCCAGGGTTGCGCCGAAACCTCTTTCCAGAGGCTCCACCACAAACTTACCTACGCTTCTGCTTCCCTGAGTAGATAAATCTACAATCTCGATTTTCGGCTTATCAATTTCAATCATTTAAAAGCCTCCTATTTTGATTTTTACAGCTAAATAACAGAATGATCAACTATTATCTAGAATAGAACTCAACGATCAAGTGCTCTTCAACAGGATAATCAATGTCTTCACGGGTGGGCAGAGCCACGACCTTAGCGGTCAGCTTCTCTGCGTCAACCTCCAACCACTTGGGAGCGTTGCCATAAACGCCCTCTTCCTTTACGAGCTTAAATCTGCCGTTCTCCTTGCTCTTATCCACCACAGCGATCACATCGCCGGCCTTCACAAGGTAGGAGGGAATGTTGACCTTTTTGCCGTTCACGGTGAAGTGACCGTGAGAAACGGCCTGGCGGGCCTCACGGCGGGTCTTGCAGAAACCGGTGCGGAAAGCCACATTGTCCAGACGGGTCTCCACCATGGTCAGCAGCACAGCGCCGGTCTGGCCGGGAGCCTTCGCTGCCTTCTCATAGTAAGAATGGAACTGCTTCTCCAGAATGCCGTAGATGAACTTCACTTTCTGCTTTTCCTGCAGCTGCATAGCATACTCGCTCTTCTTGCGGCGATTCTTGGTATAAGAATTTCTGAATGTATCCTTATTTGTATAGCCCATAACAGCCGGAGAAATGCCGAGTGCTTTGCAGCGCTTTGCGATGGGCTCTGAATTCTTTGCCATATCTTCTACACCTCCGTTAGATTATACACGACGTCTCTTAGGCGGACGGCAGCCGTTGTGCGGAATGGGGGTAACATCCTTAATCAGGGTTACATCCAGACCGGCGGTCTGAAGTGCGCGGATGGCAGCTTCACGGCCGGAGCCGGGGCCTTTGACGAAAACTTCCACCGTCTTCATACCATGCTCCATAGCAGCCTTAGCAGCAACCTCGGCAGCAGTCTGTGCAGCAAAGGGAGTTGACTTCTTGGAACCACGGAAACCCATTTCGCCGGCAGACGCCCAAGAAACGGCATTGCCCTGCGTGTCCGTGATGGTTACGATGGTGTTGTTGAAGGTTGACTGAATATGGGCAGCACCACGTTCAATATTCTTCTTCTCGCGGCGTTTGCGAGAGCCAGTGGTCTTTTTTGTAGCCATACTACGAATATCCTCCTACGCTTATTTCTTCTTGTTTGCTATGGTCTTCTTGGGACCTTTGCGGGTACGGGCGTTGTTCTTGGAGGTCTGTCCTCTTACAGGCAGGCCCTGACGATGGCGCATACCGCGATAGCAGTTAATTTCAATGAGTCTCTTAATGTCAAATGCTCTGTCTCTGCGCAGATCACCTTCAACATTCAGGTTCTTCTCAATGTAATCACGAATTTTGGAAACCTGATCCTCGGTAAGATCTCTGCACCGAGTATCGGGATCAATTCCGGTTGCCTCTACGATCTGAGTAGCAGTGGTACGGCCGATACCATAGATGTAAGTAAGGCCGATCTCAACTCTCTTATCGTTGGGCAAGTCAACACCAGAAATACGTGCCATATTGTTTTACCTCCGAATTATTGCTCAGGATTAGCCCTGACGCTGTTTGTGCTTTGGATTTTCACAGATAACCATGACTTTACCATTGCGCTTAATCACTTTGCATTTGTCGCAAATTTTCTTTACAGAAGGTCTGACTTTCATTTGAATATCCTCCTTTATTTACTTTGAGCGCCAAATAATACGACCCTTGTTCAGGTCATAGGGTGACATCTCAATCGTTACCTTATCACCGGGAAGAATACGAATATTGTTCATCCGCAGCTTGCCGCTGATATGGGCTAAAATGATGTGGTCATTTTGAAGTGCTACCTTAAAGGTCGTGTTCGGCAGCGCCTCAACCACAGTACCTTCCACTTCAATCATATCTGACTTTGACATCGTTTACCTCTCTTATGGATAGGATCTTGAATTGATGTTCGCTCTTATCTGGAATCACATTACGGCGTAATCGCCTGCAATTGATTAACGCCTCAGACTTTGGTTAAAATAACCGGACCGTTCGAGGTAATGGCAATGGTGTGCTCAAAGTGCGCAGCCAGCTTGCCGTCTGCCGTCTTCACCGTCCAACCGTCTGAAAGCTGTTTTACCTTATAGGTCCCCAGATTTATCATTGGTTCAATTGCCAATGTCATTCCGGGTAATAGTCTGATACCGCGTCCTGCGTGACCGAAGTTTGGTACACTTGGGTCTTCATGAAGCTTGGTGCCTACGCCGTGACCTACAAAGTCACGTACCACACCGTATCCGCGTTCCTCGCAGTAGGTTTGTACCGCGTTGCCGATATCGCCGATTCTGTTGCCGGGTATCGCCTGCTCAATGCCTTTATACAGGCTCTCACGGGTGGTATCCATCAGCCGCTTTGCCTCGGGCGAGCAAGACCCGACTGCAAATGTGGCAGCATTATCGCCGTTATAACCGTTTTTGGCCGCACCCAGGTCGATGCTGACAATGTCACCCTCTTGGAGGATGCGGTCCTTTTTCGGTATGCCGTGGATCACTTCATCATTTATGGATATACATGCGGTAGCGGGAAAGCCCCCATAGTTCAGGAAGTTGGGCTTAGCACCCCGTTTAATAATCAGATCATAAGCGATCTTATCAATTTCCTTGGTGGAGACACCGGGCTTTACAGCCTCTCCGGCTACCATCAATGCTTCAGCGGAGATCTGGCAAGCCTCTTTCATCAGCTCCAGCTCTCTGCTGCTTTTCAGCACGACCATGTTAATCCTCCAGTGCTGCAAAAACGAGTGCCGTGGTGTCTGCCACCTCTTCCTGGCCCTCTACCACGGTCAGCTTACCCAGCTTGTGGTAAAAGTCCTTCAGCGGCTCGGTCATCTTGTGGTATTCCACAAGGCGGGCCTGCACCGTCTCCGGCGCGTCGTCCTTGCGTTGAATCAGTGCACCGCCGCAAGCGTCACAAACGCCGTCCACCATGGGCTTTTTATAAAGCATGTGGTAGGAATTTGCGCACTTGGAACATACGCGACGGCCGGACATTCTGGCAGTGATTTTCTCGTCAGAGACTTCAATATCAATGACCTTATCAATCGCCACGCCCATATCCTCAAGCGCCTGGGCTTGAGGAATGGTACGAGGAAATCCGTCCAGAATAAATCCGTTTTCGCAATCTTTTTGTTCCAGTCTGTCCTTGATGATCCCGATAACCACATCGTCTGGAACCAGCTGGCCGGCGTCCATATAGGACTTGGCCTTCAGGCCCATCTCGGTGCCCTCTTTCAGAGCAGCACGAATGATGTTACCGGTGGAGATGGCAGGAATGCCATACTTTTCAACAATCTTTTCCGCCTGAGTACCTTTACCGGCACCGGGCGCGCCAAGAAGGATCAAATTCATCTTGCGTTCTCCTTATAATCAGTCAAGGAAGCCTTTATAGTGGCGCATCATCAACTGGCTTTCCAGCTGACGCACTGTCTCCAGAGCTACACCGCACATAATGATGATGGATGTACCGCCCAGGGTGATACTCATGCCGCCGTCGTCTCCACCGGACTCCAGAGGTTGAATTGCCGCATCGCAAATCAAGGAGTACACAATGGGGAACAGAGCAACTACGCACAGCATCAGAGAACCGATCAGGGTCAAACGGGACAGAACCCGCATGATGTAATCGGAAGTGGGCTTGCCGGGACGAATGCCGGGGATGGCGCCGTTGTTTTTACGAAGATTATTTGCCATTTCAATGGGATTGTACTGAATGGTACTGTAGAAATAGGCAAAGAAGATAATCAGCAGGAAGTACATACCCGCATACCACCAAGAGTCACTCTGGAAGGCATTAAAGAACTTCTCCCAGCCGGTCCCCTCATACTTGTCGCTGGAGATAAACATCTGTACCGTACCCGGCAGAGACAAGATGGAGGAAGCAAAGATGATGGGCAGCACGCCGCTCATGTTGATCTTAATGGGCATGTGGGTAGACTGACCGCCGTACATTTTGCGGCCCACAACGCGCTTGGCGTATTGAATGGGCAGGCGACGCTCTGAGTTATCCATAAACACGATGTAAGCGATCATCAGCAGGAAGATCACGCACACCACGGGAACCAGAACTTTATATACGGTACGGCCGGTGTCCAGATACTGGAACAGCTGCTTGATCAGGGTGGGGAAACGAGACACGATGCCGGCAAAAAGGATAATGGAAATACCGTTACCGATACCGGAAATGGTGATCTGCTCGCCCAGCCACATGATCACGGCTGTGCCGGCGGTAAGCACCGCAATAATGACCACAGCCTGGAACACAGCGTTAAAGCCGGTAAATGCTGCGCCGCTGGCATCCTTCATCAGGTAGTCATTGGCGCGCAGGAAGAAGAAATATGCCAGGGACTGCAACAGACCCAGACCCACCGTAACGAAACGGGTGATGGTGGCGATCTTCTTTCTGCCTTCTTCGCCCTCTTTCTGCAGCCGCTCCAGTGCAGGAATGGCCACAGCAAGAAGCTGCATAATGATAGAGGCGTTGATGTACGGTGTGATAGACATAGCGAAAATTGTTCCGTATGTGAATGCGCTACCGGTCATCAAGCTTAGGTAGGTTAAAATGGTGTTGCCCTTACCTACATTGATCTCATCGACAATATTCAGGAAAGGAACGGGAATGACAGAGCCAATTCGGAAAACAAGGATTACAAATGCTGTAAACAAAAGCTTTTTGCGGATGTCCGCAACTTTCCAAGCGTTAACGAAGGTCTTGATCATTTACAGCACCTCCACCTTGCCACCTGCTGCCTCAATCTTAGATTTGGCGCTCTCACTGATAGCGGTAACCTGTACGGTCAGCGCCTTGGTGATCTCGCCCTTGCCCAGGACCTTTACGCCGTCCAGAGTCTTCTTCAAAAGACCGGAGGCCACCAGGCTCTCAGCATTTACGGTTGCGCCGTCCTCAAATCTGTCGTTCAGATCAGACACATTGACAATGGCGTACTCCGTTGCAAAAATGTTGTTAAAACCTCTTTTGGGCACGCGGCGCTGAAGGGGCATCTGACCACCCTCAAAGCCGGGCCGTCTGCTGTAGCCGGAACGGGCCTTCTGACCCTTCTGGCCTTTACCGGCGGTTTTACCCTGGCCGGAAGCAGTACCGCGACCGATACGCTTAACACTCTTTTTGGAGCCTTCAGCAGGAGAAAGTTCATGTAATTTCATCTTGCTACCTCCCCTTATTCTTCAACAACGGTGATCAGGTGCGCGATCTTCTTGATCTTGCCCTGCGTTGCGTCGTTGTTCGGCTGAACGGTTTCGTTGCCGATCTTCCGCAGGCCGAGAGAGTGGGCGGTGGCGATCTGGTCCTGCTTACTGCCGATCAGGCTCTTTGTAAGTTTGATTCTAATATCTGCCATAATGCGCCCCTCCTTATCCTACGATTTCTTTCACTGACTTACCGCGAACAGCAGCAACTTGCTCTGCCGTGCGCAGTCTGCTCAAACCGTCAATGGTGGCGCGAACCACATTGTACGGATTGTTTGAACGAACGGCCTTGGTACGGATATCGCCGATACCAACGGTCTCAACAACCGCACGAACCGGGCCGCCGGCGATCACGCCGGTACCTTTGGGAGCGGGCATAAGCAGCACTTCGCCAGCACCGAACTTACCGGTGATCTCGTGGGGAATGGTGGTACCCCGCAGAGATACTTTGATCAGATTTTTCTTTGCGTCCTCGATTCCCTTACGGATAGCGTCCGGAACCTCGCCGGACTTACCGATACCGAAACCGACCAGACCATTCTTATCACCAACAACCACCAGTGCGGAGAACTTAAAAATTCGACCGCCCTTTACGGTTTTAGAAACACGGTTGATGGTAACCACTCTTTCTTCAAGTTCCATTGAAGATGCGTCAATCTTTGTAGCCAAAAGTATTTACCTCCTTCGTTAGAACTTCAGTCCGCCCTCACGAGCGCCGTCTGCAACCGCAGCCACACGACCGTGATACACGTAACCGCCACGGTCAAATACGCACTCGGTGATGCCCTTTGCGGTGGCTCTTTCTGCTAATGTCTTACCAACAGCCTTAGCTGCTTCTACATTTCCGCCGTACTGTGCAAAGTCCTTCTCAGTGGTGGATGCGCTTGCCAGCGTCACACCGGCAACATCATCAATGAGCTGAACGTAAATATTGCTGAGGGAGCGATATACGTTGAGTCTGGGACGAGCAGCAGTGCCGCTGATTTTGCCACGAACACGAATGTGGCGCTTTTGTCTTGCCTTATTGGCGTCTTGTCTTGAAACCATTGTAATTCACTCCTTCCCTTATTTCTTACCTGCTTTGCCTTCCTTACGGCGAATATGCTCATAGTCATACTTGATACCCTTGCCCTTATAGGGTTCCGGGGGTCTCTTCTCGCGAACCTGCGCGGCAAACTGGCCAACGGCCTGCTTGTCGGCACCGCTGATGACGATGGCATTGGCACTGGGGCACTCAATGGTGATGCCTTCCGGTGCGTCCATAATCACCTGGTGAGAAAAGCCAAGGTTCATCGTGAGCTTATTGTTCTGTACCTGTACTCTGTAACCAACACCGTTGACTTCCAGATTTTTCTTGAAGCCCTCGGTCACGCCCAAAACCATGTTGTGAATGAGGGTACGGGTCAAGCCGTGAAGAGACTTGTTCTCCTTCTCATCGTTGGGTCTTTTTACAATAACTTCGTTGCCTTCTACAGCGACTGCCATGTTCGGATGAACATCCCGGGTAAGTTCCCCTTTGGGGCCCTTTACGGTAACAGTCGTTCCGTCAACCTTTACGTCAACGCCGGCAGGAATTTCAATAGGCTTTAAGCCAATTCGTGACATACGACTGCACCTCCTTACCAAATGAATGCCAGAACTTCGCCGCCCACATTCTCTTTGCGGGCTTCTTTGTCTGTCATTACGCCTTTAGATGTAGAAACGATGGCTACGCCCAGGCCCTTCATAACCTTAGGCATATCCTCAACGCTTGAATACTTACGAAGACCGGGCTTGGACACGCGGCGCAGACCGGTGATGACGCGGCTCTTGCCCTCGCCATACTTCAGGGTCACGCGGATAACGCCCTGCTTGCCGTCTTCAATTACTTTGTAGCCTTTGATATAACCTTCATCTACCAGAATCTGAGCAATTGACTTCTTCATGTTAGATGCGGGAATATCTACAGTATCGTGCTTAGCGGAATTCGCATTGCGAATTCTGGTCAGCATATCAGCGATAGGGTCTGTAATATGCATTGATATTTCCTCCTTATTCGATCTTCAATTCTCAGATTACCAAGATGCCTTGCGCACACCGGGGATTTCACCCTTGTGAGCCAGCTCTCTGAAGCAGATACGGCACACGCCATACTTACGCAGGTATGCGTGAGGTCTACCGCAGATCTTACATCTGTTGTGCTGTCTGGTGGAATACTTGGCAGGACGAACTGCCTTGACTTTCATAGATGTTTTTGCCACGATAATCCCTCCTTACTCTGCAAACGGTGCGCCCATCAGCTTGAGCAGCTCCCGTGCTTCTTCGTCTGTGTTTGCGGTAGTAACCATAATGATATCCATGCCGCGCACCTTGTCGATCTTGTCATATTCGATCTCGGGGAAGATCAACTGCTCTTTAACACCCATGGCATAGTTACCACGGCCGTCAAAGGAGTTTGCATTGATCCCTCTGAAGTCACGCACTCTGGGCAGGGCCAGATTAAAAAATCTGTCCAGGAATTCATACATTCTCTCACCACGCAGAGTAACCTTAACGCCGATGGGCATACCTTCACGCAGCTTAAAGTTTGCAACAGACTTCTTTGCGCGGCACATCACAGGGCGCTGACCGGTGATCTGGGACAGGTCGGAGATGATCGCATCTACAACCTTAGAGTTTTCGCGGGCTTCGCCGCATCCAACATTGATAACAATCTTGTCAAGCTTCGGGATTTGCATAACAGATTTGTAGCCGAATTTCTTCATCAATGCCGGAGCAACTTCGCTCTTATAGGCTTCTTTTAATCTTGCAGCCATTGTTATGTTCCTCCCTTACTTAAAATTCGTTGCCGCATTTTTTGCAAATGCGTGCGCCGCCCTTTTTGTGGCCGACGCGGGTCGCCTCGTTACATTTAGGGCATACCAGCTGTACTTTAGAAGCATACAGCGCGGACTCAACATCAATCAGGCCGCCGGCCTCGCCCATTTTGCGGGGCTTTACATGCTTGGTCACCACATTGACCTTCTTGACGATGACCTTACCCTCAGCCGGGCTGACAGCGATCACTTCGCCGCGCACGCCCTTGGATTTACCGGAAAGCACCTGTACGGTATCTCCGGTCTTCACAAACATCTTACTCATTCTCTTGCACCTCCATTAAAGCACTTCCGGAGCAAGGGACAAAATCTTCATGTAATCCTTATCACGAAGCTCTCTTGCTACGGGTCCAAAAATACGGGTGCCACGAGGCGTTTTATCCTCTTTGATAATTACGGCAGCATTTTCATCAAAACGAATGTACTGGCCGTCGTCACGACGTACACCTTTGGTTGTACGAACGATGACTGCTTTAACAACTTCGCCCTTTTTCACCACGCCGCCGGGTGCTGCTTTCTTGACGGAAGCAACGATCACGTCGCCGATGTTAGCGTATCTTCTGCCGGAGCCGCCCAGCACGCGAATGCAAAGGATTTCTTTAGCACCGGTGTTGTCTGCGACCTTCAGCCGACTTTCCTGTTGTATCACAGCATTTTCCTCCTTCGTACTGCAAAATAACACTTTGCTCATCTTGCAGTTATTATTTTAGTTCCGACTGCAAAGGCAGTCTGTATGAAAAACCAAGTAATCCGTTTGAATTATTTAGCCTTTTCAATGATCTCAACCACACGCCATCTCTTGTCTTTGCTGTAGGGACGGGTCTCCATAATCATAACCTTATCGCCTACGCCGCATTCGTTCTTTTCGTCGTGTGCTTTGTACTTCACGGTACGGTTTACGATCTTGCCATACAGCGGGTGCGCCACTCTGTCCTGAATGCTAACCACAACTGTCTTATCCATCTTATCGCTGGAAACAAGACCAACTCTTGTCTTTCTGAGGTTTCTTTCCATGATCAGTTACCTCCTTCTTAAGAGTTTGCGCTTTCGAGTTCGATTGCGCGCTCCACAGTCTTGATGCGTGCAATGTCCTTCTTGACCGCTTTAATTCTCATGGGGTTGTCGAGCTGATTGATGGCCTGCTGAAAATGCAGGTTGAAGAGTTCATCCTTGAGCTCTGCCAACTTCTTTGCGCGCTGATCGGCACTCAAAGCACGGATTTCTGCTGCTTTCATTCCTGCTCGCCTCCCTCTTTCTTAACAAACTTGCATTTTACGGGGAGCTTGTTGGCAGCAAGACGCATAGCCTCGCGAGCCACAGACTCCTCAACGCCGCCCAGCTCAAACATCACGCGACCGGGCTTAACCACGGCTACCCAGTAATCCACGTTACCTTTACCTTTACCCATTCGGGTATCAGCAGGACGAGCGGTAATGGGCTTGTCGGGGAAAATCTTAATCCATACCTGACCGCCACGCTTGGTGTAACGGGTCATAGCGATACGGGCAGCCTCAATCTGAGCCGCAGTAATCCATGCAGGCTCTGTGGTCATCAGACCGAACTCACCGTAAGTAACTTTATTGCCGCGGGTAGCTGCACCGGTCATACGACCTCTGTGCTGTTTGCGGTGCTTTACGCGCTTAGGTAACAGCATTATTGATTTCCTCCTTCCCGACGATTTCTTCTCTTATTGCGAGACTCGTGAAGAACCTCACCCTGGTAGATCCAAACCTTTACACCGATACGGCCGTAAGTGGTCTTTGCCTCGACCAGACCGTAGTCAATGTCTGCACGGATAGTCTGCAGCGGGATGGTACCCTCTTTATAGGTCTCGGTACGGGCGATCTCAGCACCGCCTACACGGCCGCTAACCTGGATCTTAATACCGCGAGCGCCCAAACGCATGGTGTTGCGGATAGCGCCCTTTACAGCACGGCGGAAAGATACACGCCGCTCCAGCTGGCTGGCCACGTTCTGTGCAACCAGGGTTGCATTCAGGTCGGGCTGCTTGATCTCAACGATGTTGATGTACACTTCGTTCAGCTCTTTGCCCAGCTTCTTGGCGCACAGCACTCTGAGCTTTTCGATCTCCGCACCCTGCTTACCGATCACCATACCGGGCTTTGCGCAGTGGATGTTGATGCGCACGCGCTTTGCGTCACGCTCGATCTCCACCTTGGGAACACCTGCGCCGGAAAGGGTCTCCAGCAGATACTTACGCAGCTTGTAGTCCTCTACAAGAGTATCGCCGAACTCGCCCTTCTTTGCGTACCAGCGGGAGTCCCAGTTTTTAATGACACCGATTCTGAGACCGGTAGGATTACATTTCTGTCCCATTTAACTCTTCCTCCTCGCTTAGTCTTCCATTTCCTTGACGGTAATGGTGATGTGAGATGTTCTCTTGTTGATTCTGTAAGCTCTGCCCTGGGCTCTGGCCTGAATTCTCTTCAGAGTGGGGCCGGCACCTACATTGCAGTCGCTCACATACAGACGGGAAACATCCATATTGTTGTTATTCTCTGCATTCGCCATAGCGGACTTGAGCACCTTCATCACAGGCTCACAAGCGGCTTTGGGGGTGTATTGCAGAATCGCCATGGCCTTGTCGGCAGGCTGCTTTCTGATTAAATCAAGTACGATCTGAACCTTTCTGGGAGAGATACGGACGTACGTTGCTTTTGCTGTAGCTTCCATAATAAATCTCCTTTCCGATTACTTAGATGACTTGGAGCCTGCGTGGCCTCTAAATGTTCTGGTGGGCGCGAACTCACCCAGCTTATGGCCGACCATGTCCTCGGTCACATAGACCGGTACATGCTTTCTTCCGTCGTGAACAGCAAAGGTATGACCTACGAATTCAGGGAAGATTGTGGAACTTCTGGACCAGGTTTTGATAACCTGCTTGTCGCCCTTAGCGTTCAGGGCTTCAACCTTTTTGAACAGGCTTTCTTCAACATAAAAGCCCTTCTTGGCACTTCTACTCATTTAATCTTCTCCTTTCTTCTTATTTACCGTTGCGACGGCGAACGATCATCTTGTCAGACTTTTTCTTCTTGCTGCGGGTCTTATAACCCAGAGCAGGCTTGCCCCAAGGGGTGCAAGGACCGGGACGGCCGATGGGGGACTTACCCTCACCACCACCGTGCGGGTGGTCGTTGGGGTTCATTACAGAACCGCGAACGGTGGGACGGATACCCATATTGCGCTTACGACCGGCCTTACCGATCTTCACATTTGCGTGATCGGCGTTGCCAACCACACCAATGGTTGCCATGCAGGTGCAGGGCACATTGCGCAGCTCGCCGGAGGGCAGACGCAGCAGTGCGTACGGACCTTCCAGAGCCATCAGCTGTGCGCCGTTACCGGCGGAGCGAGCCAGCTGAGCGCCGTTGCCGGGATACAACTCCACATTGTGTACCATAGTACCAACGGGAATGTTCTGCAGCGGCAGTGCGTTACCGGCCACGATGTCTACATCCGTACCGGCTACCACGGTATCGCCTACCTTCAGGCCCTCGGGAGCGGTGATGTAGCTCTTCACGCCGTCCTCATACTGAATGAGAGCGATGTGTGCACTTCTGTTGGGATCATACTCAATGGTCTTGACCTCAGCGGGAACATCGAACTTGTTGCGCTTGAAGTCGATCACACGGTATTTTTTTCTGTTACCGCCGCCACGATGACGAACGGTAATTCTGCCGTAGGAGTTGCGGCCGGACTTTTTGTTCAGCGGCTGAAGCAGAGAACGCTCCGGAGCAACCTTGGACAGAGAAGAGTAATCGGTAACCGACATATTCCGTCTGGACGGCGTAGTCGGCTTATAAGTTTTGATTGCCATTCTTATTTCTCCTTTCCGGATAACTTTGCGAAAGGATGGCTCCTTTCATACCTCATCACCCGAAATCATGGTTGTCTTAGTGTTTGTATATATAATGTATAAGAGATTACATCATATCGTTGAAGAACTCGATCTCCTTGGAGTCCTCGGTGAGGGTGACCACGGCCTTCTTCCAAGAGGGGGTGTAACCCACATTGGCGCCCTGGCGGCGCTTCTGACCTCTTACATTCAGGGTGTTCACTTTCTTCACCTTGGTGCCGGGGAACAGTTCCTCAACCGCCTTCTTGATCTCGATCTTGCCGGCGTCTTTGGCAACTTTGAAGGTATATTTCTTCATCATGATGCCGGTCATGGACTCTTCCGTAATGATCGGCTTAATGATAATGTCCTGTGCAGCTTTCATTATGCATATACCTCCTCGATCTTCTTGGCGGCGTCCTTCAGAACAACAAAGCTGTCGCAGTTGAGGATGTCATACACACAAAGGGTGTTGACGGTCACAACCTTAACGCCGGCGATGTTCCGTGCGCTCTTATAAATCTTCTCGTCCTTATCTGCGGTGACGATCAGGGTCTTCTTAGCAGTCTTCAGCTTGGTGAGCATCTCGACCATAGCCTTGGTCTTAATGTCTTCCAGTTCTACTTTGTTGACTACCATCATCTCCTCAGCAGCAACCTTGCTGGACAGCGCGGACTTCATAGCCAGTCTGCGCACCTTCTTGTTGATGCTGATGCCGTATGTTCTGGGCTTCGGGCCGAGAGCAATACCGCCGTGAGTCCACTGAGGACTTCTGGTAGAACCCTGACGGGCACGACCGGTGCCTTTCTGTCTCCAGGGCTTTGCACCGCCGCCGCTGACCTCAGAACGAGTGAGAGTTGACTGTGTGCCCTGACGCTGGTTAGCCAGATAGCTGACCACTGCAAGATGCATTGCGGATTCGTTCGGCTCAATGGCGAAAACGGAATCTGCAAGTTCCAATTTAGAAGTTTTCTTACCTTCCTGGTTATAAACCTGAACCTGTGCCATTTTAATCTCTCCTTTCGTTAAGCTTTCACTGCGTCAGCGATGACAACAATGCCGCCCTTGGGGCCGGGAACAGCGCCCTTGATGGCGATGAGGTTATTCTCGGCGTCTACCTTAACAACCTCGAGGTTTTGAACGGTTACGGTCTCGTGACCCAGGTGACCTGCCATCTTCTTGCCCTTGAATACGCGAGAGGGGCTGGAGCAGGCACCCAAAGAACCGGCGTGACGAGCGTTGGGGCCGGTACCGTGGCTCATTCTCAGACGAGAGAAGTTCCAGCGCTTGATGGCGCCTGCGGTGCCCTTACCCTTGCTGGTGCCCTTCACATCGATCTTTTCGCCGGGAGCGAAAATATCGGCCTTCAGGATGTCACCTACATTCATTGCGGAAATGTCGTCCAGACGAAATTCCTTCAGTGTCTTTTTGGGAGCCACATCGGCTTTGTCAAAATGACCCTTCATGGGCTTGTTTACGCGTGTGATCTTCACATCGCCAAAGCCCACCTGAATGGCCTCGTAGCCGTCGTTCTCCACTGTCTTCTTCTGGGTGATCGTGCAAGGACCGGCCTCTACAACGGTCACAGGGATCGCGTGACCCTGTTCGTCGAAGACCTGGGTCATGCCGATTTTCTTACCGATAAGACCTTTCTTCATGTTTATTCCTCCTTTGGTTATTGGTTGGGTCTCCCCAACATGACCTCGACCGGGTTGTGATCTGTGTTCAGTTCAATTAGAGCTTGATCTCGATCTCAACGCCTGCCGGGAGCTCAAGACTTGTCAGCGCTTCCACGGTCTTGTTGGAAGGTCTGAGAATGTCGATGAGTCTCTTGTGTGTTCTCTGCTCAAACTGCTCACGGCTGTCCTTATACTTGTGTACAGCGCGCAGGATGGTAACCACTTCCTTCTCGGTGGGAAGCGGGATGGGACCGCTCACCTGAGCGCCGGTGCGCTTTGCGGTGTCCACGATCTTCTCCGCAGCCTGGTCCACCAGGTTGTGGTCATAGCCCTTCAGTCTGATGCGGATCTTAACTTTACTTGCTGCCATGTGAAATTCCTCCATGAATTTTGATGGTGCGAGCAACCACTGTTTGACTACCCACCCGTGTGTTTCAACCCTTACCGTAAATAAAGCCGAATGAAGGCAGTTCATTCGGGCACGGTTACACGGTGCACAGCGCGTTCGCAAGTCACGCTCTGCAGGGACCCTTACAGTCCGCGTCGTACAATGATTCGTTTCGCCCGGTTTGAAATCGGACATACTCCGCCGAAATTACCGCTCTGGGTAGGAGCGCAACCTCCGGCATCAACGCATATCTGGTTGTGTGTTGCGGTGTCTATATATTATATATATAATACGCCCAATCACACGCAGGCAATATTATATTATATAGAACCCCTGCTGTCAAGGCTTTTTTTGAAGTTCTTTGGAATTTTTTTCATTGTGCAAAATAACAGAAAATCCGGCCCCATTTTTGTAAAAATCACCAAAGGAAAACCGCCGACTTTTTGGTGCTGCTCCCCTGCCGCACCACAAGATATAGTTGCCGCACTCTATATTTTGTAGGAAACGCCCCGCGCCGTGGAAATTTTCCGTCGAGTCCCTTTTACCGGATTTTTCAAAAATTTAATTTTTGGCGGCAAAAGTTATGCGACACCGTACCAATAAAAAATACACAGCGCCGGAGCCGAACGGCTCAAACGCTGTGCAGATTGCTATATTATAGTATGTTTATATATAAGGGCTACTTGAGTTTGGCAATGGTCACGCCGTTCTCGCCCTCACCGTACACCCCCAGCCGGTACTCCGCCACATTGGGGTGGTGGCGCAGTTCTTCCTGCACGGCGGCACGCAGCGCGCCGGTGCCTTTGCCGTGGATAATACGCACCTCGGATATGTTATTGAGCACGCACTTGTCAATAAACAGACCCAGGTTGCCCAGGGCCTCCTCCACTGTCTGGCCCCGCAGATCCAGCTCGGTCTTCACATCCGCGTCTGCCCGGGAAGTGGTGCGCCGCAGGGTGCGCTGGCCGGTGGCAGGCACTTTCTTCTTGTTCGGCGGCAGCAGGCGCAGGTCCGCCGGCTTTACTCGGGTTTTCAGCATACCGGAGGACACCAGGATCTTGCTGCCCAGTTCCAGCACATCGCCCTCGCCAATGCCCTTGATAAGCACATGGTCCCCTACCTGCAAGGGGCGGGGCAACTTATAATCCGTGTCCCAATCGGTGTTCAGCCGGTTGGGGTTCACAATATCGTCCAGTTCGCCCAGGCGGTTTTTGATCTCTCGCCGGGTCTTGCGAGCCAGTTCCGTGGCGTTGGTGGCGGTCTGCTCTTTCTTCAGCTTCTCCAGCTGGAGCAGAAAGTCCGAGGAAGTGCGCTTGGCGGCCTCTACCAGCTGCTCGGCCTCTCGCTTGGCCTTGTCCAGTTCTCGATCCCGCAGGGTGTCGATCTTGGATTTTTCTTCTCTGGCCTTGGCTGCCAGCCGCTCTGCCTCTTGCCGCTCCTTGGCTGCCGCTGCCCGCTCCTCGTCCAGGGCCTTGCGGGCGCTCTCCAGGTTCTCCAGCACAGACTCAAACTGCCGGTTCTCCGAGCCGACGATCTCCTTGGCCGCCTGCACCACCGCCGGGTCCATACCCAGGTGCTCCGTAATGGCAAAGGCGTTGGACCGACCGGGCACGCCGATCAGCAGTCGATAGGTGGGCCGCAGGGTCTCCACGTCAAACTCGCAGCAGCCGTTGCTGACCCCGGGGGTATCCAGCGCATAGGCTTTCAGCTCCGCATAATGGGTGGTAGCGGCAATGTGCGCCCCCTTTTGGCGTAGATATTCGATCACAGACACCGCCAGCGCAGCGCCCTCGATAGGGTCCGTGCCGGCACCCAACTCGTCGATCAGCACCAGGGAGTTCTCGTCCGCCTTGCCCATAATATCAATGATATTCACCATGTGGGAGGAGAAAGTGGACAAGTTTTGGGCAATGCTCTGTTCGTCGCCAATGTCCACTAAAATTTGGCGGTACAGCGCCAGCTTGCTGCCGTCCGATACCGGGATCAGCAGCCCGCAGCCTACCATAGCCGTCAGCAGACCCAGGGTCTTTAAGGTCACCGTCTTGCCGCCGGTGTTGGGGCCGGTGATCACCAGGGTGTCATAATCCGTGCCCAGGGTAATATGCACCGGCACCACCCGCTCCTTATCGATCAACGGGTGGCGGGCATTTTTCAGATCCGTTACGCCCTCGGTGTTCAGCTGGGGGCGGGCGGCTTTCATTTGGTACGCCAGGTGTGCCTTGGCAAAAATCAGGTTCAACCGCACGGCGCTGTCATAGCTGTGGCGCACGCTCTCTGCAAAAGTGCCCGCCTCTGCGGACAGCTCAAAGAGAATGCGTTGCACCTCTTCCCGCTCCCGGCCCTCTAATACCTTAATATCATTGTTGGCGTCCACCACCGCCGCCGGTTCGATAAACACCGTAGCGCCGCTGGAGGAGGTGTCGTGCACCAGCCCGGGCACCTCGCCCCGGTGCTCCGCCTTCACCGGCACCACAAAGCGCCCGCCACGCTGGGTGACGATAGGCTCTTGCAGGAATTTCTGGTAATGGGTGGAGTGGATCATACCGTCCAGCCGCTGGCGAATAGCCGCCGCCTTGGCCTTGATCTTCCGCCGAATATCGTAAAGTTCCTCGGACGCCTTGTCTGCCATCTCCTCCGGGCTGACAATGCAGGTGAAGATCCGGTTCTCCAAATATTTATTCACCGTAATGCCGTCAAAAAAGAAATTCAGGGACGAGTGCGTGCCCGCCAAATGGCCGTGCCAGTCGTCCAGAATACGCAGTGCCCGCAGGGTGTCGCCCACTTGCAGCAGCTCCGTCATATTCAGGCACCCGCCGGCTGCCGCCCGCTGCAACGGGCCATTTACATTGCGCAGCCCGCCAAAGGACGGTGCGCCGAACCGGGCCAGCATAGAAAAAGCGTCCTCCGTCTGATCCAGCAGGAGAGCGATCTCCCCCGGGTCTGCCGCAGGGCGCAGCGCCAGTGCCGCCTCTTTGGCGTCGTCACAGGTAGTCTGTTCCGCCAATAGGGCAAGCACCTTATCCAGTTCCAAGGTTTGCAAATTCTTATCCATATCTTTATCCATCATTGCTATGTAGTCGTACCCCCGGCTTGCAGGGATTTATAAAATTCAAGTGTGGTAAAGCGCCGGTCCAGCCGCCGCAGGGTGTATTGCTCCGTCACCCGACCCAGCAGCGCCATCTGCTCCGGCACCAGGGCAAAGCCAAAGATACGCCCCGGCTCCGTCAGGCAAATGTAGCGCACGGCGGTCATCACCGTCTTGGGCACCGCCACGGCGCCTGCCTTGGGGCAATTCTCGCAGTAAATGCAGCCCCCGTCCACATCAAAGTACATCACCGGCGTTTCATAAGTGCCGCAGTTGGCACAGGCCAAAATGTTGGGCATATAGCCGGAGATGGACAGGGCGCGCAGCTCAAACACCGCCTTGATCTGCACCAGCGGCTTGGTGCCCTTGCACAATAGGTGCAGGGTGTTCAGCAGCAGGCGCAGTAATTCCGGCGCCGGTTGTTCCTCCGCCGCCAGTTCGTAGCTGAGCTGGGCAAAATACTGGGCGGCCGCCAGCCGGTCAATATCCTGCCGCAGGCCAAAAAACACCTCAATGGGTGCCGCACTGTCTACCGTATAGGCGTCTCGCCCACGGTACAGGGCAAACTCGCCGTAACAAAAAAGAGAGGTGGCGGCGGCACGCCGATTTTTCAGCTGCTTGCCGCCCCGCACAAACGCACGCACCAGCCCGTGGTCCGCCGTCAGCAAAGTCACCAGGCGATCATTCTCCCCGGTGGTCTGCTCCCGTATCACTAAGCCTTTGGTGGTACTGTTCATGCCCCTCTTGTCGTTCCTCTTCCTTGTATTTCAAATAATCGGCCACACGGCCGGTTTGTACAAACTGTTGCCAGCTGTTCTCTGCCATTGACATAGGATCACCGTTTTTATTGTATCCTATGCCCGCAGCGCCATTTGTGCCAAATTCACCCAAGGACAAAATTCAGCGCCGCAGCGGCAAAAATTCATTTTATTCGTTATCCAGGCCGAAGTTGTGGATCAGGCCCTCCCGGTTGCGCCAATCTTCTTTTACCTTGACCCAGGTGTGCAGATTGACCTTGATCCCGAAAAAGCGCTCCATGTCCTGGCGGGCAAATGTGGCGATCTTCTTGAGCATAGCGCCGCCTTTGCCGATGACCATACCCTTGTGGCTCTCCCGCTCACAATAGATGGTGGCATCCACATCCAGGCAGCTGCCGTCCGGGCGCTCTTTCATCTTCTCAATGGCAACGGCAATGCCGTGGGGGATCTCCTTGTCCATCAAACGCAGGATCTTCTCCCGGATCATCTCCGCCGCCAGCACCCGCTCCGGCTGATCCGTTAAGGTATCGTCCGGGAAGAAGTGGGGCGACGGCAGCGCCAGGCGCTCCATCTCCGTCAGCAAGTCCTGCATACCCTCTCCGGTCTGGGCGCTGCAAGGCACCACAGCCGTAAAGTCATACAGCCCGGCCAACTGGCCAATGCGCGGCGCCAGTTCCGCCTTGTCCCGCAGCGTATCAATTTTGTTAATGGCCAGGATCACCGGCAAACGATGCTTTTTAAACATCGTCAGAAGCTCCTGCTCCTTGTCGTTCAGCTCGGTCTGATTGGGTTCCACCACAAACAAACAGGCGTCCACGCCGCCTACGGCATCGCCCACCGCCTGATTCATGTGCTCGCCCAGCTTGTTGTGAGCGTGGTGAAAGCCGGGGGTGTCCGTAAACACCAGCTGCACCTCATCCCGCGTCAACACGCCCATAATCTTGGTACGGGTGGTCTGGGGCTTGGAGGACACAATAGCAATCTTGCTGCCGGTAAGCCGATTTAAAATGGAGGATTTGCCCACATTGGGCTTGCCCACAATGGCGATGAATGCAGATTGGGTCATGACTCGTCTCCCATATAATAGCTGCTGTCCCGCTTCCAGCCGATTTGGGTCAGCACGGTTTCTTCCTTTTCGCGCATACGTACTTCTTCCAGCCCGCCCTGCTCATGGTCATAGCCCAGCAGGTGCAGCATGGAATGAACGGTCAAAAAGCCGATCTCCCGCTGCAAGGGGTGATTGTACAGCTCTGCCTGCTCCATGGCTTTCTCCATAGAAATCACAATATCGCCCAGCAGCTTGGCGCCGGTGTCGTGGTTAATATCGTACACACCGTTCTCCCCCAAGGGGAAGCTGAGCACATCCGTCTCTCTGTCAATATTCCGATATTCTTTGTTCAGCGCATGGATCTGTTCATTATCCACAAAGCGCACGCTCACCTCCGCGCTGCCTTCAAAATGCTCCAGTTCCAGCACAGCGTGGCAACAACGGCGGATCAGCAACCGAATGCCGGTAGGCACCTTCACTGCCTTTTGATCGTTTGAAATGACCACTTTTACAGATTCCATTACTTGTTCTTCTCCTCATATTTCTCATACGCCCGAATAATGTCCTGCACCAACCGGTGGCGCACCACATCCTTCTGGCTGAATTTATGAATTTCAATGTCATCTACATGCTTTAGAATGTCCATCACCTTTACCAGCCCGGAGCGCTTGCCCTCCGGCAGGTCGATCTGGGTAATGTCGCCGGTGACCACCATTTTGGAGTTGAACCCCAGGCGGGTCAAAAACATTTTCATCTGCTCCGGCGTGGTGTTCTGGGCTTCGTCCAGAATGATAAAGCTGTCATCCAGAGTCCGCCCGCGCATATAGGCCAGCGGCGCCACCTCAATGGCGCCCCGCTCCTGGTAGCGCTGAAAGCTCTCTGCCCCCAGCATATCAAACAGAGCGTCATACAGCGGGCGCAGGTACGGGTCCACCTTGCTTTGCAGGTCGCCGGGCAGAAAGCCCAGCTTCTCCCCCGCTTCCACCGCCGGGCGGGTCAGGATGATCCGGTCCACCTCTTTGGCGCGAAAGGCGGTGACCGCCATAGCCACGGCCAAATAGGTCTTGCCTGTACCGGCCGGCCCCACGCCAAAGGTGATGGTGTTCTTGGCAATGGACTCGCAGTACCGCTTTTGACCCACGGTCTTTGGCTTGACCGGTCGGCCCTTGGCGGTGACGCACACCGAGTCCGTGGTCATGGAGGAAAGCACATCCTCATTGCCCTCGCTGACTAAAGAAATCACATAGCGCACATTCTGCTCCGTCAGCTGCTCGCCTTTGTTAATCAAGGTCAACAGTCCGTTCAGCGCCCGGGCAGCGGCAGCTACATTTTCTGCGTCGCCCACCACCTTCAGGTCTGCGCCACGGCAGGTGATGGTCACGCCGTACTCTCGCTCCAATAGCTTTATATTTTCATCGAAGCTGCCAAACAGGTTGGCTGCCTGTTCCATCGCTTCAAAGGTGATTACCTGTTCCGTCATACTTTAACTTCTGCCTTTATCCGTTCAATTCTGCGCTCCTCTACCCCACATACGGTAAAGTGCACATTCTCATAATCCACCGTAACCGGCTGGGTCTCCTTGCCGGTGGGCAGATAGCCCAGGCGGCTGATCAAAAAGCCCGCCAGGGTGTCATAATCCCCCTCCGGCAGAGGCACGCCCAGCGCCTTTTCCGCATCCTCAATATCCACCGAACCATCAAAGGTAAAGGTGTGCTCCCCGGTTTGGATCACATCCGCCTCTTCCTCGTCGTACTCGTCCATAATATTGCCCACGATACTCTCCAAAATATCCTCCATGGTCACCAGTCCGGCCGTGCCGCCGTACTCGTCCACCACAATGGCCATTTGGATACGCTTGTCCGTCATGGTGGCGAACAGCTTGCCGCAGGGAATGCTCTCCGGCACAAACAGCGGCTCCCGCACATAGTCCATCAGCCGGGTGCCCTCCGGCACAGGCTTGCCCACAAAGGGCAGCAGGTCCTTTACATAAAGAATACCCTGCACATTGTCCAGATCCTCGTGGAATACCGGGATCCTGGAGCACCCTGCCTCCAGTGCAAAGGCGGCGGCATACCCGATGGTGGCCGTCTCCTCCACTGCCTCGATCTCAGTGCGGTGGGTCATAATATCCTCCGCGCAAAGTTGGTCAAAATCAAAGATGTTGTGGATCATCTCCCGCTGAGACGCTTCCAGTTCTCCTTTGGCCTGGTCCTCGTCCACCAGCTGGCGAATTTCCTCTTTCGTTGTGCTCTCGCGCTTAAATAATCGGTCAATCAGGCTGTTCCCGCCCATAATGGCCCCTGCCTCCTGTGCAATACAAATTTTTCCGTTTATTTATTATATACACTTTATTTTAGATTGTCAAATATGTTAGAATATAAAGCAGAAAGGCAGGTAGCTATGATAGAGGATTTACTGACGGAAGAGAATGTTTGGGACCGACTGCGCCGGGAGGGCAAGCCCCTGGTGCTCTACGGTATGGGCGACGGGGCGGAGAAGATCAACGCCGTGCTGGAAAGTAAGGGTATGCATATCTCGGCGGTGTTTGCCAGTGACGATTTTGTGCGGGGCCAATCCTTTTTAGGTCACAAAGTGCAGCGCTACCAGGAAGTATGCCAACAATTCAAGGACTTCATCGTAGTACTGGGCTTTGCCAGTCAGCGACCGGAGGTGCTGGAAAACATTGCCCGGATCAACCGGGAGCACCCGGTATATGCGCCGGATATTCCGGTGGCGGGCGTAGGGCTGTTTACCCGGGAATACGCCGATGCGCACCGGGCGGAAATGGAGAGCGTTTACGCCAAATTGGCCGATGAGGAGAGCCGCCGGGTGTACGAATGTGTGCTGCGCTACAAAATCAGCGGTAAAGTTGATTACCTTTACAAATCATTTGCAAATATCGACGAGATCTTTACCGATATTTTGCAGGTAAATCAGCAGGAATTTTTGGTGGATATGGGCGCCTATAACGGCGATACTATTCGCCAATTTTTGCAGTATTCAGGCGGAAAATACAGATCTATCTACGCCTTGGAGCCGGACGAAAAGAACTTCAAAAAGCTGCGCCGTGCCACAGAGGGTATGCAAGGTATTCACCTTTACAATAAAGGCGCCTGGGACAGGCAGACCACTTTACATTTTGACGCCCGCGCCGGGCGCAGTTCCCGCCTATCGCCCACCGGCACGTCAGTGGAAGCCACGGACCTGGACAGTCTGCTGCAAGGCGCGCCGATCACGCTGCTGAAAATGGACATTGAGGGCAGCGAAAGCGAGGCGCTGGCCGGTGCCGCCCGCACCATTCGCACCTGGAGACCTAAGCTGTATGTTTGCGCCTACCACCGTAATGAAGATCTGTTTGCGCTGCCCCAGCAAATTCTGCACATTTGTCCGGACTACAAGCTTTACTTTCGCCACAGCCCGTACATCCCGGCCTGGGAGAGCAATTTCTATTGTATTCCGACCTATTTGAGCGACACCGACCATTAACGCCCCCTTGCATTGACAAGGGGTACTATAAATTATATAATAGGTCTTACCGTAAATTTGCCTGTTTTGCTCTGTTAGAGAGTGGTAAGGAATGTATATGCTGAAGATGGAAATCCCCCAATTTGTAGAAACCCTGCGAAAAAATCTGCAAGGCGTAGAAAGCGCCCAGGAGCTGTTAATCCGTGCTCTAATCGCCATTGGTGTAGTGGCCGTTCTGGTGGTGCTGCGCAGTGCAATTTCCGGCGGTATTCTCGCTTTGGTTGGAAAGTTGTTTTTCCGTCGCAGTGCCCGCATCCAGGCACTGCTGAAAACCGGACTGAAAAAGCCTTTGTCCGTTTTTCTCATTTTTGCCGGCATCGCCGGTGCCATGCAAATTCTCGCCCCCGGCGGAGAACTGCAAAAGGCGGCCGTTTTTCTGGTTAAAGCCATGGGCATTCTCTGCACCTGCTGGGGCGGTGTGCGTCTGCTGAATGGTGAATTAAATAATTATACCTACGATTCCGACGCCGGTGGGGACAAAACACGCCTCACCGCCTTTCGCTTTATCTCCAATGTAGCAAAAATTGTGATTATATGCATCGGTATTTTGCTTGTACTGGAGTTACTGGGCTACTCCGCCACCCGTATTTTTGCCGCGCTGGGCATCGGCGGTGTGGCTGTGGCCTTTGCCTGCAAAGATGCTGTGGAGAGCCTGATCTCTGGCTTTATCATTGTTTTTAACAAGCCTTTTCGGGTGGGAGATTTTATTGCTGTAGGCGAGCTGTCCGGCACAGTTGAGGATATTGCCGTGCGCGCCACCACCCTGCGGGCATTGGACGGTAGCCGCTATGTGCTGCCAAACACCTCCCTCACCAACCAGAACATCACAAACTATGCAGATATGCAGCACCGTCTTATTGACCAGACTTTTACGCTGCATTATAAACACAGTCGCAAGGATCTGGAACGATTTGAGCAGAAATTGCAGTCCCTGCTCCGCCAGGATCCGGCTGTACTGCAGGACGATGTGCGCACCAATTTTGTCAGCTACGGTGCCCACGGCATGGATGTGCAGACTTACTATTATGTAGTCGCGCCCACGCTAATTGACCTGGGTCAGGTGCAAAATCGGATCAACCTGCAAATCAAGGAAATGCTGGACGAGGAAGGCTTTGAGTTGGCTTACAATTCTGCTACCGTTTATCTGGAGCAGGGATCGGAGGACAGTCTGCAGTGATCTTCCTTCTCTACGGGGTTATTATCTTTTTGGCCTCCGGTATCGGTGCCTTTTTAGGCGGAGGCTCCGGGGTCATCATCAAGCCACTGCTGACTCTGCTGGTGGACGATACCACCGAGGTAATCAACTTTATCTCCTCCGTGTCCGTCTTTGCCATGAGTTGCAGCTCCACCGTGAAGCACCTGCGTGCCAAGACCAAAGTGGACTTTAAGACGGTGCTGCTGATCTCTGCCGGCTCTATTTTAGGCGGCTTTGCAGGCAAGCATATTTTCGATTTGTTTAACCGACTGCTAAGTGACAACCTGGCTATGGCATACCAGGCGGTGCTTTTGGCCTGCCTGCTGGCGGTGGCACTATGGTATGTGAACAAGGGCAAAAAGAGCTTTCACTTAAAGAACCCCATCACCATTCTGCTGGGCGGCACAGTTTTGGGCATTCTGTCCAGTTTCCTGGGCATTGGCGGCGGACCCATTAACATTATGTTCTTCCTGCTGTTTTTCTCTATGAGCATGAAGGAGGCTACCGTCTACAGCGTGGCTGTAATCTTCTTTAGCCAGCTGTCCAAATTGGTGACCTATGTGGTCACCGCCACAGTACCTAAGTTTGACTATCGCATTCTGCTGATCGCGGCCCCGGCGGCTGTGATCGCCGGCGTCATCGGCGCAGCACTGAACAAAAAGGCCAACAACAAGATCGTCACCCGGGTATTCTCTGCGGTGCTGGGCGTGTTTATCTGCCTAAACATCTACAATGCAGTCACCGGCTTTATGGCCGGATAAATAAATAAAAAGGCCTGCACCTTCAGCGGTGGGGCAAGGAACAGGAGTTGAACATGGCAAAGCGCAAAAACATTATCTTCTACTTCAGCGATCAGCAGCGGTGGGATACGGTAAACGATACAGTAACCCCAAACCTGATGCAGCTGGCCAAAGAGGGCACGCTCTTTGAAAACAACTTTACCTGCCAACCGGTGTGCGGCCCGGCCCGTGCCTGTCTGCAAACCGGCGTGTATGCCACCCAGTGTGGTTGCTACTGGAACGGCATTCCACTGCCGGATACCATTACCCCGCTGGCTCATTATTTTAATGAAGCCGGATATGACACTGCCTATGTGGGTAAGTGGCACTTAGCCTCTGACCGACTGCCGGGAATTGGCACCCATTGTGAAGCCACGCCGGTGCCGAAAGAGAAGCAAGGCGAGTATCGCTACTGGCGGGCAGCCGATGTGCTGGAATTCACCAGCCACGGCTACGACGGCTATGTGTTTGACGGCGACGGCAACAAGCTGGACTTCACCGGCTATCGTGCCGACTGTATCAACGACTTTGCCCTGGAATATCTGGAAAGCGGACGAGAGGCCGACAAGCCCTTCTTCCTGTTTATCAGCCAGCTGGAGCCGCACCATCAAAACGACCATCATCATTACGAGGGCTATAAAGAGACCATCAACCAATACAAGGACTACCCCCTGCCCCCGGATCTGACTTTCTTAAAGGGCGACTATAAAGAAATGTACCCGGACTACATCTCCGCCATCAACCGGCTGGACTACAATGTGGGCCGTCTGGTGCAAAAGCTCAAGGAACTGAGCATTTATGACGACACAGTCATCATCTATTCCTCGGACCACGGCAGCCACTTTAAGACCCGCAATTTGGAGTACAAGCGTTCCTGCCACGACAGCGCCACCCACACACCGCTGATTATCAAAGGCGGCGGCTTTGACGGCGGCAAGGCAGAAAGTCGGCTCACCTCCCTTATTGACCTGCCCCCCACCTTTCTGAGTTTAGCGGGCATACCTGCGCCGCCCAGTTACATGGGCAAGGATTTGTGTCAAATGCAAAAAACAGCGGAGCCGCTTCACGACTGCGTGTTTATGCAGATCAGTGAGAGTCAGTGCGGCCGCGCCATTCGCACGGACCGGTTCAAATATGCCGTGCGCACTGCAGCGCCCACAGGTTATGTGCTGCACAGCGCAAATGCATATTTTGAGGATTATCTGTACGATCTGGAGAAGGATCCCATTGAGCGCTACAATCTGATTCGCGATCCGCGATACAGTCATATACGCCAGGAGATGAAATATCTGCTGTTGCGTGAAATGCAAAATGCCGGAGAGGCCGCACCTGCGATTCTCCCCGCCCTGAAAGTGAGGAAAAAGTAATGAACGAACCCCAAAAGAAATACTTAACCACCAAGGAGCGGGTATGCTTCACCGTGGGTGCCTTCGGCCGCTCCGGAATTTACACGCTGATGTCCATGTTCACCCTGGTATTCTTCCAAAACGGCGCCGGGCTGTCCCTATCTCAGGGCACCACTATTATTTTGATCGGCCGTATCTTTGACGCCCTGAATGATCCGGTGATGGGTATGATCGTAGACCGCACCAAATCCAAATGGGGCAAAATGCGGCCCTATCTGCTGTTTGCACCGGTGCCCATTGCCGTTTGCACCGTGCTGCTCTTTACCGCGCCCTTTGCCGAGGGTTCCACCGCCGCCTTTGTGTGGGCACTGGTCACCTACATTCTGTGGGGCGTGGCCTTTACCGTGCAGGATGTGCCTTTCTGGGGTCTGTCCTCTGTGATCACCCCGCTGGAGAGCGAGCGTACTTCCTTTATCTCCACCGCCCGCCTGGGCTCCACCTTCGGCGGTATTTTGCCGGCATTGCTGGTGCCCATTCTGTACCAGAGCAATATGGGCTACAATAAGGGCTTCTTTGTAGGCGCACTGATCTTTGCCCTGCTGGGCTGCGGATTGTCCATTCTCATCTTCTTCGTGTCCAAAGAGCGTGTACCCAAGATGGATCACACGCCGTCTTTTAAGGAAACCTTTGTGATGCTGGGTGAAAACAAGCTGCTGCTGATCGTTATTGCCGCCTCCGTATTGGGCTCCACCATGGTTACCGCCAATCAGTGCGCAGACTATATCGGCAACTACATTATCATTCAGAATTACACCGACTTCAGCCAAATCTTTAAAGACTTCCTGCCCGGTGCACAGACCACACTGGTGCCCAATGTGGACGCTGCGGCGGCCTATGACTTCTGGATCCCCCGTGGCACCATTGTTACAACTCTGACTGTCGCTATCGGCGTCGGCATGGTACCGGCGATGGCCATCTTCCCCATGCTGCGCAAAAAGTTCAGCTTAAAGCAAATCTACATCGGCTCTGCCTTGTTTGGCTTTGCGGTACACGGCCTGTGCTATGTGATCCTGGCCCAGGATGTGACCAAGATCAATATCTTCATTCTGTGGATCTTCCTGTTCCTGATGGGTCTGCCCCTGGGTATTTACAATGTGATTACTTACGCGCTGATCGCCGACTCCATTGACTATTTGGAGTGGAAGACCGGCGAACGGCAGGAGGGCGTTTGCTTCTCCTTCCAGACCTTCCTGTCCAAGGTCAATGCCGCCATTGCTACCTTTGTGTTCGGTCAACTACTGGCGCAGACGGACTTTAAGGCCGTAGATAAATCCCTGGTGGATAACGCCGGGCGCCAAATCTTCTTTGAGCAGTCCGAATCCACCCAAAAAATGCTGCTGGCGCTGGTGACCATTGTGCCGGCTGTTGGCTTTATCCTGACCATTGTGCCCATGTTCTTTAACAAGTACACTGGTAAGGTCAAGGCACAGGCACAGGCCGAGCTGGAAGCCAAGCGTGAAAAGCTGATGCAAAGCGAAGAAGCCTAAAGACATCAAGATCACAAAAAGCACTTCCCACGGGAAGTGCTTTTTTGTTGTCCGTTCTTATATTGTCTTCTTATAGCGTTGCTGTTCACAGCAATCCGTTCAAGGCAGCCCACAGGCAACTGTATTCGCACTTTTCCCTTTACGAAAGGGGATTAACAATCTTTAGTCAAAAAGCGGCTATAAGCCTCCGTGCTGTATTTTATGGCTACAGACAGATTTCGCCCTTTGTGGCGTAAAGCACATAGCAAAAGCACCGCCGCAGCGGTGCTTTTGTTGTTATATAGATAATACTTATTCTGCGGTGTCATCCTTCTTGGCTGCACGCTTGGCAACCAGCTCATCCAGAATGCGGGTATGCTCCTTATCAGACATTGCATACTTAAGGGTGGGCAGCGCAGAGAGCACCATACCGATGGCCGGAGGGATGGAGATCAGGAAGAACATGGTGGCGGCGTACTTACCGGCACCGGAACCACCGTCATAGCTCAGAAAATCGGAGCCATTCTTCAAGGCTTCATTCAACTTCAAAATATTGGCGTCGCTGTAACCTACAAAGTGGTACACCACAGCGGACAGGATAGAGGCAATACCGCCGGACAACTTGGTGATAAAGGACTGGCCGGAGAAGAACACACCGTCGGTACGCACACCGTTGTGGTACTCCTCGTAGTCCACACAGTCGGCAATCATAACGGACTGCAGCACATTGATACCGCCCATGGCAGCGCCTGCAAAGAAGAAGCACAGCCCGGTAAGAATCACCCATACCATAGAGGTCTTTACATCGCCGTGTGCAATTTTAAAGAACACATACAGCAGGGCAAAAGGCACGGCACCTGCGATGGAATAGAAGTTATAAATGCTCTTCTTCTCATGCTTGCGGATCAGTGCCGGGGTAATACCCATAGCGATAAACTGGCCCAGGAACACGGCGGCGGCGATCACAGCCAGACGCGCCAAAATGCTCCAGTTCAAACCAGCCGGCTTGCCGTCGGCATCCGTCAACAGCACATTCATAAAGTCGCCGTTGGCGTAGTAATAAGTGATCAGCGTCATCGCGATCAGCATCAGCAGCTGAATGGGACTTCTGAGAATACCGGAAATCAAAATCTGACGGAACGGCTTGTTCTTGTACATGATCTTGAAGTTCTCGGTAAAAGTATATTTCTTCTCAGCCTGCTCCACCCGCTCTCTGGTGCCGATACCGGCGAACTCAAAGAGGATAGAGGCGATCACGGTCATTACCACTACAGTCAGGATAAAGCCGTACTGAGAGGCCTTGGCCTGGGAATAGCCCTTGTTTACAAAAATATTGGCAACCACCTGGGCAATCTGCACCACCAAGACGCCAACACCGCCGATACCGGCAACGATGCGGGCCAGACCCAGCAGCTGGCTGCGGTCGTTCTCGTCCTCAGTCATCAGAGAGGTAATGCCCCACAGCGGAATATCGCACACGGTAAAGCACATACCCCACGCCACATAGGACACAGCTGCCCAGGCTACAATCAGCACCTTTTGGGTGTTTGAAGTGGCAGTGGCATAGTTGCCGTTCAGAAAGGCCAGAATGGTGACCAAGCCAATGATGGCGGGGAAGATGATCAGATACGGGCGGCACTTGCCCCACTTGGTTCGGGTGCGGTCCACAATGGTGCCCATCATTGGGTCATTGATAGCGTCCCACACACGAGCCAGCGCAAAGATCCAGCCCAAGGCCATCGCCGGCAGGCAAATTACATTTTGGAAATAGAAATACAGACCTGTAGCTACAATATTGTAGATCAGGTTTTGACCCAGCATACCGGTGAGGTAAAGGTTACGCTCTTTTTTGGTATAGGTCCTGGTTTGGTTTGACACTTATTGAGTCCCCCTATATTTTTTCTTCTATTTTACCAGTATATACAGCAAATAGCAAGGATTATTTGTGCAAAATCGACAGTGCGCACCAAAATGTTAGGCATTTGTCTAATTACCGGTTTGGTTACAATCGCAGAGATAACGATACGATATTATGCCTGTGAGCATAGCACTCCGCAAAACCGTATTTTCGGTACATTTTGTACCCGACAGCGTCGCGACTGACCCCACAGCAGGAGAGGTAGTCTACCCCCAGTGTCCGCAGATGGTCGCACAGGGTGTCCATTAATTGAGTACCCCACCCCTGCCGCTGATAGAGCGGCAAAATATCCAAATGAAAATGCACCGGCCGATCCTTAATTTTGCCCAGGCACCACAGATACCCCAGCAGACCCGCCGCCTGGTCCGGCGCCGTACGCAGCACCCGGCGCAAATAGGTGGTGCGGTAGCGGCGCACAAAGCCCCGGTAGTCCGTAGCGCAGAGAATATACCCCACCGCCCGGTCATTTTCGTCTGCCAGCACAAAAATATGCGCCGGCTCATAGGTAGTAAAATAGTCGTTATAAATCAGCGTCACCGCCTCTAAGGTGCGTGCACTTCTTTGAAACGGCCTTGCCGCCGTCTCTCGGCAAATCTGGCGCAATCGTTCCTGATCCGCCGGGCAATAGGGTCGAATGGTCATAATACCTCCGAATATAGCAAAAGCCTGAGAGCCGCGCAGCCCTCAGGCTTTATTGATTTTATCAGTTGTCTGCGGTTTCTTCTGCCTGGGCGTTACGCCGCTGGACCAGCGCCTCTAAAATATTGCGGTGCTCCTCGTCCGTCATACCGTAGTGGCGCAGCGGAATGATGGACAAAAACAAGCCGATGGCCGGCGGAATAGAACACAGGAAAAACATCATACCCGCATACTGGGGGAACTGATCCTTAAAGGACGCACCGGCACGCAGGGCCTCGTTGCAGGCGCTTACATTGTCGCCGCTAAAGCCCACGATGGAGTAGCCGACCCCCTGAATAATGGAACTGATCCCGGCGGACAACTTGGTAATAAAGGACTGGCCGGAGAAGAACACACCGTCCGGGCGATAGCCCTTGTGGTACTCCTCGTAATCCACCGCGTCGGCGATCATCACAGACTGGAGCACATTCAAAGCGCCCATACCGCCGCCTGCCAGGGCAAAGACCACAAACAGGATCGCCACCCACAGGGGCTTATCCAGATCCCGGGGTGCCAGCAGGTACACCGGATAGATCAGAGCAAAGGGAATGGCACCCATAATGGTGGAGCCGATAAGCATACGGGTTTTGTCGTGCTTCTCTGTCAGCTTGGGCACCAGCGCCATGGCGATAAACTGGCCGCCAAAGATGGCGCCGCCGAAAATGATCATATAGAGCATATAATCGCCAAAGTAGTTGCCATAGTAATAAGACATCAGGGTCATGGCAACGGACAGCAAGATCTGAATGGGCGAGCGCAACACGCCGCTGATCAGCTGATTGCGGAAAGGTTTGTTGCCCCACATGATCTTGAAATTATCCTTAAAGCCGAACTTTTGCTCCGAAGACGGCACCCGCTCCCGTACAAAAATGCCGGTCATTTGGAACATACCGCAGCCGATCACGGAAAGAATAATTGCCACAATAATAAAGCCCATTTGCTGTCCCTTGGCTGTAGATCCGGCTGTGCTCTCCAGCTTCTGCCCCAGTGCCTGAGACAGCGGATTGATGGTCAGCAGCACCACGCCGCCGCCCAGGCCCGCTGCAATACGGGCAAGGGAGAGAATGGACGCCCGGTCCTTCTCCACCTCGGTCATGCGGGAGGTGACGCCCCACAGAGGAATATCCCCTACCGTGTAACACATACCCCACAGGATATAAGACACGGCAGCCCAGCCCACAATCAGGGCGTTCTTGCCCGGCGAATTGGCAGAACTGTACATTCCGTTGCAAAAAGTCAGTACGGTAATTACCAAAATAATACCCGGCGAAAACAGCAGATACGGTCGGCATTTGCCCCATTTACTGTTGGTACGGTCCACAAAGGTGCCCATCATCGGGTCGTTAATGGCGTCCCATACCCGGGCCACAGCCATAAAGATACTGATGGCCATTGCCGGAATAAAGATCACCGACTGGAAGTAGAAATACAGCCCGGTACCGATGATGTTGTAGATCATATTCTGACCCATCATACCCACCAGGTACATATTCCGTTCCTTAGCCGTATATGTACGCACTTGACTGGACATAAAAATCCCCCTTTACCTCTCTATATTACCAGTTTTAGCAATGGAGTGCAAGCATTATTTGTTAAATTTGCACAAATGCGGCAAAAGGGGGCAACCGTTGTTTTAGATGTAGTAATACCAGTAGCTGCCGCTGCACAGGGCGTAGGACTTGCCGGTGGCTTTTTCCTTAAGAATGTACCGGGCAATATAGCGATAGCCGCAGTCGCTGTCTCCCGGCTTTTTGGGTACGGTACAGGTGATCTCTATGGAATAATTTTGATAATCAGCCACAGTCACCGGTTTTTTCGAGGGTTCGGCATTTTCTTCCTGTGGCTCTGTCTTTGGCCGGTGGTTGGTGGGGGTCATTTTGCCCTTGTAGTCCAGATGATAGCACTGTTCTGTGCCACCGTCGTTGGTCAGCAGATACGCTGCGCTGTCCGTCCATTCATAAAAGTAGCACCACTCTGTTTCCAACCCGGTTTGCAGTACCTTGTCCCCTGTGGCTGTGCGGGCGTGCAGCTCACCTTTACCGCTTTCGTCTGCACTCATACCGTCCCGATCCCGGGTGTTGCACAGGTAAAACAGCGTTTCTCCGCAAGGGGCCAGCTCTACCCCATCGCTGGTATTGGGGGTGGCGTAAATGCACGCTGTCCGGTCCCCATCTATATCATAGGCATACAGGCAAAAGCCCCACAGGGTTTTGTCCGCGTCCGTATAAGCATAGCAGGTAAAATACAGGGTGTTGCCTATGCGGCACAGCTGCGCAATATCGCCCACCCCGTCCAGTACCGTGCGGGTCTTGCCGGTCAGCAGGTCATAGGCCATCAGTTTTTGGGGCGTGCCAAAGGTGTTGTGCGCATCAGTATCCTCCGTGGCATAATAGAATGTATCCGCCGTCAGGTAAATATTGCTTTGGGGCTGGAGTTGGTTCTCCGTCTGCTGCTGCAGCGGCTTGTCAAACCGAGCGCCTGTCGGCTCAGCAGTATCCGCCTTGCTGCAAGCGCACAGTGCCAATGCCGACACCACACAAAGTAAAAGGGCTAAAATCCGTTTCATACGATCATCCTTTCTGCCCGGGGGCAACTCCAGTATAGGCAACAGAGCGCCCATTTGGCAAGGCACGGTGCGTGGAAATCACTCCACCCCCGGTGGAAGAACACAGAAAAAGGCTCCCCGGCACGCACATAGTCGCCGGGGAGCCGTTCTTTTTCCGTCTTAGTCCTTTACGGTATAGCCTTGGTCCTCAATGGCCTTTTTCAGCACAGCGTCGTCCACATCATCGTTTAAGGTCACCGTGGCGGTGCCGTCTGTGTGGCTGGCAACGGCGCTATCCACCTGGGGCAGCGCCTCCAGCGCTTTCTTTACCGTCATTTCACAATGCGGGCACATCATACCTTCCACTTTCATTACTTTTGTCATACCGAAATTCTCCTTTTCCGCCGGCAGTGCCGCCAGCACCACCGGATGTTTGATTTTTTTATCCCGCTTGGGGGAATGCAGCTTAAAGAGGTTCAGCCGCAGGGCGTTGGTCACCACGCAGAAGCTGGACAGGCTCATAGCCGCCGCGCCGAACATGGGGTTCAGGGTCCAGCCGAAAATGGGGATCCACACCCCTGCCGCCAGCGGAATGCCGATCACATTGTAGAAGAACGCCCAAAATAGGTTCTCATGAATATTGGTCAGCGTGGCGCGGCTCAGGCGAATGGCCGCGGTCACATCGCTGAGACGGCTGTGCATCAGCACCACATCCGCCGCGTCAATGGCCACATCCGTACCGGCACCGATAGCCATACCGATATCCGCACGGGTCAGGGCCGGCGCGTCGTTGATACCGTCGCCCACCATAATGACCTTGCCCTGCGCCATCAGGTCGCGCACCACCTGTTCCTTGCCCTGGGGCAGCACCCCGGCGATCACCCGGTCTACCCCCGCCTGCCGACCGATGGCCGCAGCGGTGCGGGGATTGTCGCCGGTGAGCATCACCACGCGAATACCCATCTTTTGCAGCGCCGCAATGGCCTCCGGGCTGTCCGGCTTGATCACATCGGCCACGGCGATCATACCCAGCAGCGCCGCGTCATAGGCAAAGAACAGGGGCGTTTTGCCCTGCTCTGCCAGCGCCGCCGCTTGCTGTTCCATCCTGTCCGGCACCGGCACCCGGCTGCGCATATAGCTGAGACTGCCGCCCAGCAGCTGCTTGCCATTCAATGTAGCTTGCAGCCCGTTACCCGGCAGGGCCGCAAAATCCGTGACCGGCTCCGGGGTGATTTGCTTTTCTGCGCCGTATGCGGTCACCGCTTTGGCCAGCGGGTGCTCGCTCTTTTGCTCCAGTGCGCAGGCCAGCGCCGCCAGGCGACTTTCTTCCACCCCGGGGACAGGCACCAGGTCTGTTACCTTAGGCGCGCCCTCGGTGATGGTGCCGGTTTTGTCCAGCACCACGATCTGGGCCTTGCCGGTCTCCTCCAAGGACACGGCAGTCTTAAAGAGAATGCCGTTCTTGGCGCCCAGGCCGTTGCCCACCATAATGGCTACCGGCGTTGCCAAGCCTAAAGCACATGGGCAGCTGATCACCAGCACGGAGATGCCCCGAGCCAGCGCATAGCCAAAACTCTGGCCGGTAAGCAGCCAGACTACGGTGGTCACCAGGGCGATTGCCATTACCACCGGCACAAACACGCCGGACACCCGATCGGCAATTTTTGCGATAGGTGCCTTGGTAGCGGCAGCGTCGCTGACCATTTGAATGATTTGGGACAGGGTGGTGTCCTCCCCCACTCGTGTGGCGCGGCACCGCAGATAGCCGGAGGTGTTCACCGTGGCGGCAGACACCGGGTCGCCCACCGTCTTGTCCACCGGCACACTCTCGCCGGTGAGGGCGCTCTCGTCCAGCGCGCTGCTGCCCTCCAGGATCACGCCGTCCACCGGCACATGCTCCCCCGGCCGCACGGCAAACTCCATGCCGGTCATTACCTGCGCAATGGGCACCGTGCGCTCCCGTCCGTTCTCCAGCAGTACCGCCGTCTTGGGCGCCAGCTGCATCAGACTCTTTAGCGCGTCTGTGGTCTTGCCCTTGGAGCGGGCCTCCAAGGTTTTGCCCACGGTGATCAGCGTTAAGATCATGGCGGCGGACTCAAAGTAAAACTCGTGCATATAGTGCATAACGCCGTCCGCATTGCCCGCCACCTGAGCGCCGGTCATGGCAAACAGTGCGTAGGTGCTGTACCCAAAGGCCGCAGCCGCGCCCAGCGCCACCAGAGTGTCCATATTGGGTGCCCGGTGCCAAAGGCTCTTAAATCCGCTGACAAAAAAGCGGCCGTTGATGATCATAATAACAATAGTCAGCAGCATTTGGATCAGCCCCATGGCAATGTGGTTGCCCTCTAAGGCCGACGGCAGCGGCCAGCCCCACATCATGTGGCCCATGGAGAAGTACATTAAGATCAGCAAAAACACCACGGAGCTGACCAGTCGGCGCAGCAGCTTGGGCGTTTCCGTATCTTTCAGCGGGTCTGCCGTCGGCTGCGGGGCAGCATTGCCCTTTTGTTTTAAGTTGGCGCCGTAGCCCGCTTTCTCCACAGCGGCGATGATCTGCGCCGGGGCAGCTGTGCCGGTGACGCCCATGGAGTTGGTCAGCAGGCTCACCGAGCAGCTTTCCACCCCGGGCACGGCGTTCACCGCCTTTTCCACCCGGGCGCTGCACGCGGCGCAGCTCATACCCGTTACATTATATTGTTCCAAGTTCTCACCTCCCGGCGCACAGGCGCCGTTATTTCATCAATTTCTGCAAAGTTGCCAGCAGGTCGTCCAGTGTTTCGTCCTTGCCGGCCTTAATATCTTCCGCAACACAGGTGCGAATATGCGTGGACAGCAGCTCTCGGTTAAAGGCATTCAGCGCCGCACCGGCGGCTGCGGACTGGGCCAAAATATCCGTACAGTAGGCGTCCTTCTCGATCATACCCTTGATCCCGCGGATCTGGCCCTCAATGCGGTTCAAACGGTGGATCAGCCGCCGGTACTCCTCCGGCTGGCGCACCTTTTTCTTGGCGCAGCATGCGCAAACCGGCTGCATTTCATCTTTATCTGCCATAACAGCACTTCCTTTCCTATACCCCTTGGGGGTATCTTTACTATATACCCCCTACGGGTATTTGTCAACCCCTTTTGGGCAAAAAAATACCGCCCTGCGTCAGCAAGGCGATTTGCGCTTAGATCACATAGGAATATTCATCGTTTTTGTGCTCCTGCTCCAGTAGGTCTTGCAGGGTAATGCCGTCCAGGTAGGTGTTGATGGCCTTGTACAGCCCGGCCCACACCGGCAGCGTGGCGCAGGACGCGGCGCGGGGGCAGGTGTTCGGCTCCTCCTCCAGGCAGGCCACCGGCGCCAGGCCGCCCTCCGTCAGACGGAGAATATCGCCCACCGTGTACTGATCCGGTGCCTTTGCCAGGCGGTAGCCCCCCTGGTAGCCCCGGTTGGTCTTTAAGAAATCCGGGCGGTTGAGCACCGCCACGATCTGCTCCAGGTACTTCTTAGATATATCCTGACGGGCGGCGATCTCCTTCAGCGACACAAAGCCCTGTTCCCTATGCTCGGCCAGATCCAGCATCATCCGCAGCGCATAGCGCCCTTTGGTAGAGATCTTCATACCGTCACATCCTTTCTTTAACCTATAATACCATATATTTAGTAGGTTTTCAATACCCGGGGCAAAAAAAGAGAAAAAGCACCCGACAAACGCCGGGTGCCAAGCGTGTTTATTGCAATTTGGAAATTTCGTCCACAAAGGCGCTGGCGCTGTCAAACTCCTTGTAAACAGAAGCGAAACGCACATAGGCCACCTCATCGATCCCCCGCAGCTTTTCCATAATCAGCTCGCCGATGCGCACGCTGGTGACCTCGCGGTCCAGGGCGCTCTGTAAGGTGGTCTCGATCTCAGAAATGGCAGTCTCCAGTGCCTCCACGGTCACCGGCCGCTTTTCGCAGGCGCGGAGCATCCCCTTCAGGATCTTGTTGCGGTCAAAGACCTCGCGGCTCTTGTCCTTCTTCACCACGATAATGGGCACATCCTCGATAATCTCATAGGTGGTAAAGCGCTTGCCGCACTGCATACACTCCCGGCGACGGCGAATACGCTCGTTCTCGTCGGTGGGTCGCGAGTCGATCACTTTGCTCTCTGCGTAACCGCAAAACGGACACTTCATAGTTATCCCCCCTGTTGAAAGATACGGCACTTGCCATAAAATTCTGTACAATCTGTACTATACCATAACTGGTCAAAAAAAGCAAGTTTTTTGCCTTTACACCTTTTTGGCAGGAGCGGCACCGTCTGCCTTGCGGTTGTAGAAGAACATCCACAGCGCCATACCGCAGATCACCGCGTAGCCCACAAAGGACCACACATCCGGCACATCGCCAAACACCAGGTAGCCCACAATAGCCGCAAAGATCACCTGGGCGTAGTCATACACGCTGATCTCCCGACTGGGAGCGTGGGTATAAGCGGCGGTGATGGAGAACTGCCCACCGGCAGCGCAGGTGCCCGCCAGCAGCAGGATCACCCATTGCTGCCAGGTCATATAATGGTAGTCAAACAGCAAAAACGGCAGCATAGTCAGGCTGGAAAAGGCAGAGAAGAAGAACACGATCAGCCGTCCGTTCTCGCCCCGCAGCCCTAAGTACCGCACGCAGGTGTACGCCCCACCGGCGCCCATACCGCCTAAGAAGCCGCAAATGCTGGCAAACAAATTGGCGTTGGCAAAGGTGGGTTTGATGATACAAAGCGCCCCTAAAAACGCCACCACAATGGCAATGGCCTGCTTAGGCCGCACTTTTTCTTTAATGAAGATCGCAGAGAACACCAGCGCAAAAAAGGGGCTCATTTTATTGAGCATAGACGCGTCGCTGAGATCCAGCCGGTCAATGGCGTAAAAGTTGCCCACCATACCGGCCACGCCCCCGGCGGAGCGAATAAGCAGGTATTTCAGGTTCCCCGGTTTGGGGCGAAAGCTGTCTTTCTTGCGCACCATCATCGCAAAGGCAAAGAGCATGGCCACAAAGTTGCGGAAAAAGACCTTTTGCATAGTGGGCAGATCGCCGGACAGGCGCACAAAGGTGTTCATCCCGGTAAAGCACAGCCCGGACAGCAATATGCAAAAAATGCCCATGGTCTTGTTGCTGGTTTTAGCCAAACGCCCACCCCCTACTTGATGGTATCCAGGTACGCCTTGGCCCGCTGCAACTCCGCCGCCACCTGGTAGCCGCGGGAGTAGATCTCGATCATATAATGCACCCGGTCGCCCAGGGTGCGGTACAGCCGCTGAAAGTCAAAGTTCCCCTGTCCCGGGGGCTGGCAGTCCTTCTCCGGTGAATGATCGCTGATGTGCACATGGACGATCTCCTTCTGGAAGGTATCGAGAAACGCAAAGGGATCCTCTCCGGCACGCACCGCCTGCTTAATATCCAGCACCATGTGGAAGTCGTCCCCCAGCGCCCGGCGCATACGATCGCAAAAAGCAATGTGCTGACTCTTAAAGCGATTCACATTCTCCTGGCACACGGTGACGCCCTCGGCGCGGCCGATCTCCACCAACTGCAAAAAGCGCTCAAAATACCGCTCCTCCGGAATGGGGATTTTAGGCTGGACCACTGCCCCGTGGATCACCACAAATCGGGCGCCCAGCAACGCCGCCGCATGGCAGGTCTCTTTATAAATATCAATGGTATCTTCAAATCGGCGCTGATAGTCGCCGAAAATGCAGCTGCTCTCCATAAAGCTGGAAAAGGGGTGCACAGACACCACCCGGGTGCCGCCGTTCTGAGCAATGGCCGCCAGTTGGCGCGCAAAGGTCGGGCGCAGCTCTTGCCGAGCATTAAAGAACACCTCTGCAAAGGGAAAGCCCAGTGCCGTCACCTGCTGCAAGGCCCGCTCCGTCTCCAGCGGATAAAAGCAAGCGGTAGAAGCTCCGGCTTGCATCAGCCCACCAGCTTTTCAATAGCAGCCAGGCGGGTGCAAATGCACAGCAGCTCCGCTGCCAGGGCCATCTCCTCATTGGGCGGGAAAGAGGGCGCAATACGAATGTTGCTGTCCTCCGGGTCAATACCGTAGGGATAAGTGGCGCCTACGCTGGTGAGGGTCACGCCGCCGGCCTTGCACAGTTCGCCCACCCGCTTGGCAGTGCCGGGCAGCACATCCAGGCTGATAAAGTAGCCGCCCTTGGGAGAGAACCAGTCGGCGATCCCCAGACCGGTCAACTCCTTGTCCAGCCGCTCCAGCACAATGTCAAACTTGGGTTTCAAAATCGCCGCGTGCTTCTTCATGTGAGCACGCACGCCGTCCGCGTTCTTAAAGAATTCCACATGGCGGTGCTGGTTCATCTTATCATAGCTGATGGTCTGTACCATCAAGCGCTGACGGATCAGGTCCAAATTCTTCTTGCTGGCCACCAGGCAAGACACGCCTGCGCCGGGGAATGTGATCTTGGAGGTAGAGGCCACCTCAATGACCATATCCTCATTGCCGTACGCCGGCAACACATCAAAGATATTCAGCAGCTTGTCGCCGTTGTCGTCCAGGTCGTGCACGCAGTAGGCGTTGTCCCACACAATGCGGAAGTCCTCTGCCGCCGGGCGGAGAGCCGCAATACGGCGCACCACTTCATCGGAGAAAGTAATACCGGTGGGGTTAGAATACTTGGGCACGCAGAACATACCCTTCACGCTGGGGTCCTTCACCAGTTCTTCAATGGTGTCCATATCCGGGCCGTCAGCGTTCATGGGCACATTCACCATTTGCAGCCCAAAATACTGGCACACGGTAAAGTGGCGATCATAACCGGGCACCGGGCACAGGATCTTGACTTCCTTCTCCTGGCTCCAGGGCTTGCCGCCGATGCCGTGGGTGTAGCACTGGCAGATAAAGTCAAACATCAAGGTCAGGCTCTCGTTGGGGCCGATGATCACATTCTCTGCCGGCACCTCCAGCAGATCGGCAAACAGCTGCTTGCAGCTGGCAATACCGTCCACAATGCCGTAGTTGCGCACATCCACGCCGCCGGACACATAGTCCTTCACATCATTCATACCCACAGACAGATCCAACTGCTCCTTGCAGGGCTTGCCTCTGCTCATATCCAGTTGCAGGCCCTTGGCCTGGAAGTCCTTGTACCGGGCCAGCAGGCTCTCCTGCTCCCGGAGCAATTCGTCTTTTGTCATCTCCTGATATGCTTTTGCCATACGAAAATACCTCGCAATCTATAAATTCCGCTCATTATTTTACCATAAACGGCTGCGCCTTGCAATTCTAAAGCCAACAAAAAAAGAGCGCCGCAGCACTCTTTTCTTATACGCATTGCCTATTTTTCCTCCGGATCTGCCGGTGTGTCCGTGCCCTTCTTCTTTTTGGTGAACACCAATAGCTTGGAGAACACATAATTTAAGATCACCACCAGCACGGAGCAAACGATCTTGGCTACAAAGCCCTTGACCCCAAACAGGTCCTGATCCAGTCCGATCTTAAACAGCAGCAGCGGGCCGAACCACTCGATCACGCCGGTCGCCAGTCGAGAGGCCACAAAGGACACAAACTCCCGCGCCGCCACCTTGGGCGCCCAGCTTTTGCTCTCAAACACCCACAGTTTGTTGGTGACAAAGGCAAAGATCACCGCAGCGATCCAGGCCACCACATTGCTGGCCGTCATCTTCACATCGTCGCTGCCGGGCGCGTGCACCAGCGCCACCTTCATCAGCAGGCTGTACACCACCCAGTTCACCGCCGTGGTGGCCACGCCGAAGATGAGATACATAATGATTTCTTTGTACTTGATCAGTAATTCTTTAATCTTCTTCATAGGCACATTATACGCTACTGCGTCCTATTTTGCAAGTTCAAAAAACCATTTTGTCTCTTCTAAAAACAAGTAGGTAGGCACGCCGCAAATGGAGCACTTATAACGCAGTCCGGCACCCCCGGAGCGCAGAGACGCCGCCGGTCGGATATCCAGTACCCGATCCACATCCAGCCAGCGCTCCTCCCACTCCATTTTCACCGGACGAATGTCGCCCTCCTCGTTATACAGCGCCAGCACGCGCACATAATTTTTCATTCTGCCTGTTCCTTTCCGTTAAAAAATCCAATGGGGTGTATCGTGTGATCATCGTGGGGATTAAAGCGGGACAACCCGGTGTCCCCCAACAGACTGGCCCGCTGAATACAGTAGTTGCCAAAGCGGCGCTTCAGATCGTCCACCGTGCGCTCCAGCTTGGCCGCCCGCTCCCGCTGCTCCTGGGTGTGGGCCAAATCGAACTGTACGCAGGGCTCCAGCTCAAAGTCCGTCACCGACAGCCCAACGCTGCGCAGGGGCGCGCCCCAGTGGTAATTGGCACGGAACAGCGCCATGGCCGCCTGCAAGATTTCCGTGCTCACATCCGTAGCGGCAGCCAGCTTGTGCCGGCGGGTAAAAGTTTGCAGATTCTTATCCCGCAAGGAGATACACACCGTGCGCCCTTGCAGGCCCTGCTCCCGCATACGGCGGGCCACGCTCTCCGCCAACACGGTAAAGACCACCTTTACATCCGTATCATCCGCCAGATCCCGGGGCGTGGTGGTGGAATTGCCCACGCTCTTCACCGCCGCCTTGGCGTCCATATGCTGCACCGGCGAGGTGTCCTCTCCCCGGGCAAAGGCACGGAGCATCAGTCCGTTCTTGCCCAGCAGACCTTGCAAAAAATCCTCCCGCGCCGCCGCCAGCTCGCCGATGGTATAGATGCCGTAGGCGTTCAGTTTGCGGGTGGTGGCCGGGCCGACGCACAACAGATCGCTGCACGGCAGAGGCCACACCACCCGACGGTAATTCTCCCGACTGATGACAGTCACCGCGTCCGGCTTTTTATAATCCGAACCCAGCTTGGCAAAGATCTTGTTAAAGCTGACCCCCACGCTAACGGTAATGCCCAGCTCCGCCTTGACCCGGCGGCGGATCTCCTGGGCGATCTGTTCCCCGGTGCGATCGTCGCCGGTCACATCCAGCCAATTCTCGTCCAGCCCGAAAGGTTCAATATAATCGCTGTAATCCTCATAAATCCGCCGCGCCATCTTGGAAAAGCGCATATACAGCGGAAAGTTGGGGGGCACAATCACCAACTCCGGGCACTTTTGCCGGGCTTTCCACAAAGGCTCCCCCACCACCAGACCGTAGCGGGAGGCAATCTCGTTTTTGGTCAAAATAATACCGTGGCGGCTCTCCGTGCTGCCGCCCACCGCCACCGGCTTGTCCCGCAGCTCCGGGCGGTGCAGGCACTCCACCGAGGCATAAAACTTGTTGCAATCCACATGCAAAACGGTGCGCTCCACTTTCCGTCGCTCCTTTCTCGCTATCGAACATTTGTTCTATAGCATAGAATACACCGATTTTTTCATTTTGTCAAGAGTCGAAACGGCAAAAAATCCAGGCAGATTTTGCCTTGACGGTGAGCGATTTTTCTTATATACTACTAAAGAATAGAATTGAGGTGCAGCTATGCCTTTTTACGATATTGCCGGGCTGGTGGTGGAGATCAAGCACCCCACCGGCAGAACAGAAAAGCAAGCCCGCCCCTACCTTTGCAAAAACCAGGAGGCACAGGCGGCGGACATGACCATTGATGTAAAGGATCAGCGGGTAACGGACGCCATGACCGAGCACCCGGAGATGAACCGGGACGACTGGTACTATATGCTCACCGGCTCGGATTTTTACACCCAGCTGCTCAAGTTCCGGGGCATTCTGCTCCACTCCAGCTGCGTGGTGGTGGACGGCGTGGCCTACGCTTTTTCCGCAGACAGCGGCACCGGCAAATCCACCCACACCGCCCTGTGGCTCAAGCACTTTGGCGACCGGGCGTATATGCTCAATGACGACAAACCGGCCATTCGCCTGGTGGGCGACCGGGTGTACGCCTGCGGCACGCCCTGGAGCGGCAAGTACGACTACTCCACCCCGGGTATGGTTCCCCTGGCAGGCATTTGCTTTCTTGAGCGGGCGGAGAAGAACTTTATCCACCCGGCAGACACCAAAAAGGCAGTGTTCAACATCTTCTCCCAAACGGTGCGCAAGCTGGGACCAAACGCTATGGAGCGGCTGTTTGATATGCTGGAGGCCATCTTTGCCAAGGTGCCCCTATACGAACTGGGCTGCAACATCAGCGACGACGCGGTGCTTACCTCTTATAACGCAATGAAGCCGAAAGACAAAGAAAAAAAGTAAATACAGGCAAATGAAAAAGACAGTTACTCAAAATGGGCAACTGTCTTTTGTTATCTGTGGCGTTATTCCGCTGTGTCCTGGGGCAAGGCGCTCTTTGGCAAGGGCAGGTACACCCGGGCCTTGAACAGGTCGCCGTCAATGAGCAGCTCTAACTTCCCTTGCTGGGCGCTGCACAGTTCCTGGGCAATGCTCAGGCCCAGGCCGTTGCCCTCCTTGGTACGGGAAGCGTCGCCCCGCACAAATCGCTGGGTCAGCTCCTGGGGTGAGATATTCAGCGGCTGGGCAGAGATGTTCTTGATCTCAAACACGCCGTACTGCGCCTCCCGATACACCCGCACATACACCCGGGAGTCCACGGCAGAATACTTCTCGGCATTTTGCAGCAGATTTTCCAGCACCCGGTAGGTCTTAGAGCCGTCTGCAAACACCTGCACCCGGGGCAGATCCGGATCCAGCACCAGTTGCAGCCGGTTCTCCTCAAACTCCTTTTGGTACTCCCCGATAGCCTGGGCGGTCAGTTCGCCCAGATCCAGCACCATAGGGTGCAGGGTGATGTTGCCGGAGGACAGCTTGGACGCCTCGATCAGATCCTCCACCAGCCGTGCCAGCTTGGTGCTCTTCTCCGTCAAAACGGCCATATACGCCTTAGCCTTTTCGTCCGACTGGGGGCACTTGGACAGCAGGTCCGTGTAAGTGATAATAGAAGTAATGGGGGTCTTTAAGTCGTGGGACACATTGGTGATCAGTTCTGTTTTCAGCCGTTCGTCCCGCACTGCCTGGTCCACCGCGTTGTGCAACTCCTGATTGGTATAACGCAGGCTGCCGGCCATAGCGGCCAGCGCCGGGTGGAGATTTGCCGCCTCCACATCCGTGCGGTTGGCTGCGGCCTCGATCACCCGGTCCAGCTGGAACAAAAAGCGCAGCGCGTAGCCCACGCAAAAGCCATTAAAGGCCAAGAACGCCAAAGCGACCAGCACGCTAACGGGTGCATATTCCAAAAATACGCCAAACAGCACTGCCAATACAATATTGATCAGCAGATAGCCCACGGCGCAAAAGACCATATTGCGCTTAAAGTGCCGCGGGGTGTAGGCCAGACTCCGGATCATACGCCGGTTGAACCGGTGCAGTCTTACAAGCAGGCGCCAAACGCCTAAGCAAATATAATACAGCAGCGTGCCCTTATACAGGTGCTTTTTAGACTTGCAAAGGCGCACAAAGGACAGGGTCAGCTCTGCATACAGCCCCCAGGCCACCGCGCCAAAAGCGCCGCAGCCCGCTAAGAACAGCCAGCCAAAGTTCAAGGTACTCATCTGGTAGCCGTAATAATGGAACAGGTCGCTAAACACGCCCTCGATCAGCAAGTAACCCAGTCCAAAAATCGCAGCTGCAACGATCGCCGTGTGCAGCTCCAAGGGAATATAATCCATCCACAGCAGGCGCACACCGTCCGTACCGGCACGGCGCCCGCAGCCCAGGCAGGCCAGCACCAAACAGGCAAGGGCCAGCACCGCCAGGCAAGCAGCCGCTACGGTCATTGCCACGGTATTCATATTTTGCATACGGGTGCACAAGGCATTCAAGTCCACAAAATCCGGAAGCATATCGTTGCCACCGGCCACGGTGGGGTCAATGCCCACATAAATGTTGATGTCCGTGCCCATCAGGTACTGTGCAGCGTCCGAGTCGGTATTGCGGGCACCGTAATCCGCGCCCCGCAGGTTCTCCCCCGCTTTGGTCTTGGAATAGTACACCGGCGCGTTCTTTAGCGACGCCGGCGATTTGCCCTCTGCCAACTGACTGACCACCTGGCCGGTGGTATTGTCCTCGGCATAGTATTGCAGGCATTGCAGCGCTTGCAAATTTTGGCGCATATCCTGCTGGCTGTCGGCAGCAGATTGGTACGGCCCCACCACCATTTTGTCATAGAGCTTTTTAATGTGGGTCTCTGCGGATTTGATCGTATCGCTCAGGGTCTGGTCGGCATCGTACTCGTTCGCTTCTACCGTTTGGCCGTCCACCGTAAAAGTGACCGTGTAATAGCAGGTCAGATCGTCCGGATCATCCTGCATGTCACTATCATTGTAATACTCCACACCGTCGGAACTGCGCAGCCAATTCGCCAGCTGCAAATAGGGCAGATAATCCTCCCCCGCCCGGGTGCCGTTGACGATCTGTTGCAGATCCCGGATCAGCCCCGGTGCGTCCCGATCCTCCGCCACCACTTTCTTGATGGTCTTGGTGGGCACTTTATAATTGGGTATATCCTTGCCGATATTTGTAATATTCTGATTTTTCAGCCCGGCATAGAACACCAGCGTTTTGCGAATGGCCGCGGCCTGGTCCTTCTTATACTGCTCCAGCGCGGCAGCCACGCTGTCCGCCTTGGCTTTCTTCAGGGCAGCCACCTTTTGTTGCAGCTGCTTTTGCCCCGCCAGCAGCGCGATATCATTGACAATCACATCCAGCTCCGATTGGAAGATCGTGGTCTGTACCAGGCTTCCCTCTTTCGCTACGGACGCATCGGTAAATGCGTCGTCATTATACAGGCCGCTGATCCGCATCACGGCGCCCAGCAGCGCCACCGAACTAAAGGCCAGCACCATAGAGAGCACCACGCACAGCGCCTTAAAGCCGCCGCTTTCTCTAACACTTTTCCACTTTGTATCCAAGTCCATACACCACCTTTAAGTATTTGGGCTCCTTGGGGTTGATCTCGATCTTTTCACGAATGTTGCGAATGTGCACCGTCACGGTCTTTTCCGTGCCGTAGGCCGGTTCGTTCCATACCGCTTCATAGATCTGGGCACTGGAGAGCACGCGGCCCATATTGTGCATCAGATATTCCAATATCTTATACTCCCGGGCGGTCAGCCGTACCGGGTCGCCGTCTACCGTCACCGTCTTGGTATCCGTGTCCAGCACCAGACCGCCGGTGACCAGCTGGTTCTCCCGCACTTCCAGGCTGCCCAGGCGCACATAGCGGCGAATTTGGCTCTTGACCCGGGCGGTCAGCTCCAGCGGGTTAAAGGGCTTGGTCACATAATCATCGGCGCCAAAGCCCAGGCCGGCGATCTTGTCCGTGTCCTCGCTTTTGGCCGACAGCAGAATAATGGGAAAGTTGTACTTCTCCCGCAGCTTTAATGTGGTCTTTAGCCCATCCAGCCGGGGCATCATAATATCCAGCACCATACAGTGGATCTCCTCCCCCTGTACCTGCTCCAGTGCCTCCAGCCCGTCCCGGGCGCACAGCACCCGGTAACCCTCCTGGCTGAGATAAATGCGCAGGGACTCTAAGATCGCCGCGTCATCATCACACACCAATACCGTAAACATTGCTCTCATCTCCCTTAAGTGATACAAAGTGCTTGCTCCATTGTACCACAAAAATCCCCAACGGAAAACCCGTTGTACACATTTAACCACACATTCCTAAAAGCCGGGCAAAGGAAATCTAAAGAATCGGTAAAGTTTGGCCGTCAAAACAAAAAAACCTGCCACAGTGCCAAACACTGTGACAGGCATTTACATTTTACTGTTTTGGGGCCGCCTTTGCGGTGGTGCCGTAAGGGTCACCGGTATGGGGCTGCTCTTTTTTGTGCCGACCTTTCGGCGCGGAGGCGCTGTTTTTCCCGGCCGTAGAGCCTTAGCGCTTTTCCACATCTCCGCCCTCTGCCAGGTGCTTGATATAGGCGGTGTAGTCGTCGTTCCACCCGGCGTAGACCGGGTTTTGGCGTTTGTCCTCCAGCTGCACATGGTCCTTAATGTACTGCCCCACATAGAGCGACACCTTTTTGGCGCCGTAGCAGTTCAGGTGGTTGCCGCCGTCCCGGCTGTCCGTTTTCCAGCTAAAGCCGATCTCCTTACGCTTCAAATCCATATCCAGGAATGGAATGCCGTTTTTCTTGGCATAATCACTAACCGCATTGTGGCGGGCGTAGGTCCAGGTGGTCTGGGACGGCACCTGCACCAGGATCAGCTGGGCGCCGTTCTTCTTGCACAGGGCGTTCAGCTGATCCAGCTTGCGCACAAACAGCGGATTGATTTCCTCCCGCTTATTGGTCTTTTTGATATATTCCTTACCCCGGTACGGCACCTTGGCGCCGGACACAAACTGCCCCTTGGAGGCAAAACGGGCGGAATAGGACTTTTTCTGCACAGCAGTTTTGAAGTCAAATTGCTTCCACCGATCGTGGTAGTCCAGTACGCTGAATTGGCTATACACCTGTTTACGCACATCCCGAGCAATAATCTTTAAAGAGTTGGACCTGGTATACAACAGATCCGTCTCCAAAATCACCACCTTTGGCTTTTGGTTTTCCAAACAGGACTCTACTGTGCGCATAGACTCGCCGATCAGTTGCTTGCCGGTACCGCTGACATAAGAGGTAAAGCCATAGGCCTTCCACATCTCCATAGGCGAAAAGCCGCTGTAAGCGTCGCTGTTGCCCACGATAAACACATCCAGCGTGTCCTTTTCCAGCGACAGATAGCCACCGGCGTTGGGGTTCACGAACCCGGCTGCGTCGTCATTGTTCTTTGGCTCCAGCAAAAAGGAAATGCTATAGAGCAAAAGCAGCAAGATCAGAACAAAGGACACCAGGCGGGTGCAATTTTTCAATATCAACTTGGTCTTTGCAGTCATGATGCACCCTCCTTAGAATTGGCCGTAAATAGGCGCTACCGTCTCATACCCGGTGCCGTAGGCGCCAAAGACGATCACACCGATAATCAGCGACAAAAACACCGCGTACCGCAGCACCACCGGGCGGCGGGTCAGCTCCGTGCGTATGGTGTGGCCTTTCTCTTGCAGCACCTCTACAATGCCTACAACCAGCACGCCGACACCCATAATCAGGAAGTCCTGCCAGTCGTTACCCAGGGACAGCACCGTGCCGTCCGTCAGGCAGGCGGCGTCAAAGTCCGTAAAGATCCGCGCCAGGCTCTGCCCCCACTGGGTAATGGTGTGGCAACGGAACAACATCATACCCACATTGACGATCAGGAAAGTGCGCACCATCTGAAACAGGGCAAAGCCCTTGCTCTCCGGTGCAATATGCAGCGCGTGCAGCAGCTTGTCCCACACCGGGCGCAGGTACATACCGATCATCATTAAGATGTAGTAATACAGCCCATAGAGCACATACTTCCAGCTGGCGCCGTGCCAAATGCCGTTAAAGAACCACACGCAAAACAGCGCAAAGGTCATAGGCACCAGGTTGGCGAAATAATCGCTGAGCTTCTTTCTGGTGTGCTTGCTCAGGTTCATCAACCACTTGGACAGGGACACAGAGAAGAACACATACTCCTTGATCCACGCGCCCAGGGTAATGTGCCACCGCTGCCAAAACTCGTTGATGGTTTTGGAGAAGATGGGGCGGCGGAAGTTCTCCTGCATTTCCACCCCAAACAACTGGCCGGTGGCGCACACAATGTCCATACAGCCGGAGAATTCGCAGTAGATCTGCACGGTATAAAGCAGGGTGCCCAGCAGCACCATAGACCCGGCCTGGTCGCCGTTGTCAAACACGCCGGTAACAAATAGGTTGGCCCGGTCGGCAATGACCATCTTCTTGAACATACCCCAAAAAATGCGCATCACCGCCTGGGCGTCCCGCTCAAAGTCAAAGCCGTGACCCTCTACCAGCCGGGGCATCATGATCTCATACTTGCCGATGGGACCCTCCGTCATTTGGGGGAAAAAGCTGAGAAACAGCGCCAGCTTGAAGAAGTTGCGCTCCGGCTTATACTTGCCTCTGTACACATCCACCACATAGCTGACGGCGCACAGAGTATAGTAAGAGATACCCAGGGGCAGCAGAATTTGCACCGGCTGATAGGTGCTCATGCTGCCAAACAGCGCGGCAATTCCGTAGGCGCTCTCTCCCAGGAAATTTACATATTTTAAGGCAATTAACAGCCCAAAGACGCCCAGCACTGCCACGGTGACCACCGCGCGCTTTTTGGCGTCATATTTTTTACGAATTTGTTTCTTTTCCTCTTTGTCGGCAGCCGCCTTGCGCAGGGCTTTGCCCTGCTCGTTCAGGTGGCCCAGCAGCAGCCCGCCGCCGTACACAATAACGATGGCTGCCACCAGCCACAGGGTGCGCAGCCTCGCTGCCATTACATAATAGACCGCGCTGGCACCCAGCAGCACACACCACTTAACCCGCTTGGGAGCCAGTGTATAGAGCAGCAATGTACCACCGACAAAGAGAAAATACAAAAATGATGTAAACGACATAGCTTGCTTACCTTATGTATGATTTTTATTCGTCCTGCAATTTCTCGATCATCCGCCACATAGCCTGGGCGGACTGAAAGTTCTCCGGCACGATCATCAAGGGCGTAATCTCCACATCGAATTCATCACTGAGCTTTGCCACCAGCGCCATGATCGCCAGGGAGTCAAACACCTTGTTGTCGATCAGGTGGGTCTCGGTCTTAAAGTCTACGCCGGGTTTGATTTCTTCCAAGATCTCCAATAATTCTTCCATTTTCAGTTCTCCTTTTTCATTATATATAAATTTTTGAATGAACTTTAGTCAGCCTTGTTAAAGTATGCGGCAGCCAGCGCCTTGCGGTCGGTCTTGCCGTTTTGGTTGTAGGGAATGGTCTTGGCCTGAATGACCTTAGCCGGCAGCATATATGCGGGCAGCGCCGCCTGCAATGCCTGCCGCACGGTGTCCTGCTCCGCCTTAGCGCCCACATAGATCAGGATCAGCTGATCCGCCGCTTGGTCGTACAGGCACACGGACACATCCACCCCCGGCTGGGCCGTGGCCGCGGCCTCGATCTCGCCCAGTTCAATACGGTAGCCCATGTGCTTAATCTGGAAGTCTCGGCGGGAGAGATAGATCAGCTCGCCCTGCGCATTCCAGCGCACCAGATCGCCGGTTTTATACACCCGCTCCGGGTAGTGGCTTTGCAGCGGGTTTTGCACAAAAGCAGCCGCCGTCTTGTCCGGGTCGTTATAGTAGCCCATCGCCAGGAACGAGCCCCTGGCGTACAGCTCGCCCTCCTCGCCGATCCCGGCCAGGCGCCCGTCCTCGGTGACCACAAAGCTGTCGCAGTTGTCGCAGGCAATGCCGATGGGCACGCTCTCCGTGTCCCGGATCTCCCGATCCACAATGTAGTAGGTGCAAATGTCCGTGGTTTCCGTCGGACCAAACAGGTTGGCAAACAGGGCGTTCGGGTACTTACTGCGCCAGTAATTCAGCTGCTTGGCCGGCATAACCTCACCGGCAAACAGCACCTTTTCGATATGCTCCGCCATCATAAAATCCAGCACCTTTAAGTTGGCCACAATGGACAGGGCGGAGGGCACCCAGTAAATGGTGTTCACCTGCCGCTCATTCAGATAGCGGATCAGCAGCGCCGGGAAAGAGAAATACGACTTGGGGATCACATGCAGCTGGGCCCCTGTACGAATGGTGGCGTAAATATCTGTCACCGACATACTGAAATAAAAGGGCGTTTGATTGCCAAAGATGGTCTTTTCGCTGATACCAAAGGTATCGGCCGCCCAGGCGGAATAGGCCAGCACGCTGCGGTGGTTCACCACCACGCCCTTAGGGTTGCCGGTGGAGCCGGAGGTGAAGATGGCATAGGCCGGGTCTGTATCGATCATACGGCGGCGCACCGCCTGTAAAAGTTCCGGCTGCGCCTGACCGGCCGCCAGCGCCTCTGCGCTGTACACCTTGCCGTCATACTCCAGTCCCGCCGGGTCATCCTTGTGGGTCTCATCGCAGATCAGCGCCGTGGGCTGCAAGGTGCGCAAAATCTTATTTACCCGCTCGGCGGGCATTTCCGGATCCAGCACCACATAGAAATTGCCGCTGTACAGCACCCCCATCAAGGTCACCAAACAGGGTGCGCCCCGCTCCATCAGCACGGCTATCGGGCGATTCCGGTCTCCATTGGCAGCCAGCGCGCTGCCCACGGCTTTCGCGGTGTTCACCACCGTTTGGTAGTCGTAGCTGCACTGCTGATCTGCAAAGGCGGTCTGCTTTGGCAGGCGTCCTGCTGTGCATTCCAACAATTCCAATACATTCTTCATTTCACTTACCTCTATTATTTGTTTGCTATCGTTATTAAATCACATAAATGCAAAAAGACACGCAACAAAATCTAAAGAACCGGTAAAGTCCAATTGTCTTTACCGTATTATGTCGCGTAGTACAGTTCACTGTTATGATCATACACGCAAAAAAGAAAAAAGTCAATCTATTTTTTTAAAATGACAATATTGTCACAAAAGCACCGTTTTCGGCGAAAAAAAGGGCGCGCATTGCAGCAAATCAAAGCCTACACCCAATCGTCAGTTGTCTTTACAAACGCCGCATTTTCTTGTATAATATTAGGCAGAACACAGACGCGTGTTTTCCGCAATGCGGGGGCGCGCCTTTTTTTGAATTTTCAAATCAGGAGGGGTGCAAATGGAGATCAGCAGAGACGGGCACCGTGCCCGTATGCGTGCTGCTTATCTGCAGGGCGGCGGCGATTCCATGCCGGACCACCAGTTGCTGGAATTGCTGTTGTCTGTCAGCATTCCCCGCAAGGATGTAAAGCCCATTGCCTATGCGCTAATTAACCGATTTGGCTCACTGGAACAGGTCTTTGACGCCACTGCGGCAGATCTTCAGCAGGTGCCGGGCATTGGTGAGCAGACCGCTGTGCAAATTCTGCTGGTACGGGATCTGAACCGGCGCATTCACAAAAATCAGAATAAGCCGGTCAAACACCTGAACGACGCCACCCAAAGCTGCGCTTACTTTGCCAATTTGCTGCAGGATAAAACCTGCGAGCAAGTGCTTTTGGTCACTCTGGACAGCAATGCTAAGATTTTACAGACCCATGCGGTGGGCAGTGGCAGCGTCAACCTAGCATCCGTAGACCGACGCACCATGCTGGAGCATATTCTGCGGGATAACGCCAGCGCCGTTATGCTGGCCCATAATCACCCCGGCGGCAAGCCCCAACCCTCTGCGCAGGATTTGGATTTCACCATTCACCTGCTCTCCACTCTGCGTTCCATTCACATCCAGCTGCTGGATCATATCATCGTCAGCCCCAACGGCACCTACTCCATGCGCAGCGACCCGGAGTACAGTGGCTTCTTTACCGTTTAACAGGCAAAATCATAGCAAAAGAACCGCAGTGCAGACTGCGGTTCTTGTCGTTACCTTGCTATTTATACTCTTTAACTCTGCCTATTCCCGTTATCAAACCTCTTTTCAGACGAAAAAATTATTTTTCGGCAATTATCGATTTTCTGTTTCTCTTCATATAAAGCAAGATCTTTGAGCATATCATTTTCATGAATTTCAACAAGTTCTTTCGGCTCGGTGATTTTGATTTGGCTGGCATACAATCTTGCCCAATAACGCATATCGTTTTCATTTATTTTAACGCTTGCAAGCACCGTATCGTTGCCTAAATCTTTGAAATCGACATTTGCTCCGAATGAATCGAGAACATCTGAAATCAAGTATTTCGGCATTTCAAATTTTGCCCTGATTGACTTGCCGCCGAACATAAAAATATGCTCTTGCATATACTTTGCAACATCAAGACCCACAAGCCCCTCAACCTGATTTTTCGGCTTTCTGGGCGTGTCCAAAATTTCAATATTGCTGATTCTGTCAATGCGATAATGGGAAAGGTTATCATACTTATCATAATTGCAAATCAGATAATATTTACCGCTGTTAGCAACCATAGTGTACGGATTGATTATGTATTCTCTGACTTCTCCGTCCTCGTTCAAGCGGTGATGAAGCTTCTTATCTGCACCGTATTCATTATAGAGAAATTTAACCTGCAAGCCTTTGGTTATAGCTTCATCAAGCATTTCGATTGTGTAAAACAATTCCTTGCTGATTTCTCTGTCATCGGACGCATAGGACTGAATATTTGCCATGCTAAACTTGAAATATTTGTTGGATAAATCTCTCAGCTTATTCAGCAAATCCCTTTTATGACCGGCAGGAATACTTTTTGAAAACAAAACCGAATCCATAAGCAGACGAAGTTCGGAATCGGTAAAAACGGCATTGTAATAAAACCCGGTTAAGATCTCGTTTTTCTCCATTTCTCCCGTTTTCGCATTCGGGGTAAACCGCACTTTTGTGGCGTACTCGATATTGTACGAGCCGTCATTGATCAGGTCCTCCAGATTGGCCTTGACTGCCTTTCTTTCAACCGTCATATCATATTCGATTTCAAGCCGCCTTTGAATTTCCCTCTGCGTCATAGGATGTTCAGCATCCGTATTTCGCTTTAGTATATCCAGAATATACAAATTCATCATTTTCTTTGGTCTTGCACCCAACATAGCGTTCACCTCAAATTCATTTTATACCGTACGCCTACATTATGCAATAGAATATGCGACTTTTTTCGGGCATTGGTGATTGAAAAGTCACCTCTGCCTTATTCGGTACGCCCATTTACTCAACATTTCGGTCATAAATGTTCTCAGGCATTTTGATAGAAAGCCATCGTGAAGTATATATGGAACGATCCCACCAAGCAATCTCGGCACGACTGTAATCATACGAATAATCGACCAAATAAATTGCCCGGTTCGGTACCGCTCTTGCTAAAACTTCATACTGAACATAATGCATTGAATTAAACACATTAGAACCACATAGTGCATCCCTATACGGCTGCAACGCAGCAAGGATGCAAATATGGTTTTTAAAAGCAAAATCGTTCAAGGATTTTAAAATCCACATCTGCTCCTGGTCGCTGCGACCGGCAAGCGCACATTCGAGCTTTGGCAAATAAAGCACTGTGATTTGTAGTGTTTCTATTTTTGACGCTAATTTGTCAATATAGTCCATTAGGTCTTCGCTTTCAACATATTCGCAAATATACAGCGGCTTATCCTTAAACCAGAATGCCACATTGCCGTCACCCCATTTCTCCCTTATCGAAGAACAATATCGCCCAATGTCAAACTTTGAAACAGGAGACACACTCAAAACATGCTCACCGATATACAAAGAATGAAGAACGATCGATGTTGTCGTCCATTCTACCTTTAAGTCCATCTCCTCGTTATAAAAGAGCTTCAATCCGCCTTTTTCTAAGATGTCCGTCTCCTCCAGTTGCTCTATTTCCAGGTGCTTTTCTCCTCCTATAAGCCTATGGCTCGTTCGTGTCTTAACATACTCATCATATCGCACAACCTGCAAATCGCCAGGCTGTTCCGTTTTCGGAGTATCCGTGCTTCCTGTCTGTTCCTTTTGCTGTAATTCTCTGACTTCAAAATCCTTGCAGTTTTCAATAAAATCCTTTGCCAGCTTTACAACCGGCTCATCGCCCTTTTCCTGCATAATACATACGCCTCCCTGGTTTTTCTCGATCATCCGATGATATGCATTGTAAGAGATTTAAATTTTCATTGTTTTCTCTCGCTTGCAGAAAAATTGTACAATACATAATGCGCAAAAATCAGGACATGGACTTATTTTCTGTCACAGCGTCTGCTATAATAAGAGCAACAAAAGAAAGGAGATAAAAATGGAAGTTCAGATTTATTCCAGAAAAGAAATTGAAAAATACATTCAGACGGATTTTCCGGCGCACACGGCCGTGATCAGCTTTTACGATCCGCCCGGGATCCGCAGTGACAACCAGGGACCGGTGGACTACAAAGGCAAACCGGATATGCTGTTGCAGGTAGCCGTATTTGATATTGATAAAGAGATCCTACCGGATTACGGCTTGACCTATGGCACCTATTTGCCGGAGGCAGACCACATTGCCGCTTTTGTTAAAGAGGCAGTAAACAAGGGCGACGCCATCATCTGCCAGTGCAATTACGGCCAAAGCCGCTCTGCCGCTTGCGCCGCTGCCATCTTAGAACACTATGAAAAACGCGGTATAGACATTTTTAGAGATTACCGCTACTATCCCAACCAGCTGGTATTTAACAAGATTTATGAAGCGCTGGAAAAATAAAATCGCCCCTACATCTACGAATAGGTGTAGGGGTGATTGATTATTTAAATGCGTGTCCGTAAACCCAAAGCGCACGATCAATGTTTCTGTATTCTTCAATACTGCTCTTGTAATCGCTCCCGAAAATGTCGGAAAGCTCCTTCATATATGGTTCGATACAGTCTTCGTATACGGATTTGAACTTTTTGCTCGTTCTGTCAGGCAAAGTTTGTGGATCAATTTTTGTTGCAAGGGGCTTTGCTCCGGTTTTGATCCCTTGAAGTGCAATGTATGCAAACCGGTCATAGATCGGGTATTTACCTTGTGAGATAAAATATAAAAGCGTAATCAAATATACAGTACCAATACCATTCGGAGCCTCTTCTTTCAACTCGTTTAAAACCTCTTGGGGACAATTTTTCGATAGCGACTGCAAATCGGCAATATTATTAACTATATACTGAACGAATTTATTGATGTCTTTCCATTTTTTGCCATAGCGAAAAATTTCAAACCGATAAGGATCTTTCCAATCCTTGGAAAAAGTGATTTCCCTGTTCTCATCGGTCTCTCTATGCTTGATCTTTCCGATTTTCCAGGCAAGAATATTGATTACATCGTTCGTCGTTTTAATGCCCTCGTTCAATATTCTTTCAATTTCTGTTTCGGCCACTTTACTATTTTGCGTAACGCCTTTAACCACTCTTTCAGCCGAGCGGAAATAACTTTTGTTGTACATTTCTATAAATTCGTCTTTGCTAATGGATGAATTTGTTCTGCAATCGTAGAAATTTTCCATATCATCGCTCCAATCTTTTTGATAATATGATATTATCAAATTCACGCTGTTTTGTCAACACTAGTCCTGCATTAACATTATATCTTTCGTTTCATCTACGCTACAAATTCCGTAACGGTTACACTTTCTTTGATCTTTTGAATATCGGAAAACAAGAGTGTTTCTTTTTGCACGAGAGCGTCTGTAACCCTTTCCAGAAATTCCCGATTTTGGATCAGCAGATTTCTGGTCTTACGCAAATACCGCTCCAGTTCTGCGTGCACCACGGCCTCTCTGTTATCATAAGTCCTGTCAGATAAGTCGTACCCAAAACGCTCATATTCCAGAAACGACACACCATTGGTACCGGACTCTGTTAAATCGTCACGAATACATTGGATTGCGCTGTCAAAATCGGACTGGCATCCACTTGCACAGGACTCCGGATAATACATTTCTGTGGCGACTTTTCCAGCCAGGGAACACACAATCGCATAAGATCTTCTGTCCAATTCAGCGCACCGGTGTACAAAGCCGCCCATACTGTTTCGACCTTTTGTGCGCACGGACGCAAGGCCGACGCTTCCGGGGCAAACCAGCTCACTTACAACCAGATGTCCTGCTTCGTGCAGCGCAATCTTTTTCACTTCGTCCTTATCTTTCAGCAGGCAATCGTCCGGCGCATTATATTGAATTCTTAAAACCGCATCAACCAATTCTTCCATTTCAATCGTATTTTTCCTGTTATAAGCAGCGCAAATTGCCGCTTCATTCAGCACGGTTTCCAAATCTGCGCAAGAGCGATAGGACATCATTTTACACAGATCATCAAAATCAACATTCGGTGAAATGTTTTTGTTCTTCATATAATGCTTAATGATTTTTGCCGCATCTTCCTGTGTCGGTGCTTTAATGACAATCGTTCTGTCAAATCTACCGGAACGAATCAGCGAATCTGGCAGCTTCCTAAGAGCATTGGTTGTAGCGATCACAAAAACATCACAGCCCTTTACACTGTCAATACCCGCCTGAACGGCAACATATTCTTTTGCATCGCAATGCCGCTCGTCATCGTTGGCAAATTTGTCCATATCATCTAAGAAGATCACAGACGGTGCATTGGCCTTGGCCTTTTTAAAAGTGGTCGTAATTTCATTTACGAACGCATCACCGCCTTTGTTATTGGTTAAAGTATAGGCGTTCAGCCCACTGGCCTGCATAAAGCACTTAGCCAACAGCGTTTTGCCCAGTCCCGGTTCCCCATGCAGCAGCACACCACTGGGCATTCTGGCGCCCAGCGCTTCGTATCGCTCTTTGTTGTGCACCATATCTACAATTTGCATCAACTCGTTTTTAATTGTATCATAGCCGATTACCCGATCAAATTCGTTCATACCATTTCCTCCATTGTATAAAATTGTGTTGTTGGAATACGGCAAGTCCCGCCGCATTCCTTTTGCTTACAACACAAGAATACACTATGGCATGTCCTATTTTTGGAGCATAAAAGTGGGCGGATTGATCACGCTCCGACTATACTTACAAAAAAATAATGCACCCTAAAAGCCTCTGACTTTTAGGGTGCATATTTGTAATTACAAAGCGGATTACATATCCTCGATATTCGCCAATACGGTCTCCATCAGTTGATCCAAGGTCTGGATATCAGTCTCATTCAGGCCAGCATACAGGGCCTCAATAAACCCATTTGCCTGGTCATGGAAAAGAACGATGGCAGGCTTTGCCTTCTCGGTGGTAGAGATGCGAACAGCGCGGCGGTCCACAGTATCGCGCTCAACGGTCACATAGCCGCTCTGGCGCAGGGACTCAACGCATCGGCTGATCATACCCTTGGAGTAGTGGGTATCGTGGCTCACATCGCGTACAGTTTGAGGAGTCTTGCAGCGGTCCAGGCACATAAGAATATCCATCTCGCATACAGTCAACTGATACTCAGCAGCCACTGCCTTTGACAGGCCCTTGTACTTACTGGAAACAGCATCGCCGGTGCGAATAAACTTGTTGCCCAAAGAAGTCATTTTTTTGCTCATAATGAAGTCCTTTCTGCTTCACGCTCTTCTCATTTATAAATATAGTATAAAATCAATTTTTTGTCAAGGGAAAATTAAGAAAATTGTATATTTTTATTGATTGTTCACATTTTCGTCTGTATCGTTTAACACCCGAGCATTCTCGTCAATGATCGGCGCCGTACGATTGACTGCGTCCTCCACAGCGCGACCCACCTTGCGCAGCTGCACATAGCCCACAGCCTCCATCACCGCATACAGCAGCAACGCCACACCCAGCATTCTGGCCAGCGCCAGGGCGGTATGGAACGGATTGACCATACACACAAGTCCCAAAATAATGGACACCACCGTCAGCGCCAAATTGACCCCCCAGCCGGGCATCAGCCGCATTTCCCGCCGCAGGGCGATCACCAGACCGATGATGCCGCCGCAGAAAATAAATGCGCCGAACAGAAATTCCACCAGTGTAAGAATACTCTGATACTTGGCGCAGACAATCACACCGCACACCATGGAAATCAGCCCCACAGACAGCACCACCGGACCGGCAGTCTTTCGAAAATACTGCACCACGCCCACGGTGCCCATAATCAGCAGCGCGCTGCCAAAGGCCAAGCTGATATAGCGAATACTGGCCGCCGGAAAAATCAGCAGTGCCAGTCCGCACAGCGCGGAAACAATAATACTGACAATCGAATAGGCACGGAATTTTTCAAACAATTCACGCATAATGATTCCTCCAACAAAAGCGATTACCCTTCACCGGGCACACCCCATTTATAGCACCAAACGGCTGCTTTGTCAAATGATAGACAAAGCGCCCCTTTTCAGTATGCCAACAGAACCCGAAAAGCATACAAAACAGCCCCCGGTGTACCGAGGGCTGCCCATATAGAATATGTATTATAACTGACTGGCTTCCGCCTTGATCTTTTGCGCAATGTGCTCCGGGCACCGATCATAGCGGGCAAAGGCGGTGGTAAAGGAGCCACGGCCCTGGGTCATTTGGCGCATGGCGGTGGAGAAGGTAGACATCTCCGACTCCGGCACCTCGGCCAAGATCTCCTGGCTGCCATCCCCGGAGGGGGTCATCCCCAGCACGCGCCCGCGGCGCTTGTTAATATCGCCGATCACATCGCCCATGGCCTCATCGTTCACCGTTGCAGTAACCGTCAGGATCGGCTCCAGCAGCACCGGCATCGCCTTGGGAATGCCCTCTTTGTAGGCCAGGGACGCAGCGGTCTTAAAGCTCATTTCGCTGGAGTCCACCGGGTGGTAAGAGCCGTCAAACAGCGTGGCCTTTACGCCCACCATGGGATAGCCGGCCAGCACGCCCTTTTGCATACTCTCCCGCAGGCCCTTTTCTACCGCCGGGAAGAAGTTCTTAGGTACGGCGCCACCTACCACACGCTCGGCAAACACCAGTTCTTCTGTATCATAAGGCTCAAATTCAATAAACACATCGCCAAATTGGCCGTGGCCGCCGGACTGTTTCTTGTGCCGCCCTTGGGCAGAGACCTTCATAGTGATGGTCTCCCGGTACGCCACCCGAGGCTGCACCAGGGTCGCCTCCACGCCGAATTTGCTCTTCAGCCTTGCCATCGCCACATCCAGGTGCTGCTCGCCCAGTCCGCTGAGGATCTGCTGATGGGTCTCATGGTTCACACCGAAGTGCAGGGACGGGTCCTCCTCGCACAGACGGCCGAGCCCGGCAGCCACTTTCTCCTCCTCGCCTTTCTTGGCCACTTCCACAGCCATGGCATAGGTGGCATTTGGAATATGCACGCCGTCCAGAGTCACCACCTGCGCAGCACTGCACAGAGTGTCGCCGGTGGCAAAGCCGCCCAGCTTGGTCACTGCGCCAATATCCCCGGCGGACAATTCGCTGATGTCCGTCTGCTTGGCGCCGAATACGCTCACCAACTTGCCCATGCGCTCCTCTTTGCCGGTGCGGGCATTGTAAGCAGGGGTAGCAGCGGTGATTTTGCCGCTGATCACCTTAAAGTAAGACAGCTTGCCGATAAACGGATCCGCCACCGTCTTAAAACAGACTGCAGCCAAAGGTCCGTTGGGATCCGGGGTCAGCTCCACCGGCTCACCCTCTGCATCTGCCGCATACTCGCTCTTAGGCCCAGGGCACACCTCTGCCAGGAAGTCCAGCAGCAGGTCGCAGGCTGTCTCTGCCAAACCGCTCAGGGCAAACACCGGAATAATGGAGCCGTCCGCCACACCGGCTTTCAGCCCGCGGATCTTCTCCTCCGGGGTCAGTTCCTCGCCTTCAAAATATTTTTCCATCAAGTCTTCATCGGCGGAAGCCACCGCTTCCGTAAACACAGCCTGTACCGCCTCAAAGCGGGGGGCGTCGTCCGGCTGGGCGTCGCTCTCGGTGCGCTTGCCGTCTGCATACGCGTAGGCTTTGCCGTCGATCATATTGTAGTAGGCAGCCACCTTGCCGCCGGAGATGATGGGCACCACCACCGGACAGGCCGCCGTGCCGAACTTGGCCACAATGCCGTTAAAGCTCTTGTAGAAATCCGCACGGTCGTCGTCCATTTTGGTGGTCACCAGCACACGGGCCATACGGCGGGAACCGGCATTCTTAAATGCCTTTTCCGCACCAACGGCCAGTCCGCTGCGGGCAGATACCACGATCACCGCCGTCTCTGCGGCGCGCAGACCCTCAAAAGCCCCTTGTTCAAAGTCAAACAGACCGGGGGTGTCAATAAAGTTCAGCTTTTTGTCCTTATATTCAACGGAAGCCACGGCGCTGGCCATACTGATGTGGCGCTTTTTCTCCTCGGCGTCAAAGTCAGACACCGTGTTGCCGTCAGCCACTTTACCGGCCCGTTCCGTCGCCCCTGCCAAATGCAGCATAGCCTCCAGCAGGGTGGTTTTGCCCTTGGAGGCGTGACCTGCAAGCGCAATGTTCCGAATTTGATCAGGTGCGTAAGTTTTCATAAGTCCATCCCTCTTTAATAAGAATTGCTTTTGTGCATATTGTATAATATTTTTCAACTTCCGTCAATGCTTTTTGCAATTCTTTTACAAACAATTTGCAAAAGCACCGCCCAATTTTCCCGCATACCCCGTACAATATATGCACCCGCCTCCCCCACAGAACCCCGCCGACAGACCACAAAAAGTAAAAATGGACATAGAAATAGCCGGGCGGAATGCCCGGCTGTTTCGTTAGATTGGGTTGGTGGAAATGGAAATGATACGAACAATGTCGCCCACTTCGTCGCGAATGCCGACTGCAATTTGCACAAATCGCAGATCGCCGTCAGACAAGATCGCTTCAATGATTACGCAGTCGTCCGTTTCCACCAAATCTTTCGTATTTTCTACAATCATTTTCGCTCCTCCTTTGTGTCAATTATGACATAAAGTGGATTTAATTGTCAATACTTTTTGTAAGTTTAGCACACACCGTCCTATAAAATTCACATTTTTACAAATTTATATAGCATTATTGCGCATTTTGTCGATTATTTTTTGCGCGTTTTTACACCTAATACAGTATTAACAGAGCGAAAAGGTTGCCACTCGCCGTGTAATCCCTCCACCACCTGCGGTGGTCCCCCTCCCTTTACAAGGGAGGCAAATCGGTTTCAATATCTTAGGCTCCCTTGTAAAGGGAGCTGTCAGCGTAGCTGACTGAGGGATTGCGGTGCGATGAGGGCATCGCACCCTACAAAATGGATTTTATAAATCAACAAAATGTAGGGCCCGATGCCCACATCGGGCCGCGGGCGGCAAATTGCCGCCCCTACGAGTTATATGTACCATTTTATGCGTCCAGACGGTACAGCACGCTGGTATCCTTACCGTCGATCTTATAAGTCTTATAGTTATCCTCCAACAAGGTCTCCTTGAGCAGATAACCGGCGTCTTGAGCGGCGCGGGTGGCTGCCTCATCCTCGCTATAACCCTGTGCAAGGAAGTAGTTATAAATGCTCTGCATGGGTGTGCCATGCCAATCCCGGTTGCCGCCGCCGAACAAAATCCGTACGGAAAACGGCTTGGTAGGATTGGCATTGCAAAACCCGTGCACAGCGCCTAACATATAGACCTTAATGGACTCTTTTTCAATGGCGGTCAGCTTTGCCTTGGTGCTGTACACCTTTGTTGTGTTGTTAGAAATCATAATAATACCTCCGTTTCTAAATATAATTATTATTTGTGGATTTACAAATTAACTAACTTGGACTACCAAGCTATATGGTAAACCTAAACCTTGATTTCTATATGCTCATTATTTTTGCAGATAGTACCATGTACCTGTCTTCCAACCGCTGTCAGTAGAACATGTATATGTTTCTGTCAATGCTTGCGCCGCTTTTGCTTCATCAGTCAATGTACTACTGGACACATCTTCCAAAGTCTTATCATACCCATAATACATTAAGCTTTCATACCGTTGCCAATTGGTTGTTTTTTCAAACTTCGCACTTTTCAGCCCACTTTTGTAGAAGGCATTACCACAAATGCGTGTAACGCTTTTGGGAATCGTGATAGAAGTTAAGTTTTGGCAACTTGAGAATGCACTATCGTTTATATACAATAGAGTCTCCGGCAACACAATCTCGGAAAGCAAGCTTTCAGAAAATCCCGACACCTGGGTCACCGTCCTGCCGTTATGTTCACTTGGAATCACAATTTTGCCTTCCAAATCATGAACATATTCCGGTTTTAGTGATACTTTTACAGTATTACTTGTCAATACAGTGTACATTAAATACTCATCGTAATCCGACTCAGACGATGATGTTTTTCCCAAATTATCACTCGTTCCATCTGTGTAAGTAATAATCAGCTCGCCATTGACCAGTTCTGTCTTGGCAATACCGCGGCCCGGATCACCCTTGTCGCCCTTATCGCCCTTATCACCTTTATCACCTTTTTCGCCCTGGGCGCCTTTAATATTGCCCAGGTTGGTCACGGTATTATCCGTCAGGGTCACTAGCAGTTCACCGTCTGCAGACAGGGTCACAGACTGAATTCCGGTACCGTCTGTACCGGTCACACGGCCTACATTCTCTGTACGGCCATCGGTATAAGTCAACTCCAATTCGCCGGAGGCGGTCACCCGGCAAGTGGTAATACCAATGCCGTCCGCACCACGGATATTGCCCAGGTTCAGCACTGTGCCGTTGGTGAGAGTCACCGTCAGCGCCCCCTGATCCGTGATCCGAACAGAGGAAATGCCTACACCATCCGCACCGTCCTTACCGTCGGCACCATTGGTTCCGTCTTTACCGTCAACACCGTTTACGCCGTCTTTACCTGCGGCACCGGTGTCACCCTTGTCACCTTTTTCGCCTTTTTCACCTTGGGCACCGGTGTCACCTTTATCTCCCTTTTCGCCCTTAACGCTGCCCAGGTTCAGCACCTGGCCGTCAGAGAAAGAGAGTACCAGTTCACCGGCGGTATTGATCTCCACAGCAGAAATACCGGTACCGTCCTTGCCGTCCGTACCGTTTGTACCATCTTTGCCGTCAACACCGTTTACGCCGTCTTTACCGGCGGCGCCGGTGTCGCCCTTATCACCTTTTTCACCCTTGATGATGCCTAAATCCAGTGTAGTACCATTTGAGAGCGAAATTTGTAATTTTCCGTCGGTTGTGATCGTAATTGTTTGAATACCAACGCCGTCCTGACCATCTTTACCATCAGTTCCGTTGATACCGTCTTTACCTGCGGCACCGGTGTCGCCCTTATCGCCTTTTTCGCCTTGGGCACCATCCTTACCGTCAGCACCATTTATGCCATCCTTACCTGCGGCACCGGTGTCGCCCTTATCACCTTTTTCGCCTTTATCACCCTTTTCACCCTGGGCACCGGTGTCACCTTTGTCTCCCTTAGCGCCGGTGACGATACCTACATTTTGCACACGGCCGTCAGTATAAGTAAGCAGCAATTCACCACGGCTGTTCATTTCCGTTTTGGCAACGCCAATACCATCCTTGCCATCTGCACCATTTGTACCATTTTGTCCATCTTTACCATCAGCGCCGTCTTTACCGTCAATGCCGTTTACACCATCTTTACCAGCTGCGCCGGTATCACCTTTTTCACCTTTGTCTCCCTTATCGCCCTTTTCACCCTGGGCACCGGTATCGCCTTTGTCACCTTTTTCGCCCTTGGCACCATCTTGGCCGTCCGTACCATTTGTACCGTCTTTACCATCAGCGCCGACTACATTGCCTAAATCAACAACTGTGCCGTTGGTATAAGTCAACACCAGAGCGCCGCTGTCATTGATAACCGCAGTGGACACACCAACGCCGTCTTTACCATTGGTACCGACCACTTTGTCCAAGTTGACACTGGAGCCGTCGGAATAAGACAGCACCAGCTGGCCCTGCTCGTTGATCCGGGCGGACTGAATGCTCACGCCGTCCCGGCCATTTGTGCCATCGGCACCGTTCCGACCGTCTGTGCCGTCTTTACCATCGGCACCATCTTTACCATCGGCACCATCTTTACCATCGGCACCATCTTTTCCGTTTGTACCGTTGGTGCCATTCTGTCCATCGGTACCATTTTTGCCGTCAAGGCCATTGGCACCGTCTTTACCGTTTGTGCCATTCTTGCCATTTGTACCATTGGTGCCGTTTTTACCGTCTTTGCCGTCTGCACCGTTCTTGCCGTCAGAACCGGCCACTTGGCCTACATTGATACTGGTGCCGTCCGTCAGGGTGATCATCAGGTCGCCGCTGTCGCTAAACTTGGCGGTAGAAATACCGGCCTGCGTCTGCTTGCCGTTGGCCTCTACGGACTTCACCCAGTCCTTCTCCGTGCCTTTATAGCCGTTCTCCACGGCAATGTCATAGGCGGACTTGCCCTTTAAGGAAGTGAGCCATTCGTCCACGCTGCCGTCATAGCCATTGGCCACGGCCAGCTCGTAAGCAGACAGGCCGTTCTTGATATTGCTTACCGGCTGGGCGCTGTTTTTATGTACCAAAGTCGCCACCAAAAAGGCAATGCCCGCCATCAGCAGCACTGCCAACAAGAACGCCAGCACTTTGGTCCCCGTTCGCTTGGTTGTCGTTTTTTCTTCTGTGTTCATTGAAAAATTCTCCCTTCTTTTAATATAAATCTTTACAGATACTGTCAGTATAAAACAAAATAAAGGGAAAACCTGCGATTAGAACAAATTGTTCTAATCCAATATAGAACAGATTGTTCTAAGATATAATGGTTCCGGTGATGATATGAAATTTCAAAGAATCCGGGACTTGCGGGAGGACGCGGACCTGACCCAAAGCGAGATGGGCAGGGCGCTGCACCTGCCCCAGCGCACATACGCCTATTACGAAAGTGGGCAGCGCACCGTACCGCCGGAGGTGCTCATTGCGCTGGCGGACTTCCACGGGGTGAGTGTGGACTACATCTTAGGGCGAAAGAATGACAAAAAATAAGCCACGGTAACAAATGGTATGTTACTGTGGCTTTTGTTTTGCCTATTTGCCCTTAATGCGGCGCAGGGCGGTCTTTTCCAGTCGGCTGACCTGGGCCTGGCTAATGCCGATCTCCGCGGCCACCTCCATTTGGGTTTTGCCCTCCATAAAGCGCTTATAGAGAATATTGCGTTCCCGGTCGTCCAGCTGCCTGATCTGGTCCTTGATCATCATCTCGTCCACCCAGTCCGCGTCCGTATTGGCGTCGCCCACCTGGTCCATCACATAAATGGTGTCGCCCCCGTCGGAATACACCGGCTCGTACAGGGACACCGGGTCCACAATGGCCTCCAGCGCCAGCACCACATCCGTGGTCTTCATACCCAGTTTGGCGGCGATCTCGTCCACCGTTGGCTCTCGGCCGTTGGCGGCCATCAGCTGCTCCTTCACCTGCATGGCTTTATAGGCGGTATCTCGCATGGAGCGGCTGACCCGCACCGGGTTATCATCGCGCAAAAAGCGGCGCACCTCCCCTACGCACATGGGCACCGCGTAGGTGGAGAATTTAACATTCAGCTCCGTATTGAAATGATCAATGGCTTTGATCAGGCCAATGACCCCCACCTGGAACAGGTCGTCCATACTCTCGCCGCGACCGGAGAACCGCTGGATCACCGACAGCACCAGCCGCAGATTGCCGCAGATCAGGGCGTCCCGCGCCTGCTTGTCCCCGGCCTGGGCCTTGCGCAGCAGATCCATTTTTTCTTTCTCTCCCAGCACCTTTAACTCCGAGGTGTTGATCCCGCAGATTTCTACTTTACCGTATTGCACACGCGTCCGCCTTTCTATGATATGTACAATACGCTTATGGATAGTATGGACCGATCGGGACAAAAATATCAGGCGGAGCAGGATTTTGTGCGGCGAGGGATCGGGTTACAGTATAATGTGGGCGTTGTGCCATTTCTTAAAAAAGCTTATATTCTAACTAATTTGCCTCCCTTGTAAAGGGAGGTGGCTGCGAGCTTACGAGCAGACGGAGGGATTGATGCACTCGCTACGAAATCACAAAAAAACAGAGCCGTATATTCGGCTCTGTTCTATGTTATCGCACGCTTTTGTCACGCCGGGTCCTTGCCCTCATAGACGGCGAACACGGCATAATTGGCCAGGCAATAGAAATCATTGTCATAGGTGGCGGACAGGTAATTCATATAGGCGCACACCTCCTGGGCGGTCTTTTCCGTAGCAAAGAGCAAATTGTCGTTCAGATCCTCTGCATACTCCCGCAGCACCTGGCCGTTTAGCTCTTCAAAGAATTCCGGGAACAGCGCCTCCTCATACTCGGTAACGCCCACCCGGATCAGGCCGTCTGCCAAGGGTGAAGCGCTCAGATCCTCGGCGCACACATCGTAGCCCAAAAGCGCGCCGCCCAAAAGGCCCGCGCTCTCGTGCTCGTCATTAAAGGTGATCAACTCGCAATCCGCGCCCCGGCTGCCAAGCAGGTCCACCATCTGCCGGGCAGCGCAAGCTGCCGCCACAGTACACTGGATCTCCTGGCTCTCATCATCCACAAATGCGTCCAAAAAACCGGTGATCTGGCCGCCGATCTTGGCGTCCGTCATATAATCCGCCAGTTGATTGGAGCGGCAAACGCCCCGATACCCGTCCGGCTGCAAATCGCAAATGGCAAGTCCCTTCAACAAAAATCCCTTCTTTGTGTTAAATATGCAAAACGGTTTTGACCACCGCCAGCATCTCCCGCATCCAGTAGGTGCCCAGCAGGTACACATCAGTGGCTGCCGGTGTGGAGCTGGCGGTCAGGCCTGCCCGCCGACACAGCAGCATACCCCGGCGGCAATGGAAGTCCGAGGTCACCACCGTCACATGGCGGTTCAGTCCGTTCTGTTCTATAATTTTGGCCGAAAAGGCCACATTCTCCTCTGTAGAAGTGGAGCGATCCTCCAGGTACAGCCGATCGGCAGAGATCCCCCGGCGCACCAGCTCCCGGCGCATACACTCCGCCTCGCTGATCTTCTCGTCCGGGCCTTGGCCGCCGCTGAGCACCGCCTTGCTGTTGGGGTTCTTCTCCAAATACTCGGTGGCCGCCTCGATCCGCTGGCGCAGCATACGGGAGGGGCGCTCCCCCTTCACCGAGCAGCCCAGCACCAGCACGGTCTCGTCCCGGTGGCCGGTTTGGATCAGTCCAGTAAGCATATAACCGCTGGTGAGCACCGCCACGGCGCACACCAGTGCCACCGCCGCCTTGAGCACCACCGCCCCCGGCGCATGGTTGCCCGGTGCCAGCAGATGGGTCACCGGCTGCACAAACACGCCGCACAGCAGCAGTACCACGGCAAAAACAATGCCCAGCACATTGCCGGCATTGAGGATATGATTAAGCACCCAGGGTGCCAAATACCACAGCAGCAGTACCGTGCCGATGGCGAAAAACGCAACTCGAATAAAAATCACCTGTTCGTTTTGGTCTTTGATCTTCTTTTGCAAATGTAGCATAACACAGCGCTCCTTTCAGCAATTTCAGCCTAACAGAGCCGCCGCAGAAAGGCAAGGCACGGGCGGTGGAAACACTCCACGCACCGTGGAACCGGCGAAAAGCATTGACAATTCGCCCCTTTGCCGTATAATAACTATATTATAGTATAGCATTCAGGAGCCAAATATGGAAGAAAAAAATACAAATTGGCAAAAAAGTGTTTGCGCCGTGGTGCTGCGCGAGGGCAAAGTGCTGCTGGCCCGCCACACTTACGGCGCCGGAAAAGGGCTGTTCATCACCCCCGGCGGGTATTTGAAGAATGGCGAAAGCCCGGAGCAGGCCATGTGCCGGGAATTGATGGAAGAAACCGGCATTACCGCCAAGCCGCTGAAGCTGCTGGCGGTGCGCTTTAGCGAGCAGGACTGGTACGCCGCCTTTTTGGCAAAGTACACCGGCGGCACGCCCCGCAGTGACGGGGATGAAAACGACCGGGTGGTGTGGATGGATTGCGAAGAAGCCCTCACCCGCCCCGATGTGCCGGACCTGTCCAAAAAGCTCATTGCCGCCGCCCTGTCCGGGGGCGGACTAACACCGCAGGACTATGCCCCTCAGCGGGAGAAATTCGGTGCCATGACTTTCTACGCTGCCGAAAAATAAAATAGAGAAAAACCGACTTGACCGTATTTAGCGATCCAGTCGGTTTTTTATTTTAGTCGTTATCCAACACGGACTTCAGGTACTGGCCGGTATAGGATGCCGGGCAAGCGGCGATCTCCTCCGGGGTGCCGCAGGCCACCAGCGTACCGCCGCCAACGCCGCCCTCCGGGCCAAGGTCGATAATATGGTCCGCAGTTTTGATTACATCCAGATTGTGCTCAATCACCACGATCGTATTGCCATTGGCTACCAGCCGCTTCAGCACATTCACCAACCGGTGCACATCTGCCGTATGCAACCCGGTGGTGGGCTCGTCCAAAATATAAATGGTCTTGCCGGTGGGGCGCTTCATCAGCTCAGTCGCCAGCTTCACCCGCTGGGCCTCGCCGCCGGACAGGGTGGTGGCCGGCTGGCCGATCTTTACATACCCCAGGCCCACATCGGACAGGGTCTGCAGCTTGCGCAAGATCTTGGGCTGCTGGGCAAAGAATGCCACGCCCTCGTCCACGGTCATCTCCAGCACTTCATAAATGTTCTTGCCTTTGAATTTTACTTCCAGGGTCTCGCGGTTATACCGATGGCCGCCGCACACATCGCAAGGCACATACACATCGGCCAAAAAGTGCATTTCGATCTTCACAATACCGTCGCCCTGGCAGGCCTCGCACCGACCGCCCTTTACATTAAAGGAAAAGCGATTGGCCTTGTAGCCCCGCATTTTGGCGTCCGGGGTAGAGGCGAACAGGTCGCGAATATCGTTAAACACGCCGGTATAAGTAGCCGGGTTGGACCGGGGGGTGCGGCCAATAGGAGACTGGTCAATGTTGATGACCTTGTCCAAATTGTCCACGCCGGTCATCCGATCAAACTTGCCCGGGCGCTTTTTGGCGCCGTTGAGCATATTGGCCAGATGCTTGTAGAGAATTTCGTTCACCAGGCTGGATTTGCCGGAGCCGGACACGCCGGTAACGGCCGTAAAGGTTGCCAGCGGGATCTCCACATCAATGCCCTTTAAGTTGTTTTGCGCCGCGCCGTAAATGGTGAGTTTTTTGCCGTTGCCCGGGCGCCGTTTCTCAGGCACCGGGATCTCGCGTTTGCCGCTCAGGTACTGGCCGGTAACAGAGCGCTCGCAGGCGATAATATCCTCCACCGTGCCCGCTGCCACCAGTTCGCCGCCGTGGATACCGGCGCCGGGGCCAATATCTACCACATAGTCCGCCGCCCGCATGGTATCCTCATCATGTTCCACCACGATCAGGGTGTTGCCCAGATCCCGCAGGTGGCGCAGGGTGCCCAGCAGCTTTTCATTATCCCGCTGGTGCAGACCGATGGACGGCTCGTCCAAAATATACAGCACGCCCATCAGACTGGAGCCGATCTGGGTGGCCAGGCGAATACGCTGGCTCTCACCGCCGGACAGGGTGGCTGCTTCTCGCGCCAGGGACAGATAATCCAGCCCTACGCTGTTCAGGAAATTCAGCCGATCGCGAATTTCCCGCACGATCAGGGCGCCGATCATCCGCTCCTTTTCCGTCAGCTGCAAGTGTTCAATAAAATCCAGTTCCTCGTGAATGGGCATTTGGCAGAACTCATAAATATTCTTTCCACCAACAGTCACGGACAGACTCTCCGTAGACAGGCGGGCGCCGCCGCAATCCGGGCACACGCACTGGGTCATTACAGCCTCAATATCCGCCCGGGCCCAGTCGGAACTGGTCTCCGCATACCGGCGCTGCAGGTTGGGGATCACGCCCTCAAAGGTGCCGTTATAATTGGAAGAGCCGTAAGAGGTGCTCCGCTGCATTTTCAGCTTTTTGGTGCCGGTGCCGTACAAAATGGCGTCCAGCCCCTTCTTGGGGATCATCTCTACCGGAATATCCAGCGAGAATTTGTACGCCTGGGCAATGGCCTCAAAGTACATGCGGGCAATATTGCCGCCGTCTGCCACATTCCAGCCGCTGGCCTTAATGGCCCCCTGGTTGATGGACAGTTTTTTGTTGGGGATCACCAGCGCCGGGTCAATCTCTTTATAAGATCCGATACCGCCGCAGGTTTTGCAGGCACCAAAGGGATTGTTAAAGGAGAACATACGGGGGCTCATCTCTGCGATCACCGCGCCGTGCTCCGGGCAGGCGTAATTGAGGGAATACAGCTCCTCCCGCTCCCCTACAATATCCACCAGCACCACGCCGTCTGCAATATGGGTAGCGGTCTCTACGCTGTCTGCCAGGCGGCCGGCAATCTCCGGCTTCATCACCAGACGGTCCACCACAATTTCTATATCGTGCTTTTTGTTCTTATCCAGCTTGATCTCTTCCGCCAGGTCATAGACGGAGCCGTCAATGCGTGCCCGTACAAATCCGGACTTGCGGGCGTTGTCCAGTTCCTTTACATACTCGCCCTTATGCCCCCGCACAATGGGCGCCATAATTTGGATTTTCGTCTTTTCCGGCAGGGTGAGGATCTGATCCACGATCTGGTCCACCGTCTGCTGGGTGATCTCCCGCCCGCACACCGGGCAGTGGGGAATGCCGATCCGCGCCCACAACAGGCGCAGGTAGTCATAGATCTCCGTTACCGTGCCCACAGTGGAGCGAGGGTTGCGGGAGGTGGTCTTTTGGTCAATGGAGATGGCCGGGGACAGACCCTCAATATAGTCCACATCCGGCTTTTCCATCTGACCCAGAAACTGGCGGGCGTAAGAAGACAGACTCTCCACATAGCGGCGCTGCCCCTCGGCATAAATGGTGTCAAAGGCCAGACTGGACTTGCCGGAGCCGGACAGGCCGGTAAATACCACCAGCTTGTCCCGGGGGATCTCCACATCAATATTCTTCAAGTTGTGCTCGCGGGCACCTTTTACTACAATGTTCTTTATCATTTCAGCTTGCGCTCTCCCTCCTGTTCCAGTTTTTGAATTTCGTCACGCAGAAACGCTGCGTGCTCGAATTCCAGCAGCCGGGCAGCCTCCTGCATTTCCCGCCGCAGGCGGTCGATGAGCAGCTGCCGCTCTTTTTTGGTAAGTTTCTTTTGCTTACCGTCGGCGGGGGCTTTAGAGGTGATCTCCAAAATGTCCCGCACATCTTTTTGAATGGTCTTGGGCACAATGCCGTGCTGGGCGTTATACGCCTCCTGAATGGTGCGGCGGCGCAGGGTCTCTCGAATAGCCCGCTCCATAGAGGGGGTCACGCTGTCCGCATACATAATCACCTGGCCGTTGGCGTTGCGGGCGGCACGGCCAATGGTCTGTACCAGGCTGGTCTCGGACCGGAGGAAGCCCTCTTTGTCCGCGTCCAAAATGGCTACCAGACTCACCTCCGGAATATCCAGTCCCTCACGCAGCAGGTTGATCCCCACCAGTACATCGAATTCGCCCAGGCGCAGATCACGAATAATCTCCATACGCTCCATGGTGTCCACATCGTGGTGCATATACCGCACCTTGATGGAGAAGCCCTCCAGATACTCGGTGAGATCCTCGGCCATGGCCTTGGTCAGGGTGGTCACCAGCACCCGCTCGCCCCGATCAGTGCGCAGGTTGATCTCAGACACCAGGTCGTCCATTTGGTCCTCGGTGGGCTTAACGGTAATGTTCGGATCCAGCAGCCCGGTGGGACGGATCACCTGTTCCACGATCTGGGCACTGCGTTCCCGCTCAAAGTCGCCGGGGGTGGCAGAGGTAAAGATCACCTGATTGATCTTGCCGTAGAATTCGTCAAACTGCAACGGCCGGTTGTCAAAGGCAGAGGGCAGCCGAAAACCGTAGTCGATCAGGCTGGCCTTGCGGGAACGGTCGCCGCCGTACATCCCCCGCACCTGGGGCAGCATCACATGGCTCTCGTCGCAAAACAGCAAAAAATCCTCCGGGAAGTAATCCAGCAGGGTAAAGGGCGGCTGGCCGGGCTTACGCCCGCTCATCACCGCAGAGTAATTCTCAATGCCCTTGCAAAAGCCGGTCTCCCGCAGCATTTCAATATCATTCATGGTGCGCTCTTTGATCCGCTGGGCCTCCAAGAGCTTGCCCTTTTCTTCAAAATAGGCCACCCGCTCCACCATTTCCCGGTAGATCTGGTTCAGAGCGCGCTCCATTTTTTCCCGCCCTACCACATAGTGGGAGGCCGGGTACACGCAGGCGTGGGACAGCACCCCCTTGATCTTGCCGGTGAGCGGGTCGATCTCGCAAATACGGTCGATCTCGTCCCCAAAGAATTCCACCCGCAGTGCAGTGCCGTTGCTGCCGGCGGGGAAAATCTCCAGTGTGTCGCCCCGCACCCGAAACTTGTTGCGCACAAAGTTAATATCGTTGCGCTCGTACTGGATGGCCACCAGCTTTTCGATCAGCGCGTCCCTGCTCCACTCCATACCGGTGCGCAGAGAGATCACCATATTGCGGTAATCAATGGGGTCACCGATAGAATAAATACAGGACACGGAGGCCACGATGATCACATCCCGCCGCTCAGACAGTGCCGCCGTGGCGCTGTGGCGCAGCTTGTCGATCTCGTCGTTAATGGCCGAGTCCTTCTCAATATAAGTGTCCGTGGTGGGCACATAAGCCTCCGGCTGGTAGTAGTCGTAGTAGGACACAAAGTACTCCACCGCATTCTCCGGAAAGAATTCCCGAAACTCACTGCAAAGCTGGGCGGCCAGAGTCTTATTATGAGCCAGCACCAAAGTGGGCCGGTTCACCCGCTCAATAATATTGGCCATGGTAAAGGTTTTGCCGGAGCCGGTGACCCCCATCAGGGTCTGCTCCTTCATACCGTCCAGCACGCCCCGTGCCAACTTTTCAATAGCCTGGGGCTGATCGCCGGTGGGCTTAAACTTGCTGTGTAGTTTAAACTGTTCCATTCTCGCTCCCGATTTGCCCACACATATAGCAGACAATCTGTTTTGTCAAAAACTGTACATACGGTTTTTATTATACACGGTCAGCACATAGAATACAACTGGTTATCCTGCCAATTTTGAACAAATGTTCCCCTGGCTTTTTGTCCATTTCGGCAAATTTTGCACAGAAGAGTGGCGGTCTTTACTTTTGGCCGGTAATCCGTTATAATGAGCGTATGAAAGAAAAGCAAATCACTCCCGGCGACGACGGGCGGCGACTGGACCGCTATCTGGGGCGCACCTTCCCCTCCCTGCCCCGATCGCTGATGTATAAAGAAATTCGTAAAAAGAATATCAAGGTTAACAAAAAACGCTGCACTCCGGAGCAGGTACTCTCTGCCGGCGATACGGTGACCCTGTACCTGCCGGAGGATGCGCTGGCGGAAAAGACGGTGTACTACGACTTTCTCTCCGCCTCCAAGGCGCTGGATGTGGTGTACGAGGATGAGAACCTGTTGATCCTCAACAAGCCCCAGGGGCTGCTGTGCCACCCCAACGGCAAGGAGTATGTAGACACGCTGATCGCCCGGATCAAACGCTACTTGTATGCGCGCGGGCAGTGGTCGCCGGAAGGCTCCGGCTTTGCCCCGGCGCTGGCCAACCGCATAGACCGCAACACCGGCGGACTGGTGATTGCCGCCAAAACCGCTCCTGCCCTGCGGGAAGTGACGGCGCTGATACGGGAGCGAAAAATTGAAAAGTTCTATCTAACCGTCACCGAGGGGATCCCGCCCAAAACGGCAGACACCCTCACCGCCTATCTACTTAAGGATGAGAAGAAGAATAAAGTTACCTTGTATGACGCTCCGGCGCCTGGCCGTATGGCCTGCAAAACCGGCTACCGGGTATTGGAAATAAACGGCAATCGTGCGCTGCTGGAGGTGGAACTATTCACCGGGCGTACCCACCAAATTCGCGCTCAACTGGCAAACATCGGTTGTCCCCTGGCCGGGGACGGCAAGTACGGCAACACCCACGGCCGCTACCGCCAAGCACTGCTCAGCTACAAGCTGATCTTCCATGTGCCGGCGAACTACACCATTACTGATTTAGACGGCAGGGTATTCACCGCAGACACCCGACCCATTGAACAAATATTTACAGGAGATGATCCAAATGAAAGATAAGTTTATTCGCATTGTATCCCCGCTGACCCTGGGTGTTGTAATCCTGCTGGATTTGGCAGTAATCGGCTACGGCGTCTTTGCCATTTACCGTCTGTCCCAGGTACGCACCGCCGCTACCGTGATCTTTGCACTTATTGAACTGGCGGCCATTGTGATTGCCGTGCTCACCACCAGAGAGACGGTGAAGAACGGCCTGCTGCTGCGCGCCACCGACTTCGAATTCACCGGTATGGATAAAGACAATGTGTATGCCTATGACCAGATCAAAGAGATTGCCGGCTACAAGGATGAAGCACCCAGCCTGGTCAAGAACTTTATTGACCGGCACGCGGTACTGACCCTGACCCTAAAGGATGACTCCGATGTACTGATTGACCTGGGACTGTGCAAAAAGCGTACTCTGGAAACTGTGCAAAAAGCCCTGAGTGAGCGCTGCGGCGTAGACTACCAGCCCCCTACCGTAAAAACCAAGCTGGAATTCAAATCCTTGCGCAAGCGGGGCGAGACGGAAAAAGCAGAGGAACAGCCTGCCACCACAGAATCCCCGGCAACCACAGACCAGCAGGACGAAACCAAAGAATAAAATAAACCCAAGACGCCCAAAGCGCACGGCCGAGACCGTGCGCTTTTTCTATACCTATTATATATAAGAGGTCACCTATGCGTTATCCCGCATAAGGGTAATGCTTTGCAGCACCAAAAAAGCCACTGCCAGTACCCGCAGCACATTGATGAGGATCTGCATAGCTCGAATGGTCTGCTGAAAAGTGGACAGCACGCGAATATCCTTTACATAATGGGTCTTCACACTTACACCTCCAATACCACGCCGTGGGCCACACCTGGAATAGAGTTGCCCTGTTTGGTGCTGGTGGGCGACATCAGCGCGCCGGTAGCCACAAACAGCACCTTGCGTAGCGCCCCCTGCTCCATCTTTTTCAAAATATGGCTGCACAGCACCGAGCCGCCGCAACCGCAGCCGGAGCCGCCTGCATTCACATCCTGGCCCTTGAGGTCATAAATCATCATACCGCAGTCCTTATGGTGCCCGGCCAGTTGAATGCCCCAGTCCTGCTCCATCAGCTGGTACAGCAGCTTGGTGCCCACTGCCCCCAAGTCACCGGTGACGATCCAATCGTAGTCCTCCGGGATGGTAGCGCTGTCCTCCATTAGATCATGAATGGTGCGGGCTGCCGCCGGAGCCATGGCTGCGCCCATATTGTTGGCATCTGTAATACCGTAGTCGGTGATGGTGCCAATGTGCACCGACCGAATGCGCACACCCTTGCCCTTATTTTCCAGCACCGCACTGCCGGCACCGGTCACCGTCCACTGGGCACTGGGCGGCCGCTGTCCGCCGTACTCCAGAGGAAGACGGAATTGCCGCTCGCTGGAGCAAAAATGGCTGGAGGTCCCGGCCACGCAGCACTTGGCCCCGGCGTCAATAAGCATAGCTCCCACATCCAGGGACAGCGCCATAGTAGAGCAGGCGCCATACAGCCCAATGGTGGGAATCTCCAGATCCTTAATGGCAAAGGCAGAGCCCATACACTGATCCAGCAGGTCGCCGCTCAGAATAAAATCTACATCGGAGGGGCTTTTGCCCGCTGCGGACAGTGCCCGCAAAATAGCGTCACGGAGCATGGCGGACTCGGCCAATTCAAAGGACTGCTGACCCATGGTGGTATCTTCAAACACCGCGTCAAAGTCGCCGCCCAGAGGGCCATCTCCCTCTTTTTTGCCTGCCACCCCGGCGTGGCCGGTGATCACCGGCGGGTCCGCAAAGGTAACGGTCTTTCCTTTTTTGTGCATAAAAAAACACCTCGGATATAGTATATCCGAGATGCTTTGCTTTATCGCTTAGCCAAGAATTTCTTTTAAGATCTTGGTGACTTCCGCCGCCGGTGCCTTGCCGCGCAGCGCGCGCATGCACTGGCCGATCAGGAAGTTAAAGGAAGCAGCCTTGCCGCCCCTGTACTCATTGACGGCTTTTTCATTCTGTGCCAGCACATCCTCCACCACCTTGCGAATGGCGCCGGTGTCGCTGACCATTTCCATTTGGTTCTGCTTCACATATTCGTCCGGGTCCACATCGTCTGCAAAGACGGCAGCCAGCACTTTCTTGGCGCTGTCCCGGCTGATCTTGTTGGCATTTTGCAGCTGAATAATGCGACCCAAAGAGTCTGCATTAAAATGCATATCCTCCGGCAGGGTTTGGCTGTCGTTTAAGAGCTTCATCACCTCTCCCATGATCCAGTGGGCGCTGTCCTTCGGATTGCCGGTGATCTCCACCGTGCGCTCAAACAGCCGCACATAGGATACGGAAGAGCAGATCATATCCGTATCGTAATCCGTCAGGCCGTACTCGCTCTTGTACCGGGCCTTTTTGGCCTCCGGCAACTCCGGCAGCGCCTGGCGAATGGCGTCAATATATGCGTCCGACAGTTCGATGGGCGGCAGGTCCGGCTCCGGAAAATACTTGTAATCCTGGGCGTCCTCCTTGCTGCGCATAGCGTAGCTGGTGCCCTTGGCGTCGTCCCAACGGCGGGTCTCCTGGGTCACGGCGCCGCCGTCCTCGATCACCTCGATCTGGCGCTGGGCCTCGCTCTCAATGGCGTTATGAATGGCGCGGAAGGAGTTGATATTCTTCATCTCCGTGCGGGTGCCGTACTCGGTAGCGCCCACCGGCATTACGGACACATTCACATCCGCCCGCAAAGAGCCCTCCTGCATTTTGCAGTCAGACACGCCGCAAAACTGCAAGATCGCCCGCAGCTTTTCCACATACTCCACCGCCTCGTCGGCACAGGCAATGTCCGGCTCGGACACGATCTCCAGCAGCGGCACGCCGCAGCGGTTGTAGTTCACCAGCGTGCAGTCGCTCCACTCGTCGTGCACCAGTTTACCGGCGTCCTCCTCCATGTGGATCTCTTTGATCCGCACTTTCTTGGTGCCGCCGTTGATCCGGTCCGTGATCTCCACATAGCCGTTTTGGCAAATGGGCAGATACAGCTGGCTGATCTGGTACGCCTTGGGCAGATCGGGATAAAAATAGTTCTTGCGGTCAAATTTATTGTACTGGGTAATGGTGCAGTTGGTGGCCAAACCGGTACGCACCGCGTATTCCACCACCCGCTCATTTACCACCGGCAGGGTGCCCGGCATACCGGCGCAGATCTCGCACACATGGCTGTTGGGCTCGCCGCCAAATTCCGTAGAGCAGTTACAGAAAATCTTGGTCTTGGTGGAGAGTTCCGTATGGACCTCCAAACCGCAAACGGTATTGTATTCCATTACAGTGCCTCCTTTTCCGTTACCGGGGACTGCTTGTGATAGTCAGTCACGCTCTGGAACGCATGACCGGCGCAGAGAATGGTCTCCTCCTCAAAGGGACGACCGATCAGCTGCATACCCACCGGCATACCCTGGGTGTCGAACCCGCAGGGCAGCGCCAGAGAGGGCAGACCGGCAATGTTGATCATCACCGTATAAATATCGCCCAGGTACATAGCCAGCGGATCGGACAGGCCCTGGCCCATGGGCAGCGCCGTAGTGGGTGCCACCGGTCCCAGCAAAAAGTCATAGGTCTTAAAAGCGTCGTCAAACGCCTGGCAGATCAGGCCCTTTGCCTGCAAGGCTTTCTTATAGTAAGCGTCAAAATAGCCGCTGGAAAGCACAAAGTTGCCCAGCATAATGCGCTTTTTCACTTCCATACCGAAGCCCTCGGAGCGGGACTTAAAGTAGACCTCCCGCAGAGAGTGGGCCTCCGGCGATTTGTAGCCGTATTTAATGCCGTCAAACCGGGACAAATTGGAGCAGGCCTCGGCGCAGGCAATAATGTAATAAGTGGGAATGGCGTACTTCACAATGGGCAGAGAGAAAGTCTCTACCGTGGCGCCCAGGTCGGTGAGCGTGTCGGCAGCGGCGCGCACAGCGGCGGCCACCTCCGGGTCAATACCCTCGCCGAAGTAATCCTCCGGAATACCGATCTTCTTGCCTTGCACATCCTTGGCGTTCCACACAGCGGTCAAATCCAGCTGGCCGCCGGTCATAGAGGTGCCGTCCTTGGGATCCTTGCCCCGGATCACATCAAACACCGCCGCCACATCCGCAGCCGAGCGGGCGATAGGCCCGATCTGGTCCAAGGAAGACGCATAGGCGATCAGACCGTACCGGCTGACTGCGCCGTAAGTGGGCTTTAACCCGGTCACACCGCAGAAGGAACAAGGCTGACGAATGGAACCGCCGGTATCGGAGCCAAGGGCCACCACAGCCTCCTTGGCTGCCACAGCCGCTGCTGCGCCGCCGGAGGAGCCGCCGGGCACCCGGTCCGTGTTCCAGGGGTTTTTGGTGGCGCCGTAAAAGGAAGTCTCCGTGGTGGAGCCCATGGCGAACTCGTCCATATTCAGCTTGCCCAGGGGGATCATACCCGCTGCGTGCAGCTTTTCAATCACCGTTGCGTTGTAAGGCGGCTTAAAGCCGGTGAGGATCTTAGACGCGCAGGTGGTCAGCTGACCCTTGGTGCAGATATTGTCTTTAATACCGATAGGCACACCGGCCAGGGGGGATAATGCTTCCCCGGCGTCGATCCGGCTCTGTACCGCCTCGGCCTGCTGCAAAGCAGTCTCTTTATCCAGTGAGGTGTAGCAGTTGTAGGTGCCGTCCTTGCTGTCAATGGCAGCGGTGACTGCCTCTACCGCCTCCGGCGCAGACAGCTCGCCTGCTTTTATCTTTTGCGCCAGCTCTGCTGCGCTCCATTCAAAAACATTCATGCTGCGCTCTCCTTACTCTACCGTCTTGGGCACCACAAAGGCGCCGTCCTGGCTCTCCGGTGCATTGGCCACCACTTCCTCCGGCGTCATGTGCACCTCCACCTGATCCTTGCGGAACACATTGGTCACCGGGAAGCAGTGGCTCTTGGCCTCTACCCCGTCGGTGTCCAGCTGGCTCAAGGTGTCGATGTACGTAAGCAGTTCCTGCAACTGGTCGCCAACGGTGGCTTCCTCCGCAGGGGTCAATTCAATTCTGGCCAAACTCTCCAGATACTGGATCAGTTCCGGTGTGATCTTCATACGCTAACCTCGATCTATCTATCGTTCTATACTCTCCGTTACGCTTTCGGTGCCGGACGGCGCAGTTTAATGTGCGCCTCTCGCAGCTGCATTTCGCTAACGGTGTTGGGTGCGCCCAGCAGCATATCCTGGGCATTGGAGTTCATGGGGAACGCGATCACCTCGCGAATGTTGTCCTCGTCCCGCAGCAGCATGATCAGCCGGTCTACGCCGGGAGCCATACCTGCGTGGGGCGGTGCGCCGTAATGGAATGCGTTAAACAGTGCGCCGAACTTTTCTTCCACATCCTGGGCCGTGTAACCGGCCATCTCAAAGGCCTTGATCATCACATCCGGGCGGTGGTTACGCACAGCGCCGGAGGACAGTTCCACACCGTTGCACACAATGTCGTACTGATACGCCTTGATCTCCGTAGGCTCCTGGTGCAGCAGCGCGTCCATCTCGCCCTGGGGCATAGAGAACGGATTGTGGGTAAAGATCAGCTTGCCGTCGTCGTCCCGCTCAAACATGGGGAAGTCGGTAATAAAGCACAGGTCGAACCGATCCTTATCGATCAGGTCCAGGCGGCGGCCCAGCTCGGTACGAATTTGACCGGCCAGGTCGTTGACGATCCGAATGTTATCGCAAATAAAGAACAGGGTGTCGTCCGTTTTCAGGTCCAGCATGGTGCGCAGTTCCTCTTTCTTCTCGGGAGACAGGAACTTGTCAATGGGGCCTTTGTAGCTGCCGTCCTCTTGAACGGTGATGTAGCCCAGGCCTTTCATGCCGATGTCCATGGCAAAGGCCAGCATTTTCTCGTACCAGCCCTTGGACTGCCCTGCACAGTTGGGCACCACGATACCACGCACCGGGCGACCCTTAAAGGGCTTAAACTCCACGGTGCTGAAATACGCGGTCAGATCGTTGATGATCAGCGGGTTGCGCAGATCCGGCTTGTCCGTGCCGTATTTTAGCATAGACTCGGCGTAAGGAATACGCACAAAAGGAGCCGGCGTCACTTTCTTATCGGAGAACTTGGTAAAGGTGTCGTACAGCACCTCCTCCGCCACAGCGAATACATCCTCCTGGGTGGCAAAGGCCATTTCAAAATCCAGCTGGTAAAACTCGCCGGGAGAGCGGTCCGCTCTGGCGTCCTCGTCACGGAAGCAGGGCGCGATCTGGAAATACCGGTCAAAACCGGAGGTCATCAGCAGCTGCTTAAACTGCTGGGGCGCCTGGGGCAGCGCATAGAACTTGCCCTCGTGCTTGCGTGAGGGAATAATATAGTCCCGGGCACCCTCGGGAGAGGAGCAGGTCAAAATGGGAGTGGTAATCTCCGTAAAGCCCATTTCCGTCATTTTCTGCCGCAGGAAAGCAACTACCTTGCTGCGGAAAAGAATGCTCTCGTGTACCTGGGGATTACGCAGATCCAAAAAGCGGTACTGGAGCCGTACATCCTCGCGGGTGTCCTTAGACTCGGAGATCTCAAAAGGCAGGGTGCGGGTGCACTCGCCCAGCACGGTCACTTCCGTTACATGCACTTCCAGCTCGCCGGTGGCGATCTTTTTATTCACCGTCTCCGGATCACGCTTGACCACCGTGCCGGTGACGGAGATCACGCTCTCCTTGCGCACGCCATTCAGCAGTGCGTCGTCGTGGAACACCACCTGGGTCACGCCGTATTCATCGCGCAGATCCACAAAAATCACACCGCCGTGATCGCGGATGGTGTCTACCCACCCGGCCAGAGAAACAGTTTGGTTCAGCTGGTCAAAGGTCAGCTGATTACAGTTATGGGTTCTGTAAGCCATAATTCTTAAATCTTCCTTTCGCGGAATTTGGGCGCAGTATCCACTGACCCACATTAACTCTGCTATTATAACACACACACCCGCCCACATTCAACCGCTAATTTATAATTTATTATATATAAATTATAGGCGAACCCGCAAAAACTGCAAAAAGCCACCCGGAAAACCGAGTGGCAAAGTGTTATTGTCTGGTGCGCAAAGCGGCACGCATTGGCGGCACGGTCAATTGGCCGCCGGTGCAGGTATCGTCAAAGAAACTGTACGCATCGTCCCACACCGGATCCACCGCAAAGATCTTCGGTTCCGAGGTGCGATTTACCGCCGCCAGCAGGCGGGCACCGTCGCTTTGACGCTCGTAGCACACGCCACCCAGGTCGCCCTGCACCGGCACGAACTCGCCCTGAGCCAGCGCCTTGCAGCCCCGGCGAATTTGGCCCAGTCGCCGATACCAATGCAGCAGATCCGGATCCTGGTGCTCCCAGGGCATACAGCCCCGGTTAAAAGGATCTTTCATCCCCTGCATACCCACTTCATCTCCGTAATACAAAGAAGGCACGCCGGGCAAAGTATATTGCAGAAAAGAAGCCAGCTTCAACAGTTGCACCCCGCGGGCGTAGTCCGCCCCGGACAGGGTATTGTTGCGGTGCTGCCAAGCCCGGCCCTGGCCGGTACAATCCGGTCCGGCCAACGCGGTAATAGCCCGCAGGGTATCGTGGGTGCCGATATGGTTCATCAGCACCGCCGTCACCTGGGGCGGATAATGCTCTGTAATGGACAGGATCGCGTCCAAAAACGCCTGGCCGCCGCCATAACGCACGAACTGCAAAATGGCCGCGGCAAAGGGATAATTCATCACGCTGTCCAGCTGGTCCCCCAGCAGATAGCGCCGCCGCTGCCCGTAGGCAAACTTGGTGGTGGCGTCCTCCCACACCTCGCCGATAATGATGGCGTCCGGGTTCTCGCTTTTCACCGCCCGGCGCAGATCGTCCAGGAACACATCCGGCAGTTCATCCGCCACATCCAGCCGCCAGCCGCTGATACCGCAGCGCATCCAGCGACGGAGAATGCCGTTCTCCCCGCAAATATAATCCCGATAAGACGGCTCCTCCTCGTTGATCTCCGGCAGCAGGCGAATGCCCCACCAGGACTTGTAATCGTCCCGATCCTTGCCGAACTGATACCAGCTGTAATAGGGGCTGTCCGGGCTGTTATAGGCGCCCACCGTGGGATAATGACCGTAGTAATTAAAATACTTGGAGTCCCGCCCGGTGTGGCTGAACACGCCGTCCAGGATCACGCCGATCCCCAGCTTTTTAGCCTGGGCGCACAGGTATTTTAAATCCTCCGCATCGCCCAGCATCGGGTCGATCTTCTCATAATCCCCGGTGTCATACCGGTGGTTGGAATGGGCCTCGAAAATCGGGTTCAAATAAATAGCGGTGACGCCCAGCTTGGCAATATACGGCAGTTTCTCCGCAATGCCTTTCAGGTCGCCGCCAAAATAATCGTTATTCCAAAGGCCGTTCATCTGGGCCTCGTCCCAAAAAGGCTCCTCCCCCCAGCCCCGCTGCACCCGGGTGGTGGGCACGCCGGTCTTTGGCGCGCCGGAATTGTAAAACCGATCCGGAAAGATTTGATAAATCAGCCCGCCCCGCAAAAATGCCGGGGTTTGGAACGCCTTATCATACACCGTCTGCTGAAAATCCGCGCCGTCCGGCAGGAAATCCCCTTTTCCGTTCCCGGCGTTGCGCACAAAGTGCAGTCCCCAGGGGGTGTCCAGCTCAAAATGATAAAAATACAATCCCGGGGTGGTAGCGGCAAAATGCAACTCCCAATACTCCGCCTCCGTGCCGCACATACCGGCCCAAAACATACCGTAAGGCACCGGCGTTTCGCCGTCCTTGGTGACCACCAGCCGGGCGCCGGAGCAGTGCATATCCCGCGAGACCACCAGCCGCAGGTGCACCGACTCGTCCGTTGCCACGGCGCGAATGGGCGACTTGTACTGTGGGTCTCTGGCGTTGAAGATCAGCATACTTTCCCTCTCTTAAACAGTAAAAAGCGGCAGACACAGGCATTGCCCTGCGCCTGCCGCAAGCAGATTTATTTCTTCTTGGTGGTTTTCTTGGCAGCGGACTTTTTGGCCGCAGGCTTTTTGGCTGCGGGTTTCTTCACCGGCTTCTCGGCAGGCTTCTCCGCAGCGGCTGCCGCCTTTTGGGGCTGGGGCTGCGCGGTGACCACCGGGTGGGTGTGCCAAATATTCTCCGCATACTCCTGCACGGCACGGTCTGCGCTGAAAATGCCCGCGCCGCTGATGTTCATCAGGCTCATTCTGGCAAAGGCCATCTTGTCTGCATACACCTGTGCCGAGCGCCGCTGGGCGTTTTGATAATCGGCAAAATCTGCCAGCGCCATATACGGGTCCACATTGATCAGCGAGGAAGTGATCTCGCTAAAGTCCTTGCCGTTCACACCGTACTGGATCATATCAATGGCGTTCTTCAATGTAGGATTGTTGGTCACATAATTCATGGGGTGATAGCCGCTGCGGCGCAGGGCCTCTACCTCCGGGGTCTTCATACCGAACAGGAAGATATTGTCCTCCCCTACAGCATTGCAGATCTCCACATTGGCGCCGTCCAGGGTACCCAGGGTGATGGCGCCGTTGAGCATCAACTTCATATTGCCGGTGCCGGATGCCTCCGTGCCGGCCAAAGAGATCTGCTCGCTAATGTCCGCAGCAGGCATCAGCACCTCTGCCAGAGACACGGAGTAATCCTCCATAAACACCACTTTCAGCTTATCCTTGGTGTCCGGGTCGTTATTGACCACATGAGCCAAAGCATCGATCAGCTGAATGATCTTCTTTGCCATATAGTAACCCGGAGCCGCTTTAGAGGCAAAAATGTAAGTCCGGGGGGTAAAGTCCGTATTGGGGTTCGCTTTCAGCGCCTGGTACTGGGCAATAATGTTCAGCACATTCAGCTGCTGGCGCTTGTACTCATGCAGGCGCTTGACCTGCACATCAAAGATGGAGTCCGGATCCAGCACCACGCCGCTCTGCTTCTTCACCATCTTGGCAAAGCGCTCTTTGTTGGCGCGCTTGATCTTTTGCAGCTGCTCCAGCACTGCCGGATCGTCCTTGTAGTCCCGCAGAGTCAGCAGCCGGTCGCTGTGCTTGATAAAGTCGTCGCCGATCAGTTCCGTCAAATAATCCGTCAGCTGCGGGTTGGACTGGCACAACCAGCGGCGGAAGGCAATGCCGTTGGTCACATTGGTAAACTTGGCCGGGGTAATGGTATAGAAATCGTGGAACACCGTGTCCTTCAAAATCTCGCTGTGCAGGGCAGACACACCGTTGACGCTGTGAGAACCGGCCACGCACAGGTTGGCCATACGCACGGCGCCGCAAGAGATCACGGCCATACGCTCCACCTTGTCTGCATCATGGGTCGCGCCCCAAACAAAGGCACGGAAACGGTTGTCAATCTCCTTGGTGATCTCGTAAATACGGGGCAGCAGGCGCTTATACAGATCCTCACTCCAGCACTCCAGCGCTTCTTTCATCACCGTATGATTGGTGTAGGCCACCGTACCGGTAACCAGCCTCCACGCCGTGTCCCAGTCATAGCCGCACTCGTCCAGCATAATGCGCATCAGCTCCGGAATGGCCATGGTGGGGTGCGTATCGTTAATATGGATCGCCACCTTCTCCGGCAGGTTATCCAGGGTGCCGTACTTGGACAGGTGACGGTGGATAATATCCTGCACAGAGGCAGACACCAGAAAATACTGCTGGCGCAGGCGCAGAGATTTGCCCTCCGGGGTGTTATCCGCCGGGTACAGCACCTTACTGATGGTCTCTGCCATGGCAGACTGCTCCATGGCCTTAATGTATTCGCCCTGGTTAAACAAGCTCATATCCAGCGCAGGCTTGCGGGCTGCCCACAGGCGCAGACGGGCCACACCGTCGCCCAGGCCACTTACATACATATCATAGGGCACGGCGGTCACGGTATTGCAGTCCCGCATGGTCACGGTGTGGTACTCGCCGTCCCAGCTTTCATCTACCCAGCCCTCAAAGCTGACGGTCTGGGCGCGCTCCTCACGGGGTACCAGCCAAACCTCACCGCCGGGCAGCCAAAAGTCCGGCAGCTCCGTCTGCCAGCCGTCCACCAGCTTCTGCTTAAAAATGCCGGCCTCATACCGAATGGAATAACCCATGGACTGGTAGCCGTCAGAAGCCAGGCCGTCCAGATAGCAGGCAGCCAGGCGGCCCAAACCGCCATTGCCCAAACCGGCGTCCGGCTCCTCATCATACAGCTGATCCAGCTTTACATCAAAACCGGCCAGCGCTTTTTCAAAAGTCTCGGTCAGACCCAGGTTGTACAGGTTGTTCTTTAAGGAACGCCCCATCAGGAACTCCATGCACAGGTAGTAGATCTGCTTAGAGTCCTGCCCCTCGGCCTGGTGGCGGAACTGGCTGTTCTTCTCGCTGAGCATTTCCCGCAGGATCATGGCCACCGCCTTGTAATATTGCTCATTTGTGGCGTCCGTCGGCGTAACGCCGAAGAAGTGACTGAGTTTGTCATTGATCAGTCGCTTTGCTTGCGCCACAGAAATCGTTGATTTCATACAAATCCTCCAAAAATTATGATAAATCACGCAAAAATTCGTGTTCCGTTTGTAGATTATATACTAAAATCGCCTATAAATCAATAGCAAGGCGCTAAAAGAGCCTATGCGCAGAACATTTCGCTTATTCTTCCTCTGCTTTCGGCTTTTTCAGTTTAGACAGCATTTTGGTGGACACCAACTTGTACAGCTCCACCACCTGGTACCAGTTCATACCCAGCATCAAAACAAACAGCAGCGCCTCTACCGCGTAAAACCAAATCCCAGACAGGCACAGCGCAGCCACCGTCTGCGCCACCAGTACCACGGTCTGGCAGGTGAGCACCACAGGCTGGTAGTTGATCTTGATAAAACGCCGGGTGTCCCGACTGCGCGTGAGAAACACCACCACAAAGGCACAGGCGGTGGCAACCGCCGCACCATTGGCACCCATACGGGGAATTAAAATCAAATTCAAAATCACATTGGTCACCGCGCCGGTCAAGGCGGTCACCATGGCCATAATGTTCTTTTTCTCCGCCATATAGATAGAGGCCAGAAAGTTCACCAGGCAGGAGAACACAGTGGAAATAATCAGCACCGGTACATACTGCCAGGAGTCAAAATAGGCATCAGACACCAAAATTTTGGTAATAATCTTACATGTCAAGATCAGGAAAGAGGCCACAAAAAAGGTGCCGCCGCAGTACACCCGAAAGATTTTGGAGAAGAACCGGGCGGTATCTTTATTGTTATACTCGTCCACCGCAGACAACTGCCAGGCGTCTGTAAACACAGAGGCGCACATAATCACCAAATTGGGGATCTTAGACGCGGCAGAATACAAACCGTTGGCAGAGGAGCCCACGAAATAAGTGACCATATACCGGTCAGACACATTGATGATCCACCACAGAATAATGGTGGGAATCATCGGCACACAGTAGCGCAGCATATCCCGCCCGGTCTGGCGGTGCACGCCCTTAATGCGCACATAGCGGTACAGCTTGGCGGTCACGGTAAAGAACAGCACGGAGCAGAAGTCCGACGCCACGATAGCCAAAATATAGCCGGTAACGCCCCACTTGAACACGCCCAAAAACAGCATGGTAAACAGCAGGTAGGTCACGGTGGCCAAAATACCGTCAATGGCAAACAGCTTTACATGGCCGGAGCCGCGCACAAACTGCTGACACAGCTGGCGAAAGCCGGAGGTGAGCACAAATACATAAATGAGCACCAGGTAATCGCCCAGCTTAAAGTCGTTGATTTTAATTAAACTGATGGGGTACGCAAACAGCAGGAATACCAAAAAGCCCGCCAGGGTCACCCGCACGCCTACGGTGAACACATCGCTCTTGCGCTCCGCCTTGTCCATTGAAAAGCGCAGCGCCGCCGAGTTGACGCACAAAAAGGCAATGGGTATGATCACATTGCCCGTCTGCTGGATCAGATCCGCCGCGCCGTAGCTGCCCGTGGTCATCATTCGGGTGACAAAGGGCATCAGCAAAAACGACAGGATCTTAGACGAAAAGGTGCCGATGGCAAAGATAATGGTATTGGAAGCGAGTTTTTTGTACTTATCCACTGTGTTTCGTTCCTTTACTCAGGGGGATTGATTAGTAGGACCATTTGCCGCCGCGGAAGTCCATGGTATTGTCTGCCGAGGCAGAGGTATAAATGCAGGAGGCACGGTACACACTGCCGCCGCTCTCCGTCTTTTTGCCGATCAAAAAGATATACTGATAGCCGCAGGCCACAGCCACGGTGCCGGACTTGTCCGCACCGGAAGCGGTGAGCATCACCTTTTTGGCGCCGGAGTTCATATTCAGCTCCATAGCCCGGGCGGCGTTGCCTTTATAATCGGTATAATACAGCCGGTTGGCGTACACCACCGGGTAGTCGGTAGCGCCCACATTCTCCAGCAAAGTCACGGTCTTTTGGCTGCCGAACTTTTGGCGCACCAGGTCGTACCGATCGTCCGACTGGCGCTGATAATAATAGAAATAGCCGTTTTCCAGCGCCATAGAGCGCACCTCGTCCTTTTCCGTTGCGGCACGGAAGTGGGTGCTGTTGCCGCCGGTCTGCCCCACGGTCAGGTACTCTACCTCGCCGGTGAGATCGTCCGTCTCGGTAAAATACACATCCGTCAGGGAAATGCCCACCAGCGCCAGCTTTTTGTCCGCCCCCGCCGTATAAAGCAGGGTCTTGTCCCCTGCCGCCGTCACGGTGTACAGGGAGTCGCCGGTCAGGCAAAACAACCGGTCGTTGTAGCCGTAGGCCCGGCGGGCATCGGTAAGCAGGGTCACAGCGTCGCCGCCGGAGACGGAGAGCTTTTGCAGCTTTTTGCTGTCTTTATCAATATAATAGAGAAAATCACCCATAATATTCAGGCAGCAGGCGTTCTTTACGCCCTTCACCTTGGCGGTGGTCTCCTCCGCCGGGGCAAAGCGGTAAATGCCCTTGCCCGGCGCGGCAAAGTAGATATATGTGCCGTTAAAGGTCACTGCCCCGTGGGTCTGATTGAGAATATTGCCCACCTGGCTGCCCTGCTTGGAAGTGTCAAAAGCAAAGGCAGAGGCCTCCTTATAATCGGCATAAGTGGGTTTTTCCGTAGTCGGCGGCGCCGTAGGTGCCTGGGTGGTAGGCGCTGTGGTGGTGCGCCCCAGCACATCCTCCTGCACAAAGGCCACCGCCTTGTCCGGCACCAGAACGGAAAAATCAAAATCCGGCTTGCAGATCTTAACGGTAATCAGGAATGCAGCCAGCGCCACCACCAGCACACCCAGCACCATAAAAAAGCGCTTGGTGCGGGCACGGCGCCGATTTTGCTTTCGCCGGCGCAGCCGCTCTTTTTCTACTGTCTGGTTCATTTTATCGCACCTGTCCGTTGCCAAAGATCAAGTATTTGGTGGTGGTCAGGGCACGCAGACCCATAGGGCCGCGGGCGTGCAGCTTTTGGGTAGAGATACCGATCTCTGCTCCCAGGCCAAACTCCGCCCCGTCGGTAAACCGGGTGGAGGCGTTCACATACACCGCCGCCGAGTCCACCCGCTGCAAAAAGCGGCGAGCGTTCTCCTCGTCCCGGGTGATGATGGCCTCGCTGTGGCCGGTGGAGTGCACATTGATAAAATCAATGGCCTCGTCCACGCTCTTCACCGTCTTTACGCTGATAATATAATCCAAATACTCGGTATAAAAGTCTTCTTCCGTGGCGGGCACCAAACCGTCGCAGGCCTGCATGGCCCGGGCGTCGCCCCGCATTTCCACATTCTTTTCGTCCAGCCGCAGCTTAATGGCCGGCAGGGCGTGGTCGATAATATCCTGGTGGATCACCAGGCTCTCGCAGGCGTTGCACACGCCGATCCGCTGAGTCTTGGCGTTAAAGATAATATCCGCCGCCATATCCACATCCGCCGTGGCGTCCACATAAATATGGCAGTTGCCGGAGCCGGTCTCGATCACCGGCACGGTGGCATTCTCGCACACGGCAGCGATCAGTCCCTTGCCGCCCCGGGGGATCAGGCAGTCGATATAGCCTTTCATATGCATCATCTCGGTAGCAGAAGCCCGGGAGGTGTCCTGCACCAGCGCCACCGCGTCCTGCACAATGCCCGCGTCAAACAGGGCGTCCCGCATCACCTGGGCCAACATACGGTTGGAGTGAATGGCCTCTTTGCCGCCCCGCAGGATCACGGCGTTGCCGCTCTTTAGGCACAGAGCCGCACCGTCCACCGTTACATTGGGCCGAGCCTCATACACAATGCCAATGACCCCGATGGGCACACTGACCTTTTCCATATACAGGCCATTGGGGCGGGTCTGGCTCTCCAGCACCCTGCCGCAAGGATCCGGCAAATCCGCCACATCCTGGCAGCCCTGGGCCATACCCTCGATCCGGTCGCCGTTCAGCGCCAAACGATCCAGCAGCGCCGGGGACATCCCATTCGCCTTACCGGCCTCCAGATCCAGCGCATTGGCGGCCAGGATCTCCGTCTGCCGCCCACGCAGGGCGTCGGCGATGGCCAGCAGGCCCGCATTTTTTTCTTCCGTTGTCAGGGTGGCCAGCACACCGGCGGCGTGCTTGGCGCGAATCCCCATTTCTCTCATCTTTTCATCCATTGCACTCACCTGCTGTTCGCTTCAAAATATGTGCCGATGGGCTGCCCCTCCAGCACCTTATAAATAGCCGTGGGTCGCTCACCGTTCATAATAATCACCGGAATACCGGCGCCGGTGGCGATCTCCGCCGCCCGAATTTTTGTTGCAAAGCCGCCGGTGCCCTTGCTGCCGGCACCACCGGCTACGGCGTACACATCGTCATTGATCTCTGCCACACGGCCAATGAGCCGGGCGTCCTCATTCTCCGCCGGGTTGGCATCAAACAGCCCGTCCGTATCTGTGAGCATAATCAACAGATCCGCACTGATCAGTTGCGCCACCGTAGCAGATAGGCAGTCGTTATCGCCGTGGAGCAGCTCCTCAACGGACACGCTGTCGTTCTCATTGACAATCGGCAGGGCGTCATATTCCAGCAGCTGATTAAAGGTGTCCACCAAGTGGGCCTTTTCCTCCGGATGATTTAAGGTGTAGCCGGTAAACAGCAGCTGGCTCACCACTACCCCGTACTCGGAAAACAGCTTGTCATACAGGAACATCAGCTCGCACTGCCCCACCGCCGCGCAGGCTTGCAGCCCGCTGGTATGGTCCGGTCGCTCATGCATGCCCAACTTACCTGCGCCGATACCCACAGCGCCGCTGGACACCAGCACCACCTGGTGACCGGCATTCTTCAGATCTGCCAGCACAGACACCAACTTGGCCATACGGGCAATATTGGTCTTTCCTGTGTCATGGGTCAAAGTGGAGGTGCCCACTTTGACCACAATGCGTTTTTTATCCGTCAATTTCATTATACACTGCTCCAGGTTACATAGTCAGGTACAGTATACCATACTTTGAGCCGGGAGTTAAGATTTTTTTGTATGTTTTTCAAATTTCCGTCAAAAATAGTAAAGAAATTCGGCGGCAGCACCGCGCTGCCCCAAGGGAATGAGGAATAACTATGACGAAGCGAAGTTCCGTGCGGCTGCTGTCCTTCGGTCTGCTGCTGGTGGGTATTTTGGTCATCTATGCCATCACCGGTGCTGTACATGCCGCCCAATACCGGGCGCGGCTGGAGAGCACCTACCGCCAAAGCTTGTCTGCCCTGGCAGAGGACCTGGAGGGTATTGAGACCGATCTAACCAAAAGCGTCTATGCAAATGGCGCCGCCACTCTATCCGATGTGAGCCGGGACCTGTCCCAACAGACCAGCCAGGCCAAGGACGCTCTGTCCCGCCTGCCGGTAGAGCAAATGAACCTGGCAGGCACCTACAAATTTCTCAGTCAGGCCGGGGACTACGCCACTTATCTCAGCAAAAAAGTCTATGCCGGCGAGGCCGTCAGCGCCAAGGAGCACGAAAATTTGTTAAAACTGCTTCAATACGCCACCAAATACAAAAACAGTGTGACCCAAATGGTAGAGATCTGTAACAACGGCGGCCAAATCACCAAGCGCAATGTAAAGGCGGCGGACGGCACCAGCCTGCCGGCTATTAACACCGACTTTTCCACCGCAGAGGAAACCTTTGAGAACTTCCCCACCCTGGTGTATGACGGTCCTTTTGCAGACGCAGTACTGCACAAGGAACCGCAGCTACTCAAAGGGCAGGACAAGATCAGCAAGGACGCCGCCGCCAAGATCGCAGCCAAGGCGCTGGGCTGCAAAACCACCAGCCTGAGCCGACTGGAGGACGAGGCCGGACAAATGCCTGCCTATGTGTTCACCAAAGGGCAGCAGACAGTGAATGTGACCAAAAGCGGCGGGTATGTGAGCACCATTCTGTACAGCGGCAAAAGCAGTGCCAAGTCCGTGGATGAAAAGGAAGCGGTCAAGCAGGCCGCCGCCTATTTGAAGAAGCTGGGCTACCGGGATATGCGCTCCACCTATTACGCCACCGGCGGCAATATCTGCACCATCAACTTTGCCTACTGCCGGGACGGGGTGCTCTACTATACGGATCTAATCAAAGTGGGCGTGTCCCTGCGGGACGGCAGCGTGGTATCGCTGGAGGCCCGGGGCTATATCACCAACCACCACCGGCGGAATGTGCCCACCTTCACCCTATCGGAAAAGGCAGCCACCGCCAAGATCAGTCCCTATTTGGAGGTAAAGAGCACCAAAAAGTGCCTGATCCCCAAAAAGGACGGCCGGGAGGTGGCCTGTATCGAGGTGCTCACCCATTCGGCAGATACCGGGGAGGACGCGCTGGTGTATCTGAACGCCGCCACCGGCGCAGAGGAGGACATTCTCCTGCTGCTGTACAGCGACCAGGGCACTCTAACCAAATAAAAAAACGCATAAACCCGGCCACGCCGGGCAGAATAGAACCGAAAGGAAGGCAACACTATGAAAAACCGATTGATGATCTTAGCATTGGCCGTGACAGTGCTGGCAAGCGTGCTGCTGGGCTGCGCCAAGCAGGAAGAAAACCCCACCACCGTTAGCGACACCACCGTTAGCGACACCACCGCTGCAACCGAATCCACAACAAAAACCCTCAGTGAGGCACTGAGCGAGGGTGCGTCCGAGGCCGGCTCCAAGGTGCGTGAAGACGCCACCGATCTCAGCGAAGCCGCCTCTCGTGCCGGAGAAACCGTGTCCCGCGCCATGGAGTAAACCGAGCCAAAAGAAAAGGACTTGTTCACGAGAACAAGTCCTTTTTTATACTATGCGTTTGTTTTTACAGGCGCCGTTACGCCCGCCCGGCGGGTCATATGGGTATAGGTCAGCCGGTTGAACAGGGCGATCACCCGACCCACGCCGATCACTGCAAGCACCGTGCCAATGCCGATCACAGACAAAAAGGCCTGGCCGGGCGTACCGGCAATGCGGCTGTACAGCGCCAGGGTCAGCCCGGAGCTGATCACCACCATTAAAATATCCCAGCAGTTTTTGGTAAAGCCCACCGGCTTGCCGATCCCGTCGGCCACCGCCTGCACCACCCCGTCGCCGGGATTGGGCACCAGGCGCATATTCAGCGACAGCGCCGCCCCGATACCGGTAAGGATAATGGCTACGGCCAGCACCAGCAGTCGCACCGGCAGACTGCCCTGCCAGCGCCCGGCATACACCGTGTCCAACTGGGGAATGTAAACGGAAAACACATTGATCAGCCGGGTAAACACCACGCTAAAGGCCAGCTGCAACAAATCCAGCACATACTGCCGTGCCTTGCACCGGTGGGCGGTGTGGATCACCAGTTCCACCACCACAAAGGCGGCGTACAGCACCATGGTGGTGTCCCCCACTCTTAACTTCAAAATCAGCGCCGCACTGTAGGCCACGGAAATAATGGGCGACACGCCCAGCCCGCACTTGGTGTTCAGGGTAATGCCCAGCGCCAAAGACAGCAGCCCCAGCAGGTACATACCCCAGCGATACGCTTGCTTTTTCGCCTTCATTCTATGCCTTCTTTCTTTGCAACAGGACTATTATAGCACCGATGGTAAAAATAGCAAGATAAAAAGCCGGGCCGTAGCCCGACTCTTATTCGAAAGTCATTCGTAAAACCCGATCTCGGCAATATTGGGGGTGCTGCGGCTTTGGCGGATCACCAGGCGCACGCCCAGGCAGTTAAAGCCTCGGCGCAGCTGCACGATCTTCTTCATACCGATCACCGTGCCTTTATAAATGCGCTTCATCTTGCCGTTCGGCTTCTTGGCCCACAGTTCAAAGGCCTCCACCCGCTGGCTCTTGCGAATTTCTTCAGACAGGATTGCATATTTCAACTTATGCACACGATCAAAGTCAAAGTCAATATACCCCTGCTCCGGCTTCAATTCACCCAACTGGTAGGTGATGATCGGCTGCGCCGTCATCTTGCGAATGGCCTGACCCATGCCCTTTAAGGCACGGGCGTCTTTGGGGTGAATTACACCCTTATTGGTGGGCGGTACATTCAGCAGCAAGGTGCAGTTGTTGCCCACGGAGCCCAAGTACAACTTAAACAGCCTGCGAGCGCTCTTGACCGTGCGGTCCTCGTTCTTAGACCAGAACCAACCCTTGCGGATAGACACATCCACCTCTGCCGGATACCAGATCAGATTCTGCGCCATAGACAGAATTTTGCGGCTACCCAAATCCTCATCCATATTGTTCAGCTTCTTTAAAGCGGCCGCATCATCCTCGCCGTGCTGGCTTTTCTCGTGGGTTTTTTCCGCGTCTGCCAAATTGGCAGGCACCACGCAGAACTCGCTTTTTCGGGTCTTGCCGCCCTCGTTGCCCACCCAACGCACATCCGGGCCGCAAATGGAGATCAGTGCGTCCGGCTGCAGTTTGCGGATCAGGGCATAATACCGTGCCCAGTCATACTCAAAGTCCGGCACATTGGCGCCCTTGGCACCATCAAACCAAACCTCGCTGACATGGCCATAGTTGGTAAGCAGTTCCGTTAATTGATTGCAAAAATAGTCATTATATTCCGCCGTTCCGTAGGTGGGCTCGTGCATATCCCAAGGGGAAAGGTACACACCAAAATCCAGCCCGCCGGCGGCGCAGGCGTCAGACACCTGCTTTACAATATCGCCGTCAAAATCCGTATTCTTTACGCTGAAAGAGGTATATTCACTGGGCCACAGACAAAAGCCGTCGTGGTGCTTGCAGGTCAGAATAATGCCGCTGGCACCGGCGGCTTTCACCGTTCGCACCCACTGCTCCGGCTTAATCTTCTTAATGGTAAAATCCTGCACCGTCTCTTTGCCGCTGCCCCACTCCCGTTGCGTAGCGGTATTCATTCCAAAATGCATAAAGCAGTAAAAAGGCTGATTTGCCAGATGCACTTGATTTGGGCGAGGCACCACGCTGATATAGCGTTCCACCTCACTGTCGTTCAGCGGCACACCGCCGTTGGTAGTGCTCCAATTTTCATCAAACTTCGGCTTCATTGGGTTTTCCTCTCTCTCCCTCGATTATAGCAACTGAAATAACGACCCTTGTCGCCCATATGCCAGGGCGGCTTCATCCGCAGGTACCGCAGTTTATCCCCAATCCGCATGGTGTAGTCAAAGGGGCGGTCCTCTACCCGGTCATACAGCGGGGTCACACAGGGCGCAGCCACCGTGTTCAGCTCCGTTGCGGCCAGGATCAGCGTTTCTTCGTCCCGGGGCAGCACCACCGTGCCGCCCTGCACATCTAAAACTAAAATATAGAAATAAAGTTCCTTGGCAATGGCGTCCGTGCCGTCCGGGTTGTGGCTGTGGGTGCTTACATACCCCAGCTGCCCCTCTTGAATATGGGCGGTCTCGTGCAGATCATAGAGATCCCAGCCGGCAAAGCGGCGGGTACGGCTCAGCACCGAGCGCGGCACGGCTTTGCCGTCCACCGTAAAGTCTAAAATGCGGTTGCTGTCCGCAGACAGCAGCAGCGCCAGTCGGCGGGTGTCTTTCTTTAAGGTCAGGGTCTGACCGGCAGCACGCAGGGCATTTTTGCCGTCCTTTGCAATGTCAAAGGGAATACCGGTCGCCGTGACCTGCTGGCCGATCCGCTCTGCGGGAATGGACAGGGGCAGTTCGCCCTGCTCCCCTTGCTTGGTGATCAACTGCACATCCATAGGCAGCGCCAGGGGCGTAGCCTTGGCTGCGTGACCCGCCTGCACCGCCGGTTGCAGCCGCAGGGCAAAGGTCTTGATCTGATACGGTGTAAAGTCCGTGACCAGGCAGCCGTCTTCCACCGTGGCCGGGCCTTTTTCTTCTTCTGAGGCAAACAGTTCTCGGGCTTCTGTCACACCGGCGCCCAGGCGCAGGGTGTAGTGCTCCACCGGCGTACCGGCGCCCTCGTTCAGGCGCACCACGATCTCATCGCCGTCCTCTGCCAACTTCATTGCCCGCAGCACCACCTGGGGGTGGGAGCCGGTCCCAAAGCTGTACGCAGCGCCCAGCACGCCCGGGTGCTTTTGCTCCACATGCCCGGTTAGGGGCTGCAAAAAGGCGCGGGCCTGATTTTGGGTGTCGGCGCCCACCTGCCCTTTATGGGAAAACAGGGCGTAGCTGTATCGGTTCAGCCCCAGGTCCATCATGGACTGCATGGCGTCGATCCGGTAATTGCGCACCGGGCTGTGCAGCACGGTCATACGCAGGGTATTGTCCTTATACTTGTCCCAGCCGTACTTGCACTCGCTGAGCACGGACACGCCCCAGTCGCCGCTTTTGTCCGTCAGGTCCACCCAGTTTTGGGCAGGCACTTCAAACAGCTTTTCCGTCATATTGCCCCGGCGAATGGTACCCAGCCCCAGGTCAAAGGTGGCCTCCGGGTTGGTGCAGGCAAAGGCAAATTTGTTCTTCGCCATGGTGTGCAGACTGCGCCACTCGATCTCGGAATACACCTCTACCCGGCTGCCGCCGTCGGTCAGGGCAATGATATTCTTAAAGGTAGAGTCCCCGTCCTTTTGCTCCACACAGAAGGACACCCGCGCCGGGCCTTTCTCCTGAATGGTCACCGTCACCGGGTTGGGCAGGCGGTCCGGGTCCTTATTGGCTTCTTTGTAATTCATCTCCCAGGCAGGCCAGGGCTTGGAACCGGTGTACTTGAACAGCCCCAGGCTGATCGGCTCTGCCAGCAGTTCCTGCTCGTCCATCTCTTTATCCAGAATGGAAGTAATGTTGCCCTTTTTGTTCAGGCGCACAATGTACTTTTGGTTCTCCATCTGATTTTCGCTACTGATGGACAGGCTGCCCCGCAGGCGGCAGGGCACATCGGAGGGGCGCACATCATAGACCGCAAAGCCCAGCGCCGGCACCGTGGCAACGAATACCAGCTCCGCCGTGCCGTTCTCGTAGCGGTTCACCTGGCTTTTCACTTCCCTGCCCTTAGGGTCATACACCCGGGCAAAAGCCTTGGGCCAATTTGGCAGTTCCAGGGTCACCGCGTCCGTGCGGTCCACTTCCAGACTGTTAAATACCGTCACCGGCGTACCGGCACAGAAGTCCGTTTTCAGCAGACTGCCCACAGACCCGGCAGCCTGGGTCAACTCACCGGCAAAGCCGTTCATGGCCATACCGTAGTCGTTCCAGCTGCGGCGATAGGCGCGCTGCACCGAGGTGCCCGGCAGATCGTCGTGGAACTGGTGAGCAATGGTACGCTTCCAGTTCAGTTCCATGGCGTCTTTGTTATAATGAGCGGTACCCAGATAATCGGCCACCACGCCGGAGCGCTCCGCCATATCCGCCAACTCCTGGCAGCGGCGGTTCCAGCGCTTGCCCACGGCCCGGGAGGTGTAGCCGCCCACACCGTGATTTTGCATCACCAGTTCCGTCTCCCACCGGGGCAGCTTGGCTTTTTGCTCCGGGGTCAGCTGTGCGTTCAGGTCACGGAACAGGTCGTCCGCGCCGGACGCCAGCACCTGCACATCGCTGTCTTTGTTTTTGTTGATCTCCTGCTCCACAAAGGCCACGGAGACCTCTTTGGGCGCGCCGCCCCGATCGCCGATCCCGTGGAAGATCATGGTGCTGTTCAGGTCGTATTTTTCATTTTCTTTCAGCTTTTGCTGCACAAAGTCCCAGTCCCGCAGCTTTTTCAGCGTAAAGTAATAATCGTGGGGGTTCAGGCTGGCCAGCACCTGCGCGCCGTCCGGCCCTTGCCACACGCCAATATCAAAGGGAATGCCGTAGGCGCCGCCCCAACCCAGCTTTTGGGTGGTAAAGCCCATCAAGTTGGCGTGGGCCATAATGCTGGGCAGCGCCCAACCGAAGCCAAAGCAGTCCGGCAGGTAAATATCTACCGAGCGCTTGCCGAATTTCTCCTCAAAATAGCGGTTGCCGTAGAGAATATTGCGAAAGAGCGCCTCCGGCGACGGCACATTCACATCGCCGTTTTCAAAGGCGGAGCCGCACACGCTCCACCGCCCCTGGGCAATATAGTCCTGCATTTTGGCGTACAGTTCCGGGTAATATTCCTCCATCAGCTCGTAACGATAGCTGCCCTCAAAATTGAAGTGGTAGGTGGGATATTTTTGGAACAGTGCAAAGTTGTCCACCAGCGTGTTATAGATGTACCGAGACACGGTGGTCTCAAAATCCCAGGACCAAATGGTGTCCAAATGGGCCGTAGCCACAGTATAGATCTTTTTTTGCATTAGGAAGTCCCCCCTTATGTGGTCATTGTATCATTATTTCAATAGGATTGCAACACCGTACCGCACCCCTGAACAAAAGTCGAAGAACATCAAAAGCGGCCTGAACTCAATGCTCAAGCCGCTCTTTCAAATTGCCGAATCCTTTGATTTGTTGTTCTCGTACTTTTTCATGACATAGTTGTATTTGCAAGGAGCATGATAATACAGATTGTTGCACTTTTGGATTTGGTTGAGTTCTTTTTCAAGATTGTCATCGCTTAATTCGTTTGCATAAGGAAGTGATTGAATTTTGGCTTATGCCAGAAGTTTTTGCCTTTCCATTTTTTATACAAGCGAAAATTCGGCTTATTTAAGTCAAAAATGGAAACAGAAAGAAATAAAGGACGGCTAAAAAAGCCGTCCTTCTGGTCGGAGTGACAAGACTTGAACTTGCGGCCCCTAGACCCCCAGTCTAGTGCGCTACCAACTGCGCCACACCCCGATTGCTTAGATACTATAGCATAAATGGCCTTATATTGCAAGTCTTTTTTTCGAATGGTTGCATTTTTTTTGCAAAAGGACTATACTGAATTTTAGAATTCAAAAGAGGTGATGACATGACGCTGGAGGAGCAGGTTGTGGAGCGACTGATGCAGCTGAACTATACCATTTCGTTTGCCGAGTCCTGCACCGGCGGGCTGTGTTGCGGTACGCTGGTGAATGCAGCCAATGCATCCAAGGTGCTGAATGCCAGCTTTGTAACCTATGCAAATGATGCGAAAATTCAGCTTTTGGGTGTGCAGGCAAATACGATTTTAGACCACGGTGTAGTCAGCGAACAGGTGGCAGCGCAAATGGCGCAGGGCGTGGCGAAAACGGCAGAGAGCGATGTAGGCGTAGGCATCACCGGCATTGCCGGTCCCGGCGGCGCTACGCCCAAGAAACCGGTGGGCATGGTTTGCTTTGGCTTTTGCATAAATAGTCAGGTGCAGACCTATACTTGCCGGTTTGGCAATTTGGGGCGCAACCAGGTGCGTAAATCTGCCGTGGAATTTGTCTTTTCCAAATTGCTGGAGATTTTGTGAGGTCGAACCAATATAATTTTTACTTTTTCAGCGGCGTTGTGATTTTGGGTCTTGATTTTCTCTGTGGAATATTGTATAATTTTAGCCGTGCTGCGACGCAGTACGCTACGCTGATATGGCTCAGTTGGTAGAGCAGATCATTCGTAAACGGAAGGCTGTTCGCCGATTTGGGCTCAAAGCAAGCGAAAAATTGAACAAATGCTACTGTGGCTCAGTTGGTAGAGCAGCGCATTCGTAATGCGCAGGCCGTCGGTTCGAGTCCGACCAGTAGCTCCAAAACCTGCGTAAACACGGCGTTTTCGCAGGTTTTTTCTTTTTCAGAAATGAATTTCAAAATTCAATATGTAATAAAAAATCTCACTCTTTTTTACGGAGTGAGATTTCTTTTGTTTATTCGATTTTCAGTCCAAGACCATCTATTGACCATTTATGAATTTGCCGCATTTCCGCCGAGTAAATTTCCCATTGTGTTTGCAACATTTTCTTGCATGGAATCCGTTACATGCATATAGGTGTTCATTGTAAATCCTGCGTCTGTGTGACCTAACATATGCGATACTGTTTTAATGTCCATGCCTTGTTCAAGGGATAAGGTGGCGAAACTGTGTCGTAAATCGTGGAAGCGTATTCTCGGCACGCCTGCCCTGTCTTGTATTCTGTGTAATCTTCGTGTTACGGCTGAAGTGTCTTTAATTCCGCCTGTTACAGATGATGGGAATATGTATTTCGATTTTGGTATTTGATTTGCTTTTAACTCACTTAATAACCGAATACACTCATCACATAATCTTATCGTTCTGATAGAGCTTTTTGTTTTCGGTGTGTTAATTTTTATCTCACCTTTAATTTTTTGTACCGCCTTATTTACCGTTATCGTTTTGTCCTCAAGGCTTAAATCATTCCATTCCAAAGCACAGATTTCGCCCAATCTCATACCCGTTGTCAGTTCAAGATAGTAAAATTCATAGCAACCAGAACGCTTGGTTTCTTCAAGGAAAGCTGTTAATTCTTCTTTCTTCAGTGTTTTCATTTCAGGCTTTGTGCAGTTCGGCAACTTCACTTTTGATATGGGATTCTTTGGAATTAAATCTTCATCCACCGCTTTTTGAAGGCAAGAACTGAGTGTTCTCTCTATCCCTTTTACCGAGTAATATGCCAATCCGTTTCCGTGTTTCTCTCTGCCTCGTTGCCTGCCGTCACTGAATAATCCCACCAAAAACTGCTGACAGTTTACGGTAGACAGCTCGCTTAATTTCATATCACCCAACGCAGGTAAGATGTTGGTTTTGAACCTTTGCTCGTAACCGTTTACGGTATAGTCCTTGATCACATTTTTGCAAAATGTGTTTATCCATATTTCGTACCATTCATTAAGCGTGGGATCGGAATTGGTCAAGTAAGTGTGAGAAGATAACACCGACTGCTCTTTCAGATATTCTTCTTTGGCTTTGGTCAGCTTTTCTTGACATTCGGATTTGGTTTTTGCGGTAACGCTTTTTCGTTTTGTTTTGCCGTTTTCATCTTTGCCGATGTTAAACCAACCTTCCCATCTTCCGTCTTTTCTTTTGCGAAGTGTTCCTTCGCCTTTTGTTCTTCTTGCCATAAACACAGCCTCCTTTCTGCTTTTGGCAACTCAAACATTACCACAAGCCTTTTTCAATAGCCAGATATTTTTATATAGAAAAAGGTTTTCAAATCCGAAGATTCAAAAACCTTGATAAGATATTACATTGTCATTTCGAAGCCGTGATCTTGCTCAATTTCAAGAGCTGTTTCAATTAACGCTCTTGATTCATTAACTACATCAATCCAATCAAAATTCTCAACATAATAATTATCTCTTTTGTACTTTTCCCAGCTGTCAAATATTGCCTTGCTTTCGGATATTTCGTTTAAAATAAGTTCAACATTTTCTTCCGATAAATCCGTATTTCTTGATTTTGCAGTTTCATACAATGCCGATTTTAAATTCTGCATATCTATGTGTTGTGTTTTTGATAATAAATATACATCATAAAAATCACGCATTCTTGTATTTGCCGTACTTCTTGCTATGATAGTTTCAAGCTTTTCGGCAAGTAAGGTCTCCAAATTATAGCTAAGTAATGGAATAAAACGGTCTTCAAGCATCAGCTTATAGTTATACTCAACTGCTGACGGGGTAATAACATCACCTGTTGAAATATCTATTTTTATCGGTTGCTTAAATGTTCCAAAGTTAGCAATAAGTTTTATTCTTACGCCGTGATAATCATGTTCTTCCATTATTTCTTCTGCATCGGTAACTTCAAAACTTACATTATCATCAATATCAATTTTGGCTATTTCTTCAATAAGGTTCTTTGCACTTTCAACAGTCAGTGGAATTGAAAATACACTTGTATCAATATCCATTGTTGCTCTTGAATCAAGTCCAAGCATTGAAGCTACCAACATTCCGCCTTTGAGAACAAAGTTATTATTGTATTTTGACAGTGAAATCCTTTCAAGAAATCTTTCCATAAAGTAATTTCTGAATAATGTTTGGGACATTTTTGAATTGCCGTTTGTTATGTTATTCATTTTATCTTTTAATTGTCTTGTCGATTTAATCATAACATCACCTCCGTGTATAATCTCACCTTATCTTCGATTTTCAATGCTTTTGCATATTGCATAAGATGAGTTAGATTTTTATTTTTACTTTTCATATATTCCTTAATTGCTGTTTGAAAAATCTGAATATCCATTTTGTCTTTTGATTTTATAATATCGCAAACGGTTCTGTCCATATCATACACACGAACTTCATTTCCGTAATTGGTTGTAACTTTTGTTTTCCCTAAATCTAAAAGTTCATTGGTAACGGCGGATACTTTATATCCTTTTTTTCTTAACGCAGTTGCATTATATGTTCGTGGAACGGTAACACAAACAGTTGCAGGTTCTCGCTCCATAATTCCATGTAGATACAGGGCTGTTTCGTGGGAAAATATAATTGTGTTGCTCACAAGACAGTCAATGTATAACTCATCTGCCCAAGTGTCGGGAGTAATATAAATACCTTGTGCCACTTTTTCCAATTGCAGTTTATCAATAATTTCTTTAAAATATGTTTTTGAAATTCCTGCATTAACCACTTGCGAGGTTAATAGATACCCGTTGTTTTCAAGCAACATTTTTTCAATTAATTCTGTTTTTGTCATTTTAATCACCTTACTATTATGCTTAAACATTATCATTATTAAGCATATAAGTCAAGTGTATTTTTAACAGAATCAATTGAATTATTCATTTCTGTTTTTAGATTTTTCATCAATCCATTTCTTAAGTTGTTCTTTTGGAATGGATTTTCTTCTGCCCAACTGAACAACAGGGAATGATTTATCTTTTTCAATCAGCTTATACAAACTGACATTGGATATACCAAGCACCTCCGCTGCTTGATTGACTGAAAGCATTACGGGCATTTCATCAAAGTTTTTATACACTCTATCACCTCCGTTTCTTTGCTCACAGACTCGCACAAATCGTCTGTAAGCCGTTTTTAGTTTAAGTCCGACGAGTCACTCTATTTCAGAGCGAATTCGCCAATTTTTGCTCACAGCGTTGCCTGATTTTTCAAAAATAGGTTTATCATACGGCAACGCTTGACCGAATACGCAAAAGCCTTGATTTTCTGCGAAAAACACGCTCAACTGCATACGAATTTGAAATCATACGCAAAAGTATTACGAATTGAAAAGCCGACAGGCTTTGCCGGACGGCGTTTTCGGGCGTTTCAACGCCCGAAAATCATACGCCTTTATCCTGCTTTAAAATCGACGGTTTGAAATCCGCCTCAAAGTCCACTCAAAAGCCATCAATTTTCGTTTCAAAAATCATAATTTTTCTAAATCAAAGCTTTTCATATTCTTTGTCGATAAACCCTAAAGCACGGTGCACTAAATCTTGTTGACCGTGTATAGATTATGCATACGAAAACCTCCTTCCAAATTATTCGAGAGAATATTTTGCTAAGTGAAAACCAAAAAGAAAAGACACCGTTCAAAAAACTCCCTCTACTATACGGAGAAAAATTTCAATTTTGTTCGGGTGTTTTTCAAGTTTCTTTACACCTTGTTTACATTTGACTTCACTATGAAAAATACCCCTCTATAATACGGAGAAAAATTCAAGTTTTGTTGATGTGTTTTTAGAAAAATTTACAAATTATTTTCACGCAAAAAGAGGTTCGCCCAAGCTGTAGGGCAAACCTCATCTTTTATATTGTTTATCCATCAAAAATACAAAGGTGAATATAGAAAATCACACTTGCAATGTCGTTCTGTTCAAGGTAACATACCACAACCTTTTAGAGCGACAATTTTGTTTTCATACTTTTCGGGTACAATATGATTAACACTTACTCGGAGGTAAATACAATGGAAGGACGAATTTTAACAGAAGATATTATTGATGATTTCAAGAAAAATTTAGAGTTGCAAGAGAAAAGTACAGCAACGATTGAAAAATATATTCGTGATGTGAAAGCGTTTTCGGTTTATTCACAAGACGAGGTCGTTACAAAAGAAATTGTTATCGCTTACAAAAATCACTTGCAAGAAAAATATGCTGTTCGCAGTGTGAACTCAATGCTTGCAAGTATCAACAGTTTATTTGCTTTTCTGAATTGGTTTGATTTGAGAGTTAAATCACTAAAATTACAACAGCAAGTTTTCTGTTCGGAAGAAAAAGAACTGACAAAAGAAGAATACAAGCGACTGTGTCAAGCGGCAAAACAAAAGAAAAATCAAAGACTTAATTTAATTATTCAAACGATATGTGCCACGGGCATCCGTGTCAGTGAGTTGCAATATATCACGGTTGAGGCGGTAAAGCAAAGTGAAGCAATCGTAAACTGCAAGGCAAAAACACGCTCGGTTTTTATCGTGAAAGAACTAAAACAAAAATTGCTCCGCTGGGCAGCAGAGCAAGGAATAAAAAGCAGTATGATTTTTGTAACGAAAAGCGGCAAACCAATAAACCGCACGAATATTTGGCGAGAAATGAAAGCATTGTGCAAAGATGCTAACGTCAATCCGCAAAAGGTGTTTCCACATAATTTACGTCATTTGTTTGCACGCACATTTTATGGGATTGAAAAAGATATTGCAAAGCTTGCGGATATTCTCGGTCACGGCAGTATCAATACGACCCGAATTTATATTATCTCAACAGGTACGGAGCACCGCCGCCGTATGGAAAATATGCACTTGATAATTTAGCCTAAAAACAAAAAATCCGCCAAAATCGGCGGCGAATAACATAATCCACATTATGTTGTATTGAATTTCATAACTGATACAATAAACATAATTCTACATATCGAATTATATCATAATAAGGACAGATTGTAAAGCAATTTGCTTGCGAAAAGCATGAAAAACTGAAATTTGTCGAAAATTGAACATGACAACAAAGCCCTTTCTGCTTATCTTTTTCGACAATTTTGAAAAGGCTTATTTTCCTATGCTCTTTTTTGCCTTCGAATTTTATGGAAGGCTTTTTTATTGCTCTATGTACAACATAATGTGGATTATGTTGTATTAAACTTAGGAGGGTCATAATGCGTTTATATAGATACATGAAATATGATGAATTTGAAAATGCATACCTCAATAAATATTTTAAGTTTCGATATTCAGAAGTTTGGGAAGATTCGCTTGAAAGCCTTTTTGTGAAATACGCAAGTAAAATACAAAACTGTAAAGAACTTATTGAAATTTACAAAAAACGATATCCCGACATGCCCAACAATGAAATTTTCACTGACATTACAAACATAGTTGCACTTTCATTGCAAACACGTTGCCAGTGTTGGAGTACAAATGGTAATTCCGATACTTTTTGGGGATATGATAATGACTATATTTGTTTGGGGGTTGAATGTGTAAACAGTAATGAGATTATCAATGATTTCAAAGTCAAAGGTCATGATATAAAATACATTGAAAATGTTGATATAAATAAAATCGTTGATTACTTTGGAAATGATAGATACTTGTCAAGTTTACAAATTGTTAAAGATAAAAGTAAATATGAAGATGAAGAGGAATTTAGGCTTGTTGCTACACCGATAAATCCAATATTTCCCCAGAAAATGCATATGTTCAATTTTGATGAAATGGCTAAGAATAACAATAAACTTGTTAGAGCAATCGTTGATTATACAAAATGGGCAAGAAAAACTGTCCTTTGTCCACATGATACTTTTATAAAGCTAAACAACATGAAAGTTGTCTCTATTAGAGTACATCCTAATATGAGCCCCAAGACAGCTAAAAAGTTTAATCGTTTTTGCGAAAAGTATTTTATAAATATTAACTGAGGAGGAAATATTATGAAAAAGCAAATGAAAAAAGTTCTGTGTGTTGTTCTATCTATTTTGATGGCTTTTAGTTACGCCGTTCCTGCATTTGCAGGTTCGATTGACAATACGCATCTGAGTACAAAGCAATCGGTTGTCAAGTCTGATGCCGAAGTAAAAGCAGTTGAAAAGAAAATTGACGCTATCGGCAAAGTGCATTATACAGACAAAAGTTTAGCAAAAATTATTGTTGCTGAAAATGCGTATAATGCGTTAAGCGATACGCAAAAATCAAATGTTTCTAATTACGGAGCATTAAAGGCTGCAAGGAATGCATATGATGCCCTTGCAGCAGACAATGTTGATACATCATCTTATACCATAACAGATAAAGGCAGTCTTAATGATGATGTGAATTGGTTTATATATGATAACGGACTGCTTGAAATTACAGGCAAAGGCAGTATACCAAGTTATTCAAAAGGCAACGCACCTTGGTATCAGTATAAAGATAATATTACTTCCATATTGGTTAGAAGTTCAGTAACAGGTATCGGTGATTCGGCTTTTTACGGTTGCAATAATGTAGAAGATATTACATTACCGTTTGTAGGAGCAAGTAGATATGCCACTGGTTATACTTCAAACTTTGGCTATATTTTTGGGTTCACTGAAGAATCGAGCGACCATACTGATTCGTCATGTAATCTGAAAGTCGGAGATGTTTATAGTAAGCAAGATGGTTGCTCATATAACAATGAAGTATATTATGTCAATCGTATCAATGGCAACACCAGATACTATTGCTATTATGACTATAAAACACCAAGCTCAATAAAAACTGTTACAATTACCGACGCAACGCAAATTCCGGGCGGTGCATTTGCTAATAACAAAAATGTAACTAAAGTCGTTTTAAATGATGGTATCACTTCCATTGGTGATTACGCTTTTCAAAATAACACAATAAAAGATTTTGCAATTCCAAATTATGTTGAAACGCTTGGCAAATATGCGTTTTATAATTGCAAAAATCTGCAAGAAGTGTTTATTCCAAATTCAGTAACGGCTATTGGTGCATATACTTTCTATGGTTGTAACGGAATTGGAAAATTAAATATTAGCGAAAATGTAACCACAATCGGCGATTATGCATTCTATGGCTGCTCAAATCTTACTGTATTAAATATCCCGAACAAGGTGAAACGCATTGATCAATCCGCTTTCGCTAACTGTACCGTAATCAGCAAAATAAATATACCTGATAGTGTTACATATTTAGGAAGAAATGCTTTTGAAAACTGTAAAGGCGTAAAAAGTTTGAATGTCGGTTCTGGAATCAGTGCTATTTATGCAGAAACATTTAAGAATTGTAGTGGGCTGACTTCAGTCGAACTCCCAAAAACAGTTTTCTCCATTGGAAAATCCGCCTTTGAAGGTTGCAACTATGTAACGGAAATCACCTTGCCGTTTGTAGGAGCAAGTAGATATGCCACTGGTTATACTTCAAACTTTGGCTATATTTTTGGGTTCACTGAAGAATCGAGCGACCATACTGATTCGTCATGTAATCTGAAAGTCGGAGATGTTTATAGTAAGCAAGATGGTTGCTCATATAACAATGAAGTATATTATGTCAATCGTATCAATGGCAACACCAGATACTATTGCTATTATGACTATAAAACACCAAGCTCAATAAAAACTGTTACAATTACCGACGCAACGCAAATTCCGGGCGGTGCATTTGCTAATAACAAAAATGTAACTAAAGTCGTTTTAAATGATGGTATCACTTCTATCGGCGATTACGCTTTTCAAAACAACCCATGGTACAATAATTTGACTGATGAATTTGAAACCGTTGGTGACAATGTTCTTATCAAATATAACGGAACAAAAAGTTCGGTTACTATTCCCGACACGGTAAAGCATATCGCAGGTGGCGTGTTCAAGAATAACAGCAAAATCTCCGAAGTGATTTTACCGAATGAATTATTAAGCATTGGTGATAATGCATTTAAAGGAACTGCTCTTTCTACCGTTACAATACCGAGATCCGTAACCAAAATCGGTACAAATGCATTTCCTTCTTGCAATTTGAAAGTATATCAGCCGTCTGCAGGTTATGATTATGACAGCAGTAATAAAACTGTCTTGAATGATTCATATACAAAAGGCAATGATACTTTTTATTACATCATTAAATCCGATGATACCGCAGAAATTATCGGATGCGAAACCACATCTACGGAATTAACTGTACCGGAGGAGATTGACGGACATACGGTATCATCTATCGGTGACCATGGCTTTGCTAAATGCAGCACATTAAAAAGCATAACTATACCGAAGAATATTAAAACAATCGGTAAATATGCTTTTAGTGGTTGCACAGGACTGATCAATGCCACAATTCCAACAACTGTAAGTTCTGTCGGGGATTATGCTTTTAATAATTGTACAGGCCTTAAAAATGTAACCATATCCGAAGGTGTTGAATCTATCGGTAAAGGTTGTTTCTATAACTGTACTTCACTTGCAGAGGCCGTTGTGCCGGATACCGCAAAGTATGTTGGTGCTTATGCATTTTACAATTGTACTTCAATGGTAAATGCTACAATCGGCACAACTACCGAATCTATCGGAGAATGCACGTTTTATAATTGCGAAAAACTTGAAACCGTTGTAATCGGTTACAGTGTAAAATCCATTGGCGATTATGCATTTTATAATTGTGCTCTTGGCAGAGTCAGCGTTCCTTCTGCCACAACCGTTATCGGCAATTTCGCTTTTGCAAAAAACAGCAATTTGACCAAAGCAACATTGCGTAAAAATCTGTTGACTATCAGCGACGGAGCATTTAAAGATTGCGGTTTGCTTTCTACAATTTCAATACCGACCACTGTAACTTCAATCGGCAATGAAGCGTTTGAAAACTGCACGAGCATTGCCTCCATGACCATACCAACGGGTGTAACGGAAATAAAAAAGCGTACTTTTTCTAACTGCTCTTCTCTTGCGGATGTTACCATTAAGGGTGAAGCGACATCTATCGGTGAGTCTGCGTTCTTCAATAATGCATTTACAGCCATTCAACTTCCAGGAACGCTTAAAACAATCGGTAGCAGTGCATTTAAGAATTGCGAAAAATTAGAAAAAATCACGTTACCGAATAGTACCGCAGATATCGGAAACGCAGCATTTTTGAATTGTTTTGCGTTGCATTTGGCATCTGTGCCGGATTCTGTGGGTTCAGTCGGTCAGAATGTATTTTTCTATAATGATGATATTACCGTAGAAATACGCAAGAACAGTGGCACGGTTGCCGACAAATTGCTTGCACAGCAAGGCGTTCATCATGTGATTCTTGATGAAAATATTTCGACAATCGGCAAGAATGTTTTTGACTCTTGTTACGAGCTCAGTTCTGTTACTTACGGAAACGAAACAGTTAAATCAGGCGAGTATAAACTTTCAAAGTCCATAAAAGCAATCGGCAGCGAGGCATTTAAGGATAATCCGTTACTTCGCAATTTGATTGTACCCGATTCCTTGGAAACGATTGGTGACAACGCATTTTATAATGCAATTCAGTCCGGATACCATTGCAAAGATGTTACGGCAACATTTTACTATGTTAATGGCATAATTGCAGGCAATATTCTTAACTCTCAATATGTTTCGCATATTGTAGTAAATGACAATATTCAAACACTCGGAGAAAAAGCATTTTTCAATATGCCCGTGCTTGAAACGATATCTTTGCCGGATACAATTTCCTCTGTCGGAGCAAATGTTTTTGCAAATCCGGGCAAGAAAGTGATGGCTACATTCCGTGGCGTTGACGGTACAATTGATGCGTCTGTATATGATGGTAAAACCTCGGGTATTTGCTATATTTATATTGAAGACGGAATCAAAAATATCGGCAAAAATGCTTTCGCTAATTCGGATACCGTGCTGGGTGTTGAAATTGTAAATACTGATACAATTGATGATTATGCATTTTCCAATTGCCCTGCAATGAAACAGCTTTATATCGACTCTGTTGTAAATATCAATGATTATGCATTTTCCAATTGCCCTGCAATGAAACAGCTTTATATCGACTCTGTTGTAAATATCAATGATTATGCATTTTCCAATTGCCCTGCAATGAAACAGCTTTATATCGACTCTGTTGTAAATATCAATGATTATGCATTTTCCAATTGCCCTGCAATGAAACAGCTTTATATCGACTCTGTTGTAAATATCAATGATTATGCATTTTCCAATTGCCCTGCAATGAAACAGCTTTATATCGACTCTGTTGTAAATATCAATGATCATGCTTTTTATAATGACATTGCAATAGATGATATCGTTATAAATCAGAATCTGGTTAACATCGGCTCGCACGCTTTTGACAGTTGTAAGCTGATTCCAAAAGTTAAATTACCGAATACGGTTCGCAATATCGGTGCTTATGCTTTTTACGATTGCAACAGTATGAAGTCAATCAACATACCTGTCGGTGTAGATAAAATCAACGAATACACTTTCTTTGGTTGTGCATCTTTACTTTCTGTTGATTTACCAAACACAGTAAAATCGATCGGTGATTATGCTTACTATGGTTGTGTTCTTGTTAATGATTTATCTCTCGGCAATGCTGTTGAAACAATCGGTGCATATGCGTTTTACAACTGTAATAAGGTTAAAGAAATCATTTTGCCTGATTCGTTAAAGTCAATTGGCAATTATGCATTCCGTTCTTGCAGCAGTATTACGGAAATTACAATTCCAGACAGCGTTACACAATTAGGAGATTGTGTATTTTACGCTTGCACAGGATTGGAAAAAACAGAATTTGGTACGGGTATTGTTAAAATCGGCAATTCGGAATTTTATGGTTGTGTTAAATTTACCGAACTGTACCTCTATGGAAATGTTAATAATATCCACGATCTTGCTTTCTATGGTGCAGAAGATGCCGAAGTTTATACTTATCCGAACAGCTATGTTGAAGATTATTGCAACGACAATGGATTGGTATATCACGAAATCGGGAATATTACTTCTGTTTCATTAACACCGCCGTCAAAAACCGAGTATGTAGAAAACGATAAATTAGATACTGCCGGTATGGAGTTTAATGTTACCTACGATAACGGATATGAAAGAACCGTAACAAACGGCTTGAAAATTACAGGATTTAATTCTGAAAATGTAGGAAAACAGACTGTTACAGTAAGTTATCGTGGTAAATCCGCTACATTTGAAGTGAATGTAAGTGAAAAGAAGGTTGTTGATGCTGAATTTGAATTCCCGAATGATATTAAAATTATTCAAGGTGAGGATTTGGATTTAAGCAGCGGCAAGGTGATTTTGACTTATTCCGACGGAGATCAGCAAACCATAAAGAAAGGTTATGCGGTTACAGGTTTTGATAAAACAAAAGTCGGTAAACAAAATGTTACGATTACCTATCGTGATTTCAGCACAGATCTTGAAGTGACTGTTGAAGAAAAACAAGAACCTGAACATACACATAACTGGTCAGATTGGAAATACAATAACGATGCTGTTTATAATTCATCAAGTGATTATAAAGATGGCACGCAGACTCGTACTTGCTCCGCTTGTGGTGAAAGTGAAACGAAAGAGGCACCGAATACGGCTCTTCTTCGTCGCAGAGGTAATGCTCTGTTGCTTGAAAGCAGCATCACACTTGCAACTTACATTACCAAAGATGTAGTTGATTATTATGACGAAGTGTATGCCGAGTTTACCCGAAACGGTAAAACCGAAAAAGTGTATTCGTCAGGTAAAACATTAACTTCAGGTTCGACTGTATATTGCGTTTTTGATTATACCGGTATTTCACCGCAGGCTTTAGGTGATGATGTAAGTATTACATTTTATGGTGTCAAAGACGGTGTGACATATAACGGTAATGCTTATAAATACAGTGCAACCGACTATATTAAGTCAACGCTGAATAAGCCGACATCTTCTGCAAAGCTTAAAACTTTGCTGGTGGATTTGGTGTATTACGGCGAGGCTTGTCAGGTATATCAAAATTATAAAACCGATAATTTACTTACCGATATACTTACCGATGAGCAAAAAGCACTTCATAGTACAGATGATTTGAATTTAACAAACATCAAGAATGCAAGTTATGAAACCTGCGAAAACAGGCTTGTAAAGTTTGGTACTGCATTAAGGCTGAATAATTCGGTTGAAATTGCAATACCGCTTAATATGACAAATGTTACTCTTGATGACCTTTCATTCAAAGTAAAAATAGGATCAAGAACATTGACATATACTTATGCCGAAAATCCGGATAATTTCGAAAAAGGCAAAGACGGTTATTGGTATTTCTATTTTGACGGTGTTTATGCAAACCAAATGAGTGATGAAGTATTTATCACTGCATACAAAGGCGATGAGCAAGTCAGCTATACACTTAAGTACAGTGTTGAATCTTATGCCGCAACTGTTACTGATGCAAAGTTAAAGGCTGTTACAGACGCAATGATGCGTTACGGCAATTCCGCAAAAGCCTACGCAGGCAAATAATTCGCATATCCATTTAGTGATAGATATGAAATATAAAAGGAGGTATTAAGATGAAGGAAAAGTACATCAAGCCTGATTCAGACATTCAAAAGTTTGCTGCCGTTGATGTAATTACGACATCCGGTGGCGGCGATGAACCGATTGTCACTCCACCGGATTGGGGCGACTAAAGAGTAAAGGAGTCAAGAGTTTATGTCTTGACTCCTTTTACCGTCCTCTCTAAAGGGGGAAACAAAAAAGCAATCCGGCAATTAATACCGGATTGCTTTTATAATGGTTACGGTGGTGTGCCAATTCCACATTTCTTTTGACCCAAAGGGTGCGTAGCAGCACATTCTCTACTTCTAAACCACTTTTATTGTATCTTTATTATAGCAGATTTATTCCTTGCTGTAAAGTGTTTTGTTATTTTTCTTCAAACGCTTCAAGGTCTTTGTACCTAATTGATAGGAAGTGATAATTGAATTCTTTTTATCATTGCCTTCGATTTCAAGCGATAACCTTATGACAATATTTAAGTGCGTTTCTTCAATATATTTTATGTAAAAAACTGTGTTTTGATTCTTTGAGTCTCTTAAAATAACATCAGGAATATTTACTACATCGTAAACGCATTTATGAAATAAGTTGTAATCTTGGGCATGTCTTTCTTTGATATGCTCATCTCGTTCGTCAGTCAGAATCAGTTCATTTGTTGCAAGTTTACCAAATTCGATTTCAAGGAATTCTGTATTCAGTTTTCCTATAAATTGATATTTGCTAAACTCCATGTTTCTACCTCTTTCTTCATATTTATTATATCATACATTAGATACAATTACAATAAATTTCATATTACGCATTTTGTAAGGAGTAAAAGTTGATTGCATTGAGAAATGTGTTATTAT
>CAVCUL010000004.1:0-178309 GCA_963605415.1 bacterium | reverse complement strand
AAGACATCGCCCTCTCACGGCGAAAACAGGAGTTCGATTCTCCTACGGGTCACCATTTTGACCTTAGGTATTGCCAACAGGTCATTTCTTCAAATACTGTGACTTTACCATCACAGTCAGTCGGTGCTTATTACGATGAGGGTCCACCCGTTCCCATCCCGAACACGGTAGTTAAGCTCATTCGTGCCGAAGATACTTGGCGGGCGACTGCCTGGAAAAATAGGTCTGTGCCGACATAAGCCTCTCACTTTTGTGAGAGGCTTTTTTCATATTTACTTTACTTTTTCCTGGCGGATGCCGCGCTTTTTTTATTTCATCTGCTGCTTGTGTATTGCGGTGTATTCCTGTTTTCGTTATAATGATGGTGGAGGGATCATTATGGCAAATGTGCGCCAGCTTATAGAATGCTTCAACGATACGATGCGTCGGATCAAAACGGACCCATTTTTATGCGCTGAGACGGAGAAGTCCAAGGCTTGGACTGTTGTTTTTCCGTTATTTTGGGACAAAAATCAGGGCGCTTATTATGACAAGTGGCTGTATTTTGATACGCCTGATGTGGAAGTGGTGGCAGATACCACTTTTTCTGCGGCACGCAAGTGTTTGCAAAACGGGAATGAGCGCGAGCATGTGGCGGTGCTGAACTTTGCCAATCCCCATTACGCCGGTGGTGGCGTAGAGCATGGTGCTATGGCCCAGGAGGAGTGCTTGTGCCGCAGCAGCAATCTGTATCCCTGCCTTTTCTCACCCTGTGTCCAGACGGAATATTATCAATATCACCGCAATCGACCGGATCATCTGTTCACGGATCGGGTGGTTTATACGCCGGAAGTGGTGGTTTTCAAAGACGATCAGCCAGTGCCGCAGTTATTACCCAGGGAGCAATGGTTTCAGGTGGATGTACTTACTTGCGCCGCGCCTTATCTTGGTGAGCCGGTGCATATTACGCCCAGCGAATTAAAGGATTTATTTAAGTCGCGGATTCGGGAAATATGCCGTGTGGCTATGGAACACCAAGTCACCGTGCTGGTATTAGGCGCATTTGGCTGCGGCGCCTTTCGCAATCCGCCGGAATTGGTGGCCCAGGCCTTTCGTGAAGTGCTGCAAGAGGATCCTTATAGCCACGGGTTTTCTAAAGTGGTTTTTGCCATTAAAAATAATGGCCGACCGGATGATAATTATAATGTGTTCGCACAAGTTCTTGGGCAGGAACGATGAGGGGACGCGCTAATATAAGTATGCGGGCGGATGATATCCGCCCCTACCGTCTTATGTTTCCATGATAGACACGGCGGGAGCAAGCCCCCGCCCTACGATTGGATTTGTACGGTCTTATGTAGTGGTTATGCTTGCACAAGCGGCGTGACGATATGAAAAGGTGATGGAAATGATCAAGAAGAAATACAGTCATCATACTATACAGGATGAGAAAATTCAAAAGTTATATCAGGCAGCAAAAGCCGTTGCCTTGCCCAAGGTGATCAGTGAACAAATGTGTTCCGGCGGTGTCGGCGCAGCTGTATGCACAAAGCAAGGCCATATTTACACAGGCGTGTGCGTGGACACCGATTGCTCACTGGGTATGTGCGCGGAGCGAAATGCTTTGTCTACAATGATCACCAACGGTGAATTTGATATAGACACGGTGATTGCCGTGAACAAGAGCGGAAAAGTTTTGCCCCCTTGCGGCGCTTGCCGAGAATTTATGGGACAATTCAGTCATTCAAGCGAGATACAAGTGGTGGTGGATAACGCAGGCACCATTGTGTGCCTTGCGGATTTAATGCCATTTCCTTATTAAGATAAAATGGATAGTGGATACCATATATTTTTCTGTGCTGCACCGATCGAATGCTGTTTGTTGACAGGTCTTGCATTTTGATGTGGGAATATGCAGCGGCAATCTATGAACATTAAAATTTCTGGTAGTTGCTTTTTGGAGGTATTATGATACGGGAATTGACAATTGGCGATTTTGAAAAAGTGGAGCAGATGATGGCGGAGCTGCATAAAATTCATGTTGAAAACAGGAGCGATTTTTATACCGAAAACCAGCATCCGATCACCAAAAAGGAATACAAGGCGATGCTTAAAGATCAGAACAAAATTGCACTGGCCTTTGCTGAAAATGAAGAAATTGCCGGGATCGCTTTTGCAACCGTCAAAGACCGGACAGTGAGATCCATCTATATTGATGCCATTTTTGTGGTTGAACAATGCCGTCGGCAGGGCGTTGCCACAAAGTTATACAGACAAATGGAGGAGATCGCAAGCGAGATCGGTGCCGAAAGGCTGGACTTGATGGTATGGTCGTTTAATGCGCAGGCATTGGCGTTTTACAAATCCTTGGGTATGAAAGAGCAACGGATCGTGTTGGAAAAACAGGTGAAATAAATTGGCCGGGGAGTCTTTTATATGCGGTGCGATAATGCACTCGCTACGAAACAGTCCCCCGGACTGTTTCTCCCAAATGCTGACGCATTTGGAGCTTCGTGTCTCTTGTGCTGTGCACAATTCACTCATCGCACCCTACATTTAATATTTTTATCGAGTGGTTATAAATAGCGGGCGATGGTATCCGCCCCTACGAGTCAATTTGTGCACACGAGGGAGCAAGCCCCAGCCCCACGATCTGTTTTGCGTCACTGGTAAAGACGGTGACAACGCCGTTGGGGGTTGTCGAACGGATCGTAGCATGTATAATAAGAAAACACACCGGGCGACCGGTGTGTTTTTTGTGGCTTTGGCGGATTGCGTTTTGTGGGATTAAACCTTTTTTGCGCTGGTTGTAGATGTGATTTTTTGGGTAGAAAGGGCGCTTTTCTTTGCATAATGTACGCCCTCCACATAGTAATACCAGCCCGAATTCACGACCAACTTTTTAGACAGTGTATAGGTGGTGCTGTCTGCATACAAATCCTTGTATGTTTGGTAAGCAGACCAAGAGTAACTGGCATTCAGTCTGCGCATAACGACCACCTTGGTAAAGCCGCACTTTTTTACACCGGACGCGCATTTGGTCAGGCCGCTGATAGTCATGGTGTTGCTGTTCATGGTGAAGTTCAGCGTGGCAGATGTAATCAGCCCACTGGTACGCGCGTCGGCTGCTGTGGTGCCGTAATCCTCGGCGGCATCCAAGATCAGCAGATCGTCCTGGGTGAGAACCACATCGTCCTCTTTGGGATCGGCTGCAATGTAGTCGCCCTCCGGTACAGGGTCTGTGTTGTCCGCGGCAAAGGCCGTGCCGGGCAGCAGGAAAATGCAGGCCAGCAGAACGGCGATCGCCGAATTGATCCATTTTTTCATTTTGGTACACCTCTTTCTTTTTTGTGCCAAAGCGCACGATGCAGGGATTGTCCCTACAGCTGCATTATATCCTGCCGGTGCCGTTGAAGTCTGTCGATATATGCGATGAATCGAAAAAATTCTTAGTCGATAAAAATCCGTCAAAATTCGTTGCCCCCGGTAGGCAGAACCGGTCAAAATGTGGTACAATAAGGCGACACACTTTTTTGCAAAAAATATCAAAAGGGTGTAAGGTTTTGACCCGCCCAACGGACTACTAAGTGAAAGGCGGCTGAAAGGAGGTGGCACGATTTGGCAGGCAGCGAGAAAAAGAAAGCAGACGATCTGTTGCAAGAGGGGTACGCCAAGTATTACACGGCGATCTACCGCTATGCGCTCTCTCGATTGGGCGACCCGCACAAAAGTGAGGATGTGGCGCAAGAGGCCTTTGTGATCTACTACAAGCGGCTGCGCACCGGCGAGGCGTTTGCAGCGCCACGGGCGTTTTTGTACCGCACGGCGGACCACCTGGTGCAAAAGCAGTTTGATCGGCAAAAGCGGGCGCAAAACTGCACTACCCTGGACGAAGTGATCGAAATCCCCGCCCAGAATGCGGACCCGGACGAGCGACTGACCTTTGAGGAATATTCCCGCCAGATCAGTGCCGCTCTGTCAGACACGGACGCAGCCCTGTTCTCTATGCGTTACATAGAGGATCTAAAGATCGAAGACATTGCCGCACGCATGAATATGAGCGTACCGGCAGTGACCACGCGGCTCCATCGGCTGCGAAAAAAATTAAGGGAGATCATAAACCAGCTGTTTTAACTCCCGGAAAGGACGCGTTATGGCGACGCTGCATATTGATAAAACCATTGCAGAAAAAGTGAACCAGGACGATTTGATCCGTCTGTTAGAGACGGTGATCGATGAAGAAATGCAGAAGCCGGAAGCAGAAATGAACTGCGACCTGATTGATGAATGCGTAGACGCCCTGCTGGAAATTCGGCAGGATCGGGACCACTTAGCAGTGCTGGTGCCGCTGATGCAGGACAAAGCGTTCCTGCGCCTGATCCAGCGCAAGGCCGGCAATACGGCCCGACTGAACGGCGCAGCCCGGGGCGCGTTGATCGCTGCGGCGATCCTGGCCTCCACCATCAGCGTAAACGCCATGGTAGACGCTGCGTTTGATTATAACATTTTAGAGCATATCGGTAAGGCCATTACTGCCAGCGTGCGGAGCAAGGGGCCGGAGGTCATTGTCGGTGAGGACGACGATGACGAGCCTACCACCGTACCCGGCACCACGGAAAAGGCCGAGACCACTACGGTGCCGGAGCGCACCACCGACAGCAGGGAGGAAGAAACCACCACCCGCCCGCCGGAGGAGACTACCACGGCGCCTACGACCACCCAGCCCACCACAATGGAAACAACTACCGGGTCGGGTGAGCAGGAGAGCACCACCAAGAAAGAGACCACCACCAAGAAAGTGACCGGCGACAATGTGCACCACAAGCCCACACAGCCGGATCGACCGGAGGAGACCACCAAGGCGGTACGGGTGATAGGGCTGAATGCCCAGCTGAACGAAACTTTTAAGTGCCATTATATTTACGGCGAGCAGCTCAGCTACGACGGTCTGACCTTAACGGCAGACTGGAGCGACGGCACCACCAAGCCGGTGGCGCTGGCGGACTGCACTTACACCACCCAAGTGAATATGAACCGCACGGCAGATGTGACCCTGAACATTCTGTACAAGGGCTTTTTGGTGGAAATACCCATTACCGTGCGACCCAATGAAGAAACAAGAGAGAGTACCATTTGCCAAACGGACCTGTACGACTACCTGCTTTGCAGGGCAGGGGCGTACATCACCGCTTACCGTGGGACCGTTGCCCGGCTCACCTGCGATACCGTAGAGGGTAACCGCATTTTTGCCATTGCAGACGGCGTGTTCCAAAAGCACACCGAGTTGGAGAACCTGGTTCTGCCGTATGTGACCCTGGTGGGCGACAATGCCTTTAGCGGTTGTACGGCGCTGACCACGGCGGACCTGCCGTCGGCGGTGCAGGTAGGGGAGAACGCCTTTGCCGGTTGTACCGCACTGGAAGAATGGACCGCCGGGGAGAACCTGGCCACCATCGGCTCCCGCGCGCTGGCACAAACGGCGCTGCGCACCCTGAGCCTTGGCCCGCAGGTAACGGCGGTGCCGGAGGGGCTGTGCAACGACTGTGCCCTGCTGGAGCGCGTAGACCTGGAGGGCCGGGTCACAGAGATCGGCGCCTGGGCCTTTGAGGGCTGCGAAGCGCTGCAAACGGTGACCGGTACAGAGAATTTGACCACCGTAGGGAACTATGCGTTCTCCGACTGCCAGCTGGTGGAGTTCAACTTCCCGGCGCAGCTGGAATCGGCCGGTGAAAATGCCTTTTACTTCTGTCGGCAGCTGAAGATCGGCGCATTGCCCGGGACCGTTCAGTCCATTGGCAAGCGGGCCTTTGCCTACTGCCCCGGACTGACGGAGGTGCGGCTGCCCGCAGGCATTGCCGTGGTGCCGGAAGACGCGTTCCGTGCCACCAACGCCAAGACTATTGTGCTGCCGGAGGGCGTGGAGCAGATCGAGGCCGGTGCCTTTGAAAGCTGCAAGGCCACGGCAATCACCGTGCCCGGCACGGTCAAGTATATCGGCAAGCGAGCGCTGTACAGCGTGCTGCTGCGTGATGTGAACTTTAACTGCCTGTCCCCGGTGATGGAGGACCAGGTGCTGTACGGCTCCAAGCGGCTGGTGGTGCGGTGCTATTTGGGCACCACTCCGTACCAGTACGCCAAGGCCAACCAGATCAAAATTGAGCTGAAACAGGATCTGCCGGAAGTGATCCCCGGCACAGACGATTAAGGAGGGGCGATATGAACACAAAACGGATAAGAACTGGACAGCGGTTGACGGCACTGCTTTTGTGCCTGCTGCTGACGCTCTCCGGCGCGCCCCTGCAAGCGCTGGCGGCGGATACGGAGACCGGCGTCGTTGCCTGTACCGACCCGACGAATGCGGACATTGCAATGACTTATGATTACGACACCGATACCTTAACGGTCAGTGGCACCGGTCGGTTCTCCGGCCAGGTGCTGGTGCCAACCTGGAGTGAGGCGGAGGATATGACGGACGCCTTCGTTCTCAAAAGCTTAGTGGTGGAAGAGGGCGTGACCGCCATTGGCCCGGAGGGCGACGACGCGTATGTGATTGCCACCGCGTCTACCACAGATATTTACCTGCCGGACAGCCTGACCGATGAGAACTTTAGCTGCAAGGGCGCCACTTACTTAGTGGAAGTGCGCTTGCCGGTAGGTATGCACACCCTGGGCGACCATATGTTTGACGGTTGCAAGTATTTGGATACCCTGAATATGCCCCAGGGCGTTACCAAGATCGGCGATTACACATTCTATGGCTGTCGGGAATTGGACATTACTCTGCCGCCGCTGCTGGAGGGCATTGGCGATAAGGCATTTTGCCGCTCCGGCGTGACAGGGGCGGTGCTGCCGGACACGGTCACAACCGTAGGCGCCAGCGCCTTTGAGCAGACTGCTTCCCTGACCCAGGCTACCCTGGGCACCGGTATGACTGCCGTGCCCAAGCGTATGTTCTACGCCAGCGCTGTGGAGCAGGTGAACCTGCCTGCGGGGGTGCAGTCCATTGAACAGTCTGCATTCTTTAATTGCAGATCCTTAACGGACTTGCAGCTACCGGAGGGGCTGACTACCATTGGCAGCAGTGCGCTGGGTGGCTGTGTGGCGCTGACGGAACTGACCATTCCAGGTACGGTGACCAGCATTGCGGAGACTGCCTTTGACGGCAGCTGCCTGGCGGTGGTGCATGTGCGCGAGGGTATGACCCGGCTGGCAGACACGGTATTTGCCAATCTGCCCCTGACCCGGGTGGACCTGCCGGACAGCCTGACTACCGTTGGCGACGGCGCTTTTGCGGGCTGCACCAAGCTGCAAGAGGTCACCCTGCCGGACAGTGTGACGGAAATGGGCGAGGGCGTGTTTGACGGCTGCTCGGCCCTGACTACGGTACATTGGCCAAAGAATTTGACCACCGTACCGGATACCGCATTTGCCGGTTGTACGGCTTTAACGAACTTTGATTTTACTGGTATTACCGCTATTGGCGACGGCGCCTTTAGCGAAACCGGTTTGACCGAACTGGATCTGCCTATGACGGTGACCCGGCTGGGGGAGAGCGCTTTTGAACACAGCGCGCTGGCGGAGATCGTCAGCCTGGGCGGTGTGGAGACCCTGCCCACCGATGTGTTCGCTTATACCCAGATCAAGGCGTTTGACATTCCCCAGGGGCTGTACATTGCACCCGGCGCCTTTGAATACTCTGTCCTGCAAAAGGTGGCCACCGGTATAGATGTAACGGAGATCAACGACGGCGCGTTCCGCAACTGCCGCAAGTTGACCTCGGTGGAGCTGAACGAGGACGTCACTCGTATTGGGAACAACGCCTTTCGTGCCTGCACGGCGCTGACTTCCATTGACTTCCCGGAGTCGCTGGTGAGCATTGGCGACTATGCCTTTTATACCAGCGGGCTGACTTCGCTGGTGGTGCCGAACACGGTGCAGCAGATGGGCCGTATGGCCTTTGCAGGCAGCGCGCTCACAGAGGTGTCTGTGGTCAGCGGTGTTAAAACCCTGGGCGATTATGCCTTTGCCGGGTGCAAGGCCACTTTCCGTCTGCCTATGAGCCTGACGGAGATGGGCAAGTACCCCCTGGGCTTTACTGCCTCGGAGAGCAACGGCAATGTGACCGTGTTCAAAATGGAAGATGTGACCGTTATTGCACCGGCGGCCAGCGAGGCCATTCGCTATGCCAAGCAAAATGATCTAAAGTATAAAATGATCGGCCCGGAGGACACGGACTTTAACGAGGAGAATTACCTGTACGGCACCGTGGGCGACGGCGACTGGTACTTTGACAAGCGCACCGGCGCACTGTCCACCAATGCCACCAATGTGGGAGGAGTACAGGGCTTTTACCTGGCGAACGGCCAGCTGTGGAAAGTACGGCAGGCCGGGGTGCGCTCCGTACACCTGTTAAACGGTGTGAAGAACCTGGGCGAGATCTTTGCCGGGATCACCACCCTGGAGCAGGTTACAGCAACGGACAGCCTGACCAATATCAATTCAGACGCCTTTGTGGGCTGCACCGGGCTGAAAAGCGTCAGCCTGCCGGCAGTGACCAAGATCGGCGCCAACAGCTTTGCCGATTGTACGGCACTGCAAACGGTGGATCTGCCCCTGGCTGCCACCATTAGCGACAATGCGTTCCAAAACTGCACAGCCTTGCAGGTTCTGGAACTGCCGGCGGTGACAAAGATCACCACCACCGCCTTTGCCGGGTGCACCGGGCTCACCGATCTGACCCTGGGTAAAGGGGCGGCTGTGATCGACGATCGCGCCTTTACGGACTGTAAGGCGCTGACCCATTTGGACCTGGGCGGCACCGTGTCCATTGGCAGTGAGGCCTTTGCCGGTTGTAGCGCACTGGCGGCCATCAGCGTGCCGGATAGCGTGACCCAGCTGGGCGTAGGCGCCTTTCGCGATTGCACCGGCGCCACCGGGATCGAGATCGGCAGCGGGCTGACGGAAGTGCCGGCCTATGCCTTTGCAGACTGCACCGGTGTGAAAGACATTGCCTTTGAAGAGGGTGTGGAGACCATTGGCGCCAATGCGTTCCAAAATGCGGTGTCACTGGTGTTTCTGACTTTGCCAAACAGTGTAAAAACTGTTTGCAGTCGTGCCTTTGCCGGAATGCTGAATGTGGAGAAGATCACTCTGGGCAGCGCCCTGACCAAGGTAGAGAGCTACGCTTTTGACAACGCGGTGAACTGCTACCAGCTGACCCTGGACAGCGCTGTCAATATGCTGACCAACGCAGATATGGTGGCTTGTCACCTGGCCTATTACGGCGGCCAAAAGCCCATGATCCCCGGCGCAGGTATGGCCTACTCCGTGGAGGGCTACAACAGCTTCCGCCGCATTGGCGAGAACACCGCCGGCCTGGCTGTGGTGGTGGGCGACAACGCCACTGCACTGAGTATGCACTTCCTGGCAGCCCAGACGGATAAGGTCAAGAGCGTGGCCCTGGGCAAGCAGGTGCAGCAGATCGGCTATGAGATCAAAAAGGGCTACACTGCGGATTATACCAAGGCCTTTGCCGCCGAGTTCATCGGTAACGGCAATCTGGAGCAGGTGACCGTCAGCAGCGACAATCCCTATTTGTACGCAGACGGCACCGGGCTGTATTCTAAAGATAAATCTACTCTTTACGCCGCTGTGACCGGCAAGAGCGATCATACGGAGAACACCGCCTCTGCCATCGGCGACTGGGCGCTGTCCTGTAATGAAAAGTTAAAGAAAGTCACACTGGGCAAGAGCGTGCGCACCGTTGGCGATAAGGCCTTTGCCTACGATCAAAAGTTGAAGTATGTGCAGCTGACCGACGGCTTGCAGCAGATCGGCGCTTCCGCCTTTACCGGCTGTACTGCGCTGAAAGTGCTGGAGCTGCCGGATACGGTCACCACTCTGGGCGACAATGTGTTTGAGAACTGCACCGCCCTGGCGTCTGTATTGTTGTCCGGTGGACTGACGGCGCTGCCTACCTACGCGTTTCGGAATTGTACTGCTCTTGCTGGTGTGGTGGTGCCGGACAGTGTAGCCACCTTTAATCCGGGTGCGTTTGCAGACTGCAAGGCGCTGACGGAGGTGTATATCGGCAGCCAGAGCACCCAGTATGTGCAGCTGGGCACCAACCGCACCCATGTGTTTGCCCGTTGCCCGGCGCTGACTATTTATACCATGGCCGGGTCGGACGCGGCGGTATATGCCAAGACCCGGAGCATTCCCACGGAGCTGTACACGGACGCAGACGCGTTTGCCGATCTGTGCGCCATGAAGCGGGACATTTACGCCGGTTACCTGGGCTTTTGCACCGACGGTCACGGCGATATTCAGTGGCTGACGGTGTATGCGGCGGACTGCACCCATGACGGCTACGCCATTGGCGTATGCGAGTATTGCTCCGCCATTTTGGAGGAGCGGCACACCACCGCCACCGGCCATAACTATGTGGTCAGCGAGACCCCTGCGGCCGACGGTCGGGACGGGGTGCGCATTACCACCTGCCAAAACTGCGGTGATAGCAGCTACACGGTGCTGCCCGGTAGCGGCACAGTGGCGGAGGAGACCCACACCGTGACCGGCACAGTGGTGCTGGCAGCGGACCGGGCGGCCACCAAGGGCACCCACGCCGCCATTGGCGCAGATATTCTGCTGAATGGCTACACCCTGGCTACCACGGACGAAAAGGGCAACTTCTCCCTGCAGCTGAAAAGCGGCACCTACGCCCTGACTGTGCGCTATGCTTACGGCTTTAGCCGCACTCTGTATGTGGTGGTCAGCGACCATGACCTGCAATGCGGCAGTGTGCCTGTGATCGGTTGCGACTGGAATAAGGACGGCAAGATCGACGATCAGGACTACTATATGTTTAAGCTGATCTTTGGCACCCATCAGGGCCAGGCCGGGTATCTTAGTTATGTGGATATGAACCACGACGGTATGATCAACACCCGGGATATGATCTTTGTGGAGCGGTGTATGGGGCTGCAAGCCGGCAGCTTTGCGTACACACCGCTGGTGATCCGGTAATCGGGGCTGCGGCCCGGATATACAAGTGGGGGCACCCACGGTCAAAATCAATATAAGCGGAAAGGCAGGGCCTCAGGGTCCTGCTTTTCTGTTGCAATTCCAAACGGTATATGCTACACTGAGATAAAAGGGGGATTTGAAAATGAAAAAACTGTATCGTATTTTGGCACCGGTGTTGGCGTTGCTGCTGATCGCCGGGATGTTCTCCGGCTGTGGCGAGAACGGCAAGGCCGCTGTAAAAGAGACCTACGCCGGTTATACAGACCTGGCCACAGACGCTGTGTTCACCGATCAGGAGGGCAAGACCCACAAGTCCTTTGGTCTACGGGGGAGTGCGGAGAGCAATACCTACATTACCGTTGATCTGGGCGAGACCAAGGCTTTTAACACCGTGGTGGTGCGGGAGAGCGGCAAGCATGTGACCCTGTTTGAACTGTACGGCAGCAACAGCCCGGATAAAGACTTTGACTTTCTCTATCAGAGCGACTGCATTGAGGGCGGGCACACCTGTTTTTTTGGCGATGTGCAGTACCGCTATCTGCGCCTGTTTGTGAACCAGGCGTCCTCTTCATTCCGGCTGACGGATTTTGAAGTGTACAACATTAAGAGCAAGACCGCCAAGGACCTGCGGGTCACGGCGTACCTGATCGTGAATAATATTACGGAAAAGGCGGACTTTTCCATGCTGGACGGCGTGACGGATATTATCCTGTTCGGCACCGCCAAGTTTGACGGCAATGGGGATATTCGCTTTGTGGACGACAGCGGCAAGGAGACCGGCGAGGCAGACTATGCCAAGCGGGTGGCGCTGCTGCGCAAGGCCATTGGCGACCGTAAGATCAACTTGATCGTAGATGTGGCTATGCCCTACGGCGAGGGCAATGCGGACATTAACTCTATGCTCAGCGACGAAAAGGTAGACCATACGGTGGAGAGCGTGCAAAAGCTGGTGGAGAAGTACGACTTTGACGGCTACGATATGGACTATGAATTCCCGTCCAACAAGCAGGAGTGGAAGCAGTTTAACACTTTTCTGCGCAAGATGGACGCTGCGCTGGGTGACCGACTGCTGTCTATTGCCGTGGCGCCCTGGGACCTGCGATTTGATGAGGATGTGATCGCCGCCATTGATCGGGCAGAGGTAATGCTGTACGATATGTTCACCGCCCACGGGTATCACTCCATCTTCCCGGTGACCGCCAACGGTATTCGCAAAATGCTAAAGGGCGGCTTCTCTGCCGGGCAGCTGGACCTGGGCGTGCCGTTTTATTCCCGGCCCACCAACCGGCTGGGGTACTGGGGCAATTACAACCAGTATGCAGGCAAGCTGGACCGCTATACCAACCTGCTGTACTTCAATGATTTTGACCATGACGGCAATCCTATGACCGCACCTCAGTATATCAACTCGGTGCAGATGATCGCCGACAAGACCGCCTACGCGGTGGACGCCGGTTTGGGCGGCATTATGGTGTGGCACATGAGCTGTGACTTGTCATATGACCAGCCCCTTTCCCTGTTTAAGTCTATTACGGACACAAAAGTGGCTAAGCAGCAGTAACATAAACGGAATATAAAAAGAAAGACAGTCTGTGTTTTCCAGACTGTCTTTTTGTATTAAAGTTTATGTTGATTTAGGCCATGCTCTCAGCGAAGGCTACAGCTGTGTCTTCGTCACATTCTAAGAGCAGGTCGTATTCAGTGTTGCCGTCCCGATACCGCAGGGTACAGCTGTCGTCCCGGCTCAGCACCAGAACATCCAGACCGTTGGCGTGTACCAGCTGTCCGCCGTTCACATCCAGCACTTGGTCGATTCCCACCCAGTCGTTGCTGTCGGCATATTGGGTCACTGTCAGATCACCGGTGATACCGTCTGCTTCAAACAGCACCTGCGCACTGGTCATAACGCTGTCCTTCTGGAGAGTGGTTATGGACTGAATATTGCCGGCTGCCAGCTTTTCCGGCAGCGTTACCGGCGTAATACCGATATCCGCCAGCGCCTTGGCTACGGCAGTGTCGGTTAGGGCGTAGCCGGCAGCACTGGTGTCTGCCTCCGCCAAATTGGGGTCAATCTGGGCATTGCCGCTGATCTTGTGGGCGATCTCTGCCGGAATATTAAAGTTGAACAGATGTGCGGAGACGCTGACAGCCGATACGGATGCAGCCAGAAGTACGGCAGCCACGATCACAGCTTTCAGCCACTTGCGGCGGGAACGCACGGTAATCCTGCCGTCTGCGTGCATTTCCATCAGATCAAAGCAGGTGTCGATATAATTCATATCGATCTGGCTGCTGTCCTTTTCCAGCTCCCGGTCGATCATCTGCCGCAGATCCCGATCGCTTAGATTGGGCAGTCCGTTAAACAGTGCCCGCTTTACTTTCTTTTGTGTAGCAGTCATAAATTTTTCCTTCCTTTTCGTTCTTTGATTTTTGCTATTCCAGCGATCGAATGGATCGCATGAGCTTCTCTTTTAGGCGCACATGACGCTTACTGACAGCGTTTTCCGTCATATTCAGCTGGTCGGCAATCTGCCGCAGCGATTTGTGGCGCACATAGTGCTCGTAGTAAATGCGTCGGTCTGTGGTGTTTAGTTTAGATAAAACAGCAATAGCGCGACGGCGAATTTCACTGTCCGGCGTTTCCGGCTCTGATTCTGACGGGAATGCCTGCGCATAAATGCCGACCTCTTCCATAGCAATCACTTTGTCGCTATCTTTTTCAAATTGCATCTCCCGGCGCATTTTGTCCTCCCGGATCATCGCCCGGCCTTTGAGAATTGCGACTTTGAACAGCCAGGCCTCGTAATTCTGTATGCATCGACCGGCGCGCAGGGCCTGCAGCAACTCGACATAGGCCTCCTGCACACAGTCATCCGCGTAGTCCGGCCAATCCCGAAAGTATAGCTGACAGCGCCAATATAATTTATCTCGATAGCGCTGGCAATGCTCCAAAATCCTTTGGTTGGCATCTTCTACTGGTGGCGCATGGGATGTTTTATCAATCATAATGCCTCGCGTGGAAAAAATAAAAAAATCATCTATATACAAGAGAAATATGCCATATTTGCTGCATTTTGTCAACACAGTGGTGTTAAATTCTGAAAGTTAATGAACACTTTACTAATTATAAAAATTTTTTTGAAAAATTTTGCCGATTTTTTGGCGTATTTTTGAAAAAAGGCACACTATATATATAGAGGGATCTTTTTCCTCGCGCAAAGAAAGAATAAAAGAATGAAGTAGGGCGGATACCAGCCTGGTGGGGGCTGCCCCCACAACACCGTGCCCCGGCGCAAGATTGCTTGTGCCGGGGCTTTCCCTTTATATTCGTCTTTTACAACTTGACGGCGGCAACGGTGCATTATATAATAAAAGCCGATTTAATGGGGAGGGATTGTATGAAATTGCGTGTGCCGGCTTTTTACCGGGATTTTGCATGCATTGCCGGAGCGTGCCCGGACTCCTGTTGTCAGGGCTGGGAGGTGGACGCGGACCCGGCTTCCATGGACTATTACCGTACATTGCCGGAGAGTGAAATACGTCGGCGTATCTTTTCTGTTCTGGATAAAGACGAGTACGGCAATACTGTTTTTCACTTGGCGGATCGAAAGCGCTGCCCTTTTTTGAACAGCGAGAATCTATGTGATATGCATATTGCCATCGGCGGGGAGCACACGCCCTTTACCTGCCGCACATTTCCCCGGTTTATCAATGATTTTGGCGCGTTGCGGGAGATGGGGCTGTCCTTTAGTTGCCCGGTGGCGGCGGAGATGATGTTTGACCCCAAGTACGATTTCTCCTTTTCCGAGGAAATGAACCAGTTGCCGCCGACGCTCAATGACATTGACGCCCAGTTGTATTTTACGCTGCTGTCTGCGCGCAAGACCGCTTACGCTCTGGTGCAGGACGGCACAAAGCCCCTTGCCCAGTGCCTGGCGGAATTGCTGGACTTTGCAGAGGAGCTGCAAGGAAAAATCGGTGACCTGCCCACGGTGCGCGAGAAGATGGATTTTCGCTCTGTGTTCCAAAATCCGGAGCTGATCAATCCGCAGTGGCCGCAGAAAGTGGCCGCCGGTGATCTGACCGTCCCGATAACGGAGAGTCATTACGGTCGGCAGATCGCCATGTATTTTCTGTTTCGCTACTTTATGCCTCTTGGGTTGGAGGGTGATGTACTCTCCGCTGCCAAGATGGCGGTAGTGGGCGTGCTGGTGCCCACTTATTTTGGCGCAGACAGCTGGGCTATGCACTTGTGGAGCAAGGAGACCGAGCACAGCGATGTGAATATGGAGCGCTACCGCCGCCTGCTGTGCACCGCCGATTGCCTGTCCGTCCCCGCCCTTAAATCCCGGTTGGATACACAAGAATAAAACAGCAGCGCACCTGTAAGTCATGCAGGAGCGCTGCTGTTATTATAGTATGGGTCCTCTGCCCATTTTGCCGGATTTTCTTCAATATACCGGCATTTGTCCAAGTAGTCGTCCTCATCGCGAATGATGTGGTCGTAGTAGCCTTTTTGCCACAGGCTGTAGCCCAGTTCCCGGCTGACTTGTCGCTTAAATTGCCCAATGACCGTAGGGGCGGCAATCTGCCGCCCGCCTTGCGTGACAGGGCGGATCTCTAACAAGAAGTGGAGATGGTTGGGCATAATGACATAGGAAAGCACGCGGCAGGCGGGATACACCTTTTCGATCTTTTGCAGTGCGATTTGTACAGCGGCACCGGCGTGGGTCAAGCGGACTTCCGGCGGGCGGATACTATCCGCCCCTACCAGTGCAGACAGGCAATTTCGCCGCTCTTTTGTGCATACGGTAATGAAAAAACATCCTTGCAAATACATTTCATTGGGCAGTCTGTGCAGCTTCCTTGCAGGTAAAGCCATCTTTACAACTGCGCGGCGGCGTAGGCGGCGCCAAGGAGGCCGGCAGTGCTACCCAGCTTGGAGCGCACGATATTGACCTTTTTATAATTCTCCATCATATTTTTATAGATCTTGCGGTCGATCAGCTCAATGATATAATCCTCGTTAATGACCCCGCCGCCCAGGATCACCAAGGGCGGGTTGAAAATATAGATCAGATTGGTGAGGCCCAGGATCATCTCGTCGATCCAGTGGTCCACCACCGCCCGCACGGCCGGGTCCTGCAAATTCTCTTTTTCAAAGATGGTAAAGGCGTCCAGCGGTTTGTCCGTAACGGTGCGCACTTTTTCGATCAGTGCCTTGGTGGAGGCGTAGCGCTCATAGCAGCCTTTGCCGCCGCAGGGGCAGTCCAGACCGCCGGCGTGTGTAATCATGTGGCCGAACTCCGCTGCGGAGGAGGTGCTGCCTTTATATAGTTGGCCATCCAGATACAGTGCACCGCCGATGCCGGTGCCATACATCAGGCAAAGAAAGTCCTTTTGCCCCTGACCGGCGCCAAAATGAGCCTCGCCCAGAGCAGCGGCGTTCACATCGTTCTCCACATAAGTGGGCAGACTGGTGTCATTCTCAATACGTTTTTTAATCATCATACCGGTGTAATAGGGAATGTTGTCGGTGGAGTAGACCACAATGCCGTTCTGGCTGTCTACCTGCCCTACGGTGGACACGGCCACCCGGTCAATGTGCTGATATGTACCGATGATCTCCAGCAGTCGTTCCATAATCTGCTGGCCGCCCTGCTGGGCACGGGTGGGCACTGTGTGCACATCGCTGAGCCGGAAGTGCTCGTTGCACAGCGCATAGCGAATGTTGGTCACGCCAATGTCAAAGGTGAGAATGTTCATAATTTTCCTCCAATGGTAACAGGCCCGCTCGGCCTTTGCTACCAGTGTATGCTCGTCCCGTGAGAAATAGAACGGTGGCCGGGATATACCGCCTTTGCCTTGATTTTTATTATATCAGCAAAAAATTCAAATTTCAACACAATATGAATTGAAAAAAGGCACTGATTATGGTAATATCAAGGTAGAATCATCGGATTGGAGGCATACCCATGAACGAAGAAAATAATCGCCCGGAGCAAGAGACTGAAGCTCCGGTACAAAAGGATAAAACCTTAGGGGAGCAGACAGCGCCCGCGGCGGATCCGGCGCCGGCAGAAGAAAGTTCACCAGCGGAGGTACCTGCTTCGGAAGAAGCACTTGCCGTGAAAGAGGCGCCGCAAACGGAAAAGGCTGACGAGGCCGCACCGGTGCTGTGCAGTCCGCTGATTGTGCACAAGGAGGGGGACGCCTCTTACCAACCGGACACGGTGGAGGACGGTATGACCGCCACGCATACGGAGGATGAGCTGGAGGCGCCCACCATTGAGCGCCACCGGTTCCGCAGAAAGAAAAAAAGCCACAGGGGCGCCTATGTGCTGATTCTGCTTCTGGTGGCGGCAGTGGCTGTGTGCGCTGCCTTGTACTTTACCGGTACATACGACTTTGGCATAAAGTCAAAGGAGACCACCACCCGTGCCGCAGCCACCAGCGACACCACCCAGGAGACCACCAATTACGACCATGTGATCACCGTAAAGGGCACATATCTGTTTTACGAGGGTCAGGAGGTGGATGGCGTAGAGGGGCTGATTGCGGCCATCAAGTATGAGCCGGAGGGCAGCACCTTTACCGTGCAGGATGAGAATGCCAACAGCAACTTCTTAAATAACAATGTGCTGTCAACTCTGTCCCTTTACAAGATGAATTACAATATTACCCATATTGTGTCCTCCGGCCTGACTGCTAAGAGCGAAACCACCAAGGCTACCACACAGGCAAAGACCACAAAGCCGACCACTCAGGCGGCAAAGAGCAATGATCAATGATTTTTATTTGAATGCGGCGGCGTTGCCTACGGACACCCGCACCCTGGTCACCGAATGGATGGCCGCGCATCCGCGGCGGCTGCAATGGGCAGTGCGCCGCGCCAAGCTGCACTTTGGCTATCTGGACCACTGCAATGATCTGACCCGCTTGGCGGTGGTGCTGGCTATGCTGCCGGACACACACGAAAAATACCGCCAGCTGGGCATTAACGATACGGTGTTTGCAGACACCATGGCCGACATCGGCATTTGGTGCGCCAACTGCGGCGATGGCGGCCTGCACAATGTACATTGGATCAAAAACCATTTGGACGCCCGGCTGTTTCGCCTGGGGCGGCTGCAATTCCAGCTGTATCGTCTGCCGCCGGTAGCGGCTTATCCCCGCACTGCGCCGCTGACGGTAGGCGCGCCGGTGGTGTATATCCATATTCCCCAGGGCGCGCCCCTGGAGCCGGAAGCCTGCCAATCGTCGATTGCCCGGGCACGGGCGTTTTTTGACCGGGTGTTCCCGGATTATGCCTATACCTGCTTTTTCAGCGAAAGCTGGCTGCTGTTTGGCGGCAACAAGAATTTTATGCGCCCGGGGTGCAATATTTTGCAGTTTGCGGCGCTGTTTCACCCGGTGTGCGACCTGCCTTTACCGGCGCAGACTATTGAGCGGGTGTTTGGGGCCAAGTGTCGTCGCACAGAGGACTACCCGGAGGGGACGGACCTGCAGCGGCGGCTGAAAGCCCATTTGCTCTCCGGCGGTCAGCCGGGTATGGGCGTTGGGTATATTGAGCGATAACGGCCACGGAGGCGTTTATGAAGTATTTTACAAAAGAATGGTATTGCGCTGCACTGGCTGAGGAACAGCAGCGGGCAACGGGCGATAAGTCAAAATTTAATAAAAAGCCGGACAATGCTATGCGGGATTACCAGCGAGCGCTGTCTAAAATTCAAAGCAAGCTGCCGGCGTGTGTGTGCAAGACCTTTCACGGCAGCGTGATCACCGATGTGGCGGCCCGCCAGGACCAGGTGGTGCTGTATTTTGACAACAGCGAGAGCTTTTCCGATGTGGAGAAGCTGGTACTGTACGACGCGGATGTTACTTGCAGCGAGGGCGACCCGGTGGGCAAGACCTGGCTCCATGAGGAAGTGAGCCTGGCGGATGGCGCCTTTTGCCTGGCGGCGTTGCTGGGGGACGATCAGGGCCAGTTGTATTACTTTACCGTTCGTTTTACCCATGCGGAGTGCGTGGTGACGGATTATACGGACAGTACCGAGGCCGGTATGGCGGAGACCCTGGAGAGCATTACCGCTCTTTGCGCCGAAGAGGCGGGGCTGGATTATGACGCACCCACGCCGGAGGCGCTGGGCAAATTTCTACAGGGAATCGGCGGCTACAAGATCGCCGAGGAGAACCTGTACCGCTTTGAAGCCGGGGTGTTCAACCAGGCTTGCGAGGAATTTTACGAACTGCTGTTTACCCGCCGGGTGTGCGCCCGCAGCGGCAACTGGGAGCTGACCATTTGCTTCTATTACCCGCCGGAGGAGCAGCTGGAGGAATACGCCGACCTGGTGTGTGCCGACGATCCGGATAGCTTTGTCAAAGATGTGCTGGCGTCCGAAGCCCTGCAAATGGTGCTGACCCGGTACAAACCCATGCGCGTGCGCGTCCACGCCGAGCAGGTGTAACAAAGGAGAACGGAGATGGCAAAGAAGCAAAGATTTGAAGTGATCTATTCCCAAGGTGCGATTACGGTAACCGAGATTTGGGTAGACAAGGAGACCGGCGTGCAGTATTTGTACCACGCGGCCGGTTATGGCGCCGGGTTGACACCGCTGCTGGACCGGGACGGCAAGCCGATGATTGCAACTACCTTAAGTGGAGAATGATAAAAAGAAAGGACGATCCTTTGCCTTTCGGCAGGGACCGTCCGCTTTTTGTTGTTTTTTATTCGTCCTTATCAAAGCCGGGTTCCCAGGGCCAGGGGTCCTGGAGCCAGGCGTCGCTGTTGGCGCCGTTTAAGGTCAGGGGGCCAAAGCGGGCCTCGTACTCCTTGGCCAAGGTATCGTATTTCTCTTTATAGGCGTTATAGAGCGCCGTGGCGTCCGGGCAGTTGGGGTGGGTGTCCAGGAATTCCCGCATTTCCCACATAGCGAACTGCATGGCGGACAGGCGGCGCAGCAATTTATCTTTCTTCACTTGGCGCTCCCTCCTAAAAAGACTTTGTTCAGGGTGGGAAACAGGGTGCCGTTTTGCAGCGCTTTGTCCTCATCGTAGGTGATAATATCCGTTTGCAGCGGCACATAGGCCATGGTCACGGTAGCGTCCTTTGGCAGCGGGGGCCGGCCGTCGCAGGCGTCCTTTGCCGCAGACTCTTTTTTTAAGAAAGAGGGGTTAAAAAGCTCCTCGTATTTCTCCATAATGAACTCTCCTTTCTCACCATTCTATGCCGCTTTTTGGCGGGCGTGCACAGTTGCGCCCACCGGTGGGTGGCATAGAATGATAGGGGAGTTTTTATTTTCTCTCCCTTTGATTAAATTCTTGCAGATCCGGCTATCCTATGAATGACGGGAGTGCGGCCGCACCCGGGTCTGAATTTGCATACGAGGGTGATAAAAGTGCTTGTAAAGCGCGGAGAAATTTATTACGCAGACCTAAGCCCGGTAGTGGGCTCAGAGCAGGGGGGCGTGCGCCCGGTGCTCATTGTACAAAACGATGTGGGCAACAAATATTCGCCCACGGTGATCGCCGCTGCCATTACCTCCCAGCACGACAAAAGCCGCCTGCCCACCCACATTGAGGTGAACGCCGGCAGCTGCGGGCTGGCCCGGGACAGCGTGGTGCTGCTGGAGCAGGTGCGCACCATTGACAAGCGCCGCTTAAAGGAGCGTATGGGCGCGCTGGACGGTCAGGATATGGGCAAGGTGGACCACGCCATTTCCGTGTCCTTTGGGTTGTAGCTTTTGCACATCGGCTCTTCCTTTTTGCCGCTCTTTGTGTTATACTGGGAGCAGAAACGCAAAGGAGAACGGATATGCAAAAGATCGCCAAGTTTGAAAAAGTAAGTTTTGACCAGTTCCAAAAGGACTGGCTAAAGGCGTTCCCGGAGACGGAGGATGTGCAGGCTGTTTATGACAGCATTGTGCTGCCGCAGCGCGCCACCGCCGGGTCTGCCGGGTATGATTTCCATGCGCCGGCTGCGGTGACCTTCCCCAAGGACACCTCTGTACTGGTGCCCACCGGCATTCGCGCCCGCATGGCAGAGGGCTGGGTGCTGGCGATCTTTCCACGCTCCGGGCTGGGCTTTAAGCACCGGATCGGGCTGGACAATACCGTTGGTATTATAGACGCCGATTATTACGGCTCCTCCAATGAGGGGCACATTATGATCAAAATGAGCTGCACCGCCCACGATGCGGGCCACAGTGCCACGGTGGCGGCCGGTGACGGTTTTGCCCAGGGGATTTTCCTGCCCTTTGGGATCACGGAGGACGACGCCGCCGACGGCGTGCGGGACGGTGGCTTTGGCTCCACCACCCGGCAGGGCTAAGGGGGTGCGCGTATGAAACAGTGTATGGACAGCCCCAATCTGCACCGGCGCCTGCGCAAGATCATCGGCCAGGTACAGGCCATTGACCGTATGGTGGACGAGGATGTGCCCTGCGAGGATATTTTGTCCCAGCTGAACGCGGCCAAATCCGCGCTGCACAGCTGCGGCCAGGTGGTGCTGGAGGGGCATATCAAGCATTGCATTAAGGACGGTATGGAGCACGGCGACCCGGACAAAACCTTGGAGGACCTGACCAAGGCGGTGGAGCGCTTTGCCAATATGGGATAAAAATACAAACGGCTCGACCTTTGCCGGCACGGTGTGTGCGGCATTTGCCGGGCCGCTTTTTTAGTTTCTTTCTTGACAACCTATACCCGTATAGGTATAATAAAACTATACCCATGGGGGTATAAAAGGAGGATCGAGTATGAAATCCATACAAAAAGCGATGGGCAAATTAGAGCACCTGCTGGAGTGGGGCGGAACGAAAAAAGAAATTATTTTACTTGTCCTCTCCGGTATTGCACTGATTTGCAGCCTGTGCGGTGTGCGGGTATGGTGCGTGGACCCGGCTTGGGTGTCCATTCTGTTTTGCGGCGTGCCTATTGTGTTGGAAGCGATCATCGGGTTGGTGACGGCCTTTGATATTAAGGCGGATGTGCTGGTGTCCTTGGCGCTGATCGCGTCGGTGTGTATCGGCGAGGACTTTGCTGCCGGTGAGGTGGCGATGATCATGCAGCTGGGCGGCCTGCTGGAGGACCTGACCGTTGCCAAGGCCCGGGCAGGGATCGAAAAATTGGTGCACCTGACCCCGCGCACCGGCCGGGTGCTGACGGAAACCGGCGAAAAAGTGGTGCCGGCCCAGGAAATTCAGGTAGGCGATCGGTTGCGGGTGCTGCCGGGCGAGACGGTGCCGGTGGACGGGGTGGTGCTCTCCGGGCGCACTTCCATCAATCAGGCGGTGATGACCGGCGAGTCTATGCCGGTGGATATGGCCCCCGGCGATCCGGTGTCCAGCGGCACGGTCAATCAGTACGGCGCCTTTGAGATGGAGGCCCGGCGGGTGGGCGCAGACAGTTCTATTCAGCGGATGATCCGTCTGGTGCAATCCGCAGACGCCGGCAAGGCCAAGATCGTGGGCCTTGCGGATCGCTGGGCCACCTGGATCGTGGTGATCGCGCTGACCGCTGCCGGGATCACCTGGGCAGTCAGCGGCCAAATCATTCGGGCGGTGACCATCCTGGTGGTATTTTGCCCCTGTTCTATGGTGCTGGCTACACCTACAGCTATTATGGCAGCCATCGGTAATGTGACCAAGCACGGCTTTTTGGTGCGGCAAGGGGACGCGCTGGAGCGGCTGGCAAAGGTAGACACCATTACCTTTGACAAGACCGGCACGCTGACCTATGGCACCCCTACGGTCGTTCACATTGCTACGGTGGGGGACTACACGGCGGAGGTACTGTTTGCCTACACGGCAGGGGCAGAGTGCTACTCCGAGCACCCGCTGGGCAAGGCGGTGGTGCAAAGCTACAAGACCCGGTACGGCAAGGATTTGCCTGTGGCAGAGGACTTCCAAATGCTGCCGGGCTGCGGCGTGTCTGCCGTGGTGGACGGGCACCGGGTACTGGCAGGGAATGACTGTATGCTGGCGCAGGAAGGGCTGGCCCTGTCCCAATCGGCTGCCCAAGGGGCGCGTGAACGCCGGGAGCAGGGCGAGACGGTGGTGTTCGTAGCCATTGACGGCGTGTTGCAAGGCTGGTTGAGTCTAGCCGATCTGCCCCGGCAGGAGAGTGCGGCTATGCTGCAACAACTCATGCGCCTGGGCGTTACGACGGTGCTGCTGACCGGCGATCATCAAGGAGCGGCACAGGCGGTTGCCGGTCAGCTGGGGCTCAGTCAGGTGCAGGCCGGTTGCCTGCCGGAGGATAAGCTGAACTTTATTGCCAATGCCCGCAATCAGGGTCACAGTGTGTGTATGATCGGCGACGGGATCAACGACGCACCGGCGCTGAAAAGCGCAGATGTGGGGATCGCCATGGGCGGTATCGGCAGCGATATTGCTGTGGACGCTGCGGATATTGTACTGGTGGACGATGAGGTGAAAGAGTTGCCCCATTTGGTGGCGCTGTCTCACCGTATGATGATGACCATCAAGTGCAATTTGAGCTTTTCCATGCTGCTGAATTTTGTGGCTATCGTACTGGCGATCACCGGTGTACTTGGCCCGGTGGTGGGCGCACTGGTCCACAACGCCGGGTCTGTGCTGGTGATCATCAACTCGGCGATTTTGCTGAATTGGAGGAAGAAAAAATGATCGTATCTATCATCGGAATGTGTATCGGCCTGGCGGTGCTGGGAGTCAGTATTGCCTACAGTGTGAAAGAGAAAGAGGACCCGGAAGCGCGCAAGATCTATCGTATTGCGGCGGTTGTGGGCGCTGTGATCTTTGCGGCAATGCTTGTTAAATTCATTGTCACCCTTTGTGCCTGATAAAAAAGCGACCGCTTGTAGGCAGTCGCTGCAAAAACAAACGGGCTTGAGATCTGATGGTCTCAAGCCCGTTTGGTATATTGTCTTTTAGCCCTGGTCGATGGGATTGGTGTTGTCCTTTTTGGACTCACGGCCGTATTTCTCCTCAAAGCCGGGATTGATGTAGTCCTCCACGATCTTACCGTCGCGGATACGCACCACCCGCTCCGCCTCCATGGCGATCTCGTTATCATGGGTAATGACCACCACGGTGCGGCCCTCGTCCTTCAGCTTATGAAGAATAGCCATAACCTCTTTGGTGGACTTGGTGTCCAGGTTACCGGTAGGCTCGTCGGCCAGGATCACCGGGGGCGCTGCGGCAATGGCGCGAGCCACAGCCACACGCTGCTGCTGACCGCCGCTCATTTCTGCAGGCAGATGGTGGACACGCTTTTCCAGTCCAACCCGAGCCAGCGCTTTCTCGGCGATCTCTCGCCGCTCCTGGCGGCCCATACCTCTGTACACCAGGGGCAGCTCCACATTCTCAATAGCAGTCAGGGAGGAGATCAGGTTGAACCCCTGGAAGATAAAGCCGATCTGCTCGTTGCGGATTACGCTCATTTGGTCATCAGTCAGATCCTCGACCAAATTGCCGTTGATATAATACTCGCCGCTGGTGGGTACATCCAGCAGACCCAGCATATTCATCAGGGTGGATTTACCGGAGCCGGACTGGCCGATAATGGCTACGAACTCGCCCTCGTCAATGGTCAGGCTCACGCCGTCCAGAGCGTTCACCTGGTTCTCGCCGGGGTTATAAATTTTATAAACATTGCGTACATCAATCAAGTGCATGCGGGCACCCTCTTCATCAAGATTTACAAATAGTATAATGACATTTTACAAAAGCGAAAGGCAAATGTCAAGGGTATAATCGTGAAGTTTCTATGAATAATAGAAGTGAGGTGATTGCATTGGGTATCAGTAAGAGCGATTACGGTAAGATGGCGGACAAAGCCAGCCCCAATTCCCCAAAGTTGATGAACGCGGTCAAGGCGTTTTTGTTCGGCGGCAGTATTTGCCTGCTGGCGCAGCTGCTCAATACATGGTTTGAGAGTCTGGGACTGGAGGAGCGGCAGGTGCGCCTGGCCACCCCGGCGGTGCTGATCGTGGCAACGGCGGTGCTCACCGGTATCGGCGTGTTTGACAAGATCGCCCGCCACGCCGGGGCAGGCACCATTGTGCCCATTACCGGCTTTGCAAATTCCGTGGTGTCTCCGGCGCTGGAGTTCCAGCACGAGGGCTTTGTGCTGGGCACGGCGGCCCAAATGTTCTCCATTGCAGGGCCGGTGCTGGTATATGGTACCGCTACATCCGTGTTGTATGGCTTGATTCTTTTTATTTTTCATCTATATTAAAGGTGACGGACATGATCTATTTGAATGCATTTTTGATCGGCGGGCTGATCTGCGTGGTGGGTCAACTGCTGATGGATCTGACCAAGCTGACCCCTGCCCGGATTTTGGTGCTGTTTGTGTGCCTGGGTGTGGTGCTGGGCGGTCTGGGCTGGTATCCCAAGCTGGTGGAGCTGGCCGGTGCCGGGGCTACAGTGCCGCTGACCGGCTTTGGCAATGCCCTGGCTCAGGGGGTTAAGGAAGCGGTGCAAAAGGACGGCCTGATGGGCGTGTTTACCGGCGGGTTTACCGCCTGCGCCGGCGGGGTGACCGTGGCGGTGCTCAGCGCCCTGGTGGTGGCCTGGGTGGCAAGACCCAAGGATAAATAACCTGTCTTTACGCGTCATTACAAGTCAAAAATGCCGAATATTTGTTGAAAGTGCACAATAAATGTTCGGCAACTCCTATTGAATGTGCAAGTCTATTGTGCTATAATGATAAAAAACAGATAGGAGGTACATACTAATGGCTGCTATGACATACGAGTCCGTTGTTGCGGCTGTGCGCAAAAAGCTCAGCAAGGCAGATGTTTCGTCCATTCCCGGCACTTTGGCATTCCAGGTCGATGTGGAAGGCAAAGCAGAGGGTATCTTTTACATAGAGATCAAGGACGGCCAGCTGCATGTGGAGCCTTACGACTACCACGATCGCAACGCACGGCTGATCATTAACGGCACCAACTTGATGAAGTTGGTAAACGGCAAGCTGGATCCGGTGCTGGCTTTCACCACCGGCAAGCTGAAAGTAGACGGCGACACCAACGCCGCTATGGAGCTGATCCGCTTCTTAAAGTAAGTCGCTTTGACTGCAAACGGACAAGCGCCGCACCTGTTTTACTGTAAAGCAGGGGCGGCGCTTTTTTATCTCTTTTTGCAGGGCAGGGGAGCGGCTGGTTGTTCCGTTTCCGTGATTTTGGTAAAAATCCCGTATCTTTTTTTCTTTTTTTCACAAAAGGTCTTGGAAACGCCCGGCAAATATTGTATAATGTAACAGCGAATTCCATTCGGCATTATGTGAAGGGAGATTTAGAATGAAACACGCTGACATTGTGAACAAGATGAGCCTGGAGCAAAAGGCGGCTTTTGTTTCCGGCTTTGACTACTGGCACCTGGAGGAGGCCCCGGAGCTGGGCCTGCCCAAGATCATGGTAACGGACGGCCCTCACGGCCTGCGTAAGCAGAACCCCAACGGCGACTCCGTGGGTCTTGGCAACTCTTATCCGGCTACCTGCTTCCCCACTGCCGCCACTTCCAGCTGTTCCTGGGACGAGGAACTGCTGCAGAAAGAGGGCGAGGCGCTGGGCGAGGAGTGCTTGCAGGAAGAGGTTTCTGTGATCCTTGGTCCCGGTACCAACATTAAGCGCTCTCCGGTTTGCGGTCGTAACTTTGAGTATTTCTCTGAGGATCCGTATCTGGCCGGTAAGTGCTCTGCCAACATCATCAACGGTGTGCAGTCCAAGGGCATCGGTACTTCTTTGAAGCACTTTGCCTGCAATTCGCAGGAGGCATACCGTATGGTTATCAACGAGGTGATCGACGAGCGTGCTATGCGCGAGATCTATCTGACCGCCTTTGAGATCGCCATTAAAGAGGCCCAGCCTTGGACGGTGATGAACTCTTATAACCGCATTAACGGCGTTTACGCTTCTCAAAACGGCTGGCTGCAACAGCAGGTGGCCCGCGGTGAGTGGGGCTTCCAGGGTCTGTTTGTGACTGACTGGGGCTCTTCCGTAGACCGTATTCCCGGTTTGGAGAATGGCACGGATCTGGAAATGCCGTCCTCCGGCGACCTGAACACCCAGCGCATTATTGCCGCTGTGAAAGAGGGCAAGCTGGACGAGAATGTGCTCAATGAGCGGGTAGACAATGTGGTCAACCTGATCCTGAAAGCCAAGAAGACCCTGGACGAGGGCAAAAAGACTTATGATGTGGACGCCCACCACGACCTGGCTTGCCAGGTGGCTGAGGGCTCCATTCAGCTGCTGAAGAACGATGACGGCCTGCTGCCGCTGAAGAAAGGCCAGAAAGTGGCTGTGATCGGCGAGATGGCTAAGGCTCCCCGTTACCAGGGCGCCGGTTCTTCCGTGATCAACCCCACCAAGATGGAAAATGCCTATGACAACCTGGTGGAACTGGGCGTCGATGTGACTTATGCCCAGGGCTACAAGAAAGGCACCGAGCAGGTGGATGACGCACTGGTGGCCGAGGCTTTGGCTGCTGCCAAGGCTGCGGATGTGGCTGTGGTGTTTGCCGGCCTGACCGAGGAGTTTGAGGGCGAGGGCTACGACCGCGAGAATATCGAAATGCCCGCCAACCATAATCAGCTGATCGAGCAGGTGGCTGCTGCTAATCCCAACACCGTGGTGGTGCTGGCCGGCGGCTCCGTCATTCATATGCCCTGGCTGAACAGTGCTAAGGCGCTGCTGAACAGCGGCCTGTCCGGCCAGGCCGGCGGCAAGGCTGTGGCGCGTATTTTGACCGGCGCTGTGTGCCCCAGCGGTAAGACTTCTGAGACTTACCCGCTGTCCTTTGAGGAGAACCCCACCTATGGCAACTATCCCGGCCAGCCGGTGGTCAGCGAGCATAAAGAGAGCGTGTACATTGGCTACCGCTACTATGACACCGCAGAGAAAGAAGTGCTGTTCCCCTTTGGTTACGGTCTGTCTTATACCACCTTTGCATACAGTGATCTGGAGCTGTCCTCTTCTAATATTAAGGATACAGATGATTTGACTGTGACCTTTAAGATCAAGAACACCGGCGAGGTGGACGGCGCAGAGATCGCCCAGGTTTATGTTGCCGACCAGGAGAGCACTATTTTCCGTCCCAAAAAGGAACTGCGTGCCTTTAAGAAGGTGTTCCTGAAAGCCGGGGAGGAGAAAGAAGTTTCCGTTACCCTGTCCAAGCGCGCCTTTGCGTTCTACAATGTGGAGCTGCAGGATTGGCAGGTAGAGACCGGTTTGTTTGACATTATGGTTGGTGCTTCCAGCCGGGATATTCGCCTGACCAAGGCTGTGAATATCATTTCCGACTGCACCGCTGCCGTGCCGGATTACAGAAAGACGGCACCGGCTTACTACACCGCAGACCTGGCGGCGATGGACGACGCCCAGTGGACTGCCGTGTACGGCAAGGAACTGCCTGCTCGTGAGCGGGACACTTCCAAACCCATTGACCTGTACAATTGCCTGGATGATGCCAGCCACACCAAGTGGGGTGGCAAGATCTGTCGCTTCATCAGCAAAATTATGGTGAAATTCGGCTCTGCGGAGAACGGCGACGGGCAGATGCTGGCGGCAATGGCAACCCAGATCCCTATTCGCAACTTTATCTCTATGTCCATGGGCGTGTTCTCGCCTAAGATGGCAGAGGGACTGCTGATGATCCTGAACGACGATCGTTCCACTTTCGTTGGCTTTAATAAGATCCTTGGCGGCCTTGGCGGCGCTTTGGTGAAACTGCCCAATCTGCTCAAGTCCATCTAATCGACCGTATATAACAGCAAATCCCCGCACCAAACGGTGCGGGGATTTTTTATGTGTTTTGACGGATCAACGGTCTTCTAACTTGATCGGGTCTAAGTAGAAAAGGGAAGTATATTCGTCATAATCGGATACGATTGCTTTGATCTTTACATTTTTGCCTACATGGAGACCCTCTCCGGTATATCCCATATCCGTGCGATTTACATTATCGTATTTGAAGTTTGGACCCTTTTGCTTGGTTTCACTGTAATTACCGTATCCAAACATAACATCATATCTGGTTTTATAGATCGTGCCGCCATCCTTGTAGTGATTGGAAACAAAAGTGACACATCCGTTGAACTGGATGGTATCGCCTTTGTGTTTCTTTGCAAATGCCTTTACATACTTGTCATCCGGATTTTTTAGTTCTAACAGTTTTTTCAGTTCCGGGCAGTTCTTGACTGTCAGCACGGTTGGTTCCTTTTCTTGTGCGGAATGGGTCGTCGTGGCCGTAGCCGGTTTGGTGGCGGTTGTCTTTTCTGTGGTGCTTTTTGGCTTTTTTGTTGTGACTTCAACTGTGGTCGTCTCTGTTAAATCGCTGAAAGCCTCTGTACTTGCGTCTGTTATATTCACCGCTGAAACAGTGTCTGTATCTGCATTCGTCGGTTGGTTTCGTTCGGTCGCTATGCCGATTTCAATGATGATAAAAAAGAGCAGAAATACGATCACGATACCGACGATCCAGTATTTTCGCTGTTTGCGGTTATGCTTTTGTTCGATTTCTCTTTGCTCTTGCAGTAACCGGGCTTCTTGCTGTTTGTAGGTATCGCTCTTTTTGATTTTATACCAGTTGTCCTTTCGTAATTTGCTCAGTTCTTCCTGAATGGCTTTCAGTCGTTGGGCTTCTTGTTTGAAGTCGCAGAGGTCGTCTTTTACCTTTTTTATAACTTTTTTCATCTTTCTTCTCCTTAAAAAAATGCGTACAGCAGAAGCCATACGCACAAAAAACGCATAGCTCAACTGTCGCCAAACATCATTACAACTCACTTAAAAAGCAGTATGCAAATAAGAGCATGCATTTTTATCAAGGATAAAAAGACATACTGCGTGAGTGAGTTGTTCAAATGTAATAATGTTTGGCTCTTTCATTATAGCATTCTTCTAGTGCTATAACAAGTTGCATTTGTAAAAATAAAAAGAAGTTGCAGACAAAGAAAACGCCATTCTGTTACAAAGAACAGAATGGCGTTTGGTTTAGTTGGTCTTATTTATACAGCGGGCCGTAGGTGGCGCAGGCGCGGTAGTCTGCAGACTGGCGATCCTCCGTGCCAAAGGCAGCCCAGGCGTGGGGACGGAAGATCTGCGCCTCCGGCACATTGTGCATATTCACAGGAATACGCAGCATGGAGGCCAGGGTGATCAGATCGGCGCCCACATGGCCGTACACGGTAACGCCGTGGTTGGCGCCCCAGTTGGCCATCACACTGTACACATCCTTGAAGGCGCCCTCACCGGTGAGCCGGGGGCAGAACCAGGTGGTGGGCCAGGTGGGATCCGTGCGCTTGTCAATGGTGTTGTGGATCTGATCCGGCAGGTCGGCAGTGTAGCCCTCGGCCAGTTGCAGCACCGGGCCGATACCGTCGATCACATTGACACGCAGCATAGTTACCGGCATTTCTGCACGGCAGCGGAAGTGGCTGGAGAAGCCGCCGCCACGGAAGTATTCATAGTTTGCCCGGCACCAGTCGGTGGCGTTCAGGCAGGCTTTGATATCCGCGTCCGTCATCTCCCAAAACGGCTTCATGCAAGGCTCGCCCTTGGCATTGCGGCTGGCGCCGGTGCCGTCCAGCGCAGTGGCGCCAGAGTTGATCAAGTGGATAAAGCCGTCCTTGGCCACGCCGGTGGGTGCCATACCGGTGACCCGCTGGCAGGCCTCCGGGCTCCAGTAGGTGCGCACATCGTGGAAGCAGGGGGCGGTGCCGGAAACCAGGGTGCCCAGCATCATTGCCACGCCGTTCAAAGTATCGTTCTCCGTGGCAAAGGGCGTGGGTGCCTTTTTGCCGTTCCAGTCAAAGCTGGAAGCCATAATGGCCTCGGTAAAGTCCGCATTGGGCAGCCAGTCGGTCCAGTTGCGCTGCCCCTGGAAACCGCCTGCAATGGCGTTCTTGCCCAGGGCCTCCTCGTGCCAGCCCATTTCGTCCAGTTTGGGATTGCCGTACAGAATATCCCGCATGATCATGGTCATTTTGGTGATGAACTCCCAGTCCTTGTCCGGGTCTACCACCTTGGACTTGCGAATGATCTCCGGCAGGTCCTTACCGGCGTTGCAGTCAAAGCCCTCTTTGCAGTTGGCCTTGATCCAGCTCAGCGCCTTGTCAAACTCGTCGTGATCGTAAATGCCCAGGGTGATCCGGCGCACGATCTCGGTCATATCCACCCACTCGGCACGAATGCCAAAGTATTTTTGGAACATCTCCGCGTTGCAGAAGCTGCCGGCAATACCCATGGCAATGCCGCCCAGGTTCACATAGGCCTTGTTCTTCATCCAGCCTACCGCAGCGGCAGCGTGGGCAAAGCGCAGGATCTTCTCTGCCACATCGGCAGGGATCTCTTTATCGGACATATCCTGCACATCGTGGCCGTAAATGGAGAAGGCAGGCAGCCCCTTTTGGGCATAAGCGGCCATGACGGCAGCCAGGTACACAGCGCCGGGGCGCTCCGTGCCGTTAAAGCCCCAAACCGCCTTAATGGTGTGGGGGTCCATGTCAAAGGTCTCGGACCCGTAGCACCAGCAGGGGGTCACCGTCAGGGTGGCCACCACATTCTCACCGGCAAAGTATTCGGCGCACTTGGCTGCCTCCGCGCCGCCGCCGATGGTGGTGGGGGAGAGCACGCACTGTACCGGTGTGCCGTCCGGGTAGCGCAGATTTTCTTCGATCAGCGCCTTGGCTGCGGTGGCCATGCCCATGGTCTGGGCCTCCAGGCTCTCACGCACGCCGCCCCAACGGCCGTCAATGGTGGGGCGAATACCGATTTTTGGATAAGTCATCGTCATTACCTCCGTTTGCGCTTAGCGCAGTATGTTTTGAAAGTCACGGTACGCCCGCTCCCGGGCTGCCGTGGGCTTGGGTTCATAGGTTTTTAAGGTCTCGGTCTTGCGGATCAGTTCTCGACCGGCCGCCACATCCGGCAGCTGGCCCAGTGCGATCAGTTGCAGCAGCATATTGCCCAGAGCTGTGGCCTCCGTAGGCCCGGCGATCACAGGGAATGCCAGGCTGTCCGCCGTCATTTGGCACAGGAAGCCGTCCTTGGTGCCGCCGCCCAGCAGGTGCAGCACATTGAATTGCCGCCCGGTGCGGGCGCTGATCTGATCCAGCGCAAAGCGGTACTTCATGGCCAGGCTCTCGTAAATGCAGCGCACCACGGCGCCCACGCTCTCTGGTACCGGCTGCCCGGTCTCTCGGCAAAAGTCGCGGATCCGCTCCGGCAGATCGCCGGGGGTGGCAAAGCGGGGATCGTCTGGGTCGATAAAGCAGGTGAACGGCTCTGCTGCCCGTGCCAGCTGCTCTAAGTCGTTGTAGCTGTATTCCGCACCGGCACGACGATAGGCTCGCCGGGTCTCCTGGATCAGCCACAGACCGCTGATATTCTTTAAGTAATTGATCTTTCCACCTGCGCCCTGCTCGTTGGACAGATCGTCCGCCCGGCTCTCCGGCGTCAGGATGGGTTCGTCAAGCTCACAGCCGATCAGCGACCAGGTGCCACAGGACAGAAACGCCGGCTGCTCACCGGCAGCGGCAGGCATGGCCGCCACGGCGCACTGGGTGTCGTGCCCGGCGGTGGCGATCACCTGTATGCCGCCGTCCGTCTTGCCCAGCACGGTGGCCGACGGGCCAACGGTGGGCAGCAGCTGCGGGTCAATACCACAGGCCTTGGCAATATCCGTCCGCCAGGTTTTGGTCACCGGGTCCAGCAGCTGGGAGGTGGAGGCAATGGTGGGCTCCGTCTGCATACTGCCGCACAGATGGTGGGCAAACAGGTCCGGCATAAACAGCAGTTTCTCTGCACCGGCGGTGACCTCCGTGGTCAGCTGAAACAGGGTGTTGATCTCCATGATCTGGTTGCCGGTGGCCCGGTACAGGTCGTCTGCCGGTATTTTCGCCAGCACTTTCTCTACCGTCCCGGCGGTGCGAGTGTCTCTGTAATGGCAGGGCAGGCGCAGCAGGTTGCCGCTTTTGTTCAGCAGGCCGTAGTCCACACCCCAGGTGTCAAAACTCAAACCGTCCGCGCTGCTGATTTTTGCCAGTGCCGCGTCTACTTCCTTACAAATGGCAGGGAAGTTGTGGCACATACGGCCGCCGTCGTCTACCGGGATATTGTCAAACCGGTGGACTTCTTTGTATTCCAGCTTTCCGCCCTGGTAAGTACCGGCAATGGCACGCCCGCTGGACGCGCCAAAGTCAAAGGCAACTACGGTCTTTTTCATGCCTGCACCACGCCTTTTTGCAGCAGGATGTTGGCATAAATGGCGGTCTCGCCGGTGGCGATGATCAAGTAGGCGTCCTTTGCCTTTTCATAGAATGCAAAGCGCTCCACCATTTGAATACCGCTGTGCTCCGGTTCGTAGCGGTGCAGAATGTCCTTGTATTTGTCCCAGATCTTGGGGGTGCCGCAGGTGTCGCCGGGCACCACTTCCATCAGAGAGACCGGGGCGTCCACATAAGCGTCCAGGGGCAGCAGCGCCAGTACCGCGTCCAGCAGCTCCGGCACGCCGTGGCCGTCTGCACGGATCACCTTTGCGTTTTTGCCCATGCTCTCTGCCGGGAAGTTGCCGTCTGCGATCACCAGGGTGTCGCCGTGACCCATTTCGTCCAGAGCCTTTAACAGCTCCGGGGACAGCAGGGGAGAAATTCCTTTTAACATAGCGTACTCCTTAGTCTTTTTTGTGCAGCAACTCGTCGTCCGGGTTAAACTGCTTGTAGCCCGGGTGACGGCCGGTGACTCTGTAATAGCCTCTCAGGTCAATGAGCTTTTGAATATTGTCCCGGCTGATGTCGTGGCTGCCGCCCAGGATCACAGCGTTAATGGTGATCTTGGCCCACAGCTCCAGGCTCTCCATACGATAAAAGGCGGTGATGGCGTCGCTGCCAACGGCCAGTGCGCCGTGGTTCTCCAGAAGCATGACATCGTGCTCCTCCAGGTACGGCTCAATGGCGTTGGGCACTTCTACGGTGGAGGGGGTGCCGTAAGGGGTCAGCGGCACAGCGCCGATCACGGCCACATCCTCGATCATATTGTACATATCCATGGCCTTGTGTGCCACGGCAAAGCCGGTGGCTCCCGGCGGGTGGGCGTGGATCACGCTCATTACATCGTCCCGCTTGTCATAGCAGCGCAGGTGCATTTTGATCTCGCTGGAGGGGCGCAGACCCTCTGCGGCTTCCAGCACATTGCCCTCCCGGTTCAGCAGCACCAGCTTTTCCGGGGTAATAAAGGATTTGCTCATGCCGGTGGGAGTGGCGAGGATCCGGCCGTCCTCCAGCCGCACGCTCACATTGCCGTCATTGGCGGCCACCCAGCCCAGCTGCCACATTTTGTGGCAAACATCGCAAATCTGGTCCTTGATCTCGTTGATATTTTGCATAGATAAACCTCCTTGCCCATGGTTGACAATCCATGCCCGCCATGGTATGCTAATTGTATTATATTAGATATAAATTTTCTTTGCACGCAGGATATGCACCTGTGAGTAGCACAATATTCACTTTTTGAGGGCCTATGAATTACAGCGAACTGCACGAGGACAAAAAGCGGGGCACTTTTGACTTCCCCATAGAGCTTTATTATGTGGAGCCGGGCGCGCCCCGGTATCAAATGCCCTTGCACTGGCACCTGGAATATGAGCTGATCCTGGTGCTGCAAGGCAGCTTTACCCTGAGCCTGGACGGCCGCCAGGTGGAGCTGCAAGCCGGGGACAGCGCCTGGATCGCCGACGGTGTGATCCACGGGGGCGAGCCGCACGACTGTATTTACGAGTGCGTGGTGTTTGACCTGGGCACCTTGCTCCAGGACACCCCGGTGTGTACCAAGTCGGCGGCAGCGTTCCTGGCCAGTGAGAACGGCTTTTCCGGCCGCTTGGCCAAGGGCAGCACAGAGGCGGCGCTGGCGGACCGTATCTTTGACGCTATGGAGCGGGAGCAGCTGGGCTATGAGTGGACCACCGTGGGGCTGCTGTGGCAGCTGCTGGGCTGCCTTTTGGGTATGCACAGTGATACCAAGCCGCCCCAAAGCCGCCAGCAGATCACCCGAATGAAAAATGTGCTCACCTATATTCGTAATAATTACGGCGAGCCGATCACTTTGGACGAATTGGCCGCCGTGGCAGGCATGTCGCCCCGGTACTTTTGCCGTGCTTTTGCGGCACTCACCGGCAGGACCCCCATTGCGTACCTGAATTATTACCGCATTGAGTGCGCCTGCGAGCGGCTGACCTTAACGGACAAGAGCGTGACGGAGATCGCCTTTGCCTGCGGATTTAACGATATGAGTTACTTTTCCCGGGTGTTCAGGCAGCTGAAGGGCACCACCCCCACCGCTTATCGAAACTGAAAAAAGACCTGTTGTCCACAGCGGATAACAGGTCTTTTTATGCTTATCTTTACTTTCCGCCTTTTTGCAGCAGGTCTTGAATTACGGCGGCAATATACGCCCCGGCTTCTACCGGCGCCAGCCCGTAGCGGCTGATGTTAGACACCACGGTGTAGTCGCTCTCGCTCATATCCGGTCGGGCATTGTAGGCAATGTAGGCGGACATACTCTCGTCCGTCAACAGCCCCGGTCGCTCGCCGATGAGCACGCAGGTGACCTTGGCGCCTACCAGCGGACCGATGGTGCGGGCGGTGTTCACCCGGCAGTACCGCACAAAGAAGGGCGTGCCAACGGTGATACCCGCCTGCTCCAGCGCCAGGGTGAGCATAGGCAGCAGGTCCGGCACATTGGCACCGATACAGGGGGCAGACAGGCCGTCACCGCAGTAGATCTGCACATCCGGGTTCGGGGTGCAAATGGCCTTGATCTTGGCCCGGTTTTCGGCGTCAAACAGGCGGCCCAGGTCCGGGCGGGTGAGCATTTCGTATTTATCCTTGCAGCGGGTCTGTACCTGCGGCAGGTGCAGGCGCTCCAGGGTCTCTTGGCTCACCTCCGTCATGACCGCGTCATTGGCGGCAGCGTGGTCGGCACGAAAGCGCAGGTAGGCTTTTGTCAAATACCGGCTGCCGGTGCGTCCAATGCCAATGCGGGCGGGGGTGTGGGATTTCAGTTCCGCGATCTTTGGATCATCACTTAGGCAAAATTGCCCGGTGGTGCAGGCAGTAATATCTTCCAGCACGCCGTTTTGGCTCTCTATATGCTTGTCCATACTGTTCACCTCACATCAGCAGCCCCGGCTGCCCGGCCAGGGGCGTCAGCTTGCCGTTTTCTAAAATGCCGTGGTCCTCACACCAGCGCTCAAATTCCGGAATCGGGTGCAGCCCCAGCATTTCCCGGGTGGCGGCCACATCGTGGTAAGAGGTGCTTTGGTACATGAGCATGACATCGTCCGACTGGGGCACGCCGATCACATAGTGGCACCCGGCGTTGGCCAGCAGCACCAGCAGATTGTCCGCGTCGTTTTGATCCGCCACCATGTGGTTGGTGTAGCAAATATCGCACCCCATGGGCAGGCCGTGCAAATGACCGCAAAAGTTATCTTCCAGCGCCGCTCGGGTCAGCTGCTTGCTGTCATAAATATACTCCGGGCCGATAAAGCCCACCACCGTGTTCACCAGGTAAGGGGAGAAGTGGCGGGCCAGGCCGTAGCACCGGCTCTCCATCGTCACCTGGTCGGCGCCGTTGTGGCTGGAGGAGGACAGCTCGCTGCCCTGCCCGGTCTCAAAGTACAGTTGGTTCGGCCCCCGGGAGGTGCCCAGTTCTTCCATCATTTGTTTGGCCTCTGCCAGCATATCCACCCCGGTGCCAAAGGCGGAAAGGCCTTTTTCCGACCCGGCAATGGACTGGAACAGCAGGTCCATAGGTGCGCCGTTTTGCAGCGCCTGCATTTGGGTGGTAATGTGGGAGAGCACGCAGATCTGGGTGGGGATCTCCAGCCTGTTCTTTACATCGTTAAACAAATTCAAAATGGCAGTGGTGCTCTCCACTGTGTCAATGGCCGGGTTCAGGCCGATCACCGCGTCGCCGATACCGTAGCTGAGCCCCTCCAGCAGAGAGGCGGTGACCCCGGCCACATCGTCGGTGGGGTGGTTGGGCTGTAACCGGCAGGCAAAGGTGCCCGGGGTGCCGATGGTGGTGTTGCAGTGGGCGGTGACTTGCAGCTTGCGGGCAGTGTACATCAGGTCCAGGTTGCCCATCAATTTGGCCAGCGCGGCGATCACCTCGCTGCTCAGGCCCCGCCCCAGTTCCAGCAGTTCCGCCCCGGTGCGGGCGTTGTCCAGCACCCACTCCCGCAGGTCGGCGATGGTGGTATTCTTCCACCGGGCGTAGACTTCTTTGTTCAGATCGTCCAGAATGATCCGAGTCACAGCGTCGGTCTCATAAGGCACCGCCGGGTGCTCGGTAATGTCCGCCACCGTCAGTTGGCTGAGCACCGTCTTGGCGGCAATGCGCTCCTTGGCGTCTGCGGCAGCGATCCCGGCCAGGGTGTCGCCGCTTTTCGGCTCGTTGGCCTTGGCCAGCACTTCCTTTACACTGGCAAAGGTGTAGGTCTTGCCCAGTAATGTTGCTTTTAAGATCATAGTATCACCTAAGAAAAAATCAGTTGCTTTACGATCACCGGCAGGGCCGTGGCCTCTGCCACCGGGTGGCCGATGTCTATATAATCCCCGCTGCCGCAGGCGATCCGGTCCATACACAGGAACTTGCTCTGGGGCAGCAGATGGCGCAGGCAGCCGCCCAGCGCCTTGGCAATATCCGCTTGCGATACGGTGACGAACAGACCGCCGCGCTTGCCCAGTGGTGTTGCAATTTGCTCCGCCAGTGCCATTAAGTCTCTAAAGGACGGCGCCGCGTACCCGGCAAAGGCCACCGCTACCGGCTGGCTGTCTGTCAGGTCAAAGGTGCGCAGTCCGGCGGCGATTTGTTCACCCACGGTGGGTATATCCGCTGCCGTTTGCAGCTGCACTTCAATCACCGGCACATTCTTCACCGGCAGCAGCTGGGACGGGGCGGCAATGGTGGTGCCGCTGAGCGCCAGGCTGTAATTCCCGGCGCCGATCACCGTGGCGCGTATGCCGTTCTCTGCCAAGACCATCTCTTTGGCAGCAATGGCAGGCGATTTTGTGATGGCGCGGGCCAGCAGCACCCCCAGGTCGCCGTAGGCGTAGGGCGGCAGGTCCTGTCCCATACAGGCGGACACCCCGCCGGAGAAGGACAGAATGTCCGGTACCAGGCTTTCGTTCAGCGTCTTGTCGGTAAGGATGGTGGAGAAAAAGTCGTCCTTGGGCCGCAGGTTCATACCCATTTCCAGTAGGCGGGCGTAGGCGGCGCAAATGGCCGGGTGGTCGTCCTCGGCCAAATGGGCATAGGTCAGCAGCGCGCGCAGTGTGGGGGTCATGACCCCTTTGTCCGCTCGCCAGTGACGGCCGCCGATCTCCAAACAGGCGGTGTCTTGCAGCACCCCGTTGTCAAAGAACGCCAGATTGGCCGTGCCGCCGCCAATGTCTGCGTGCAGCACCTTGCAGTGGCGGGCGGCGGACAGCGCGTCTGCACCGGCGCCCCGAGCGGCCAAAATGCTCTCCAGCCTTGGCCCGGCAGAGGCCACCACAAAGTCGCCCATACCGTCTGCCACTGTACCGGCTACCCGGCGGGCGTTGCGCTTTTTGACGCTCTCGCCGGTGAGGATCACTGCGCCGGTGTTCAGTGCCCGGGGCGTTGTACCGGCCTTTTCCAGCTCTCCGTCAATGAGGGTCTGCACCCGGGGCAGGTCGATCTGGCCGTCTGCCAGGGGAGTAAAGTAAATGGGACTTTGGTATAGAATTGTTTTTTCCTTGATCTCGGCCTTGGGCACCGTGCCCCAGCCACGCTCCACGGTAATGCCGATACGGCTGATCACCAGGTGGGTGGTCGTGGTGCCAATGTCGATCCCGGCAGAAAGTAAATATTCCATAATACGCAAAAGGGACAGTTGCACAGGGTCGTGCAGCTGTCCCGCTCCTTTACAGGTTACTGTTATTTTAGCACAAGAGGCGGCGGTTGTAAAGGCTTAGCCCGCCGAGTGCTGCTTTTTCTTTTTGCGGCTGATCTCCGTAACGACGATCAGTGCGGCAAAGGCTGTCACGCCCGCAGCGCTCAGGCAGGCGCCGGTGCGCAGATAGGGGGTGTGGTAGTGCAGCTCCACTGTGTGCTTGCCCTCGCTCAGCGCCAGGGCACTGAATGCGGTGTTGGCTTGCAGCAGCTGGGCCTTTTTGCCGTCTACCGTGGCGCTCCAGCCGCTGCTGTACGGAATGGACAGGCACAGCATTTTTGCCTCTTTCAGCTCCACCGTGCCGGTGATGGCGTTGGTGCTTAGTTTCACATTTTGCAGGGTGTCTGCACCCAGGGCGGCGATCTGTGCCTTGGCGTCGTCTACCGGCTGCTCCAGCACCTCAATATCTGCCAGGTCGTAAATGCCCCGCTCGTCAAAGGTGATGGTAATGCTCTTTTTGGCGCTGTCCGTATAGCCCAGCCCCACCAGGTAGGTCTTGGCGCCGGTGTAGCGCACATAGGCGTCCGAGTAGCAGGTGAGGGTGCTTGTTTTGTAGGTTTTGCCGCTCTCCGTTTGGGCAGAGAACCGCAGGTTCAGCGAACTGGGCAGGCGGAACTTGCGGGCGCTGATCTTTATCAGATTTTGGTCGATCTCGTCCTTTTTGTTCCACTTCTCCGTGGAATAGTGGTGCAGCGGGTCGTTCTCCTGGGTCTTGTAGTAGGTGTACGCCGGGTAGTCGGTGTAGTCTTTCAGCGTAAAGCGCAGGTAGGTCTCCTGTGCGGCGCTGCCGGTGAACTGAATAGTCACGCTGCCTTTTTTCTTATAAATGTGCAGCTTTTGGCCCTCTACGGCGGCGTCGTCATTGCCTACGATGGTGTAGGGCAGGCTCTTGTCCGTAAAGGTGGGCGTGGTGGCGGTCATACCGGTGGGCACGCTGTCCAGCACCACCCCTTGCAGCAGGGCTTGCTGCTTCTCCAGAGAGGACAGCTTTTCATACTCTGCCCGAGTGATCACATTGGCGGTGGTGTAGCCCAGGGGCAGGGCGTTCTCGTTTTGATACACCTTGCCGCTGACCTTGGTAAAGCCGTAGGGCAGGGCGGTGGTGCTCTGCTTGGCGTAGTATTTCACGCTGTTTACCGCATTGAGTGCGGTAGAATTGTTGAAGCTGCGGATCATATAGGCGGCGTTGGCCGGCTGCTCCGTCTCTGTAATAAACTGGGCCAGGTGCTTGCTTTGCATACTCCAGTAAAAAGAGGTGCCGTTCATACCGGCGGTGAGCGCCTCGTTGTAATTGACCTTGTCGCCGCTGTAACGGTAAAAGCTGTCGTCGTCCTTGGTGGCTTTTTTCACCTTGCGGGCGGCAGTGGATTTCAGCTTTTTGTTCACATCGCTGTAACTCACATAGCGGGCAATGTGGTTTTGGCCGTGGTGGCTGTAAAAGTAGGCGGCGTTACCGGCAAAGGAGGTAAACACCAGCACCAGCGCCAGCACCGGGGCCATATATTTCTTGGGCATTTTGGGGCCGAACATACACACGATCACCAGCAGGAACGCCAGCAGAACGGAAACGCCCACATTGCGGGTGTCTGTATTCATCAGGGGAATGGCGACCATGGAATAGACCGCCAGGGCGGCGATCACAGCTACGCCCTTGCCAATGCTGATTTGACGCAGGTGCTGCCAGGTGGTTGCCACAATGTACGCCACGATCATACCGTAGGCCCATACCCATCTGTTGGCTACATAAGAAAAGCCGTTCATACCCCAGCCGAATACCGGGATCAGCAGCAGCACAGTGGCGATCAGGAACACCACCCGCAGCGGGCGGTAGTGCTTGTTCTTGGTAAAGAACAGCAGGCAGAAGGCCGGGAACGCCACGGCGTTGTAGCCCAGGTAGGTCAGGTAGCCCAGCTTGGTCTCTGATGTGAACAGGGCAGACAGAAAGTTGCGGTAGTAGTCGCCGCTGTACACCCAGGTGCGCACATAGCTCTCGGCAGAACGGCTGTCACCCATAAAGGCCAGTACCACCGGCAGCAATACCACGGCGCTGAGCACCACGCCCAGCAGGGCGCAGCCGGTGATTTGGAAAAATTTGCCCACGGCAGCTTTACCCCGGTGCCGGTAGCGGCAGATCAGTTGGTACAGGGTGTACAATGCCGTGATGATGGCCAGCATATAGAAGAAATAAAAATTGCTGACGGCGGCCAAAAAGACAATGAAGATAAACAGATACGGCCGCTTGCCGGCCAGGATCTGCTCCACACCCAGCAGCAACAGGGGCAGGAACACCATAGGCAGGGCAAAGAACGGATGGTGAGAGACGATAAACAGGCTGTACAGGGTGAACACATACACCAGCGCACCCACGGTCACGCCGCCCACCCGGCGCTGCTTTTTCACAAAGCAGAATGCGCCGAATGCCAGCCCGGCCAGGTACAGCCGCAGCAGGGATAAAAAGCTGTAAAGATACGCCGCATAGCGGGTGGGGCACACCACGCTGAGCAGATCCAGCGGATCGCCGATGGCGTAAAAGTGCAGGGTGGTGAGCACATCGCTGCCCAGTCCGATGGAAAAGTCCCATTGGGGCAGGACCAGCTTGTGGGTAGCCAGCAGGGTGCGGGCCACCTCCCGGCCGTATTGGCCCAGGTACACAAAGGCGGCAAAGTGCTGACGCCAGCCGTCACTGTCCACGATCAGGGTCTTGCCCTTGATCAGGAACCAACAGTAGCACCCGGCGGCGCAAAGCAAAAATGCGACGGTGTAAAGCCAAAAGAAGGAACTCCTTTTTCTCAGCGGTTTTCGCTGTATCAGTGCTTGGTTTTTCATTATATTTCCCCTCGTTTTCACAGAATAAAACGGCCTACATTATAATCCCGCACCCGCAGGAAGTCAAGGGCGGTCCTCTATATATAATGTATATCGCCATTTTACCACAAGGGGTGGGGCAATGCAACCGTTTGGGCCCATCCGGGCGTATTAAGATTTGGCAAAGTTTGTAAAAAGCGGGTCAGTTATTTTTGTTTTGTGTCATTTGTAAGTTAAGTTCCTGTAAAGTGCCTTGCAGTCGGTGCGCATACGGCGTATGCTGACAGCAGAAACAAAAAGACAACAACAAACACCCGAAAGCGAGAAAGGCACGGTTATTGTATGAAAGAAAAATGGGTCGCTTTTACAAAGAAACACGCAGAAATTTGGAAGTTTATCAAGTTTACATTTACCGGGGCCAGCACCTCGGTGCTGGAGTTGGCGGTATTCGCCTTTTTGCAGTACGTGGTCTTTAAGAGCATGAATGCCACGCCGGTCACGGACAATGCGGTGCTGCACTTTCTGGGAATCCAGTACAAAGGTTATCTGTACTCCTACGCTATCAGCGCCATTATCGGCTACGCGGCGGCGTATGTGATGAACCGTAAGCTCACTTTCCAGGCAGACGCCAATCCGGTGCTGTCCACCATTCTTTACACCATTATGGTGGTGTGCACCATCACTTTTAACACCTGGTTCGGTGCGTACCTGGGCACCATCGTTACCAATCACCACTGGGACAGCGTGTTTATCACCCTGCTCACCAAATTGCTGGTCATGACCGTACCCACCCTGTGGACGTATCCGCTGAACCGCTTTGTCATCCACCGCAAAAAGAAAAGCAAGGTGGAGTCACTGCCGGAGAGCGCAGATACCCCCGCCGGTGCGGCTGCCTAACGGCTAAAGAGGGCAGCGCCCTTTTTAGATATACCCCTGCTCGGTGCATTTTTTGTTTTGATCTGACTCCCCGTCGATCGACTGATTTTGTTTTGTTCTGTACCGGGCACCCTCTTCGGAGCAGGCGCCGTCACCCCGGCGCTTGCTCTTTCTCTTTTTTTGGCTTATACTGGTGAAAAACCGGTAAGGAGAACAGACTGTTATGACAAGACCCAAATTAGTGGCTTTTGATTTAGACGATACGCTTATTGGCAGCGACGGCCGGATCGCCCCGGCCAACTTCCGCGCACTGGAACAGCTGGCGGCAGCGGGCGTGACCGCTGCGGCGGTGACCGGGCGCACCTTTTATGAAATGCCCGAAGAGCTGCGGTTCAACCCGCTGGTGCCCTATGCGGTGTACGGCGACGGCGCTGCGGCAGTGAATGCGGCTGGGGAGACCCTCTTTTCCAGCTATTACAGCCGGGAAAAGGCGCTGGCCGTGCTGCACCTGCTACGGCAGTACGATACCATGATCGAGGTGTTCTACGGCGGGCGGCCGTATGCCCCGGCGGATAAGCTGGACCCGGCCGCCTACGACTACTACCGCATTGAGCCGGTGTATCACCCGGTAATGGCGGAGAGCCGGGTGCCCTGCACGGACTTAGAGGCGCTGTTGGCCGGGGAAGAAAAAACGGAGATGTTCAATATCTTCTTCCACCTGGACGAGGAGCGCCGGGCGTTCATAGACCGGGCGGCGGAGCTGTTCCCGGAACTGCTCTGCACCTATTCTATGCAGAGCAATTTGGAGATCCTGCGCCGCGGGGTGGACAAGGGCAGCGCCCTGCAAAAACTGGCGGAGCGCCTGGGGCTTGCCCCGGAGCAGGTGATCGCCGTGGGCGACAGCCGCAACGATCTGTCTATGATCCGCTGCGCCGGCACCGGGCTGGCGGTAGCCAACGCCTGTGACGAACTTAAACAGGCGGCAAACGCTGTGGCGTGCACCTCCGACGAGGGCGTGCTCAGCTATATTTATCATCATTTTGTAGAGTAAAGCGAGGTTATTCCTTTGGTATTTTGGATCATTCTCGGCGTGGTGGCGGCTGTGGTGCTGCTCACCGTGCTGGTTAACGGCATTTTGGCGCTTTTGCAGCTGCGGTATGTGGCGGGCATTGCGCCGGTACAGTATCAAAATCAGTTGCAGCCCCAACGGGCGGATGGCCGCTGGGTGTTTACCGCGGATCGGGATTTTCATGTTATGCAGCTGACGGATGTGCATATTGGCGGCGGCTGGATGAGCTTTTTCAAAGACCGGCGGGCCATTGACTGCGTGGTGCGTATGGTCACCGCAGAGCAGCCGGACCTGGTGGCCGTGACCGGCGATATTGCCTACCCGGTGCCGTTCCAGTCCGGGACTTTTAATAACAAAACCGCCGCCCGCCTGTTTGGTCGGGTGATGCAGAACCTGGGCGTGTACTGGGCGCCGGTGCTGGGCAATCACGATACCGAGTCTTACGCGGTGTACAGCCGCCGCTATATCGGCAAATATTATCAGCACCAGAAGTTCGCCAAAGGCGGCAGCAAGCCCTACTGCTTGTTCCGCTCCGGGCCGGAGCGGGTGGACGGCGTGGGCAACTACACTGTGGCGGTAGAGAACAGCCGCGGCGTTGTGACCCAGGCGCTGTTCTTTACGGACACCGGCAGCTATGTGGACGGCGACTACCTGGGCTTTCTGTGGAAGTATGACGGTATGCACAAGAACCAAATGGACTGGTACAGAGGTGAGGTAGAGGCTCTGACTGTCCACAACCGGGCGCTGGGCGCACCAATGCCAAAGAGCCTGATGTTCTTCCACATTCCCATTGCCCAGTACAAGACCGCGTGGGAATCCTATAAAGAGAACGGATACAAAGATGCCGCAGATGTGCAGGTGCACTACGGCGGTATCGGCGAAAAGGGCGGCCTGTTCCCCAGTCTGCACCCGGACAATGTGTTTGACACCTTGCAGCAGCTGGGCAGCACCCGGGGCACATTCTGCGGCCACGACCACCTGAACAATCTGTCCGTCACCTACAAGGGCATTCGGCTCACCTACGGCCTGTCCGTAGATTACCTGGCCTATATCGGCATAAAGAATTACGGCGCCCAGCGGGGCTTTACCCGCATTACCGTGCGCCCGGACGGCAGCTTTGACTGCCAACCGGTGTCCTACTACCAAAAGCCCTATTGGAATGGGGAAGAACAGGTGCAAATGACCCCTTACTATCCGCCGGAGAAGAACCCGAACGCCTACCCGGCAGACTACAAAGCACCAACAGCGTAAAAGCAAAAGGAGCGGTACTTGCAGGTACTGCTCCTTTTGCTATGCGTTTGATTTAATACACTTCTACTGGCACCACCAGCCGGTCTTTTTTGGTGCGGCGCAGGGGCGCACCGGCGGTAAAGCGGCCGTGGCCCCGCACGGAGATCTTATCCCCCGGCTGCACAGTGTGGGCGCGGTTTTCTATGCACCGGCCGTTGACGAACACCTTTTGCTGCAAAAAGTATTTGTCTGCGCTGCTGCGGGAGAGGTTATAGACGGCGCCCACCAGCACATCCAGTCGCAGAGAGTGTACGATCACTTCTCTCTCTTCCGGTTGGGGCAATAGGTGCGGGGGCAGGCTGTCCGCTCGGGTGCAGGTCACCTCTGTGTGGCGCACTCGGTGCAGTTCCGTTTGAATATAATCCGCCATGCCTGCGGTGCAAAAGAGATAGGCCCCTTTACCGCAGGGGAGAATATCGCCCAGCACCCGCCGTTCCAACCCCAGACCCATTAAGGTGCCCAGGTAGTCCCGGTGGGTCAACTCTTCGGCAAATTTCTCCTGCTTGGGCGCAATGCGCAAACAGGTGATCGGGTAGTCCGTCGGCTCCGGCGCCGGGCCAAAGGCAGCCATCACCCGCTCGGCGCCGTCAAATCCGCCGTAGGTGGGTGCCGATTGAAGACCCGTTATCTCTGCCAGCAGGCTTTGCTCCTCCAGACCTAAAAAATCCGTATAGACCGTGTAGCCGCCAAAGGTGCCGCGATTTTGCAGTTCTGCCAGCCGCTTTTTAATTTGTTGCGCTTGGTCCATCAGTACAGACTGCCCAACACACCGGCGGAGAATACGGTGGTTACCAAAAGAATGATTAGAATGGTGAGTACAAAGATCACCGAGGACACACCAATGGCCCATTTGGCAATGTTCATGGCGGTGCGTGCTTTGCTGATGCCGGTATATTCATAGGCCTGGCGGCTGTTGGACAGGGCAATACCACCCATAATCCAGCCAAATAGTGGCCCGAAGAAAATGCCCAAAATCAAACCCAGAATGGCCAAAATATACGCATTGTCCGCCTTTTCAATCATTTGGCGGTAGGTCAGGTCGTTGATGGGTGCACCGTAAGGCGGCTGGTAAGCGTTGCCCCAATTGTTGCAACCGGTATTATACGCCTGTTCGCCATAGGGTTGGCGCTGATTGTAATTTTGTTGACCGTATGGGTCTCCCTGGGGTTGGGTGTTCTGCTGCGCGGTGTGGGCCTCGCTGTTCGGCGTGTGACATACCGGGCATTCTGCTGCGCCGGGAGCCAGAGGCTGGCCGCAATGTTTGCAATAAGTCATAATTCTTCCTCTCTCATCATAAAATGTTGGATTTATAACCGGCAGGGCAGCAGCATAATGCCACCGGGGGTAATGTCTACCATACCGTAGCGGCCCTCTGCCGCCGCGCCGGGGTTCATTAGGTATAAGCCGTCCCGGTAGTCGGTCAGCTGCTGATGGGTGTGGCCAAACAGGCAAATGTCTGCGTGGGCATCCCGGGCAGCCTGCTCCAGTTCTGCCAGACCGAACTTCACATGGAACGGGTGGCCGTGGGTATAAAGCACCGTTTTGCCGCCCAGTTTGGCTGTGCCCCAGGCGGGCAGGTCGCTGCCCCAGTCACAATTACCGGCCACTTGCAGAATATGCAGCTGGGGGTACAGCATACGCACATTTTCCAAATCATTCTCGCCGTCGCCGAGAAAGACCAGCACATCGCTGTCCTTCCTGTGCAGCTCCACAATATCCAGCAGATTGCCCGCGGCCCGGTGTGAGTCCGAGGTGACCAGTAAGCGCATTCATAATCCCCGCCTTTCTGCATACTATGTACTGAGTATAACATATCTGCGCGGCCACGGCAAGCGACTTTGCAGATGAAAAAAGGAGTGTGTTTTATGCAGGACCCGAGAAAACGAAATAAAGACTTTGACCCGACGGCCTTTCAAGCGGCGGTTAAGGCCGGACGGCAGCAGTCCTATTTGCAGCAGCACCTGGATCCGGATACCAAGGCCAAATTAGAGGCGGTGCTCAATGACAAGGTGCGGCTGCAGCAAATGCTCAATTCTCCACAGGCCAAGGCGCTGATGGAGAAGTTAGGCGGGAAGCAGTAGTATGGACGATATCAATCAAATCATTGCCAACCTGACCCCGCAGGATGTGGAAATGCTGCGGGGCGTGGCTGCGTCCATCTTAGGCGACGGCGGGCAGGGGAGTACGCCCGGCCCGGCGCCCGCTCCCGGCGGACAGCCCGCCCCTCAGTCCAAGCCGGAGAATGCCAACAGTGCGGTCCAGCAGCTGGCAGGCACGGTGGCCGGTGCCCAGAATATGCAAAATCTGCTGTCTGGGCTGGAGGGGCTGAACTTTGGCAAGGCGGATTTTGAAATGATGATGAAAGCCAAGACCATTTTTGACCGTATGAACCGCAGCAGCAATAAAAATGTGGACCTGATCCGGGCACTGAAGCCCCATTTAAGCCTAAAGAGTCAAAACAAGGCGGACCAGGCCATGCAGATCTTGCGCCTGTTTGAGGTGCTGCCTATGCTGGAGGAGTTGTTTTAGTGCCGGCGTTTAGCGAGGACCAGATCAATGAAGCCAAGGAGCGGGTGCGCCGTATGCACGCCCGTGCCGGGTCGTATCTGCCCCGGGAGGAACCGTCGCAAGGGCATAACGACCGCCAAACGCCACCGCCCCCTGCCGAGGAAAAGCCGTCCCAGGCGGTGCCGAACACAGAAGGTTCGCCGCCGGAGACCGTGGAGAACGATAACGCTGTGATTTTAATGTTGCTTTTACTTTTAGGGCATGAGGGCGCAGATCAGGCGCTTCTTTTGGCGCTTTTGTATCTTTTGTTTTAATAGGGGTTGGAAAAAATGGGTAGAATATGTTATAATCCGGTAGTGTAACATCTATGCGATGAAAGGAAGTTCCGCTTTGACAGAATATGTACAAAAAAAGATAGCCTCCGGGGTAGAGCTTTTAGCTGTGCCTGCCGGGCGATTTAAAACCAACGAACTGGCCATTCATTTAGCTGTGCCTATGGAAGAAAAGATGGTGGCGGATTATGCGCTGGCCATCTCTGCGGTCAGCCGCAAGGGCAAGGCTTATCCGAATATGCGCGCCCTGCATTTGCAGCTGGACAAGCTCTACGGTGCGGACATCAGTGTGAACGCCACCAAATCCGGCGGGTGTCAGATCTTGAAAATGGGGATTACCACTCTGGATGACCGCTTTGCCCTGAATGCTGAGAAGATTGCCGAAGAGGGACTGGAGCTGTTGATGAACCTGCTGTTTGATCCGCTCTTAGGAGAGGACGGCCTGTTTTCCCCGGCGGATATTGAGACGGAGTGCCGGGTACTCCTGGAGAAGCTGGCTGCTGAGGAGAATGAAAAACGGTTGTATGCGGTGAATCGCATGCAGCAGATCATGTTTGCCGACGACCCCTACCGCATAAATCCAAAGGGTACGAAAGAGACTTTGCTGGCTGCCACGCCGGAAAGTGTTACTGCCGCCTGGCGCCGTATGCTGCGGGAAAGCAAAATGTTGGTGACTGTGGTAGGCAGCACGGATCCGGAGGCGGCCTGTGCGGCACTGCGCCGTCGGTTAGAGGGCGTGGAGCGGGCATATCAACCCATGCCCGGCCCCCATTTTGTGGCCCGCTGTGAACAGGTGGAAGATGTGCGGGAGAGCGAGAAGATCCGCCAGGGCAAGCTGGTGCTGGGTTTTCGGGTGGATATGCGCCCGGGCGATCCGATGGTTCCTGCCATGCGCAGTTTTTGTGATGTGTTCGGCGGTGGCCCCTACTCCAAACTCTTTATGAATGTACGGGAGAAATTGAGCCTTTGCTACTACTGCTCTGCGCGCTTTGTGCGCCAGAACAGCTACATCTATATTCAGTGCGGCTGCGAGGAGGAGAATATGGACAAGGCTGTTGCGGAGATTCTGCATCAGCTGGAGATCATTCAAAACGGTGACTGTAAAGAAGAACTGGAAAGTTCCCGCATTGCCATGATCGACGCGATGGAGGGTGTGGCAGACACCCCCAACGGCCTGGAAAACTGGTATGCCTCCCGGCTGCTGGATGATGACTTCCGTACCCCTGCCCAGGTGGCAGAGGAGACCCGGAGCGTTACCGTGGAGCAGGTGCAGGCATGTGCCGGCCGGTTGTCCCTGGATACCGTTTACCGCTTAGTGGCAGAGAAAGAGGAGGTGCAGGCATAATGAAAGAACAGGTTTCTCCCGTTCTGGACGAGCGCTATTATGAGATCGACCACCCGACGGGGCTGAAGATATTTGTGATGCCCAAGGCCCATTACCGCTCCACTTATGCGGTGATCGGCACCAAGTACGGCTCCATTGACAATCGCTTTAAGCGCTCGGACGCTGCCGACTATACGGAAGTGCCGGAGGGCATTGCCCACTTCTTGGAGCACAAGCTGTTTGAGTCCGAGGAGCTGGACGCCTTTCAGCGCTTTGCAGCCACCGGTGCGTCTGCCAATGCGTATACTTCCTTTGATAAAACTTGCTATTTATTTCAGTGCAGCGACCGTTTCGACCAGTCACTGGAGATCTTGCTGGACTTTGTGCAGCACCCGTACTTTACCCCCCAAACGGTGGAGAAAGAGCAGGGGATCATCGGCCAGGAGATCACCATGTACTATGATGTGCCCGGCTGGATGAGCACCTTTAACCTGCTGCGCTGCCTGTATAAGAACCACCCGGTGCGCATTGATATTGCCGGGACGGTGGAGTCCATCTCCCACATTACGGACAAGCTGCTGTACGACTGCTACAACACCTTTTATAACCTGCACAATATGGCGCTGGCGGTGGTGGGCAATGTGACCCCGCAGCAGGTGCTGGCCGTCTGCGACCGGTGCTTAAAACCGGCAGCCGATGTGACGGTGGAGCGTGCATTCCTGCCGGAGCCGCGAGAGATTGTGCAGAACTACCAGGAGTGCCATTTGGCTACCGCCATTCCGGTGTTCTCCTTTGGTTACAAAGAGGCCTGCACCCGGCCGGAGCAGGATATGGAGACCATTATTCTCACCAATCTGCTGCTGGAGATCATGGCCGGTGATTCCTCGCCCCTTTATAAAGATCTGTTTGACCGGGGGCTGATCAGCGGCGAATTCTCTAAGGAATACTTCCACGGCCACGGGTATGAGGCCATTATTTTTGACGGCGAGAGCACGGACCCCCGGCAGGTAGCCGACGCCATTCAGGCCGAGGTGGAGCGCCTGCGCCGGGATGGGATTCCGGAGGATCTGTACCAGGCTGCCCTGCGCAAGTCCTACGGGCGGGAAGTGATGGCGTATAACGATATTGACAGCGTGGCCAACAGCATGGTAGACGCCCATTTTAACGGCTTTTCCATCTTTGATGTAATGGACCGCTACAAGTCCGTTACCAAGGAGAAGATTGAGGCCCGCTTGCAGCAGGTGATGAACCCGCAGTACAGTGCCCTGTCCGTTGTCAAGGCAGAGGAGGGACAGCATGAGTAATTTTACCCGTGTGTATTTCCCAGGACTGGGAATTGATTTTGACCTGCCCTCTGTGGCTTTTAGTATCGGCAGTTATGATATTCATTTTTACGGTATCATTATCGCTTTTGGCTTTTTGCTGGCGGTATTGTATGGCGGCCGTATGGCATACAAATGGCGGATGAGCCTGGACGGTATGACGGATGTGCTCATTTGGGGCACTGTTTTCGGCATTGTTTGCGCCAGGGCGTATTATGTGATCTTTGAGTGGAGCTACTACAGCGCTCACCCGGCAGAGATTGTGCAAATTTGGAACGGCGGTCTTGCCATTTACGGTGGCATTATCGGCGCCCTGATCGGCGGGGCCATCGGCTGCAAGGTAGGCAAGATCGACTTTCGCAATCTGCTGGACCTGGGTGCTTTGGGCCTGCTCATTGGCCAGGGGATCGGCCGCTGGGGCAATTTCTTTAACCAGGAGGCCTTTGGCACCAATACGGATACGGCGCTCTTCAGAATGTGGAGTGCAAAAATCAGAGATACTTTGACCGCTTCCTCTGCGGACCTGGCTGCAAAGGGTGTAACTGTGGATCCGGATGTGCCGGTGCACCCCACCTTCCTGTATGAGAGTCTGTGGTGTATTCTGGGTTTTCTTATTCTCAATTATATTGTGCACAAGCACCGCAGCTTTAAGGGCGAGATCTTTGTGCTCTACGGCATTTGGTACGGCGTGGAGCGTATGGTGGTAGAGGGTATGCGTACAGACAGTCTGTATATCGGCTCTACCAATATTCGGGTTAGCCAGGTGCTGTCGGCGGTGATTGCTGCAGTGGCATTGGTGTACTTTATTGTGGTGATGGTGAAGAAAAAGCGGGGGCGTCTGCCCGGGCGCCTGCGGGTGGTATCTGTAGAGGAGCTGCCGCCCCGTCCCACTAAAGAGGAGCGCCGGGCTGCCCAGGCGGCCAAGCGCAGCGATACAAAGAATAAAGGAGCAAACGAGAAGAATGGCACAGATCATTGACGGTAAGGCCGTGTCTCGCGCCGTGCGTGCGCGAGTGGCACAGGAGACCCTTGCATTAAAAGAACAGGGCGTGACCCCGGGACTGGCAGTTATCTTGGTAGGTGAGGATCCGGCGTCCCAGGTGTATGTGCGCAACAAAGAGAAAGCCTGCGCCGAGGTGGGCTTTTACAGTGAAAAATACACCCTGCCTGCAGATACTACCCAGGAACAGCTTAACGCCCTGGTGGACGAATTGAATGCAAAAAAGGAGATTAGTGGCATTCTTTGCCAGCTGCCCCTGCCCGGCCACCTGAGCGACAAAGAAGTTATTGCACGCATTGATCCGAATAAGGATGTAGATGCTTTTCATCCGGAGAATGTGGGCGCCATTATGATCGGCGACTACCGCTTTTTGCCCTGTACTCCTGCCGGGGTGATGGAACTGATCCATTCCACCGGCATGGATCTCACCGGCAAGCGTGCGGTGGTTCTGGGGCGCAGCAATATTGTGGGCAAGCCCATGGCCATGCTGCTGCTTCATGAGAACGCCACGGTGACCGTTGCTCATTCCAAAACGCAGAATTTGAAAGCGTTGACAAAAGAGGCGGATGTGCTGGTGGCAGCTGTGGGTCGTCCAAAGTTTGTTACGGCAGATATGGTCAAGCCCGGCGCGGTGGTGATTGATGTAGGTATGGATCGGGACGAGAAAGGCAAGCTGTGCGGCGATGTGGATTTTGACAGTGTTTCTCAGGTGTGCGGTGCCATTACTCCGGTGCCTGGCGGCGTAGGTCCCATGACCATCTCCATGCTGCTGCAAAACACCTTGACCGCAGCTAGACTGCAAAACGGGCTGTAAATCTAACCAAGAATTATTCAAAAAACAGAAGATCCTATGGCGGATCTGCATAAAAATGCAGATCCGCTTATTTTTTTGCACCTGTAACATTGAACCGCGTTGACTTTTGTGGTAAACTGACAGCAGTTTTTTTGATTTGCAGAAAGGGTGAAAGGATGCAGACAATTTTGTTTTCCTTGTCGGTAGACGATGTAATCGGCAAGGTGCAGGACGCCGTATGGGGTTGGCCGCTGATTATTTTAATCTTGGCTGCCGGTGTGTGGCTGACGGTGCGAACCGGCTTCGTGCAGGTGTGTCACCTGGGCAAGGCACTGAAATTTATGGTTAAGAATGAAGAGGACGGCGAGGGAGAGGTTACCTCCTTTGGTGCGCTGTGTACCGCGCTGTCCGCCACCATCGGAACCGGCAATATCGTGGGCGTGGCTACGGCTATCTGCCTGGGTGGTCCCGGCGCGTTGCTGTGGATGCTGGTGGCTGCCTTTTTCGGCATGGCAACCAAGTATACTGAGGGATTTTTGGCTATTAAGTACAGAGAGAAGAAGGACGACAACCATTATCTGGGCGGCCCGTTCTACTACATAGAGAAGGGCATGGGACCCAAGTGGAAGTGGCTGGCTAAGCTGTTTGCCGTGTTTGGTATTTGCGTCGGCCTCTTTGGTATCGGCACCTTTACGCAGATCAACGGTATTGCTACAGCTGTGCAGGACTTTTTTGATCCGGAGTCTGCCCATGTAGCCTTTACGTTGCTGGGCAATGACTATACCTGGGCCACTGTGATCGGCGGTCTGGCGGTTACGGCCTGCGTGGCACTGGTGGTGCTGGGCGGCATTAAGCGCATCGCCAAGGTGTCTGAGGTGATTGTGCCCTTTATGGCCGTCACTTATGTAGTGTTTGCGCTGATTATTGTGCTGGGGCATGTAACCGCCATTCCTGCTGCAGTGAAGCTGATCTGCCGGAGCGCCTTTGATCCTCAGGCAGCTCTGGGCGCTGCCACCGGCGTGACCATTAAACTGGCTATGCAAAAGGGGATCGGCCGCGGCATTTTCTCCAACGAGGCGGGCCTGGGTTCCGCACCTATTGCTGCTGCTGCCGCTAAGACCAAGGACACGGTGCGCCAGGGTCTGGTGACCATGACCGGTACCTTTATTGATACCATTGTGATCTGCACCCTGACCGGTCTGTCCATTGTGGTCACCGGCGCGCAGAACGCCTTTGTGGCCGGTTCCGTAGAGGGCGTAAAGATCACCAGCCGTGCCTGGCAGTCCGGTTTGCCCTGGAACGGTCGGTTCTCCGCCTTTGTGCTGATGGTGTGCCTGGCGTTCTTCGCCTTTACCACCATTTTGGGATGGAACTACTATTCCGAGCGGTGCCTGGAGTACCTGGTAGGCTCGCAGAAGTTCACCAAGGTGTACCGCTATCTGTACATTTTGGCCGTGTTCATCGGTCCGTATCTGACCGTGGCTGCTGTGTGGAACATTGCGGATATTTGTAACGGCCTGATGGCATTCCCCAACCTGATCGCCCTATTTGCCCTGTCCGGGGTGGTGGGCAAGGAGACGAAAGCCTATTTTGCCGAAAAACGCCACGACTTAAAAGCCATGGCGCAGGATCAAAAATAATCAAAATTCTATCATTTTCAGCGACTGTGATCGGTATTGCCGGTTGCGGTCGCTTTTCTTTTTGCATATCGCCGGATGGACGGCACACACTATAAACAACAAAGAGGACGGAGGTTTGTAAAATGAAAATGATCAAAAAATGGCTTTCTTTTCTGCTGTGTGGAGCGCTTCTGCTGTCTGCCGGTGGGCTGTTTTCCGCCTGTGGCAAGCAGACGGACGACGGCACCACCAACGCCACGGACGCGGCCAAGAGCCAGGTGACCCTACGCTACCTGAACTTTAAGCCCGAAGTGGCCGGGGTGTACGAAAAGATCGCCAAGGCCTACAAGGAAGAAACCGGCGTGAATGTGATTGTAGAGACGGCGGCCAATAATCAGTACGAGTCCACGCTGACGGCAAAGATGGCCACATCGCAGGCACCTACGCTGTTTCAGATCAACGGTCCCAAGGGCTATGCCAACTGGGCGTCCTACTGTGCCGATCTGTCCGATACCAAGCTGTACGAGCACCTGACGGACAAATCCCTGGCGGTCACCAGCGACGGCAAGGTGTACGGCATACCCTATGTGGTAGAGGGCTACGGGATCATTTATAACGAGGCGATCACGGACAAGTATTTTGCCCTGAAGGATCGGGATAGCAAGTATAAGTCTATGGACGAGGTGCGCTCCTTTGCGGCGCTGAAGTCCGTGGCGGACGATATGCAAAAGCACAAGACGGAGCTGGGCATTGGGGGCGTGTTTGCCGCCACCTCCCTAAAGAGCGGCGAGGACTGGCGCTGGCAGACCCACCTGATGAATGTGCCCGTCTACTATGAATTTAAGCAGAACAAGGTGGACCTGTCTACGGACGCCACCAAGGAGATCACTTTCTCCTTTGGCGAGAATTTTAAGAATATTTTTGACCTGTATTTAACGGACAGCACGGTGGAGGCCAAAAAGTGCGGCGCCAAGACGGTGACGGACTCTATGGCGGAGTTTGCGCTGGAAAAGTGCGCCATGGTGCAAAACGGCAACTGGGCCTGGGAGCAGATCTCCGGGGTCACCGGCAACAAGGTACAGGCGGATAAAATTAAGTTCCTGCCTATTTATATCGGTGCGGACGGCGAGGAAAATCAGGGCCTATGCGTGGGCACGGAGAACTTCTATGCCATCAACGCCAAGGCAACGGAGGAGCAGCAAAAGGCGGCAGCCGACTTTATTTACTGGCTGTATTCCTCCGACACAGGCAAAAAATTTGTAACGGACGAACTGGGCTTTATTGCGCCCTTTGATACTTTCTCCGCAGAAGATGTACCGGAGGATCCGCTGGCGGTGCAGGTGCAGCTTTGGATGAACAAGCAGGGCGTTTACAGCATTCCCTGGGACTTTACCGTGTTCCCGTCCCAGACCTTTAAGCAGCACTTTGGCTCTGCGCTGCTGGGCTATGCCCAGGGCAGCAAGACCTGGACGCAGGTGCAGGAGAGCACTGTGGCGGACTGGAAAAGCGAAGCGGCCGCCTCTGCCTAAAGGAACGACGGTATGCAGAAAAATCTAAAGAAATACGGCTGGCTGTTTTTGCTGCCCACGGCGGTGGCCTTTCTCTTTGCCTTTGCGGCGCCCTTTGTGCTGGGGGTGGGGCTTTCCTTTACCCGGTTCCAGACGGTGACGGACGCCGCCTGGGTGGGGCTGCAAAACTATGTGCGCGCCTTTACGGCAGACAGCGGCTTTCTCCACGCCATGTGGTTTACGGCGCTGTTCTCCGGGGTGAGTATCGTTACGGTGAATGTGTTTGCCTTTTCTCTGGCACTGCTGCTCACCCGGGGGCTGCGGGGCACCAATTTCTTTCGCGGTGTGTTCTTTATGCCCAATCTCATCGGCGGGATTGTGCTGGGGTATATTTGGAATTTGCTTATCAACGGCGTGTTGGCTTGGGCCGGGGTGGATATTACCTATAAGGCCGCCTACGGCTTTTGGGGACTGGTGGCGCTGACCAACTGGCAGCTGATCGGCTATATGATGGTGATCTATATTGCGGCGCTGCAAAATGTGCCGGAGGACCTTTTGGAGGCGGCGGCCATTGATGGTGCGTCCCGGGCACAGACCCTGTTTCGCATCAAGCTGCCGCTGGTGATGCCTTCGGTGACCATTTGCACTTTTCTGACCCTGACCAATACCTTTAAGATGTTTGACCAAAACCTGGCGCTCACCGGCGGTGCCCCGGAGCAAAAGACGGAGCTGCTGGCACTGAATATTTATAACACCTTTTACGGCCGCAGCGGCTGGCAGGGGGTGGGCCAGGCCAAGGCGGTGGTGTTCTTTATCATTGTGGCGCTGCTGGCCTTTTTGCAGTTGCGCGTTACCGGACGGCGGGAGGCCCACGGCGTATGAGAAATAAACAAAAGCAAAAAGTGCCCCAAAGCGCCGCGGAAATGCTCCTGCTGGTGCTGCTGGCGGCACTGACCTTGGTGCCTCTCTTTTTAGTGGTGCAAAATTCCTTTAAGTCCCGGCTTTATATCTCCGGTGATCCCTTTGCGCTGCCCAATAAAGAGACCTTTGTGGCGCTGGAAAACTATATCAGCGGCCTGTCTGCCGGGGGCTTTTTCGCCGCCTTTGGCCGGTCGTTGCTGATCACCGTGGTGTCTGTGGGGCTGATCGTTCTTTGCACCTCGATGGCCGCCTGGTATCTGATGCGGGTGCGCACGGCGCTGACTAAAGGTATGTACTACCTGTTTGTCTTTAGTATGATCGTGCCGTTTCAAATGGTGATGTACACCATGACCTATTTGGTGGGGCGGGCAAAGCTGAATACCGTACTGGGTATGCCTCTTATTTATCTCGGCTTTGGCGCCGGGCTGTCGGTATTTATGCTGTGCGGCTTTATCCGCAGCATACCGAGAGAATTGGAGGAGGCGGCCACCATTGACGGCTGCAATCCGGTACAGACTTTCTTTTTGGTGGTGCTGCCGCTGCTAAAGCCCACGGCGGTGACGGTGGCGATCCTGAACACCATGTGGATCTGGAACGACTATCTGCTGCCGTACCTGGTGCTGGGCACGGAGAAAAAGACAGTGCCGGTGGCCATTCAAATTGCCATGCAGGGCGCCTACGGCTCTACGGATTACGGCGGGCTGATGGCCATGCTGGTGCTGGCCATGATCCCCATTGTGGTGTTTTATCTGTTTTGCCAAAAATATATTATCAAAGGCGTGGTAGCCGGTGCGGTCAAGGGCTAAACGGCAGCTGCGGAAGGGAGTGTGCCCGGGTGGCGTCTATCTCGCTTGAGCATATTAAAAAAACATATGAGGACGGGGTGACCGTCATACCGGACCTGAATTTGGAAATTCAGGATCGGGAATTTCTGATTTTAGTGGGGCCGTCCGGCTGCGGCAAGTCTACCACCCTGCGTATGATCGCCGGGTTGGAGGACATCAGCGGCGGCACCTTAAAGATCGGCGATCGGGTAGTGAACGACCTGCCGCCCAAGGAGCGGGACATTGCCATGGTGTTCCAAAGCTACGCACTGTACCCCCACATGACGGTGTACAAGAATATGGCCTTTGGCCTGCAACTGCGGCGGGTGCCCAAGGTGGAGATCGACCGCAAGGTGCGGGCGGCCGCACAGGCGCTGGAACTGACCGATTATCTTAACCGGCGGCCCCGTGCCCTGTCCGGCGGGCAGCGGCAGCGGGTGGCGCTGGGCCGCGCCATGGTGCGGGACCCGGCGGTGTTTCTGCTGGACGAACCGCTCTCCAACCTGGACGCCAAGCTGCGCACGGAAATGCGCGCCCGCATTGCAGAGCTGCACCGGGAGCTGGGCGCCACCTTTGTGTATGTGACCCATGACCAAACGGAGGCCATGACCATGGCGGATCGGATCGTGGTCATGCTGGACGGCAAAATCCAGCAGGCGGACACACCGGCGCAGCTGTACGCCCACCCCTGCAATGTGTTTGTGGCCGGGTTTATCGGCACGCCGCCGATGAACATATTGCCCGGCCACTTGGTGCGCCGGGGGAGCGCCCTTGCATTGCAGGTGCTGGGTACGGAGATGGCCTTGCCTCATCGACTGCAAAGCCATGCCGGGCTGCCGGAGTATGTGGACCGGGATGTGCTTTTGGGTCTGCGGGCGGAGGATTTGTCTACAGACCCGGCACGGCTGAATACAGCGGCTCCTGCGGCCTTTCGGGTGCAAGTGGAGATGGCGGAGCGTATGGGGGCGGAGACCTATTTGTACGCAGATCTGCGAGGGCGGCGGGTGATCGCCCGGGTGCCCGGCACCGTCTCACTCCAAAAGGACGACCAAACGGTGCTGTACCCCAATATGGAGGCGCTCCATTTGTTTGACTCGGAAACGGAGGCCTGTATCTGTGACTGACCGCTTGTTGGAGCGGCGTGGCGCCGGGGTGCTGCTGCCGCTGTTTTCTCTGCCCGGGTCGTATGGGATCGGCACGATGGGTGCGGCGGCTTATCGCTTTGTGGATGATCTGGTGTCTGCCGGTCAGCGGTACTGGCAGCTGCTGCCCCTGTGCCCGTCAGGGCGGGGGAATTCACCGTACCAAAGCCCCGGCAGCTTTGCAGGCGACGCACTGTATGTTGACCCGCAGCTGCTGGTGGAAAGCGGGTATTTGCAGCCGTCGGATTTGGATTTGTTGCCCTGCGGTCGTGATGACCGGGTGGATTATTCGGCTGTGCGCCGAGGGCGCAAAGAACTGTTTGATCGGCTGTTTGACCGCTTTGTGCGCCATATACCGGCGGATTTTGACCGCTTTTGCCAAAGTCAGGCCGATTGGCTGGAAAATTACGCTCTGTTTTGTGCCCTCTGTGAACGCTTTGGTGAGCGGTTTTATCTGTGGCCGTCGCCTTTGCACAGTCGTGACCCGGCTGCCTTGGAGCGCGCGGCAGCCCAGATGGAGCAGCGGGTCTTGTACCATACAATGCTGCAATATTTTTTGGACAGTCAGTGGCGGGCGCTGCGGGCTTATGCTAATGCCCGGGGCGTGTACCTGATCGGCGATCTGCCCATTTATGTGGCGCCGTGCAGCGCCGATGTGTGGGCGGCGCCGGAGCTGTTTATGCTCTCGCCCTCCGGTGCGCCGTCTCGGCTGGCCGGGTGCCCGCCGGACGCTTTTTCCCCCACCGGTCAGCTGTGGGGCAACCCGGTGTATAACTGGAGCGCCCACGCCCGCACAGAGTACCGCTGGTGGGTGGCGCGGCTGCGGCGGGCCTTGCACTGGTTTGACGCGCTGCGGCTGGACCATTTTCGGGGCTTTGCCGCTTATTATTCCGTGCCTGCCGGGGCCGGGGACGCCCGGGACGGCTGCTGGCTGCCGGGACCGGGGTTGTCGCTGTTTTCGGCGCTCCATCGGGCGCTGGGAGATGTGTCCCTGCTGGCAGAGGACCTGGGCTTTTTGGACGATACGGTGCGGGCGCTGCTCTCTGACTGCGGCTTTCCCGGTACGCAGGTGCTGCAATTTGACTTTGACTCCCGGGACAGCAGCGGCGCAGCGGTTTGCAAGCCCAATACGGTGATCTACACCGGCACCCACGATAACGATACGCTGCTGGGCTGGTGCACCACCGCCCCGCGGCAAGACATACGCCGGGCCTGCGCCGCCTACGGTGTGCGGTATCCCAATCGGTTGCCGCGGCAGATGATGCTTGCGGCTCTGCACAGCCCGGCCAATACCTGTATTTTGACGGTGCAGGATCTGCTGGGACTAGGCAGCAGTGCCCGCATCAACACCCCGTCAACGGTGGGTGCTCACAACTGGAGTTGGCGCATGCGCCCCGGTGCCCTGACCCTGGGCATTTTGGCGGATCTATATACTGAGACTTGCGCCGCCGATCGAGCGGCAAAGGAGTAATTTATGCCGGATATGAAAGAAAATTTGGAACTGCTGGCCCGCAGTCTGTACCGTCGCCCGGTGGCGGAACTGACCCGGGAACAGCTGCACGCGGTGGTGGCTCGGGCTGTGCTGGCACGGCTGCAACCGGCCTGGCAAGGGTCGTTACAGGCGCACCGCGCCGGGCGGCGGGCGTATTATTTATCTGCCGAATATCTGCTGGGCAAGGCGGTGTATAACAACCTGCTTTGCACCGGCCTGACCGGTGAGGTAGAGGCGGCGCTTACCGCCTGCGGCCGCAAGCTTGACCAGCTGGACTGCGTGCCGGATCCGCCCCTGGGCAACGGCGGCCTGGGGCGGCTGGCAGCCTGTTTTTTGGACAGCGGTGCCACGCTGAATTTGCCCCTGGACGGCTACGGTCTGCGCTATCGGTGCGGGCTGTTTCGCCAGCAGATCCGGGACGGTTTTCAGGTGGAAACGGTGGAGGACGACCTGCAATACGGCGACCCTTGGAGCGTGTGCTGCCGGGCAGACGCGGTCACGGTAGAATTTGCAGATTTCATCGTGCAGGCGGTGCCCTATGATCTGCCCATTCCCGGCTACGGAACGGCCCATATTTCCACCCTGCGGCTGTGGGAGAGTGTACCTGTAGAGCCGTTTGATTTTGACGCGTTTAACCGCCAGGATTATGCAGCGGCAGTGGCTGCACGCACCGCAGCGGAGAACCTGACCCGGGTGCTGTACCCCAATGACACAAAGGAGGACGGCAAGCGGCTACGGCTGCGGCAGCAGTATTTCCTGTGCAGCGCGTCCTTGCAAGACCTGCTGCGCCGGTATTTGCGCACCCCCGGCTCCGCGCCGGAAAAACTGGGCGCCGCGGTGGTGATCCAGCTGAACGACACCCACCCGGTGCTGGCCATTCCGGAGCTGATCCGTCTGCTGCTCAAGCAGGGACTGACCCTGGAGAAGGCGCTGGATATCGCCCGGGATGTGTTCCGCTACACCAACCACACGGTGATGCCGGAGGCCATGGAAAGCTGGGACCTGGCGCTCCTGGCGTCGGAACTGCCGGTGATCGCCCGTCTGCTGTGCCAGCTGGACGATCTGTTTTGTGCCGAAATGCAGGCACTGGGCGCAGAGGAGCGGCTGTGGCACCGGGTACGCCCGCTGCGGGACGGCCGCATTTATATGGCGGACCTGGCCTGCTGGGTGTGCCGCTATGTGAACGGCGTGGCGACTTTGCATACGGAGATTTTGCGCCGCCGGGTGCTGCGGGATTGGGCGCAGCTGTACCCGGATAAAATTTTGAACCGCACCAACGGCGTTACCCAGCGGCGGTTTTTGGCGCTGTGCAATCCATCCTTGTCTGCGCTGCTGACCCACCGGCTGGGCAGCAAAAACTGGATCACCAACTTGTCCCAGCTGGAGAAGTTGAAACCCTATGCGGATAACGGCGAGGTGCTGGCGGCCTTTTGCGAGACTAAGAAAGAAAATAAGCGCCGCCTGGCCCGGTGGCTGGAGGGACAGGGGCTGCACTATGACCCGGCGCGTATGCTGGATGTGCAGATCAAGCGGCTGCACGAGTATAAGCGCCAGCTGCTGGGCTGCCTGGGGATCTTGGCGCTGGCTTTTCAGATCGAGCAGGGAGAGATCACGGAATTTGCCCCCACCACATTCCTGTTTGCCGCTAAGGCAGCGCCCGGTTATGCCCGCGCCAAGGCCATCATCAAGCTGATCCACGCAGTAGGGGAGTATGTGGCCCGTTCGCCAAAGGCGGCACCGCTTTTGCAGGTGCTGTTTGTGCCGGATTACAGCGTAACGGCGGCAGAGTGGATCATTCCGGCAGCGGATGTGTCCGAGCAAATTTCCACCGCCGGTACAGAGGCCTCCGGTACCGGGAATATGAAGTTGATGCTCAACGGCGCAGTGACATTGGGCACTTATGATGGCGCCAATGTGGAGATCGTGGCGGCCGCCGGGGAAGAGAATAATTATATTTTCGGCGCCCGGGTCGAGGATCTGGACGCCCTGCGCCGGGGCTATGACCCAAAGGCTTTGTATCGCAGCGATCCGCTGCTGCGGCAGTGCCTGGACGCGTTGACAGACGGCACCTTGTCCGACGGCGGCACCGGCTGTTTTGCGGATCTGAAACGCAGTCTTTTGGAGCCGGAGGCAGACGGCGTGGCAGACCGGTACTATGTGCTGGGTGACTTTCAGCCTTATGTACACGCCAAGCTACAAGTCAATGGCGACTATCTGCGTGCGCCTACAGCCTTTGCCCGCAAATGCTGGCTGAATGTGTGCAGCGCCGGCGTCTTTTCGGCAGATCGCACCATTGGGGAGTATGCCGACGGCATTTGGCAGATCGGCCCGGTGGAATTGCCGGAATATCCTGAAAAAGGATGAAGAAAAAGACTTGAACGGCCGTTCAAGTCTTTTTTGCGTTTATTTTGGCAGGCGGATCAGTACCGCGCCGCCTTTTGGCGTGTATGGCGTGTGCCACAGGTGGGTCAGGGGGAACCATTGCCGCTCCCCGTAAGTGGCGGTTTGCACCTGCATATCTCCGCCGCTGCCCCGGCACCCGGTAAGCAAAAACCAGTGCCAGTTAAAGTCTTTCAGCGCCGGTTTGTCCGTGCGCAGCAGCAAAAAGGGTACCGGTATGTTGGCACTTAGCTGCCGGGCGATGGCCGCGGCGGCTGTTTCTATAGGCGCGTCTGCCTGATCCATACCGGTCAGTGCAATGCGGCGCTCGCCCCGGTCTTGTAAGTAGGCAGAGAAGCCGTCGATCCACAGCTGCGTGGTGTTGATCCCTTGCAGTCGCGGGTGCAGATAGGGCTTCATTATTTTTGTAAATTTGGTATAATCCGCCCGGCTGATCTGCGCCGGATCCCCGGGGTACAGTGCCGCAAATGTGTGGTGCAATGCCAGGTCAATGCATAGGTCACAGGCGGTGAGTGCGCCGCAGCCGCCCATGCGCATCAGCGGGTCCCGCAGTCGGTCCTGATTGCCGCCGTATTCACCGTTTATGTAAAAGTGTGGGATTTCAATGGCGTCCACAATGCACGCCTCCTTGGTTTTTTGTTTTTAGTGTAGCACAATACACAGCCTCTTGCAACGATGTCTTCCAAGGTAAGTAATGGACAATCTTTCTGCTGTGTGTTGACGAATAGCCTCTTTTATATTATAATTAGAGCAATGACATTCGCCCGGCTTTGTGCCTGGTGTGACTTGGTGGTGAAAAGATGCTGAAACGGTATTGGCACCGTATTGAAAAATTATGGAGCTTTCGCAGTGCTTCGGCGTATTTAGCTTATTTACGTAAGACCGGTATGCGTATCGGCGAGGGCACAGAAGTGTTTGCCCGTCCCACCAACATTTTGATCGACACTACCCGGCCTTGGCTTATTGAGATCGGCCGGAATGTACAGTTGACCGCCGGTGTAAAGATCTTGACCCACGGTTATGACTGGGCGGTATTGAAAGCCAAGTACGGCGATATTTACGGCAGTGCAGGTAAGGTCACTATCGGTGATGACTGCTTTATCGGTATGAACGCGTTGATTTTGAAAGGAACGACTATCGGTGATCGGGTGATTGTTGGTGCAGGTAGCGTGGTGGCTGGTGGCTCATTTCCGTCAGACTGTGTGATCGCAGGTAATCCGGCAAGGGTCATCTGCACATTAGAGGCGTATCGCGCTAAGCGTGCGGCGGCACAATTGGCAGAAGCAAAAGAACTGGTTACCGAGTATCAAGCGGTGTACGGTCATACGCCGGACAAGTCCGCTCTGTCTGAGTTCTTCTGGTTGTTTGAAGAACGCGGGCCGTTGCAAGTGCCGGCCTTTGAATCGCAAATGCGCAATATGCGAAATTACGAAGCTTCGATGGAGCGATATTTGCAGACAAAGCCCCGGTTTAATGGGTATTCTGCGTTTTTGGATTATTGCTTTTCCGATAAGGAGGAGCAAGAGCATGCTTAAACTGTTTTACATAACCAAGGATCCGGCGGTGGCGCGGATCGCCCAGGCGGCCGGGGTGGATCGTATTTTTGTGGATATGGAGTATATCGGCAAGGCTAGGCGCCAGGGCGGTATGGATACGGTGCAGAACCACCACACCGTAGAAGATGTGGCTCGGTTGCGACCGGTGCTGGACCGGGCGGAGCTGCTGGTGCGGGTCAATCCGGTGCACCCGGGGTCGAAAGAAGAGATCGACCGGGTGATCGCCGCCGGTGCGGATGTGATCATGCTGCCCATGTGGCAGTCGGTAGAGCAGGTGCAGCAATTTGTTCGCTGGGTGGACGGTCGCGCCAAGACGCTTCTGCTGCTGGAAAATCAGGCGGCGGTGGATTGTCTGGAACGTGTGCTGGTACTGTCCGGGGTAGACGAAATCCATATCGGACTGAATGACCTGAGTATTTCCCAGGGAAAGAAATTTTTGTTCCAGCCTTTGGCGGACGGCACGGTGGACGCAGTGTGCGGCAAAATCAAGGCCGCGGGGATCCCTTTTGGGATCGGCGGTTTCGGTCGCTTAGGCGGCGGTACATTGCCGGCAGCGTATATCGTAGCGGAGCACTATCGGCTGGGTTCGTCCATGAGTATTCTCTCCCGCGCCTTTTGCAATACGGCGCAGATCACCGATCTGGAGGAGATCGAACGGATCTTTACTTCCGGCGTGGCGGAACTGCGGCAGTATGAGGCGCAGCTGAGCCGGGCGGAGGATGATTTTTTTGCCTTGCAGCATAAGAAGTTGCAGGATTGTGTAGAAGAAATTGTTGAGGGTATGTAGATGTATCGAGGAGTAAAACGAGCGCTGGATTTTGTTACGGCACTGCTGGCGCTAATTGTTTTCTCACCGCTATTGGCGGTAACGGCATTGGCGGTGAAGCTGGATTCCGAGGGCCCGGTCATCTTTAGGCAGCAGCGCTTAGGGCTGCACGGCAAGATCTTTTGGATCTATAAATTCCGCTCCATGTGCCAGGGCGCGGAGCACACCGGCACCGGCGTGTACAGTGGTGCGGACGATATGCGGGTCACCCGGATAGGCAAACTGCTGCGGGCCACCAGTATTGACGAGCTGCCCCAGCTGGTGAATATCTTAAAGGGCGATATGAGCTTTATCGGCCCCCGGCCGCCGCTGACCTATCACCCCTGGCCGCTGGCGGATTACACACCGGCGCAGCTACATATGTTTGATGTGCGCCCGGGCATTACCGGCTGGGCGCAGGTGCACGGCCGCAAGGATGTGGAGTGGCACCATCGAATCGAGCTGAACTGCTGGTATGTGGACCACATGAGCCTGGCACTGGATGTGCGCATTCTCTTTGTCACCGCCTTTAAGGTGCTGAAGAATGAGGACAATGTGAACACCGGCGAGACCTTGGCCCGGGACGACGCCCCAGCGCAGGAAACGGTGATGAAGGGATGAAAGAACTATTGATCACCGGCGCGTGGCGGTGTGTGCATGAGCAGGTACAGGCGCTGGAGCAAATGGGGTATGCCGTCACCTTTTGGCCGGACGAGCGGCAGGCGGTGAATATGGATACCCGGCATTTTGAAGTCGTGATCTGCGGTGGTTTGTTTTTGACTACGCCCATTGAACGCTTTCCGGCGCTCCGGTGTATTCAGTTGACCTCCGCCGGGCTGGATCGGGTGCCGCTGGACTATTGCAAGGCCCACGGCATTACCGTGTATAACGCCGGCGGTGTTTACAGCGCGCCCATGGCGGAGTTTGTGCTGAGCGGTATTTTGCAGCTGTATAAAGAGAGCAAGTTTTTTGTACAAAATCAAGCAGCGCACCGGTGGGAGAAACACCGGGGTCTGCGGGAGTTGGGAGGCAAGACCGCCTGTATCATCGGCACCGGCAGCGTGGGCAGCGCCATTGCCCGGCGACTGCGGGCCTTTGATGTGCAGACGGTGGGCGTCAATCGTTCCGGCCACCCTGCGGCAGAGTTTGACCAAACCCGGCCCACCGACCGACTGGACGATCTGTTGCCCGTAGCGGACTTGGTGATCTGCGCTATGCCCTTGACGGCGGAGACTGCCGGTCTGTTTGACAGCACACGCCTTGCCAAGATCAAGCCCGACGCAGTATTTGTGAATGTGGCCCGCGGCAAGGTGACAGATCAGCAGGCGTTGATCGCAGCGCTGCAAAGCGGGCGCCTGTCCGGCGCGGTGCTGGATGTATTTGAAGAAGAGCCCTTGCCCCAGGACAGCCCCTTGTGGGATATGGAGCAGGTGATATTGACCCCCCACAATTCCTTTGTGGGCGAGCACAACGGCGAACGGCTGTTTCGCCTGATCTGCAAAAATTTGGAGTCATTTGCACAATGAAGGTACTATTTGTTGCTACCGTGCGTAGCCATATCGGCCAATTTCATATGCCTTTTATTCGGGAACTGGTGCGCCGGGGCTGCCGGGTGGAGGCGGCGTTTAAGGACAATTCCGCCGACAAGCCCGGTCTGGACCTGAGCGGCATTGCCCGCACTTATGAAGTACCCTTTAGCCGCAGCCCGTACAGTGCAGATAATCTGAAAGCCTATCGGGTGCTGAAAAAGATCATTGATGAGGGTCGGTATGACGCCATCCATTGCCACACGCCTATGGGCGCTGTGGTGACCCGGCTGGCTGCGCGGGACGCCCGCAGGCAGGGCGCAAAGGTGATCTACACCGCCCACGGTTTTCACTTCAATAATGGCGCTGCCAGGAAGAATTGGCTGCTGTTTTACCCGGTGGAGAAGGCGCTGGCGAAAGATACGGACTGCCTGATCACCATTAACAGTGAGGATTATAACACCGCCAAGGCGCGGCAGTTTGCCGCCGGGCGCATTGAACTGGTCAACGGCGTTGGTGTGGATCTTAGCGATTTTCAGCCGGTGACCCGGGAGCAAAAGTCGGCTCTGCGCCGGGCGTATGGGTACAGTCCGGACGATTTTATTTTAATATACCCGGCGGACTTTTCCGCCCGGAAAAATCAAAATATGTTGTTCGATACCTTAAAATTGCTGCTGAAAAAGGACAAGCACTTTCGCTTGTTGCTGCCCGGCTCCGATGTGGAAGCCCAGCCGTTTTTGGACTATGCCAAGTCCATCGGCGTGGCGGATCATGTGGAGGCACTGGGCTACCGGCGGGATATTCGTCAGCTGGTGGGGCTTAGCGATGTGTCCGTGTCCTCCAGTCGGCAGGAGGGCCTGCCCATCAATTTGGTGGAGGCCATGGCGCTGGGCAATCCGGTGGTGGCCACCGATGTGCGCGGCAATCGGGACCTGGTGCAGGACGGTGAGAGCGGCTACCTGGTGCCGCTGAACGACAGTCGGGCCATGGCAGACCGGATCTGGTCCCTTTTTACTGACCCGGAGCGAACGGCGGCCTTTGGCGAAACCGGGCGGACACTGGCTCAGGACTACGCGGTGGAGCCGGTGCTGTACCGTATGATCGAAATTTACCAAGCGTTAGAACTTTTGTGAGGATCAGCATTTATGCGTGTGTTACAGGTGATACCGGATATTGGCGTTGCCAATGGTGTAATGAGCGTGATTTTGAACTACGCCAAAGCGATGCCGCCGGATATTACATTTGATGTGGCCTATTTTGCGGAGAAACCCCAAACACGGCAAGCAGAGATCGAGGCGCTGGGCGGCAAGGTGTATCGGCTGGACGCTCCCCGCCCGCAGGATCTATGCGGCGGCAAAATGGGGCACTTTTTTGCGGAGCATACCGGTGCGTGGGAGGCCCTGCACATTCACTGCCCCCACTTTGCGGTGTTCATTGCACCGGCTGCCAAACGAGCCGGGATCCATAAAATCGCTGTGCATTGCCACACCACTGCGTATTCCTTGGCCGGCAACGGCCGCCGTAATCAGCTGCTCAGCTTATATGCCAAGTATTTGGTGCCTACGCGCTTTGCGTGCAGCGATGCAGCCGGAAAAATGTGGTACGGCAAGCGATCTTTCCGGGTGCTGAATAATGCCATTGATTGTGCCGCTTATGCGTATTCTCCTGAGGTACGCCAAACTGTGCGTGGGCGGGAACAGGCGGCAGACGCTTTTGCGGTAGGCCATATCGGCCAGGCCACAGTCAAGCAAAAGAATCACCCGTTTTTGTTCACTGTTTTTGCGCAGATCGCGGTGCGAAAGCCGGGCGCGCAGCTGTGGCTGATCGGCGCCCGGCCTACGCCGGAGCTGAACGCTTTGGCAGAGAAGTTGCAGATCACAAAGCAAATTCGATATTTCGGCCAGCGGCGAGATGTGCCGGAGCTGCTGCAAGGGTGCGATGTGTTTGTCTTTCCATCTTTCAGCGAGGGACTGCCGGTGTCTGTGGTAGAGGCCCAGGCCGCCGGTCTGCCGGTGGTACTGTCTGACGCAGTTACACGGGAGGTGGCGTGTACGCCGCTGGTGCAGACCCTGTCTTTACAGCAGTCGGCGGAAGAATGGGCAGCGGCTGCCTTGCAACCGCAGCCGACTCGAAAAAGCCCCACGGCTGCATTGATTGCTGGTGGGTGGGACATTCAGGATTGCACTGCATATTTGGAGAAAATTTACAGGGGGTGAGCATTTGCGCTTTTCAGTTATTGTGCCGATTTATAATGTGGCAGACTACTTGGACGCCTGTGTGCAAAGTGTGAAGGAACAAACCTATACGGACTGGGAACTGATCTTGGTGGATGACGGATCGCCGGATACCTGTCCCCAAATGTGTGATGAGTATGCCAAGGAAGATGCGCGCATTCGCGTGATCCACAAGCCAAACGGCGGATTATCGGATGCGAGAAATGCAGGGCTTGACCGTGCAAAAGGTGAATATGTGTTGCTGTTAGATGGCGACGATTTTTACAATCGCAGCGATATGTTTGAGATGATCTCTGCAAACATTGACAAAAGCGGCGCGGATGTGATCCTGTTTGGCTGTACGGACTGGAATATGAAAACCGGTGAGAAGCGTATTTCTCGTTCAGGTTATGATTTGTCGTTGATCAACGAGGGTCAAAATCGTGCGGGTATTTTGCATTACCTCTTCTCCAAAAAGAAATTGCCTGGTGGTGCGACCATTTCAGCTGTGAGCAGAAATCTGATCAATGAGTATAACATCCGCTTTCATTGTGGAATACAGGCAGAAGATCATGATTTTGTATTGAATGTTTTTGTGCATTGCAAAAAGGTGTTTGCAATGGATGAACCATTTTATACATACCGGTTGCAGCGAGAGGGTTCCATTACACATTCTGGAAGCATAAAAATGATTCATGGTATTGATTATACACTTAATAAGTGGGTTCCGATTTTGTCCGATGAAAGTGATGATCAACTGCGTAAAGACTATCTGAATTATTTAGCATTTATATATTCAACAGGGTTTGTGATTTCAGGACGACTTTGTGGCAAAGAACGAAAGGACTCGTTGGATATTATGCGCAAGCATCGAACGATTTTGAGGTATGGTTACTGGCGAGATCTGCGTATCGTTCGGCTTGCTTCATCTGTTTTTGGACTCCCACTATTCACCATCCTTGGTCGCATTTATTATGACAAAACACATATTTAAGCAGTATAAAAGGAAACTTTACGAATGAGAAAACTAAGTGTGTCAGAGTGGTGCTGTGCTGTCCGCTTTAACAATAACGATAATAGTGTAATGACCGATTTATGTACACCATTTGTTGTTTTACCAAATAGTAAAAGGTACTGGTGTGCGGATCCGTTCTTATTTCAAAAAGATGGTCATTATTATGTCTTTTTCGAGGCATATGACCGCCTGAAACGAAAGGGTGTGCTGGGATACAGACAAGTTGCAGAAAATACAGTTGGGGACATTCGTATCATTTACGAAGCGGCATCGCATTTGTCTTATCCCTTTATTTATGAAGCTGATGACGATATCTATATTGTTCCGGAATCCAATATTTCAGGTGAGTTATACCGGCTGAAATGTTTATCATTTCCAGATAAGTGGGAAAAGGAAAAAGTGCTACTAAAAGCGCGTTTAGTAGATAGTACTTTCTTTGTGAAAAACGGAGAACATTATTGTTTTTCCATGCAAGTGGATGATGACCTTTTGTTTGATCGGCTGGATTTGTTTTATTACGCTAATGGAGAATGGGTACCATGCCCGAAGAATCCTGTAAAGCGTGATCTGGCTACGGCCCGCAGCGCAGGTAAATGTTTTGAGTATGACGGTGTTTGGTATCGACCGTCCCAGGACTGTTCGAACGGATACGGCTGCGCCTTGCGCCTAAACGTTATTGACAAGATCAATTCTAATGAGTATATGGAGCATTGTACAAAGAAGTTGCGGCCTTCGGAGATTCAAACAAATACAGGTGTTCAATATCAAGGGATTCATACATACAACCGATTAAAACATGTAGAGGTAATTGATTTAAAAACACCGCCTGAACTACATATTCTAAATTTGCTCGGTGGATTTTGGAAACGTGTGCGGAATATGATAAAATAAGTTGGAGACAGATGGAAAAACAAGATAAGAAGAAAGTGCTGATTATTAACGATGTGATGCAGTACGGTGGATCGGATTTGGTAGCTGTTCGTCTGCAACAACATTTAGATCCAGACAAGTTCGAATGTGTGTATTGTCTGCGACATGACGAGATAGGACCTATGGAACTCCGCGTTGCTGAGACAGGCATTCGCATTTTGCATCAGCCGGATACAGCGTGCTCATATATTAAAAGCTATTTTTTCTACAAGCGTTTGTTAAAACGAGAACATTTCGACATTGTGCATTGCCACTTGTTGTTTTACAGTGGCATTGCGCTATTCGCAGCTAAGAGATGTGGCGTAAAGAAGCGCATAGCGCACGCGCATTTTTCACAGCCAATGCGAAAAATCAGAAATCCATTTATTCGACTTATAAAAAACATTTATCATGTGGTTATGCGCTGGTTTGTCTCCTGTGTGTCAACGGATATTATCGGATGCAGTCAGGCGGCTGGTGAGTATTTGGCAGGTCGTCGAGGGTTTAGCCGCAAGGGTACAATTTTGAACAATGGAGTTGTAACCGAGCAGTATTGCTTGAATGATGCAACTCGCCAAAATATGCGAAATGCTTTGGGTTTGAATGATAAAATTATTCTTGGGCATTGTGGCCAATTACATGATGTGAAAAACCAAATGCTTTTGTTGGATGTTTTTCACTTGTTTCATCAGCGGCATCACAACAGTGCGTTGATCTTGGTCGGCGATGGTCAAGATCGCCAGCAACTTGAAAGAAAAATTAAGCAACTTCAGTTATCAAAATGTGCACGTATACTTGGTTTTCGGAACGATGTTCCGCAACTGTTGATGGCCATGGACTGCTTTGTGTTCCCATCCATTCATGAGGGCTTTCCACTGACGCTGGTTGAAGCTCAGGCGGCGCAGTTACCCTGCGTGGTGTCTGACACCATTACCCCTACAGTGAAGTTGACCGAGGCGTTGCAGTTTGCTTCTATTGAGGCACAGCCGGAAGAATGGTCGGAAAAAATTGAAGCAGCGCTGCAATTGAATCGCCGTGAAATCTCGATTGACCGTGTGATTCAACACTTTGATATTGATCAGGTATGCAAAAAATTGGAACAGATTTATTTGCGTAAATAAGAAAAGTAAAAAGAGGATTTCATGTTAGGATTATCTGCACTTACATGGTTTGTGATCATTGTTGCAGGCTATGCGCTGCTGCTTTTGATTTTGCCAAGAGAATATATGTGGATCCCGTTTGTTGCGGTTGTGGTTGCCATGACGATTTTGGCCTATCACATTGTGCCGGATGAGACAGACGACCTGTATCGCTATTACGGTATGCTGGATATTATGCGAGAGCAGGGAAAGGCCGGCTTGGATTATATTGTGGACTTGAACTGGTATGATTGGCAGACATTTATCACAATGCGCTACTATTTCTATTTGATCAGCTTTTTTCCAAATGACCACTATCTGGCAGCCGTAACTATATTTATTGTTTACGGGCTGATGTTCCTGGTGATGTATAAAGCGGCACATCGTTATCAGGTGGGTAAGGGCTATGCACTGTTGGGTACGTTGTTTTTCATTGCCACGTATTGGTTCTATGATACAGCGTCTGGCATTCGTAACGGTCTGGCATTTGCTATTGTAATTGCCTGCTCCTACTATCATTTGGTAGAAAAGCGCAATATTATTCTGTGCTGTTTTGGCTATGTGGCGGCGTGTCTGCTCCATTCCTCACCGATTTTACCGGTGGCATTGGTGCTGCTGACCCTGTTGACTATGAAGTTTAACAGCAAGTTCATTAATATTATAATGATATTAGGACTGGCTGTTGGCGGCGCGTTTATTCAGTTCCTGTCCGGTAAATCCAATAATGAATTTATATCCTCCATTGCGGAGAAGTCGGTGAGTCACTCTGCCGATATGGGCTTGAACACAGACACCAGCTTTTTGGTCAATATCGTTACGCTGGTGATCGTACTGATCGTGATTTGGTACTTTTCTGTTTATTTTGCGCAGGATAAGGAGGATCCCATTTATCGCTTTTATCGCTATTGCTCCACCACTGCTTTCTTCATGATCGGCTGTCTGTTCAGATCCCTGATCTTTTTGCGCTTTGCCCGGTGGATCCTGCCGATCATGGGCGCCGTGCTCTTTATGGTGGGTATGCAAAAGCAAGCGGATTTTGTGAAGAAGCAACCGCCCAATTTTATTTACACCGGTGAGAAAAAAATGGTGCTGCGGGTGCGTACCCAGGGTGCCATGCTGCTTGTCTATTTGGCCTATACCTGCGTGCATTTTTGGTATGCCTGCGTAGGCAGTTCGTTGATTTGGATGCATTTTTAAGGAGCGTTTATGACCATTAGCGTAATTGTTCCCATATATAAGGTGGAAGCCTATCTTCACCAGTGCGTGGACAGTATTTTGGCTCAGACTTACACGGACCTGGATATTGTGCTGGTGGACGACGGCTCGCCGGATAATTGTCCGGCCATTTGTGATGCCTATGCCCGCCGGGACGCGCGGGTGCAGGTGGTGCATAAGCCCAACGGCGGCTTGATGTCCGCACGCCAGGCCGGTCTGCGGGTGGCAAAAGGGGCGTATGTCGGTTTTGTAGACGGCGACGACTGGATCGAGCCGGATATGTATGCCCGCTTTGCGGCAGCGATTGACCAATATGCGCCGGATATGGCCCTTTGCGAGTTCTATTATGCCTTTGAGGACCATAACGAGCCAAGCACCCAGCATTTGCAGCGGGCGTATTATACGAAAGCGCAGTTGGCGCAGGAGATCTATCCCACCATGCTGTACCACGCGCCCTATTATTCCTTTGGCATCAATCCCTGTTGCTGGTCCAAGGTGTTCAAAAAGGAGCTGCTGGAGCAGTGCCTGTACCCGGTCACACCGAAGGTGAAGATCGGCGAGGACGCCGCGTTTACTTATCCTTGCCTGCTGGCGGCAGAGAGCCTGGCGTATGTGGACGGCTGCTTTTACCATTATCGCAATAATGCCCAGTCCATGACCAATGTGTATGATCCGAAAATGCCGGATTATGTGCTGATACCGTATCAAATCTTAAAATCGGTGTTTGAAGAGAGTTTATATAAAGAGATCCTTATGCCGCAACTGGCATATTATCTCCTGTTTTCACTGAATGGCATCGTGCGCAATGAGGCCAGTCCGCAGAATGATAAATCGGCTGTGGACAGCAGGGCCGTACTCAAACGGTTTTGTGGCGATGCAGCTGTGAAAGCGGCGTTATCAAGTGTGAATATATCATCTTTGCCGTTGCATACTCGGGTTGTCGAATGGTGCTTGTCCCATGAGAATGTACAGTTGCTGTATGGTTACGCGAAACTATTGAGGTATAGATTATGAATGAGCAACCGTTGATCAGCGTTATTGTGCCGGTTTATAAGACTGAAAAATACCTGGATCGGTGCGTGCAGAGTATTGTGAACCAAACCTATGAGAATTTGGAAATTATTTTAGTAGACGACGGCTCACCGGATCACTGCCCGGCCATGTGCGATGCCTGGGCGGCGAAAGATAGCCGCGTGCAGGTGATCCACAAGGAGAACGGCGGTGTATCTACCGCGCGCAACGCGGGGATAAACATAGCGAGAGGTGCATTTTTCACGTTTGTTGACTCTGATGATTGGATTGCACCTAATATGATTGATAGTATTCTCGATTTACAGAAAAAATCCCAAGCGGATGTTTCTGGTTGTTGTGTAGACACTGTGTGTGATGGAGATGCACCTTTAGAACAGACCCATACAGAAAATGAGGTGTCTTCGTATACTTTTTTGGAAATTGTTATGAATAATTTTCCAAATGAGGCCTGGTCGCTGTGTGCAAAGCTGTATCGTGCGGATTTGTTTGACAAAATTCCCCGAGATTTGCCAGAGCATTTGGTAATGAGCGAAGATATCATGTTAAATACCTTTTTGTACAAAAATTGTAAGAGAATTGCATTTTCTGATTGTCGTTACTACTATTATTTTCGTGACGGAAATAGTGCCATTTCGGGTGAACTTAAGCCGCAGATGGTTCGTGATTGTGAGACTGCTTATTCTACCATGTTGTCATCGATTGACTCAACTGATGAAGTTTATGGCTACATGATGGGGTGCAAAATACAAAATGATTACTTCCTGATCAATAGCATTATTCGCAATCAAAAGTGTATGGATCAGTATGCACGATTAAGACATGAAATTCTACAAAATCTTAAATTGATTTTTAACAAGAAATATGCAAGTATATTCTCAAGAAAGCAAAGATGGGGAACGATACTCCTTGCGATATCTCCGAAACTTTACAATCAGTCTATTTTACTTCGCAGAATGATACGAGGCTTCTAATGAAAAAAAGTCAGATGATTACGGTGATCGTTCCCGTTTATAAAGCCGAACGATACCTAGATCAATGCGTGCAAAGCATTGCGGACCAAACCTATAAAAATCTGGAAATTATCTTAGTAGACGACGGCTCGCCGGATCACTGCCCGGCCATGTGCGATGCCTGGGCGGCGAAAGATAGCCGCATTCGCGTGATACATAAAGAGAACGGTGGATTTTCGTCTGCACGCAATGCAGGATTGGACGCGGCGAACGGTGCTTATATACAGTTTGTGGACAGCGACGACTGGATCATGCCGGATATGACTGAAGCGCTTGTGTCCTGCGCCGTGCGGGAAAATGCGGATGTTGTGCGATGCGGTTACTGTGAACTTGTGGATGACGATATGCAAGAGGTCTGTACCAATTCGCAGACATACTGTCCGGATCACAACAAACTGGTCATCGACATTATGAACGATGGTCTGATGAGCGGCGCTGTGTGGAATAAACTGTATAAGCGCAGTGTGCTGGACGGTATCCGCTTTCGTTCAGGGTATTCCGAGGATATTTTATTTAATTACTGTGTGATCCAAAACAAGTCGAAGACGGTCTATATGACCGGCACTTATTATGTTTATCGGCAAAATCTGTTATCTGTGACAAATTCTGCGTTTCGTCTGACGGCATTTTCTATTATTGAAGTGAAAGAACAGATCATGGGCGAGTAAACCGACACACAAGTTCACCCCTATTGTCTGAAGGGCTATCTGAATTCTGCCATGATCGTGATGAACAATATGCTCAGCAGCGGGCAGTGCCTGGAGTATTATCCCGGTCTGCGGGCGGAGATATTAAAGTACAAATGGACGGTGTGGCGCTCCTCTTTGTACGGAGCGAGAGATAAGGCCAAGATGCTGTTGCTGGCCCTGTCGGCCAAGCTCTATCGCAAGGCTGTGCCTAAAAAGTAGGTGACTGTATGCAAAAGCACGCATATATGATTATTGCGCACAATGAATTTGACCTGTTAGAGACGCTGGTGCGGTTGCTGGACGATCCCCGCAACGATCTGTATATTCATATCGACGCCAAGGTGCAAGACTTTGATTTTGCGCATTTTCAGGGACTGGTGCACCACGCAAGATTGCAGTTTACCCCGCGGCGTCTGTCCGTGACCTGGGGCCATTCTTCCCAGGTCATGACGGAACTGCTTTTGCTGCAAACGGCAGTGGCAGGGGAGGACCCGGCGCAGCCGTATGCCTATTACCATTTGATCTCCGGCGTGGATCTGCCCATCAAATCTAACGACGAGATACACGCCTTTTTTGCGCAGAACGGCGGCAAAGAGTTTGTGCACTTTTCAAAAAATGAGCCGGACCCGGGCTTTGCCACTCGCATTCGTTACTATCATCTTTTCCGCAAAAAGCGAAACGGATTTACAAAGGTGTTGGCGCAAATTGCATTCCGCTTCCAGGTGCTGCTGCGGGTTGACCGGCTGAAAGGGCAGGGCCTGACCGTGCAAAAGGGCACCAACTGGTTTAGCATTACCGGGGATTTTGCCAAGTATATTGTCAGTCAGGCGGACCGGGTCGAGCGGCTGTTTGCCTATTCCTACTGCGGGGATGAAGTGTTTGTGCAGACGATGCTGGTGAACTCACCCTTTGCCGCCAACTTATATATGCCAAATTGCAATAACGACCAAATGGCTTGTGCGCGGCTGATCGACTGGGAGCGCGGCCGACCGTATGTGTTCCGTATGGCAGACTATGATGAAATTATGCAATCTCCGGCCATGTTTGCCCGCAAGTTCAGTATGCAGACGGACCCGGAGATTGTGAGAGCGATACAAGCTGAAATCGAGGAGAAAAATTATGCAAAATGAGCCGCTGATCTCGGTGATCGTGCCGGTTTATAAAGTGGAGCCGTACCTGGATCGGTGTGTGCAGAGTATTGTGGACCAAACATACAAAAACTTGGAGATTATTTTGGTTGACGATGGCTCACCGGATAACTGCCCGGCGATGTGTGACGCCTGGGCGGCGAAAGACAGCCGCATTCGTGTGATCCATAAGGAGAACGGCGGCGTATCAGCGGCACGGAATGTTGGATTGGATACGGCAACTGGCGATTATATTACCTTTGTAGATGCAGATGATTCACTGAATTTTGGTGCGCTTGAAAGTCTATATTTTTTGACAGATAAATATCATGCAGAAGTAAGTGCATGTGGCTTTCAGTATGTGGGAATGGATGGATCGGTTGAAAACGAATCAAAAATATGTGGAAATGGATTGATTTGTTGTGATAATTCTACAACTCATTTAATACAGTTTTTTAAGTATTTTTACCAATTGTGTTATTGTTGGAATCATCTTTATACTAAAAAATTTTTTAGAGGAGATAATCCCATTCGGTTCTCAACTGATATCACCATGGCGGAGGATGCCTTATTTAATGTTCAAGTGTTAGACAAATGCAGTCGATTTGTCGTAAATAGCAAAGAACACACATATAACTATTTCCAAAACGGAGTAAGTGCTACACATGTTTCTGTTGGCGGCGGAAAGAATTGGCTGGATAATGTAAAAAGTTATGAAAAAATACTTCAATTCGTAGAGAATAACGAAGTTAAGCCCTTAGCTGCAACAATTTTCTTGCAAAACATCTTGAAGTCTGTTTGGTATTTGGTTTTAGATAATGGCGTTCATTCTGAGCATCTGGATGAAGTGATTGCGATTTCTAAGAGGTATAAAAGGTTGCTCTATGTGGGGCTCAAGCAGTTCCATGGTAATGCAAAATGCAAGGGATTGCTGTACTTGTTCGCTCCAAAATTGTATTGTTTGGTGTTAAACATGTATCATTAACGCTTTACAAAAGTGTTTTTGGAGTTTGCCATGGGGTTGTATGTGGTAATATGAGGTAGGTGCTTTTTGTTTGACAGATGCTTTAGTGAGTATAATTGTGCCTGTTTACAAAGTGGAGCCGTATTTGGACCGCTGCGTGCAGAGTATAGTGGGCCAAACTTACAAAAATTTAGAGATCATCTTGGTGGATGATGGCTCTCCGGATAACTGCCCGGCCCTGTGCGACGCCTGGGCGGCGAAAGACAGCCGCGTGCAGGTGATCCATAAGGAAAATGGCGGTCTGTCCTCTGCAAGAAATGCAGGACTGGAAATGGCGACCGGCGCATTTTTGCAATTTACAGACAGTGATGATTGGCTGGAGCCGGAGATGATCGCTTACTTAGTAGATTTGGCAGAGCGAAGTGGAGCCGATGTTGTCCGTTGCGGATATTTTGAAAGCTATGAGACAGATGAGCCGGATCATCCCATAGGCGAGTCGCGGCGTGTGCATCCGGATGCCGCGGACCAAATCATCGACTTGATGAACGATGGCTATCTAAGCGGCGTTGTGTGGAACAAGTTATATAGACGGACAGTTGTAGGCGATGTGCGGTATGATCCGGCAGACGGCTGCTCGGAGGATATTCTCTATAACTTCCGCGTACTATCCAAAACGCAAAAGGTGGTTTATGGAGATAAGCCTTTGTATCACTATGCTGTGCGCATGGATTCCATTACCAACGATGTGTTTAAGCCGGAAGCATTCTCTATCATTCGTGCCAAGCACATTATAATGGAAGCGCATAAAGATGATGCGCAAGTTCGGTCCTATTGCCTGAAAGGTTATCTAAATTCTGCCATGATCGTGATGAACAATATGCTCAGCAGCGGGCAGTGCCTGGAGTATTATCCCGGTCTGCGGGCGGAGATATTAAAGTACAAATGGACGGTGTGGCGCTCCTCTTTGTACGGAGCGAGAGATAAGGCCAAGATGCTGTTGCTGGCCCTGTCGGCCAAGCTCTATCGCAAGGCTGTGCCTAAAAAGTAGGTGACTGTATGCAAAAGCACGCATATATGATTATTGCGCACAATGAATTTGACCTGTTAGAGACGCTGGTGCGGTTGCTGGACGATCCCCGCAACGATCTGTATATTCATATCGACGCCAAGGTGCAAGACTTTGATTTTGCGCATTTTCAGGGACTGGTGCACCACGCAAGATTGCAGTTTACCCCGCGGCGTCTGTCCGTGACCTGGGGCCATTCTTCCCAGGTCATGACGGAACTGCTTTTGCTGCAAACGGCAGTGGCAGGGGAGGACCCGGCGCAGCCGTATGCCTATTACCATCTGCTTTCCGGTGTGGATCTGCCCATCAAATCTAACGATGAGATACATGCCTTTTTTGCGCAGAATGCGGGTAAGGAATTCGTTAATTTCGAGAGGAATACAGCAAGCAGTTCTGCGATTGCCAGAATTAGATATTACCATCTGTTTCGTCAAAAGCGGAATCAAATAAATAAAATATTTGCTCAGCTTTTCTTGAGACTACAAATTGCGCTTCGTGTAAACCGATTGCGCGGAAAGAACCTTGTGGTTCAAAAAGGGACGAATTGGTTCAGCATTACCGGAGAATTTGCAAAGCATATTCTGAAGAAAGAAGCAGAAATTAAAAAGATTTTTGCTTATTCATACTGTGCTGACGAATTGTTGGTTCAGACTTTGCTGGTTAATTCTTCTTACAAGGAAAATCTGTATCTCAATGGAGTTGAAGATGACCAAATGGCTTGTGCCCGGTTGATCGACTGGGAGCGAGGCCGGCCGTATGTGTTCCGCATGGCAGATCATGATGAAATTATGCGTTCTCCGGCCATGTTTGCCCGCAAGTTCAGTATGCAGACGGATCCGGACATTATAAAAAAATACAAAGAAATTTGGAGGAGAAAAATTATGCAAAATGAGCCACTGATCTCGGTGATCGTGCCGGTTTATAAAGTTGAAAAGTACCTGGATCGGTGCGTGCAAAGCATTGTAGACCAGACCTACAAGAATTTAGAAATCATCTTAGTAGATGACGGCTCACCGGACAACAGCCCGACCATGTGCGATGCCTGGGCAGAGAAGGACAACCGTGTGCGGGTGATCCACAAGGAGAACGGCGGTGCCGCTTCTGCGCGTAATGCAGCACTGGATGTCATTCAGGGCGAGTATATAGCATTTACTGATTCTGATGATTATATAGATGTGAATATGTTTTCTGCTTTATATGCGTCTATTGAGCGCAACAATAGCGATATTTCAATGTGTGAGCTGCATAATGTGGATTTGAATGGCGCCATTTTAGATTCGCCCAAATTGCAGTGTGAACATGTAAAAAGCGAGTCAAGGGACGCTCTGGTTTGCTTGGTGGAAATGAGCAGCATTTGTTATTGTGTCTTGTATAACAAACTGTATAAGCGCTTTTTATGGAAAGATGTTCGTTTTCCGGAGTATCGCATATATGAGGACGAGGCTGTAATGGCTAAAATCTACGCACTTGCCAAGACCGTTTCGTATGTGTACCGATCATTGTATTATTATGTTCAAACAGAAAACAGCATTATGCGTTCAAACATGGATGAGCGCAATCTGGTCATCTTAGATATAATTGCGCATCGGGATCGGCAGTTTAAACAAATGCAGGATGATGATCTAGTTATTCGAAATAATTTATGGGCTATACGAATTACCAAAAGAATATATATGCAGTGCCGTATGCAAAAGAATGCCCTGCAAAAGCCGTTTTTGGTGGCGTTTCGCAAACAAATCCTGACGAATTTCAGATTGCTTTTTGATCGGCAATACATTTCAAGCAAATTGGCTATGAATATTGTTTTATTCGCATTGGTGCCACGCTTATATACAGGAATTTTTCAAGCCGTATTTAGTGAGAATAATGATTGATAAGGAAAAAAAGACTTTGCGTATTGATATAGTTACCATCACAGGCGAAATGAATTACGGCAACAGTTTGCAGAATTATGCTGTGGAGGCCATTTTTCAGCGCCTTGCCGGAAATGCTCAAACGGTGATTTCTGAGCCATACATAGACAACTCTTTAATGGCAAAAGCAAAACGCGCCATGAAAGAAATATTAAGGCGTTCAAATTACGCCGACTGTAAAAGAAGACGGCGATTTGCCAAGTTCAATCAGGCTAGACTTCATTTTGTGCTGCAAGATCAACTGGTTATGAATGACAAGGATGCTGTGATTTTCGGTTCGGATCAGATTTGGAATTTCAACTATGGACGAATTGCCGATCGATTTGCCCTCTACTCAGGAGAGCCATTCCTAAATAACCGAAAGATTGCATACTCAGCGAGTATTGGCGCTAACGAAATTCCCGGTGCGCTTTTGGATAGGTTTTCAGATCATTTGATGGATTTTCGCTCCATTTCCGTGCGGGAGGAGCAAGCGGCCAATATTATTTGTGAACTGACCGGGCGCAAGGTGCCGGTAACGATTGATCCGACATTGATGTTGGATGCCACAGACTGGGGACGCATTGAAAAGAAACCGCGCTATGTGCGTAAGAACGAAAGAATACTGCTTACATACTTTTTAGGCGATCTTTCACCGGTGCGCAAGGCGTATATAGATACTGTGGCACAGCAGTTTGGGTTGCGGGTGATAGCGTTGCAAAATGAGTTGGCAGAGGATATACCCGATCCGGCTGTTTACGCAACCACGCCGGATGAATTTATTTGGTTGGTGCATCACTGCCAGCTGATGCTGACGGATTCGTTCCATGGCAGTGTGTTTTCCATGCTGTTTGACAAGCCGTTTCGCTGCTTTGGCCGAGAGGAGAGTGGCGTGGCGGATATGAGCAGCCGGATGGACACGCTCTTTGGCAAATTCGGCATTGGCGACTGGTGCCGCGGCTCCGTGCAGGAGGACCCGGACCATATTTTTTATAAAGACTATGCTTCTGTTCCGGCGGTTTTGGAGCGGGAGCGGCAATTTGCACTGGATTATTTGAAGAACGCATTGGAGATCCATGAGTAACGACAGCAGAACGAAAAACGCGGCGCGGAATTTGTTTTTCGGCACTATAACGCGGCTTTACAACTTAATCATTCCGTTCTTAATGCGCACGGCCATGATCTACTGGCTGGGCATGGAGTATGTGGGGCTGAACAGTCTGTTTACCTCCATTTTGTCCGTACTGAATTTGGCGGAACTGGGCGTCGGCTCGGCTATGACCTTTAGTATGTATAAGCCCATTGCCCAGCAGGATACCGCCCGGATTTGTGCCCTGATGCGGCTTTATAAGATCTATTATCGCATTGTGGGAGCTGTGATTTTGGTGGCCGGTTTGGTGATCATTCCTGCGCTGCCTGTGCTGATCAAAAAAGATCTGCCCCCGGGCATCAACCTGTATGTGCTCTATCTGATCAATCTGTTGACCACGGTGGTCAGTTACTGGCTGTTTGCGTACAAAAACTGCCTGCTTTATGCCCACCAGCGCAACGATATTGGCGACAAGATCGGTTATATCATCAATACGGTGAAATACGGCGCGCAGCTGGCGGTATTGTACTTTATGCGGGATTATTACGCCTATATTATTGTGGCGTTGCTATCCGGTGTAGTGAGCAATATTGTGACCGCTATGGTGGTGGATAAGTTGTATCCCCAGTATAAGGCTTTGGGCAAGCTACCTAAAGAAGAAGTGCAGATCATTAACAATCGCATTAAAGATCTGTTTACCTCAAAGATTGGTGGCGTAGTTTATGACTCTGCCGACACGCTGGTGATCTCTGCGTTTTTAGGTCTGACAGCGCTTGCAAAATACCAAAACTACTTCTTTGTAATGAATACTATTTTCGGCTTTGTTACCCTGATCACCAGTTCCAGCTTGGCGGGGATCGGTAACAGTTTGGTGACCGAGAGCGAGGAGAAAAATTATAAGGACCTGCGGAAATTTACTTTTCTGCTGTCCTGGCTGTCGGCCTTTTGCATTTGCTGTTTTGCCTGCCTGTATCAGCCCTTTATGACTCTGTGGGTTGGTGAGGAGAATTTGCTGCCTTATGGAATGGTGGTGATTCTTTGCGCCTATTTTGTTATTCGCCAGATCAACAATCTACTGAATTTGTACAAGGACGCAGCGGGTATGTGGCACGAGGATCGCTGGCGCCCGCTGATCTGCTCCTTGGTAAACCTGGTGGTGAACCTGATTTTGGTGCAGTTCTGGGGCCTCTATGGTATTTTGATTTCTACCATTTTTGCGATGCTGGCAGTTGGTATGCCCTGGTTAACCCATAACTTGTTTACCGTGGTGTTCCATTGCAGTTGGAAGCCCTATGTGGGCCGTACCCTGCGCTATGTGGCGCTGGCGGCGGTCTGCTGCGGCGCGTGTGTTGGCATTTGCCACTTTATCACCCTGCCGTCGCTGATCGTGACTATGATTTTGCGGCTGCTGGTGTGCGCCGTGCTGCCTAATGGAGTATTCCTAATCGCATATCGCAAAACAGAGGAATTTGTCTATTTTGCCGGGTTGCTGAACCGGTTGGCCAAAGGCAAGGTGCCTGTGCTGCGGAGGTGGTCCGGTTGCTGAACACGCCAAAAGCGAGGTGCACCGGCTGTACCGCTTGCGTGGCTGTGTGTCCCAAAAGCTGTCTGCAAATGGAGCGGGACAAGGAGGGCTTTTTCTACCCTGTGGCGGACGAAACCGCCTGTATCAACTGTGACCGTTGCAACCGGGTTTGCCCGGCGCAAAAGCCGTTTCCGGTAAATGATAAGGAATCCCTTTGTTACGCCGCCATTTCACGGCAAGATCGCCAGCGGGCGCAAAGTTCCTCCGGCGGTGTGTTCTCCCTTTTGGCGGTGAAAGTGCTGGAGCAGCGCGGCGCAGTCTACGGTGCGGCCATGGAGTCGGATCTGACGGTGCGCCACCTGCGCATAACGCATACTGACGATCTGCCCCGACTGATGGGCAGCAAATATGTGCAAAGCCGGATGGGCGATTGTTTTGCCCGGGTGCGCCGGGACCTGGCCGCGGGCAGGGAAGTGCTGTTCTCCGGCACCGGCTGCCAGGTGCAAGGACTGCTGGGCTATTTAGGCGGGCCAAAGCCGGGACTATTGACGGTAGATGTGATCTGCCACGGTGTGCCGTCGGAAGCGGTATGGCAGGCTTATGCCAAGGCCATCGGTGCGCAACTGCCCTTGTCTTTTCGGGACAAATCCACCGGCTGGCAGCAGTATTCCGTGCGGCTGAACGGTACGGCGCACCCATATAGGCAGGACCCGTATATGCGCCTGTTCCTGTCCGATGTGATCCTGCGCCCGTCCTGCTACCATTGTCCGGCCAAGGGCACAAGCCGTGTGTCGGACCTGACCTTGGCGGATTTTTGGGGGATCCAAAATGTGGACCCTGCCATGTTCGATGATAAGGGCACCTCGCTGGTGCTGGTGCACAGCGCAGCCGGAGAACAAGCCTTGGCGCAGATCCGGCCGGATCTGGTACTGAAAGCAGAACCGGTCGAGTTAGCCTTAGCCGGGAACCCCAGTGCGGTGTATTCCGCCGTAGAGCCGAAAGCGCGAGCCGCATTCTTTGCGGAATTTGAAAAACGGCAAGGGGATTTAGACTACCAACGGGCGGCGGATAAATACTGCCTGTTCTACGGTAAAAGCGTCAAACAAAAGGCTGTTGTGATCGCAAAAAAATTACTCGGCAGATAAAAAGAAAACACCGACAGTGGAGTGCGGCTCTCCTGTCGGTGTTCTTTATTTTTACGGTCATTACTGCTTGGATTTGAAGTTGTCGATCACCACATGGTAGCGGTCGTAGGCGCGGCGCACTGCGTCGTCCCAGCTGATGTAAATTTCGTTCTGTGCAGCTTTGCCCACCCGGTGCAGATAGTCCTTGTGGTGCATAATTTGCTGTAGGCGCACGGCAATGCTGTGGGCGCTCTCCAGGCAAAGGAAGCCGTTGCGATCATCTGTAATGCCCTCGGCGGCGCAGCTGCCAGCCACCAGCAGGCTGGGGGTGGCACATGAGGCGGCCTCACGGACTACCAGGCCGTTGGTGTCAAACACAGAGGGGAACAGCTGCAGATCGGAAATGCCGTAATAGCCCTGAATTTCCGCCCGGTCCAGTACCTTGCCGGTGTAGATCACTTTGTCCGCCAGGCCCAGTTTGCGGAAATACTTTTGTATGGCATTTTCGTTGGCACCAAAGCCTACCATCAGCAGCCGAAAGTCCTCGCCCCGCTCTTTTAGAATTTTGCAGGCGTCCAGGATCAGGCGAATGTTCTTGTACCAGATCATACGGCCCACATAGATAAACACCGGCACCCCGTCTGGAATGTTATGCTTGCGGCGGATCATATCCACCTGGGACCGGGGCACATCTACCTTGGGCATATCGCAGCCGTTGGGCATAACAATATAGTTACCTTGATAGCCGAAGCGGCGCAGGCTGTCTACGGTGCCCTCGCTGGTGACCCATACCTCGTCTGCCGCCTTGATGTTCTTCAGCATAAAGTTGTAGGCATAGTCTTTAGCGGGCTTGCCGTGAATTACCCGATCAAAATCATATTCATATTTAGTGTGGTAGGTGAGTACCATGGGCATCGGATGCAGCTGTGTTACGCGCTTAAAATAGTAGCTGGTAGCCAATGGGCAATGAGAATGGAGTAGATCAAAGTGCCGGTCGATAATGGCCTGGTGCAGCTCCGGCTTAAAGGGCCAGCCCACGCTGTAGCCCTCCTTGGTAGGGATCCACCAGCTTTTGTAACGGAAGATTTCATAAGGATATTTGTAATCCTGCTGGTTGGGGTTCTTAGGGGTGACAATTACCGCCTCACCCAAAGATGCGTTGATCTTTTCTGCATAGCTTTGCGCCACATTGCTGATCCCGTCTGTGGTCGGCGGGAATGCGTCGGTTCCAATAGCGATTTTTAATCGATCGTTCAAGCCTTCACCTGCTTTTTAAAAAATATACGGATTGGTGGGATTATAGCATATTTCTTTGCAGTTGTAAATCAACCGGACGGCAAATTTACAGTTTGTTTATGCACGGCGGACAAATCCGGTTTGGCGCTCCAAGAATTTGGAAAAGGGTCAAAAAAGGCTTGCTATCCCGGTTGACATTCTATATAATGATATGTGTATAAATACCCAGAGGAGGGGGACAAAAATGACCCAGAGCTATTCTGTATCCCTGGAAAAGATCATTACGGCTCATAATTTGGAGATCATTTATCTGCCGAAGCCGGCAGGAGAGATTTTAATTACCACCAATGAGGTCAACCGCCCCGGCATTGTTATGACCGGTTATACGGATTATTTTGACGCTGAGCGGGTGCAGATCCTGGGGTGGACGGAGTTTGGCTTTTTGCTGAATATGGAGCCGGAGAAACGGCGCCGCGCCCTCCAGTATTGGCTGGCACTGCACCCGGCGGCGGCTGTGGTGACCCGAGGGTTGGACATTCCGGATTATTTTATTGAGGAATGCAAGGCCCACCAGGTGCCGTTACTCCGCACCAAGGAGGAGACATCGCCTTTTCTGGCTACACTGATCGCGTATCTGAATGCAGAGTTGGCACCCCGGATTACCCGCCACGGCGTGTTGGTGGAGGTGTACGGCGAGGGTGTGCTCATCACCGGCGAGAGCGGTGCCGGCAAAAGCGAGGCGGCGGTGGAGCTGATCAAGCGCGGGCACCGACTGATCGCCGACGACGCGGTGGAGATTCGCAAGGTCAGTGACAAGACGCTGGTGGGCGCTTCGCCAAGTAATATTCGCCACTTTGTGGAGTTGCGCGGGATTGGTATTATCAACGCCCGGCGCATTTTCGGTATGGGCGCCGTTAAGAATACAGAGAAAATTGATATGGTCATTCAGCTGGAAGCCTGGGACTCCACCAAGGCCTATGATCGGCTGGGACTGGATAATGAGTATACACGGATTTTGGATATTCAGGTGCCGGTGATGACCGTGCCTATTACCCCGGGTCGGAACCTGGCGGTGATCGTAGAGACGGCGGCTATGAATAACCGCCAAAAGAAAATGGGTTATAACGCCGCCAAGGAGCTGATGGCCGGTCTGGGTATGGAAGAGATTGAGCCGGAGGACAAAGAACTGGAGATTTGGAAAAATTCATAACGGAGGATAAAAGATATGTACAGCTTAGGAATTGATTTGGGAGGCACCAATATTGTGGCCTCCGTTGTGGACGATCAGTATAACATTATCTCCACAGCCAAGACCAAGACGGACGCGCCGCGACCGGCCAACGCCATCTTTGACGATGTGGAGAAGGTGTGCCGCGAGGCCGTGCGGGAGGCAAAGCTCACCATGAGCGACCTGGTGGCCGTCGGCATGGGCTCACCCGGCACCTGTAATGCAGAAGGTGTGATTGAGTTTGCCAACAACCTGGCTTTTAACAATGTACCTGCCCGGGAAATGCTGCAAGAGCGCCTGGGAGTAGACAATGTGTTTATTGAGAACGATGCCAACTGCGCCGCACTGGGCGAGGCGTTTGCCGGCTGCGGCAACGGGTCTAAGAACTTTGTGGCTGTGACCCTGGGCACCGGCGTGGGCAGCGGTATCATTCTGGACGGCAAGATCGTCAACGGCGTTAACTACGCCGGCGGCGAGTGTGGGCATATGGTGATTATGGTAGACGGCGAGCAGTGCTCCTGCGGCCGTAAGGGCTGTTGGGAGGCTTATGCGTCCGCTACGGCGCTGATCCGCCAGACCAAACGGGCGATGGACGATTATCCGGACTCCATTATGCACCGCCTGGCTGCGGAAGAGGGCGGCGTCAACGGCAAGACTGCGTTTGACGCTATGCGCCTGGGTGACATCGCCGGTATTGAAGTGGTGAATAATTACATCAAGTATGTGTCCTGCGGGCTGATCAATCTGGTCAACGCCTTGCAGCCGGAAATTATCTGCATTGGCGGCGGTATCTGCAACGAGGGCGATACCTTAATGGAGCCGCTGCGCCGCTATGTACAGGCAGAGCGCTACAGTATTCACAGTAAAATCCAGACAAAGATCGTAAAGGCGCAGCTGGGCAATAACGCCGGTATCATCGGCGCGGCACTGCTGTACCAGGTGAAATAATGCAGGGTGACGGTGTGAGAGAACTCCTTGCGGCAGCCCGGGAGATGGGTTGCGATTATCTGGAAAACGAGCCGATGCGCCTGCACACCACCTTTAAGATCGGCGGTCCGGCGCGGGTGCTGCTGTTCCCGGAGACGGAAGCGCAGATCGCGGCGCTGGTGCAGTGCGCCAAGGCGAGCGATGTGCGCCTGCTGACCATCGGCAATGGGTCCAATTTGCTGGTGGCAGACAAGGGCATTGACGCGGCGGTGCTGGTGATGGATAAGCACTTTTCTGCCGTAACGGTGGAGGGTAATGTCATTTTTGCTCAGGCCGGTGCGTCGCTGATGAAAGTGTGTCGCACAGCGCTGGAGCATAGCCTGACCGGGCTGGAATTTGCCTACGGTATTCCCGGCTCCTGCGGGGGCGCGGCATTTATGAACGCCGGTGCTTACGGCGGCGAGATGAAAGATGTGCTGGTGCGGTGCACCCATATTGATCGGGACGGCAAATCGGGTCAGTTGGCAGGGGAGGACCTGCAGCTGGCTTATCGCCACAGTGCCTATTATGATAACGGCTGTATCATCACCGGACTGGAGCTGCACTTGCAGCCCGGTGACCCGGCGGAGATCAAGGCCAAAATGGACGATCTGATCAACCGCAGACGGGCAAAGCAGCCTGTTGAATATCCCAGCGCAGGCTCTACATTTAAGCGCCCGCCCGGCCACTTTGCCGGTGCGCTGATTGACCAGTGTGGTCTGCGGGGGACAAGCGTGGGCGGCGCGCAGGTCAGCAAGAAGCACGCGGGTTTTGTGATCAACACCGGCGGCGCCACCTGTGCCGATGTGCTGGCCCTTTGCAAGCAGTGTAGAGAAAAGGTGTTGGCAGAGACCGGTGTGGAACTGGAAATGGAAATACGAGTAACGGAGTAAGTAAAAGTTAATGGAATTTGTAAACAAGGAACTGATTATCATTACCGGCGTCAGCGGTGCCGGTAAATCCAGCGCCATGGGCTTTTTGGAGGATGTGGGCTACTACTGCATTGATAATATGCCACCGGTGCTGCTGCCCACCTTTATCAGCCTGATCGCCAATCGGGAGGAGTACCGCAAGGTGGCCATCGTGGTGGATGTGCGCTCCAGCGAAGTGTTTGAGGACTTCATCAAGAGCATGAACGACGCCAAGGCCAACTACGGCTACGATGTGAAAATCATTTATTTGGATATTAAGACCCCTGTTGCCTTAAAGCGCTATAAGCTTACCCGCCGCAAGCACCCCTATGCGGATCGCTTTAACGGGGATATTGCCGCGGCACTGGCTTATGAAAAAGAGATTTTGGCACCCTTGCGTTTGCGGGCAGATCATGTGATTGATACTTCGGACGCGGCCCCCAATCAACTGCGCACCCGCTTGGCACAGATTCTCCTGGGCAGTGACAAGGATATGATGAATATTCATGTGATGTCCTTTGGTTTTAAACACGGCATTCCCAGCGAGGCTGATTTCGTGATTGATGTGCGTTGTTTGCCCAATCCCTACTGGGTGGAGGCTTTACGTAGCAAAACCGGTCTGGACAAGGAAGTGAAGGACTATGTGTTCTCTTTTCAGGAGTCAGAGGAGCTGCTGCAAAAGCTCATCGGCCTTTTGGATTTCCTGAACCCGCTTTACATTAAAGAGGGCAAGAGCCAGATTGTCTTTGCCATCGGCTGTACCGGCGGTAATCACCGCAGCGTGGCCATTGCCGAGGCGTTGAAAGACCATTTTGAATCCCGGTGGGATAATGTGACGGTTCATCATCGGGATATTAACCGAGGTTGACGCAATGTCTTTTGCGCAAACCGTGAAGGGCGAGTTGATTGACGCCCAATATACTGAACCTTGCTGCCGAAAAGCATTTCTTTACGGAATGTGCCTTTTCGGCAAAAGTTTTTCCGCGCGTCAGGTGGCATTGCAAACGGAAAATCTGCACATTGCAGAAAAATACAGCCAGTTGTTGATGGAAATTTGCCGGGTAGAGGCACCGGTTGTGCCGTCTTCCGGGCGACGCAGCTTTACCGTCAGCGTCACAAAGCAGAGCGATTGCGCCAAGATACTGAAGACCTTTGCCCACGATGGCGCCGGCAGCCTGCGGGTGAATTACGCCAACTTTGACTGCGAAGAATGCCAAAATGCGTTTATCGCCGGGGCGTTTCTGTCCTGTGGCACCGTGTCCAGTCCAAAGAGCGACTATCATTTGGAATTTACTGTGCCGTATCAAAACCTGGCCTCCAGCTTTGTGACCATGCTGGAGGAAAAGGAATTAAAGCCCGGCACCACCAACCGTAAAGGGTATCATATATTATACTTCAAGGGTAGTGAGGCCATTGAGGATTGCCTGTACCTGATGGGTGCCTCCGGCGCTATGTTTGAGATGATGAATGTAAAGATCGTCAAGGACATTCGCAATACCGCCAACCGCAAGGCCAATTGCGAGACTGCTAATATTGAACGTATGGTCCAGGCGGTGCGGGTACAGCTGGATGCCATTGAGAAAATACGACGCCTGCGGGGGCTGGAGTATCTCAGCGAGGACTTGCAGGCCATGGCGCGCCTGCGCGAGGAGAACCCGGACAGCTCTTTAAGCGAGCTGGCAGAGATGAGCGCTCTGTCTCGCAGCGGGGTCAACCACCGGCTGCGGCGCATTGTGGATATTGCCGCCGCGTTGGACGAGAAAGTGTAATTACCAGCGAAAGAAAAAGGAAACTCAATGATGTTTACGCATTTGCATGTGCATACGGAGTTTAGTCTGCTGGACGGCGCCTGCCGTCTGGAGGATTTGGTGAGCCATGCAAAGGCGCTTGGAATGCAGTCCCTTGCAATTACGGATCACGGTAATATGTACGGGGCTGTTGATTTTTATAAGGCCTGCAAGCGACAGGGGATACGCCCCATTATCGGCTGCGAGGTGTATGTGGCGCCCCGCACCCGGTACGATCGGGAGCGGGTGCAGGACAAGGCCTACAGCCATTTGATTCTGTTGTGCGAGAACGAAGAAGGCTATAAAAACCTGATCGCCATGGTATCTAAGGCCTATACGGAGGGCTTTTATTTTAAGCCACGCATTGACCACGATCTGCTGCAAAAGCACCACCGGGGGCTGATCTGTCTGTCTGCCTGTCTGGCCGGAGAAATTCCCCAGGCGCTGCTGGAGCGGGATTATGACAAGGCAACGGAGATTGCCCTGTGGTACAGGGATCTGTTTGGCCCGGAGAATTATTATTTAGAGCTGCAAGACCACGGTATTCCGGAACAGCAGACGGTAAACGCCGGGCTGCTGCGCCTGAGCCGGGAAATCGGCATTCCGCTGGTAGCCACCAACGATGTGCACTATGTGCGCCGGGAGGACGCCAAGATCCAGCAGGTGCTCATTTGCATTGCCACCAACCATGTGCTGGGGGAGGACACCGGGCTGGAGTTCCACTCGGACCAGTTTTATCTCAAAAGCGGGGAGGAGATGGCAGAGACCTTTGCCGCCGTGCCCCAGGCGCTGGAGAATACGGAGAAGATCGCCCGGCGCTGCAACTTTGACTTTGAATTCGGCAACACCAAGCTACCCTATTATGAGACCCCCGGCGGTATGGATCATTTTGCCTACTTCCAAAAGCTGTGCCGGGAGGGAATGGTGCGCCGCTACGGCCAGCACCCGCCCAAGGCCTATGTGGAGCGACTGGAATATGAGCTGAATACGATACAGAAAATGGGCTACACGGACTATTACCTGATCGTGGTGGACTTTGTGCAGTACGCCAAGGATCAGGGCATACCGGAAGGGCCGGGGCGTGGCTCCGGCGCCGGGTCCATTGCCGCTTATTGCATCGGCATTACGGATATTGACCCCATGAAGTATGGCCTGCTGTTTGAGCGGTTTTTGAACCCGGAGCGGGTGTCTATGCCGGACTTTGATATTGACTTTTGCTACGAGCGACGGCAAGAGGTAATCGACTATGTGACCAGCAAATACGGTGCGGACCATGTGGCCCAGATTGTTACCTTTGGTACCTTGGCGGCCCGCGCGGCCATTCGTGATGTGGGTCGGGTGATGGGGCTGCCTTATGCTGCGGTGGACGCGGTGGCAAAATTAGTGCCTCGGGACCTGCATATCAGCCTGGATCAGGCCATTAAAAAATCAGCGCCCTTGCGTAAGTTGATGGCAGAGGACCCAAAGGTGCAGGAACTGATGGACACTGCCCGCCAAATTGAGGGTATGCCCCGCAATGCCTCCACCCATGCCGCCGGTGTGGTGATCACCCGGGACCCGGTGGCCAGCTATGTGCCCCTGGCTACCAACGACAATGTGGTGGTGACCCAGTACATTATGACCACCCTGGAAGAACTGGGTCTGCTGAAAATGGACTTCCTGGGTCTGCGTACCTTAACGGTGATCAACGACGCTGCCCGAGCGGCGCATATAGATATCAATACCATTGATATTAACGATCCGTCGGTGTACAAGCTGTTTGCCGCCGGCAAGACGGAGGGCGTTTTTCAGTTTGAGTCCGCCGGAATGAAAGAGATGCTGCAAAAGCTGCGCCCCACCTGTTTAGAGCACCTGATTGCCGCCACTTCCCTGTACCGGCCCGGCCCTGCGGACCAGATTGACGGCTATGTGGCCTGTGCCAATGACCCCTCCAAGGTGTGCTACAAGACCCAGCTGTTAAAGCCGATCTTGGAGAACACCTACGGCTTTATCGTCTACCAGGAGCAGGTCATGCAGATCTTCCGCGCCCTGGCCGGGTACAGCTACGGCCAGGCGGATGTGGTGCGCCGGGCAATGAGTAAGAAAAAGCACGATGTAATGGAACGGGAACGCACCCACTTTGTCACCGGCGCTGTGGCCAACGGCGTAGAGGAGGCGGCGGCCAACGCCATCTTTGACGATATGGCGGGTTTTGCCAGCTACGCCTTCAATAAGTCCCACGCTGCCTGCTATGCTTTGGTGGCCTACCGCACCGCGTATTTGAAGGTACACGCCCCGGCGCAGTTTATGGCGGCACTGCTCACCTCTGTGCTGGATCGCAGTAACAAGGTGGCTGCCTATATTGCCGAGTGCAAGAGAATGGGCTTGCAGCTGGCACCGCCGGATGTGAACACTTCTATGAAAGGCTTTACTGCCGAGGGCAAGGTGATCCACTACGGCCTTTTAGGCATTAAAAATCTGGGCAGCGAATTTATCAACGATATTATCGCCGAGCGACAAAACGGCCCCTTTGAGAGCATTTTTGACTTTTGCCGCAGGCTTTGCGACAAGCATTTTAACCGCCGCGCGGTGGAGAGCCTGATCCGCTGCGGCGCGCTGGACCACCTGGGGGCGAACCGCCGCCAAATGCTCCAGGCGCTGCCGGCCATCGTCAGTAATCTGGACGAATATAAAAACAGCCTGCGCTATGGGCAGGTGGGCTTCTTTGAGCTGTCCGGCGGCCAGGATTTCGGCTTTGCATTCGATTTGCCCCAGGTGGAGGAATTCCCAAAGAACGAGCGTCTGAAGATGGAAAAGGAAATGACCGGCCTGTTCCTGTCCGGCCATCCTATGGACAAGTATGACCGGGTGCTGGACCGTTTGGGCTATCCACGCACCGCCCAGCTGCTGGCACCGAACGGCCCTTATAAGGACGGCCAAACGGTGACTCTGTGTGGCAACATTACCGGTATTACCATGAAAAAGACGCGCACTGGGGAGAGTATGGCCTTTGTGCAGCTCAGCGATCCGCTGGGCAGTATGGAGGTGCTGGTGTTCCCCAAGGTGCTGACCAGGTACGCCAACTTTATTGCCGAGGGCAAGGTAGTTACTGTTACTGGATCTTTGTCCCTGGAGGAAGAGAAGGACGCCAAAATATTGGCAAACACTATTGCCGGGCCGCCTACGGCAGAGACCCCGCCTTTGGCAGAGCATACGGCAGCACCCCCGGCAGGGGAAAAGCACCACAAGCACCGGGGGCTGTTTTTGCGCCTGGACAGTGAGACGGACCCCCGACTGCACAAGGCGCAGGTGGTCACTTCCATTTTTGACGGGCCGGAGCCTCTATGGTACTACTATAAAGATACCGGTCGCTATGTGCGTGCACCGCAGCATGATTTTGTTGCGGTGAACCCCACCATGCTGGCTGAGTTGAAACGCATTTTAGGGCATGATAATGTTGTCTATATTGCGCAGTAAAAGGGGATAAAAATTTTGCATATTTGACAAAGTTTTACCGCTTTTGCCCAGAATTGAAAAGCGTATCTTGACTTTTTTGCTCTTAATTAGTACAATGTGATTTGAATGTAATTTGATGTGGAGGCTGAAAAGCATGAAAACGATTGCGGTTTTGACCAGCGGCGGCGATGCGCCCGGTATGAATGCTGCAGTGCGTGCAGTGGTGCGTACCGCTTGTGAAAACGGGATCCGCGTATTGGGCGTGGTCCGTGGCTATAACGGCTTGATTAACGGCGAGTTTGTAGAGATGGATCTGCGCTCGGTTTCTGATATTATTCATAGAGGCGGTACCAAATTGTTTTCTGCCCGTAGCGTGGAATTCGCTACGGAGGAGGGTATGCGCAAGGCCATTCGCGTTTGCCGTGAGAACGGCATTGAGGGCGTAGTGGTGATCGGCGGTGACGGTTCTTTCCGCGGTGCCCGCGATTTGTCTCAGCGTGGCGTGCCCTGTGTGGGGTTGCCCGGTACCATTGATAATGATATTGCTTGCTGCGATTATACCATTGGTTATGATACTTGCATGAACACCATTATGGAGATGGTGGACCGCATTCGCGATACGGCAGAGAGCCACGACCGCTGTATGGTGGTGGAGGTGATGGGTCGCCGTGCCGGTTATCTGGCGCTGAACGCCGGTATTGCCGTTGGCGCTACCGCTATCCTGATCCCGGAGATTGAGTTCGATATTCAAAAAGATGTGATTGAGCGAATGAAACGCACTCTGCGCACCGACAAGAAGCACTTTTTGATCATTGTGGCTGAGGGCTTGGGCATTGATGTGGCCGAGCTGGCCAAGGAAATTCAGGCCAAGACCGGCGTGGAGTCCCGCTCCTGTGTATTGGGGCATATTCAGCGCGGCGGTTCGCCCACTGCCCGTGACCGTGTGCTGGCCACGCAGATGGGCAACTATGCGGTGAAGAACCTGCTGATGAAAGGCATTGGCAACCGCGTGGTGGCTATCCATCAGGACAAGATTGTGGATTATGATATTTTTGAGGCTCTGAATATGGAAAAGCATATTGATCCGGAACTGTATCAGACTGCTTTGGATGTGTCCATCTGATTTTATCTGTAAATAATGAGAAACACCGTCGGCGTTTTGCGTTCCGGCGGTGTTTTTTATGTGTTGCCATTATTTTGCACGACAGCTTTGCTGTGATCATCGCATACTAAAATAGGTGATCAAAATGAAAAAGTGTTTGCGCGTAGCCACCGGCGTTTTGGCCGCGGTGCTTGCGGTGATCTACGGTCTGGTTGGCTTTGGCTGGTGGGCCTTGCCGGACACGGTGTATACCGGTGGAGGAGACACAGTCTATTACGGTGGTTTGTTTACCGTCAGCGGTGGGCGCACCGGGGCAGTGGACGCTCGGCAGGAGACACCGGTAACCGGCGTACAAAAGCAGCTTCGCCTGCTTGGCACAGTGCCGGTGAAAACTGTAGTGGTGCAAAAGACAACGCCCCGATTGGTGGCGGTTAGCGGCAGTGCCTTTGGAATTAAGATTTATACAGATGGGGTATTGGTTGTAGGTACCCGGGATGTGCAGGTGGACGGTAAGGCGGTAAACCCGGCCGCTAAGGCCGGCATAGAAAGCGGCGATCTGATCGTAGCGATCAACGGTAAAAAGGTCAGCGCGTCGGAAGATGTGGCGGCGCTGTTCTCTCACTACGGCGGCGCCGTTTCCGTGCAGGTAAAGCGGGACGGCAAATATAAGACCTTTTCGCTGACCCCGGTGTATTCCAAAGCGGACGGATGCTGGAAAGCGGGCGTTTGGGTGCGTGACTCCACCGCCGGGATCGGCACGGTGACTTACTATGACCCGCAAACCGGGGTAATGGCGGCGCTGGGTCACCCCATTACCGATGTGGACACCGGCGAGACCATGCCCATTCTGCGGGGCGAGGCGGTGGCGGCCAGGGTCACCAAGATCTATAAAAGCAAGGCCGGCAGCACCGGCTCCATTTGCTGTGATTTTTTGCAGCAGCCCTTGGGCACCCTGACGGAGAACGACAACGCCGGTGTGTTCGGCCGGTACAGCTGTTCTGTTTCCGGCCTGCAAACCTACCCGGTGGCAACTGCGCAGCAGGTGGAGAAAGGGGACTGCCAGGTGCTCACCACCGTGGATGGGGACAACACGCCCCGACTGTACAAAGCCAAGATCATTCATATCAGTTATCGAGGCGGAAACGATGAAAAAAATATGATTGTGCGCGTGACAGACCCGGCGTTGCTGGCCAAAACCGGCGGCATTGTGCAGGGCATGAGCGGCTCTCCGATTTTACAAAACGGTCGACTGGTTGGCGCACTGACCCATGTCCTTGTGGATAGCCCGCAACGGGGCTACGCGATTTTTGCCGAAACGATGCTTGCAGCGTCTGATGCTGTCGCAAAAAGTAAAGGGTGAAAAAAAATCACACAAAGTGGTGAAAAAGTATTGCAATACGCCTCCGAAAATGGTAAGATATGACAGAAACATGAAGGAGGTTTCATTATGAAAGAAATGTTAAGAGTATTGATTGCAGACGACTCGGCGGCTTTTGGCAAAGCTTGCCAAAGAGAATTAAAAAGCGGAGGGTTCGACTGTGTGCTGACGCAAAAGGACGGCAATCGGGTGATCTCGCTGCTGGACGCACGGCACTTTGATGTGGTGGTGATGGATGTATTCATGAGCGGTGCAGATGCTCTGGAGGTTCTGGAGCACATGGAGCCTATGGCAGAGAAACCGCTGGTGGTGCTTTTGTCCTCTATGGACACTCCGGAATTTGAGGAGCAGATGATTCACGCCGGTGCGGATTATATGCTTATTAAACCGGTGCGTCCTCAGTCTGTGGCCCATCGGATCAGTCGTTTGTCACAGTGGAAGATTAAAAGCAAGAACCCACGTTCCGCAGAGGTGCAGGGTGCGGATCTGGATCTGATCATTTCAGACATCATGCGCCAGATCGGCGTGCCGGCGCATATTAAAGGCTACCAGTACCTGCGCTCTGCCATTAAACTTTCTGTAGAAGATTCGGAGATGATGAGCAGTGTGACGAAACTGCTTTATCCCACGGTGGCCAAGATGCATGGCACCACCGCCTCCAGAGTGGAGCGGGCCATACGTCACGCCATTGAGGTGGCCTGGGACCGCGGGGATGTGGATGTGCTTTCCTCGTATTTTGGCTACACGATCCAGTCACAGCGGGGAAAGCCCACCAACAGCGAGTTTATTGCAATGATTGCCGATAAGCTGAAGCTGACTTTCAAGTCTGCGTAAAGCAGAGGCCCTATTCGATTAAAATTGAAACATAAAAAAGAAAGCTGTACGGTTTTTGCGAATCGCACAGCTTTTTATGTGTACCCGGTTAGTCCGTTAGTTCCGATAAGTCAAAGGTTTGGAACTGGATGTGGCTGGAGGGTTGATCCTCGTAAAGAACACCGAGGGTGTGGTCGTTGATTTGTGCCAGGCAGGAGTAGGCGAAAAATCCTTGATTGATGGGCACATGGCGTATCCAGTCTATGTGGGAGAAGCTGCCCTTTTTGCGCCGCAGCTTGCCCACGGAGAGCATACCGTTTTCGCGGCTATGGCCGGAGGGATGGCTGCAAAAAACAGTGTCGCCGATGGCGATTACACTCTTTTGGCACTTGGGGGCATACAGGCCGGTTTTGCCGCACCTGGCCCAGCTTTTGCCCTTGTTGGCTGAAATGGACACCGGGGTCTTGCCAAAGTGCTTTTGCCGCCCAAAGCCCACAATGCTGCCGTCCGGCGCCTCTACCATCTGCCACTCGTCTGTATTCTCTGCATAGGGTTGGGAGGTCATACGGTGCCAGGTGTCGCCGTTGTCTACACTGTAAATGGAGACGGTGCTTTTGCGGTCCACATACAGGGGCATAATGATCCGCCCGTCCGTGGTGGTGATCCCCACGCCGGGAGCCACGCCCAGGAAGGTGCCATCCGTCCCATGGAGCACCATATTGGTAATGTCCACAGGGTCGCTCCAGGTTTTGCCTTGGTCACTGCTGCGCAGCATAAACACATAGCAGCGCTTAGGTGCCTTTAGCGGTGCGCCAAAGGTGGTGACCGCACCGGCCTCGTTCTTGCCTACAGCGCCGTTTAAGTAAATGTTGCCCACATATTCTTCGCCCTTATAAAGGTCGCCGAATCCGCTGCCCAGTCGGTATGGAGTGGGCTGCTTTTGGCTGTCCAGTACGGCACCGTCCTCTTCGATATAGTAAAAATTGCCGTCTCGGTCATAGATCAGTGGGCGCATTCTGCCGTTGAGTTGCGCGTAGGGCACCTTGTGCTTATCCAGCAGGCGCTGGTTGTGCAGTCCCTTACATTCTGGCCAAAAGTCAGCCAGCAGGATTACATCTCCGTTTGGTGCCACTGCCATACAGGGGTCAATATAAAAAGCGGAGGCGTAGCAGTCAGCGCTGATTTTGGTCTCCCGAGCCGGTGGTGCGGCAATGGTTTCAATGGGCGACCAGGTTTTGCCCTCATCTTCACTGCGGCGCACCGCCAGCTCGATATAGCCCCAGTCCGCCCCGCAGGAGGCCCGGTCAATGGCAGCAATCAGCGTGCCTCCGGCGTTAATTAAACTGGGAATACGAAAGGCGTTTCCGCCGTTTTCATCGTTGCTGTTTGCAGTGAGCGCTTTGTTGAGAAAGATCTCGCTGCTGCCGCAGAAGATGAGCTTTTCCTTTTCCATGTGGTATTGCCCCTTTCTTTTTTTGCTTTAATATGCTTATCTTAGCATAATAAAAATGAAAATGAAAGGGAATTTTTGCAAAATGGCTTGCAATACGACCGGGAATTCTGTACAATGGAAATGAAATTTTTTGTAAAGGAGGTAAGTTTATGCTTTGGACACTTAAAAAGTGCTGGTACAGAGTTTATCAGCGTGTTTTTAAGGTAGCCATGTGTTTTATGGACTGGTCCGCACCTCAGTTGCTGGAGGGTGCCGGTTCCGTACTGCGCCTGCCGGAGTTCATTAAGGACAAGGGCGTGAAAAAGGTGCTGGTGGTAACCGACAAAGGGCTGATGGGTCTGCATCTGCTGGATCCGCTGTTTGCGAAGCTGGACGAGGTCGGCGTTGCTTATGTGGTATACGACGGCGTGCAGCCCAACCCTACCATTCCCAACATTGAGGATTGTAAGGACATGTATGTCAAAAACGGCTGCGAGGGCGTGATCGCTTTCGGCGGCGGTTCTTCTATGGACTGCGCCAAGGTGGCCGCTGCTCGTGTGGTAAAGCCCAATCAGTCTGTGCGCGCCATGCGCGGTCAGCTGAAGGTGCACAAGAAATTGCCGCCGTTCTTTGCCGTACCCACCACTGCCGGTACCGGTTCCGAAACCACGGTTGCGGCTGTTGTCACGGATCCTGAGACCCATGAGAAGAATGCTGTCAACGATACCTGTCTTCGTCCCAAGTATGCGGTGCTTGACCCGGAATTGACCGTAGGTTTGCCGCCGCACATCACTTCGACCACCGGTATGGACGCACTCACCCATGCAGTTGAGGCTTACATCGGCAAGAGCAACACCAAGGAAACCATTGCAGAAGCTGAGGAGGCTGTGAAGCTGATTTTCGCCAATTTGGAGAAGGCTTACGCAGACGGAAAGGATTTGGAAGCCAGGGGCAATATGCTCAAGGGCTCGTATTTGGCCGGTCGTGCCTTTACCCACGCTTATGTGGGCTATGTGCACGCCATTGCCCATAACCTGGGCGGCCTGTACGGTACACCCCATGGCCTGGCCAACGCAGTGATCCTGCCTTATGTGCTGGATTACTACGGCGACTGCATTTATCCCCAGCTGGCCAAGCTGGCAGATATTGCCGGTGTGTCCGCACCCGGTATGTCTACGGCGGATAAGGGCAAGGCCTTTATCGGTGCCATTCGCCAGATGAACGAGAATATGAATATTCCCAAGACCTTTGATATGATCAAAGAGGAGGATATTCCGCTTCTGGTTCAGCGTGCGCTGAAGGAAGGCAACCCGCTGTATCCCGTGCCCAAGATCATGGACGCCAAGGATTGCGAAGCGGTGATTCGCTCCTTTATGGCGTAACAGGCGTACAAACATAACAATTCGGGCGAGCAATCATTCTTATGTTTGTTCGCCCTTTTTTCAGGTGAAATGATGAGTGATTCTCTACGCACCCCCAATTATAATGATTTTTCTGTTTACAAAGACAACCTGCTGCCGCCCACGGCGTACTTTGTGCCCTTTTCTACGGCACAGGCTGCGCTGGAGAGCGACCCGGTGAACGAGCGTTACCGGTCTGACCGGGTGACCTGCCTGTCCGGGGACTGGCGCTTTTGCTATTTTGCGAAAGAAAGCGACCTGCCTGCTGATCTGGATACAATAGTGGCGGGGATGGATACGGTGGAAGTGCCCTCTACCTGGCAGCATACCGGCTACGAGGCGCCGTACTATGTAAACGCCCGCTATCCCTTTGCACCCAAACCGCCCCAGATCCCGGTAGACTGCCCGGTGGGCGTGTATGTAAAGGACTTTGAAATTGAAAATACCGCACTGCACCACACCATCACCTTTTTGGGCGTTGCTGGGTCGCTGGACCTGTTTTGCAACGATCGGTATGTGGGCTACAGCGAGGGCAGCCACAACACGGCAGCCTTTGACCTGACGCCGTACCTGCACGCCGGGGTGAACCGGGTGGCAGTGGTCAATCATAAATGGTGCAACGGCACCTATTTGGAATGCCAGGATATGTTCCGGGAGAACGGTATCTTCCGGGATGTGCTGCTGCGCAGCCACGGGGCATTCTGTTTGGAAGATTATACCGTACATACCGACTATGCAGACGGTAAATACACCCTGTCCCTGGATCTGTCCCTTGGCAGCGGCAGCGGGCAGGTAAAAGCCACGCTGCTGCGCGCGGGCAGAGAAGTGGCTGCCCAAAGTTTGGAAAGTGCTGCCGGTACGGCGCTCCTGGACTTTGGCACACTGGAAGTGGCGTCTTGGAGCGCAGAGACCCCGGTGCTCTACGACTTGCTGCTGGAGCTGACCGACACAGATGGCACCACGGAGGCGGTGTGCCGCCCGGTGGGCTTTCGGCATATTGAAATTCGGGGCAATGTGTTTTATCTCAACGATCAGCCCATCAAGCTTCTGGGGGTCAATCACCACGACTCCCACCCGGTGCGGGGCTACGCTATGACCCTTGAAGATATGGAGCGGGATGTGCAGATGATGAAGCAGTTTAATGTAAACTGCGTGCGCACCTCCCACTACCCGCCGGACCCGGCTTTTTTGGATTTGTGCGATCGCTATGGGCTATATGTGGTGGACGAGGCGGATATTGAGACCCACGGCTGTGAGATTGAACTGCACCGACCCGGCGCACTTAGCCATCATTCCGAGTGGCAGGGCCATTACTGGGACAGGGTGGAGCGTATGTTCTGTCGGGACAAAAACCACCCCTGTATCACGATGTGGTCCTTAGGCAATGAGTCCCATGGATATAAAAATCAGGATTACTGCTATCAGCAGTTGAAGACACGCACGGATATTCCTGTGCATTACGAAGCAGTGGTGCGCACCAAGCGCTGGTGCTATGATGTGGTCAGCGAGATGTACCCCTGGCACAATCGGGTGCATAGGATTGCTGATGGCAAGGGCGCGCTGCCCAAATATTACAAAGCACCGTATTTCATGTGTGAATATGCTCATGCTATGGGAATGGGCGCCGGGGATCTGGAACCCTATGTGTTAGATATTTACCGGGGCGACAATATGCTGGGCGGCTGTATTTGGGAGTTCTGCGACCATGCGGCTTACCATGCAGACGGCCCGGTGCGCTACACCTACGGCGGCGACCACGGCGAGAATAAGCACGACGGCAACTTCTGTATCGATGGCTTGTTCTTTCCGGATCGTACGCCGCACAGTGGGGCGTATCAAATGAAGAATGTCTACCGTCCGGTGCGGGCAACGGCAGTGGACGAGAATCGCTATATGTTCCGGAGTATGCTGTGCTTTGCTGCCCTGCAAATGCAGGTGCGCTGGCAGCTGCTCAGCGACGGCACTCCGGTAGATGACGGCACAGCATTGTTGGCGCTTGCGCCCAAGGAGACCCGGGAACTGACTTTTGATTTTGAGCTGGATCAGCGCCGCAGCTGCCATAATGTGCTGCTGGTGCGCTATTTGCAGGACGGTGAGGAACTGGGCTTTGAACAGTTCACCCTAACGGCTCCCGCGCCTCTTTGTACATCTCCCGGTTTGCCTGCACCTCGGGCACAGATCAGTGAAAATAAGCTATGGGTGATCTTTGACCGGGGGCACCTGGTCTTTAACGGCACCACCGGCCAAATCGAGGACTATGTGGTGGACGGCGTGCCGCTGCTGCACCCGGATCCGGAGGGCGAGATCGGCCCGGCGGTAACCCTGTATCGGGCACCGCTGGATAATGACAGAAATCTGCGCCGCAACTGGGAGCGGCTGGGTCTGGATCGCGCCGGCTTTTATATCAAAAAGCCAGGTGCCATTGCAAAAATGTATTTGGTCATGGACAATGCGGTGGAAATTACCGCGGATTATGTGCTGGCGGGGCCGCGTGCGCCTCGGTTAGGCAATTTTCGGCTTACTTATACCGTTTACCACACCGGCAAGGTGCGTGTAGATGTACAGTGTTTGCGTGCCAATCACAAACTGCGGCACATGCCCCGCTATGGCGTTGTGTTGGAGATGCCGCCGGTGTTTGACCGGGTGCGGTATTACGGCCTTGGGCCTTATCCCAATTTGTCCGATTATAACCTGCATTGCCACACGGGTATTTTTGAGACCACGGTGGCAGAGATGCACGAGGATTATATCAAACCACAGGAAAGCAGCGCCAGAACGGATACCCGTTGGGCGCAGGTGACGGATGCGCAGGGCTTTGGCCTGCGGTTTGACGCCATCGGTGCGCCCATGACCTTTGCAGCGGATCCTTACACCTCTCAGCGGTGCGCTAAGGCGCAGCACCGGGAGGAGTTGACGGCAGGGGGCACCACCTGTGTGCATCTGGACCAGTACCAGCTGGGTGCTGGGTCTAATGCCTGCGGTCCAACGCCTCGCAACGGCCACACCCGCAACATGCCTGGTAACCGGATGTTCAGCTTTAGCTTTGAGCCAACGGGGGAGCGCCATGATTGAGATCGGAACGGATTTGGTATTGATTTCCAGAATGGAAAAGAGCCTGCAAATCCCCGGCTTTGCGGAGAAGGTGTTTTCCGCCCCGGAGCGGGCATACTGTAAAACGGCGGAGAGCTATGCCGGCGTTTTCGCTGCCAAGGAAGCCTATTTTAAGGCGTTGGGCACCGGCTTGCAGCTGCCCTTAAATGCCCTTACCGTGCTGCACGATGATCGGGGCAAGCCGTATTTTGACGGCAAGCGGTCGGCGCGGCTGAGCATTAGCCACGATGGGGACTATGCGGTAGCCACGGTTTTGTTATTGGAGTGATGGTATGCGAATTTTAACACGAGATGAGATCCGCGCGGTGGAGGCGCGGGCCTTTGACGGCCTGTTTACCGAGGCGCAGCTGATGGAGCGGGCCGGTCTGGCCTGTGCTGAGAAAATGCTGGCCCTGTACGGTGACCAAATGCAAGGGCAGCCGGTGGCGGTGGTCTGCGGCAACGGCAAAAATGCCGGTGACGGCTTTGTGATCGCAAAGCGGCTGCTATCTGCCGGTGCGGCGGCCTATATTGTGCTGGCCGATCAGGCGCCCACCTTGCCGGAACCGCTGGAATACTATAACGCAGCGGTGGACGCCGGGGTGGAGGTGCGCCCTTTTTCTGTTGAGGCGGTGCAAGCCCCCTTTGTGGTGGACTGCGTGTTTGGCATTGGTTTTCACGGCGCGCCGCGACCGCCTTTTGATACGGTGTTTGCCGCCATCAATGACAGCGGTGCCACAGTGATCGCTGTGGACACCCCCAGCGGTACGGACGCCACCACCGGTGCGGCAGAGCAGGCAGTGCAGGCGGACCTGACCATTGCCATTTCTACGCTGAAATACGCCCATGTGCTGCCGCCGTCCAACGGCCTGTGCGGCAAGACGGTGGTGGTGAATATCGGTATTCCGGAGAGCTGTTACCGGGAGCCTTACGCCCATACCATTACAAAAAAAGAAGTGCAAGCGGCACTGCCAAAGTTGGACAAAAACGCCAACAAGGGCAGCCACGGCCATTTGCTGCAAATTTGCGGCTCCTATCGTATGCCCGGCGCGGCGGTGATCTGTGCCGGTGGTGCGCTGCGCACCGGCGTGGGGCTGCTCAAATGCGTGTGCCCCAAGTCGACGTATCCGCTGTTGGCCGCCCACCTGACCCAGCCGATTTTTGAGCCGGTGACGGAGAATGAGCAAAAGACCATTTCCATGGGCGCCCTTACAGGCATTTTAGAGGGTCTGCCCTGGGCGGACGCAGTGGTGATGGGCTGCGGCCTGGGCGTCAATGACGACACTTCCGTCTTGGTGAGTCAGGTGCTGAAAGAATGCAAAAAACCGGTTTTGTTAGACGCAGATGGTATAAATTGCCTGAGCGAAAGCATAACTATATTACAGGACATCCACACCCCGGTGATCCTGACCCCGCACCCGGGTGAAATGGCGCGCCTTTGCGGCAAGACCATAGAGCGCGTGCAGGCGGACCGGGTGGGTACGGCTGTGGACTTTGCCCACCGCTACGGCGTGATCCTGGTGCTTAAGGGCGCAGACACGGTGGTCACGGACGGGGAGCAGGTATGGATCAACCGTACCGGCAATCCGGGTATGGCTATGGCCGGTTGCGGCGATCTGCTGTCCGGCATTATCGGCTCGTTCCTGGCACAGGGTATGGAGCCGCTGGCGGCAGCCAAGGCCGGTGTGTATATCCACGGGCTGTGCGGCGATATTACTGCCAGAGAACTGTCTGCCCGGGGTATGACCGTGGCGGATATGACGGAACTGCTGGGTGCGCTGATGTCTGAGTTTGAATAACGGACGGATGCTTTTTGAAACGGTGGCTCTCGCTTTTTAGTGCGCTTCTTTTGCTGGTTCTGAGCGGCTGCACAACCAAACAATATACCCCCGATGTGACGGCGGACTTTGAACAGTCGGCTATGGTCACAGCGGGGGATTTTTCGTATCACTGCAAAGTTTGTCGAACCGGGGGAGCGGTCACCATCACCGTAGGCGACACGGCGGCCAAGGGTATGGTGATGACCTGTGCCGGAACGATGGTGCGCTACCGATTTGACGGTATGGAGTATGAAGCCCGGGCGCAGGACCTGGAGAACACCAACCCGGCCATCGCCCTTTATGATGTGTTCTCCGCCTTGCAGCAGGACGGCGCCGTACAGGCCCAAAAGACCCAGGACGGCTACAAATACCAGGGCACCGTACCGGCAGGCAAATTCGTACTGTACCAGAATGAGGACGGCTCGTATGCATCTCTGCATTTTCTCAGCAGCAATGTTCTCATTGAATTTGACCCGCCGACAAAATAAAGTGAACGCCTGTCTGCTGACAGGCGTTTGGTTTCTTCCGTGAATTTGAAAAAAGTTGAGTTTACCCCTTTATTTCAGTGGCGGAATCGTGTATGATAATAGACGATGTGCCCGCCTGCAAGGGATAGGGCGCAAAGCGGGCGTTGATGGCGTTTAGCACCGTCTTTTTGTCCGCCGACCACAGGGGTGCGATCAGGTCCCGCTTGGGGCCGTCACCGGTGAGCCGGTGAATGACCACTTCCCGCGGCACCTGCTGTAAGCAGGCGTCCAGCGTGTCCAAGTATTCCGGCAGGGTGAGCACCGGGCATTTCCCGGCGGCGTAGTCCGCTGCCAGGTCCGTGCCCCGAAGCACATGGAGCAGTTGCAGCTTTAGCCCGTCGGCCCCATGGTCCACGGCGTAGCGCACGCTCTCGGCCATTTGGTCCCGGCTTTCTCCGGGCAGCCCCAAAATGATATGCACCACTTTGTTGACCCCGATAGCGGTCAGGTCCGCCATGGCTCGGTCAAAGGTGGACAGGGGATAGCCACGGCGAATATAGGCGGTGCTGTTCTCATGTATGGTTTGCAGTCCCAGTTCAACGAACACCGGCTTTTGCCGGTTCAGTTCTGCCAACAGGTCCAGCACCCGGGGTGGCAGACAGTCCGGCCGGGTGGCCACTGACAGTGCCACCACTTGCGGGTCGACCATGGCTTCCGTATAGAGGGCGCGCAGCCGCTCTACCGGCGCATAGGTGCCGGTAAAGGACTGGAAGTAGGCAATGTACTTGCCGTCTTTGATCTTGCCCGCCAGGGCCGCTTTGCCGCAGCGCAGCTGCTGGGTCACGGTCAGGCTTGGGTCACCGGCAAAGTCGCCGCTGCCCCCTTGGGAGCAGAAAATGCATCCCCGGCTGCCCAGTGTACCGTCCCGATTGGGGCAGGTAAAGCCGCCGGACAGCGCCACTTTATACACCTTGCAGCCAAAGCGCTGCTGCAAGTAGCGGTTGACGGAGGTGTAGTACCTCACAGGCCCTGTACCAGGGCGTCAAATTCCGCCAGGTTTCCCGCGTTGCCGCAGCGCACGCCCACGATTCGGTCAATGGGCATGGGCCGGTTCTCTGTGGTGCAGATCACGCCGCCGGCTTCTTCTACGATCACGATGGCAGCCGCGCAGTCCCAGGGGCGCAGGATCAGTTCAAAATACAGATCCGCCTTGCCGGACGCTACATAGCAAATATCCAGTGCGGCGGAGCCGGAGCGCCGAATTTCCAGTGCTCGGGTGTAGGCTTTTTCCACCATTTGGAAGGTGCGGTGGGCCAGCTCTCGCTCATAAGGGCAGCTGCCGAACAGCAGCAGGGAGTGGTCCAGGTCGCTGTCATTTACATGAATGGCACGGCCGTTCAGAGTAGCGCCGCAGCCCCGCTGTGCCGCGTATAGATTGTCTTTGTCCACATCGTAGACCACACCGGCTACCAACTTTCTGTCTACCGCCAGGCCTACGCTGATGGCGCTGTGCTCAAAGTTACGGATAAAATTGGTGGTGCCGTCGATAGGATCGATGATAAAGCAAAGACCCATGGGCACTTCTATTTTGCCGCCGCCCTCTTCGCCGAGAAAGACGCAGCCGGGGAACGCGGCGGACAGTTCCTTATACAAAAAATCCTGAATTTGTTTATCATAGGCGGTGACCAGGTTGTTTTTGTCCTCGCCCTTCACTTCAATGTGCAGATCGTTCTTTGCACTGCGATAGATGTGGGCAGCGGCACGCACAGCCGCCGTCATCGGCTCTAAATAATCCATATTTTATTACCTCGCATTCTCTGTGGGCGGTGGGTCAGCCGCCCGGTTACAGGCTTATTGTAACACATTTTTGCAGAAGTGCAATTCCTTTTCGCTATGATTATTTTTCTTACCAAGCTGATTACCAAGGTGATGAACCTGCTGGGCTACGGGGCTACCACCCTGCCCGGGCGCATTGCGCTGTTCTTTAAGCGGGATATTTTGGCCAAGCTGTCCAAGGGGGTCAAGGTGATCGTGATCACCGGCACCAACGGCAAAACCACCTCTGCCCGCATTGTGGAGGAGGGGCTGAAAGAGGCGGGCAAGTCCTACTTTATCAACCGCTCCGGCGCCAATCTGATCACCGGTATCACTACTTCATTTATTATGAATTCCACCAACAGCGGCAAGTGCACCAAGGAATATGCGGTCATTGAGTGCGACGAAAACGCCTTTCGCACCGTCAGCAAGTACCTGAAAGCCCGGGTGGTGCTGGTGACCAATGTGTTCCGCGACCAGCTGGATCGGTACGGCGAGGTGTCACACACCCTGTCCGCCATTCAGGAGTCGGTGAACAATCTGCCGGAGGCCACCTTGGTGATCAACGGCGACTGCTCCCTGACCAATACCTTAAAGCGGGAGAACACGGTAACCTACGGGGTCAGCGTGCCCCTGGACCAAACCTCCGCCGTGCGGGACGGCACCCGCTGTATCCACTGCAAACACCAGCTGGAATATGACTACTTTACCTATGCCCACCTGGGCAAGTACCGCTGCCCCGGCTGCGGCTATTGCCGTGAGACCCCGGATTATAATGTGACGGATATTGTGGAAACCACCCCGGACAGCAGCACTGTGATGCTAAACGGCACCACACCGGTGAAGATCAACCTGGGCGGCGTGTACAATATCTATAACGGTATCGGCGCCTTGGCCGCTTTGGTGAGCCTGGGCATTGACCGGGAGACGGCGCTTCACGCGCTGGAACGCTTTAGCGGCGCCTTTGGCCGAATGGAGAAGTTCGGCAATGTGCGGATGATTTTGGTGAAGAACCCGGCGGGCCTGACCCAAACCTGCAACTACATCGGCCAGTTTAAGGGCGACAAGACGGTGATCTTCTGCCTGAACGACAATGCGGCGGACGGTAGGGACATTAGCTGGATCTGGGACGCGGATATTCAGGCGGACGGCAAGATCTATGCCGCCGGTAAGCGCAGCGGCGATATGGCCCTGCGGCTGAAATACAGCGGTATGGACGCGGAAATTACAGACGATGTGCTGCAAACGGTGCTCCGGTGCAAGGGCGATGTGTTTGTGGTGCCCACCTATACGGCAATGATGGCTATGCGGCCTAAGTTTGCGGAGCATTTCGGCAAGGAGGCGTTTTGGAAATGAGAATTGCGCATTTGTACCCAGACCTGCTGAACCTGTATGGCGATCGAGGCAATATTATGTGCCTGCAATATCGCTGTCGGCAGCGGGGGATCCAGGTGACGGTAGACGAGATTTCCGTCGGCGACCCCTTTGACCATACCAGGTACGATCTGCTGTTTATCGGCGGTGGCCAGGACTTTGAGCAGGAGGTGCTGCTGGAGGACCTGCACCGGGGCAAGGACGAGGAGATCCGCCGGGCGGTGGCGAACGGCACCGTGGTACTGGCCATTTGCGGCGGCTACCAAATGCTGGGCAAGTATTACCAGACTTATACCGGCGAGCGGCTGGATTATATCGGCGCGGTGGATTTTTACACCGTTGGTGAAAAAGAGCGGCTTATCGGCAATTATGCCTTTGATACGGAATTCGGCCGGGTGATCGGGTTTGAGAACCACTCCGGGCGCACCTACCTGGGCAAGGGCGTGGCGCCCCTGGGCAAAATGGTGTCCGGCTACGGCAACAACGGCCAGGACGGCACCGAGGGCGTGCACTATAAAAACACATTCTGCACCTATTCCCACGGCCCGGTGCTGCCCAAGAACCCGGCTTTGGCAGACAAGCTCATTGAGACGGCCATGCGCCGCCGGGACCCGGGCTTTACCCTGACCCCGCTGGACGACAGCGCCGAGGACTTTGCCCGCGACCAGGTGGAGCGGCTGTATATCCACCAGCAAAGCGGCAAAAAGCACAAAAAATAAGCAGAAATACCGCATTTGCCCCGGGGCAGGTGCGGCATTTTTGATTTTGCCCGGCAAATGGCAGAAAAATTGAAAATTTTTCTTGCTTTTTTGCACCGGGCGTGCTATTATATTACGGCATTCGTGTGGTATATATAAATTTATAAATATATGCAATGCACGGAATACGCACACCGTTGCGGTCTGCCCCTGGTGCTATGTACGGGGCGTTGCCATGCCGCATGGTGGAGGATCAACCTAAAGGAGGAACTTAAATTATGGCAAATGTAGTTTCTATGAAGCAGCTGCTGGAAGCAGGCGTGCACTTCGGTCACCAGACCAGAAGATGGAACCCCAAAATGGCGGAGTATATCTTCACCGAGCGTAACGGTATCTACATTATCGACTTGCAGAAGACCGTGAAGAAGCTGGACGAGGCTTACAAGTTCGTTCACGATGTGGCTGCCGATGGCGGCGAGATCATCTTCGTTGGCACCAAGAAGCAGGCCCAGGAGTCCATTAAGGAAGAGGCTGAGCGCTGCGGTATGCCTTATGTAAACGCACGCTGGCTGGGCGGTATGCTCACCAACTTTAAGACCATTCGCGGCCGTGTGGCTCGTCTGGCACAGCTGAAGGCTATGGCTGAGGACGGCACCTTTGATATGCTGCCCAAGAAGGAAGTAGCCGGCCTGGAGTTGGAGATCGAAAAGCTGGAGAAGTACCTGGGCGGTATCACCGAGATGAAGAAGATCCCGCAGGCTATGTTCATCGTTGACCCCCGCAAGGAGCGCATCGCTGTATCTGAGGCTATCAAGCTGGGTCTGCCCATCGTGGCTATCGTAGATACCAACTGCGATCCTGACGAGATCGACTATGTGATCCCCGGCAACGACGACGCTATCCGTGCGGTTAAGCTGATCGCCGGTGCAATGGCTAACGCTGTGATCGAGGGCCGTGACGGCAAGGACGCTGCCGACGAGGCTGCCGAGGCTCCCGCTGCTGAGAAGAAGCCGGCAAAGAAGCCCGCAAAGAAAGCTGACAAGGCTGACAAAGCAGAGTAATTCTGCCGATAGATTTTAGACTGAATTCAAGGAGGAACACACAATGGCATTTACCGCTATGGATGTTAAGGCGCTGCGTGAAAAGACCGGCGTTGGTATGATGGAATGCAAAAAGGCATTGACCGAAGCAGACGGCGACATGGACAAGGCAATCGACTTCCTGCGTGAGCGTGGTCTGGCTGCTGCCGAGAAGAAGTCCGCCCGTATCGCTGCCGAGGGCGTTGTGTACACTTATTATGACGAGGCTGCCAAGAAGGCTGTCACCGTTGAGGTCAACTCTGAGACCGACTTTGTTGCCAAGAACGACAAGTTCATGGACTTTGTTAAGGGCGTGGCGCGCACCATTATCGCTACCGCTCCCGCTGATGTGGAGGCGCTGTGCGCTACCGCTTATGACGGCACCGACCGCACCGTGACCGAGACGCTGAACGATCTGATCCTGGCCATCGGTGAGAATATGAAGATCCGTCGCTTTGAGGTGATGGACGGCGTTGTGGCTACCTACATTCACGCCGGCGGTTCCGTAGGCGTTATGGTTGGCTTTGATGTGGCGGACGAGAGCAAGGCCGCTACCGACGAGTTCAAGGTAATGGGCAAGGATGTGGCTATGCAGATCGCCGCTATGAGCCCCTCTTATCTGGACGAGGCGTCCGTTCCCGCCGAGGTGATCGAGCACGAGAAGGGCATTCTTTCCGCACAGTTGAAAGAGGATCCCAAGATGGCTAACAAGCCGGAGCAGGTGCTGGAGAAGATCGCTGCCGGTAAGCTGGGCAAGTTCTACAAGGAGAACTGCCTGGTAGACCAGGAGTTCGTAAAGGCCGAGAACCACGAGAATGTACAGACCTACATCAACAATGTGGCTAAGGCGCTGGGCACGGAGATCAAGTGCACCGGTTTCGTGCGTATGATGAAGGGCGAGGGCCTGGAAAAGCGCGAGGAGAACTTCGCTGAGGAGATCGCAAAGCAGATCAACGGCTAATCGGAATTTCAAGAGCATCTCGAAAGAGATGCTCTTTTTTTCATCCTGAAAGTGCTGCTCAATTCAAAAAACATGGTTAACAACTTGTGTCTAAATTCTACCTCTGTCTTGCATAGGTGGGTGCTTTGTGGTATGATAAATGTAGGGTTGTTTGCACTTCTTTGTGCAGGCGGCGGCAATTTACGCTTTGGAGGACTGAGCATGAAGAAATGGCTATCTGCGATTTTAAGCATCGTCATGCTGTGCACCATGCTGGGCGGCGGCGCATCCTTTGCCTATGGGGCAACGGCGGCCACCAGCGGCAGTTGCGGCGATAATATTAAGTACAGTATTGATACCGGTACCGGGGTGCTGACGCTCACCGGCAGCGGCGCCACCAACAATTATTCTGCCACTACCGTTAACATTGGCACTGCTGTGAAGCGTTGCCCCTGGTATAGCTATAAGGACTCTGTGAAGCGGGTTGTGATCAGCGAGGGCGTGACGGTACTGGGTAACTACCTGTTTTACCAGATGACCTCTGTCCAAACGGTGATTTTGCCCTCGAGCATTACGGAAATTAACCGCTATGCTTTCGCCGGGTGTACGGCGCTTTCTGCGATCAATTTGCAGGATACCAAAATCACCAAGATCGGTATGAATGCATTTGAGAATGACGCGAATTTCACCACCTTGCGCTTGCCGGATACTTTAACGGAAATCAGCGATTTTGCTTTCCGAAAGGCGGGAATCAGCAGCGTGGATTTTCCGGAGAAGTGCACCAAAATCGGCATTTCTGCGTTTGCAGGCTGCAGCTTTGTGACCCTCACCTTGCCGGAGACCATTACTTCCGTGGGTACCACTGCGTTCTCCGACAACAGTTTTTTGCTGGATGTATATGTAGAAAATCCGAATTTGGATTATGGCTCGTTGGATCCCTTTGCCAACTGCCAAACCGAGCTGACTTTCCACGCCACCGGTGGCTCCACCACCCAGGCGTATGCGGAGAAAAAAGGCTATCATTTTTCTGCAACGGACAGTGATTGCGACCACGCGGAGACCCATACTGTGGTGACACAGGAGCCTACCTGTACCGCAAAAGGCAAACAGGATGTGTATTGCTCCAAGTGCCTGAAATACCTGCGCACGGAGGATATAGCTGCCACCGGTCATGATCTGCAGGTGATTCAGACTGACGATCAATCTGAGAAAAACGGCCATATTTTTGAATATCTCCGTTGTGTAAAATGCAACGATGAGAGTACAGATACCATTCGCACCACGCACGTGAAAGATGAGGATGGCAACTATGAGTGGATAGACGGTTGCTATACGGACACGGTGATTACAGAGTCCGGCTGCACCACCACAGGGCGGGTGATTCGTCGTTGCACGGTAGAAGAGCCTACCAAAAACAGCAAATGCACCGCACTGCAATACATCAACACCCCTGCTCCCGGCCATACGGTGAGGGACTGGACGATTGTGGTTCCGGCTACCTGCACCACAGACGGTCAAAAAACCGGCGTCTGCACCGTGTGCGGAGAGACAATTGCAGAGAGCATTTCTGCCGGGCATGATTATCAGTGCACGGAGGGTGAGACAGACGCTACCGGTCATCGAATTGACACCTATGTTTGCAGCGTGTGCAATGACACATACACCACCCAGGTCCATGTGGAATGGGTGGAGGGCTACTATGATACAAAGGAGATCACCCAGGCCAGTTGCCTGGTAGCCGGATCCTCGCTGGACACCTGCCGGTATTGTAAGACCACCCGCACCAACGTAGTGCCGATGTACGGACATGATTTTTGCTTTGTTAGCTGTGACGGCACCAATTGCAGCTATAAATGCTCCCGCTGCACGGCTACCCGTACCAATACCCTGGCCAATGTGGACGGTTATTTCTTTGACAATATGGGTCGTACGGCGGATAAGTTGCTGGGGTATTACTATGATGTGAACAATGACGGCTATGTGAATTTGCGGGATTATGTGCTGATCCAGCGAATGCTTGCAGGCATTGGCATTACCCAGACGGAGACTACGGACCCGGACGCTTCAGAAACCGCGTGACAGATGTTTGATCTTTGTAGACGGAATGGCTTTTGCCATTCCGTTTGTTTTTTTGTCTGTTTTTTCTAAAATTCAGAAATTCTATTTACTTTATGCTAAAAATATATTAAGATATAGGGGACAGTGACAGGTGTGTGCGGACATTTATTTTGTTCAGACAGCTGCCAAAAGGTGGAGGTAAAAAGTATGGCAACAGCCTATAAACGAATTCTGTTAAAGCTCAGCGGAGAAGTGCTGGCCGGCGAAAAAGGCACCGGGATCGACAATGCTACGGTGGTCAAAATTTGCACGGCGGTAAAGAAAGTGGCCGACCTGGGCGTAGAGGTAGGTATTGTGGTCGGCGGCGGCAACTTTTGGCGCGGTCGCTCCAGCGAGCACATGGACCGCACCCGTGCGGACCATATCGGTATGTTGGCAACAGCAATGAACGCACTGGCTCTGTGCGACGCACTGGAGCAACTGGGGGCCAATGTGCGGGTGCAGACGGCGATTGAAATGCGCCAGATCGCAGAGCCTTATATTCGCAACCGTGCCATTCGTCACTTTGAAAAGGGGCGGATTGTGATCTTTGGCTGTGGCACCGGCTCTCCGTTCTTCTCAACAGACACAGCAGCGGCGTTGCGGGCGGTAGAGATCAATGCAGATGTACTGCTCAAGGGCACCAATGTGGACGGTGTGTACGACAAGGATCCGAATAAGTTTGCAGACGCGGTCAAGTACGATCAGGTGACCTTTAAGGAAGTTATTAACCAGGATCTGAAGGTGATGGACTCTACGGCTTTTAGCCTGTGTAAGGATAACGATATGTCTATTTTGGTCTTCAATCTGGATGATCCGGAGAATGTGGTGCGTGCGGTTTCCGGCGAAAAGATCGGCACGCTTGTATCTAACGAAGAGAGGTAAAGAAAAATGGAATTAAACGAACTCTATACCAATGCGAAAAATAAGATGGAAAAGTGCATGACCTCCCTGGAGCGGGATTATTCCGCCGTGCGTGCCGGTCGTGCCAATCCTGCCGTACTGGATAAGGTGATGGTGGATTATTACGGCGTGCCAACCCCCATTAACCAAATGGCTGCCATCAGCGTGCCGGAGGCCAGAATGCTGGTGATCCAGCCCTGGGATGCCTCTACGCTCAAGGAGATTGAAAAGGCCATCAACACTTCTGATATCGGTATTAACCCGCAGAATGACGGCAAGGTTATTCGTCTGGCGTTCCCTCAGTTGACAGAGGAGCACCGCCGGGAGCTGACCAAAGACATCTCCAAGCGTGGCGAGGAGGCCAAGGTGGCCATTCGCAATGTGCGTCGCGATTTTATGGATGAACTGAAAAAGATGAAGAAAAACAATGACATTACCGAGGACGATCTGCGGGACGGCGAAGAACAGCTGCAGAAGATTACCGATGATTATGTAAAGCAGGCAGAGGCTGCTGCCAAGAAGAAAGAGCAGGAAGTGCTGTCTATCTAACCTATAGCAAAAGGAAATGGGGGACGCCCTGTTTTCTTACGAACGAGGGCGGTTGCCGGCGGCTGTGCGCAACAATTGGTTGTGGGCGGCGGCTGGGCACTCGCCCGTCTATGCGTTTTACGGGGAGGTCGCTTATGTCGCTGTTTAACAAAAAAAGTGCTGCACCGCAGCAGGAAAGCACGGATTTTGCCATGCTGCCGGGCCATGTAGGCATTATTATGGACGGCAACGGCCGCTGGGCCAAAAAGCGGGGCCTGCCCCGTTCTGCCGGACATAAGGCGGGAGCCGAGGTGTTTCGCACCATTTCCAAGGCCTGCGGTCGTATCGGTATTCCGTATGTGACCTTTTACGCTTTCTCTACCGAGAACTGGAAGCGGTCGCCGGAAGAAGTGGACGCTTTGATGCGGCTGTTTAAGGACTATTTGCTGGAGGCCCAGGCGGACATTAGCCAGGCGGGTAACATTCGCTTGAAGTTTATCGGTTCCAGAGAGGGGATCAGCGAGGAACTGTTGCAGCTGATGGACCAGGGCGAGCGGGATACCGCCGCCAATACCGGCACCACGGTGTATGTGGCCATTAACTACGGTGGCCGGCAGGAGATCGTGCAGGCGGTGAACCGGGCGCTGCAAAGCGGCAAGCGGGAGATCACCATGGACGATATATCCGCCAATGTGTATACGGTGCCGGACTGCGATCTGATCATTCGCCCCAGTGGCGAGCAGAGGTTGTCCAACTTTCTGCTGTGGCAGGCGGCGTACAGCGAGTTTTGGTACAGCGATGTGCTGTGGCCGGACTTTACGGAGCGGGATCTGGCAGAAGCACTCCATGCCTACGAGAATAGAAACCGTCGTTTCGGCGGACGATAAGAGGAGAAAAAGATGAAACAGAGAGTGATTACCGCCGTGGTGCTGTTGGCGCTACTGGCTGTGGTGGTGTGGCAGATCAATACCCCGGTGCTGGTGCTTGTGATCGCGTTCCTGGCGGCTGTGGCTGCCAATGAGATCATGCGCTGCGCCAAGGTGGAGAATACCTTTATCCGTGTAGTGGCCACCGGCTATGCAGCCTGTGTGCCGTTCTTTGCCTCTGCCAAGGCGTTGACCCCCTGGGTCAGCGAGGCCGTGTGGGGCAAGGTGATCGGCGCGGTGCCCGGTGTGGTGTACCTGATCGCGCTGGTGCTGGTGCTGCTGCTGGCTATGCTCAAGGGCTACGCCTATACCACCTTTGAAGATGTGGCGGTGTCCGTCTTTGCCGGGGCGCTGGTGCCCTTTGGCTTTTCTATTTTTATCCGGCTGCGGGATATGTTCCAAATCGAGCAGTTTGGTATTTATCTGATCTTTTACGGCCTGATCTGCGCCCTGGCTACGGACAGTGGTGCCCAGTTGGCAGGTATGGCCTTTGGCAAGCACAAGATGAGCCCCAATATTTCACCGAAGAAAACGGTGGAGGGCGCTATCGGCGGCTTGATTTTCTCTCTGATCTTGAACGCGGCAGCCATGATCCTGTATAACCGCCTGGCGGACTTTAAGATGGACGAATTCGCCGTGACGGTGCTGCTGGCTGCGTGCCTGCCGGTATCGTTCCTGGGTATGATGGGCGACCTGTCCGCTTCTGTCCTCAAGCGCAATTTCGGCGTAAAGGACTTTGGCAAGATCTTTCCCGGTCACGGCGGAGTGATGGATCGGTTCGACTCCTCTATGTTCACTTTGCCGGTGACTTACGCGCTGGCGCTGACTATGTTTTCTAAGTAAGAGGTGACCAAATGAAAGGAATTGCTCTTTTAGGCTCTACCGGTTCCATCGGTACGCAGAGTCTGGATGTTTGCCGTATGCACGGCTACCGGGTGGTTTGCCTGACCGCCAATCGCCGGGTGGATCCGATGGAGGCGCAAATTCGGGAGTTCCGCCCGGCGCTGGTGTCTATGATGGATCCGGCAGCCGCAGACGATTTGCGCACCCGGGTGGCAGATACAGGTACCAAGGTGCTGTCCGGTATGGACGGCCTGATCGAATGTGCCACCTACGCCGGGGTAGATACGGTGCTTAATGCCGTCGTGGGTATGGTAGGCTTGCAGCCCACGCTGGCGGCCATTCAGGCCAAAAAGACTTTGGCACTGGCCAATAAAGAAACTTTGGTGGCCGGTGGGCACCTGGTGACCAACACTGCCAAGGCCTACGGTGTGGATATTTTGCCGGTGGACAGTGAGCACTCCGCCATCTTCCAGTGCCTGCAAGGCAGCCCGGAAAAGGGTGCGGTGAAGAAACTGATTCTGACCGCTTCCGGCGGGCCGTTCTTTGGCAAAACTTTAGCGGAGCTGGAAAATGTGACGGCGGCAGACGCCTTAAAGCACCCCAACTGGGATATGGGCGCAAAAATTACCATTGATAGTGCTACCATGATGAACAAGGGGCTGGAATTTATCGAGGCCAAGTGGCTGTTTGATATGCCCATTGACGCCATTGACATTGTGGTGCACCGGGAGAGCGTGGTGCACTCCGCCATTGAATATCAGGACAATTCCGTGATCGCCCAGCTGGGTGTGCCGGATATGCGCATTCCCATTCAGTATGCGCTGACTTATCCCCGGCGGTTGCCCAGCCCGGTGCAGGAGCTGTCCCTTGTGGATTACGGCAAGCTGTCTTTCTACGCACCGGATTATGATACTTTTCGCTGTATCCAAGTGTGCAAGGACGCCATTGCGGCGGGCGGTTTGCGCCCGGCAGCGGCCAACGGTGCCAACGAGGAGAGCGTGCGGCTGTTCCTGAACGGCAAGATCAAGTTTACAGACATTGCGGTGTTGAACCGTGCGGCTATGGAGGCGTGCCCCCTGGTGGCGGATTACACCCTGGACGATGTTTTACAGGCCGATCGCGCGGCCAGAGATTATGTGATCGAGGCGGTTTCGTGACCTTATCTTCCCTGTGGCATACGGTATATCCCATTGTGATTGCCATTTTGTTTTTTGAACTGATCATTCTGGTGCATGAGGGCGGGCATTACATTGCCGCCCGGCTGATGAAGATCAAAGTCAATGAATTCTCTGTGGGTATGGGCCCCAAGATCATTCAGCGGGAGAAGAACGGCACCAAGTTCACCCTGCGCTGGATCCTTTTTGGCGGCTACTGCCAAATGGAGGGCGAGGGGGAGGACTCGGAGGACCCTAACGCCTTTAATAAAAAGAGCGTGCCTGCCCGGCTGTTTGTGGTGGTGGCCGGTGCGCTGATGAATTTGGTGCTGGGCTTTTTGCTGACCGTGCTGATCGTGTGCGGCAGCAATTTGATCGGTACCACCCAGGTGGCAAAGTTTGAGACGGGCGCCGCCAGTGCGGCCTCTGGACTGCAGGTGGGTGATACCATTCAGTCCATTGACGGTATGCGGGTCTACACCGCTACTGATGTGACCACCGGCCTGTCCCGCAGTGCAGACGATACCCTGACGGTGGTTGTTAAGCGGGACGGTGCAAAAAAGACCTTGCAGGTCAAGTTTGATACAGAAGAATACGAGGGCCATCGGTTTGTAAAGATGGACTTTTGGCTCCACGGCGTGCCCAAGAATGTGGGCAATGTGCTGCGGGAGAGCGTGATGCAAACGGTGTCTTACGCCCGCATGGTGTTCCTGTCTGTGGCGGATATGCTGTCCGGCCGCTTTGGGCTGGCAGACATCAGCGGCCCGGTAGGCGCTGTCTCCTATGTGAGCCAGGCTGTGAAAACCTCCGCCTACTCCGCACTGCGGCTGATGGCGATACTCACCATTAATGTGGGGCTGTTTAACCTGTTTCCCATTCCGGCGCTGGACGGCTGGCGGCTGTTCCTGCTGGTGGGCGAGGGGATTTGCAAACGCAAGCTGCCGGACAAGGCAGAGTGGGCCATTAACGCGGCGGGGCTGGCGCTGCTGCTGCTCTTTATGTGCGTGGTAACCTTTAGTGATATGACCAAGTTGTTTTCGTAGGTGAGCAAAATGGAAAGAAGAATGAGCAAAAAAATCAAACTCGGCAATGCCACACTGGGCGGTGACAGCCCGGTGCTGGTGCAGTCCATGCTGAATGTGCCGTCTACGGATATTGACGGCTCTGTGACCCAGGCCAAAGCCCTGGCGGCTGCCGGGTGCCAGGTGATCCGCTTTGCCATTCCGGATGAGGCGGCGCTGGATTTGATTGAACCTATTAAGAATGCTGTAGATGTGCCCCTGGTGGCGGACATTCATTTTAACTACCGCCTGGCGCTGGGCGCGGCAGAGCGGGGCATTGATAAAATTCGTATCAACCCGGGTAACATCGGCGGCGACGACCGTGTGAAAGCGGTGGCGGATATTTGCAGAGAAAAGCAAATTCCCATTCGCATTGGGGTCAACAGCGGCTCACTGGAGAAGCATATTTTAGCCAAGTACGGCGCACCTACCCCTGAGGCTATGGTGGAGAGCGCCATGTATCATGCCGCTTTGCTGGAGAAGTTCGATTTTAACGATATTGTCATTTCCATTAAGTCCAGCAATGTGCCCACAATGATCGCCGCTTACGAGATGGCGGCCCAGCGGTGCGATTATCCTTTGCACCTGGGTGTGACGGAGGCTGGCACCGAGCGTATGGGCATTATCAAATCCGCGGCGGGGATCGGCTCCCTGCTGTGCCACGGTATCGGCGACACCATTCGGGTGAGCCTCACCGACGACCCGGTGAAGGAAGTTTTTGCCGCTATGGATATATTGAAAGCCATTGGGCTGAAGAACGACAGCCCTTACTTAATTGCCTGCCCCACCTGCGGGCGCACCCGCATTGACCTGGTGGGTCTTGCAAAACAGGTGGAGGAGAAGCTCCGCGATGTGCACAAGCCCATTAAAGTGGCTGTGATGGGGTGCGTGGTCAACGGCCCCGGCGAGGCCAGAGAGGCAGATATTGGCATTGCCGGCGGCGACGGTGAGGGTCTGCTGTTTAAAAAAGGCCAAATTCTTCGCAAAGTGCCGGAGGACCAACTGCTAACGGAATTGATGAAAGAGATTGATAAATTATAATGCAAGCAATGAACCGATTTGTTGAATATTTTGGTGCCTATTTGGACGAGGTGGGCCGCCTTGCGCTGGCAGACGCGGCCGTGGTGGGTATGTCTACCTACCACGACCGGCGCGAGCTGCACATTGCCTTGCAGCTGCCGGCGTTGGTGGAGACGGCGGAGCTGGAGCGGTGCGCAGGCCAAATTTCCGCCCAAATGGGGCTGGAAAAGGCGGTGCTGACCCCGCACTATGCCCCGGCGGCGTTCTCTGCGGACTGTCTGCCCTCCCTGATCGCCAACATTAAGCGGCACCATGCGGAGGTCAACGGCTTTTTTAAGGACGCCAAGGCTACGGTAAGCGGCAACACCCTGCATATCGACCTGCAATACGGAGGCAGGGAAGTGCTGCTGGCCAAGGGCACGGACAAGCTGCTGGCCCAGGAGATCCACAAGCTGTTTGATCTGGATCTGGCTGTGGAATTTGTAGAGGCCAAGACCTATGATATAGAGGCGGCGGTGCGCTCTGCGGTGGCAGAGAAGCAGCAGGCCGAGAAACAAAAGAAAGAAGAAGCGGAAAAGCAGGTGGAGCACCGGCCTATGCAGGGCGGTCTGCCCCTTTATGGCGACACGGTGCGGGGCTTTTTTGGCAAGCCCATTCGGGAGCTGCCCAAGCCCATGAATGAGGTCAAGACCGACGACGGCTACATTACCGTGTGGGGCGATGTGCTGTGTAGCGAGGCCCGGGAGACCAAGCGGGGCGGCAACAAGATCTTTTCCTTTAACATCAGCGATTACACATCTTCCATGACGGTGAAGATGTTTGACACCAATAAAGTGATGGACCCGGTGATCGACAAGATTCAGAGCGCCAAGACCGTGATGGTCAGCGGTATGTACCAGTACGACAACTACGCCGGTGAGTATGTGCTGCGGGCCAACTCCCTGGCCACCGTGACCAAGATGGAGGAGATGGACACTGCCCCGGAGAAGCGGGTGGAGCTGCACATGCATACCTCGCTGTCTGAGATGGACGCCATTTCCTCGCCCACCTCCTTGGTACAGCGGGCGGCCAAGTGGGGACACAAGGCGGTGGCTATTACTGACCACGGCGTGGTCCAGGCGCTGCCGGAGGCCTGCAAGGCGGCCAAGAGCGCCGGGATCAAGCTGCTGTGCGGTATGGAGGGCTACCTGGTAGACGACGAGAAGTACCCGGACTTTATGAATATGAAGCTGAAGGACTTCCCACGGTATCATATTATTTTTCTGATCCGTACCCTGGCCGGGCGAAAGGTGCTGTACAAGCACATTTCCAAGAGCAATATTGAATATTTTAAGAACCGTCCGCTGATCTTGAAGTCGGCGCTGAAAGAGCACCGGGACGGCATTATCATCGGCTCCGCCTGCGAGCAGGGCGAGCTGTACCAGGCCATTCTCCACGGCAAAAGCGATGAGGAGCTGGAGGAGATCGCCGCCTTTTATGATTATTTGGAAATTCAGCCCAACGGCAACAACGCCTTTATGCTGCGTTCCAATAAAGAGATCCACGAGCAGATCCGGGAAGAAGAGGATCTGAACAATATCAACCGCAAAATCCTCGCCATCGGCGACAAGCTGGGCAAGCTGACCGTAGCCACCGGTGATGTGCATTTTCTCGATAAAAAAGACGCCAAGTTCCGCGCTATCATTATGGCCAGCAAAGGCTTTGAGGACGCAGACTTGCAGCCGCCGCTGTACTTTAAGACCACCAACGAGATGCTGGAGGACTTTGCCTACCTGGGCGACCGGGCCAAGGAAGTGGTGGTAGATAACCCCAACAAGATCGCCGATATGATCGACGACGATATTGTGCCCATTCCTCCCGGCACTTTCCAGCCCCACATTGACGGCGCAGACGACGAGCTGACGGAGATTTGTTGGAAAACCGCCAAGGAGAAATACGGCGACCCGGTGCCGGAGTATGTGGCCTCCCGCTTGCAGCGTGAGCTGGACTCCATTATCAAGCACGGGTTCGGCGTGCTGTATGTTATTGCCAAGCGACTGGTAAAGAACTCGGAGGAGCACGGTTACTTGGTCGGCTCCCGAGGGTCCGTAGGTTCTTCCTTTGTGGCCCACATGGCGGGTATTTCCGAGGTGAACCCCTTGGCGCCCCACTATGTTTGCCCCAAGTGCAAGCACAGCGAGTTTATCCAGGACGGTTCCGTGGGCAGCGGCTTTGACCTGCCGCCTAAGGACTGCCCCAACTGCCACATTCCCATGAACCGGGACGGCCACGAAATTCCCTTTGAGACTTTCCTGGGCTTTGACGGCGATAAAGAGCCGGATATTGACTTGAACTTCAGCGGTGACTACCAGTCCCAGAGCCATCGGTTTACCGAGGAGCTGTTTGGTAAATCCCATGTGTTCAAGGCCGGGACCATGGCCACCGTGGCGGAAAAGACCGCCTTTGGCTATGTGATCAAGTACCTGGAGGAGCGGGGCTTGGAGGGCTCCACCCCTAAGGCGGAGATCGAGCGGCTCAAGGACGGCTGCACCGGCATTAAGCGCACCACCGGCCAGCACCCGGGCGGTATGGTGGTTGTGCCGGACGAGTACGAGGTAGAGGACTTTACCCCCATTCAGTACCCGTCTAACGATAAGAGCAAGGGCACCTACACCACCCACTTTGACTTTAAGAACGCCCTGCACGATACGCTGCTGAAGCTGGACGAGCTGGGCCACGATGTGCCCACCCTTTATAAATTTCTGGAGGACGCCACCGGTATTCCTGTGATGGATGTGGACCTGTGCGACCCCAAGCTGTACCAGATGATCACCTCTACGGAGCCCATCGGCGTGTCGCCGGAGGATATTGACTGCCCCACCTCCACACTGTCTATCCCGGAGATGGGCACCCCCTTTGTGCTGGGAATGCTGATGGAGGCACAGCCCAAGACTTTCTCCGACTTGCTGCAAATTTCCGGCCTGTCCCACGGCACGGATGTGTGGCTGGGCAATGCCCAGGAGTTGATTAAAAACGGCGTGTGTACCATTTCTGAGGTGATCGGCTGCCGTGACGGCATTATGACTTATCTGCTCCATAAGGCGGAGGCCTACGAGCAGCGCACCGGCAAGCCCTCGCCCCTGAGCAAGAAAGACTGCTTTAAGATCATGGAATACACCCGTAAGGGCAAGGCACCCAAGGAACTGCCCCCCTATGAGGAGGCCATGAAAGAAGTGGGTGTGGAGCAGTGGTACATAGATAGCTGCTATAAAATCAAATATATGTTCCCCAAGGCCCACGCGGCGGCGTATGTGATCGCGGCCCTGCGCCTGGGGTGGTACAAGATCTATTATCCCTTGCAGTATTACAGCGCGTTCTTTACCGTGCGCGGCGGCGATCTGGACGCTGTGGCGGCGGTACAGGGCAAGGATGCGGTCAAGAACAGAATGGAAGAGATCAAGCGCAAAGGCAACGAGGCCTCTGCCAAGGAGCAGGATACCTACGGTATTTTGCAGATCGTCATTGAGATGCTGGCCCGCGGCTATCAGTTCCTGCCGGTGGATATTTATAAGTCCGACTGGCGGGTGTACAATATTGAGGACGGCAAAATCCGCTTGCCCTTTAGCGCCATTGCCGGTGTGGGCGAGAACGCAGCCAAGCAACTGGCTCAAGCCAAGGACGACGGTATGGGCGAGTTTATCTCCTGCGACGACCTGATGGCCCGCAGCGGGGTAGGCAAGTCCGTTGTGGACTCCCTGCGAGAGGCGGGGGCACTGGGCGACCTGCCGGAGAGCAACCAGATCTCGCTCTTTTAAGTCCGGGCTTGACAAACGCTCTTTTGTATGGTAGCATATTACCACATTAGCGTACTAAAGCGAGGAAAACAAGATGAAACAATATGCAAAAGTGACCCCGGAGGGCAGCCGCGACCTGCTTTTTGAGGAATGCGACGATCGCCGCCGGGTTGAGAATGCTCTGATCGGATTGTATGAGGCCAACGGTTACCGTAAGGTGATTACCCCTACGCTGGAATTCTTTGATGTGTTCAACAGCGGCGATGCCGGGCTGGATGCAGACGAGATGTATAAGTTGACGGATAACAGAGGCAGAACCACCGTGCTGCGGCCGGACAACACCCTGCCCATTGCCCGTTTAGTGGCTACCCGGCTGTCGGAGGACGCCTTTCCGGTGCGTCTTTATTATAATCAGAATGTCTTTGTGCGCAACAAGGAGCTGGCCGGGCGCACCGATGAGGTGGCGCAGAGCGGTATTGAGCTGATTGGCGACGGCTCTATGGCGGCGGATATTCAGGTTATTACTTTGGCCTGCCGCGCGATGCAAAGCACGGTGCCGGGCTTTAAGATCGAGTTGGGCCACGCCGGTTACTTTGGCGCGGTGCTGCGCAATCTGAATGTAAAACCGGCGGTAAAGGCAGAGATCTGCCACCTGATCGAGCAAAAGAATTTTGCGGCGTTGGGCGATCTGTTGGATACCTTGGAGGATTGCCGAGAGACCCGGGTGCTGCGGCGGCTGCCGCGACTGTTTGGCGGTCCGGAAGTGCTGGATGAGGCACGGGAACTGTACACCGAGGGCGGCGCGGACGACTCCTTGCAGTATATTAAAACACTGTATGACACCCTGTGCGCCGCAGGCTTGCAGGAGCAGGTGCTGCTGGACTTGGGCATTGTCAATCGTTCTAACTATTATACCGGCGTGATCTTTCGCGGCTATGTGCAGGGCAGCGGCCTGACGGTGCTGTCCGGCGGTCGGTACGATAATCTGCTGGGCGAGTTCGGCACGGACAAACCGGCCATCGGTTTTGCGGTGGATGTGTCGGCGGTGACCGATGTGCTCCACGAGGAGATCAATTTGGATCGCCCGCTGCGCATTGCACTTACCAAAGGACGGCTGGAAAAGGCGTCTGTTCAGATGTTCAAGACCATGGGGCTGAACACGGAGGCCCTGGAGAATAAAGGCCGTCGGCTGATCTTGCCGGTGGACCAGTACGAGGCGGTACTGTCCAAGGCGCCGGATGTGATCACTTATGTGGAGCACGGCGTGTGCGACATTGGCATTGTGGGCAAGGACACCATTGTGGAGCACGGCAGCGCATTTTATGAAGTGCTGGATCTGAATATCGGCCGTTGCGCCTTTGCCCTGGCTACCAAAAAGGGCACGGATTTCTTCAGCGGCTACAAGCGCAAGACCGTAGCCAGCAAGTACCCCAAGGTGGCTAAGGAATTCTTTAAGTCCAAGGGTATGGATGTGGATGTGATCAAGATCGAGGGCAGCGTGGAACTGGCGCCGCTCCTTGGCTTGGCAGACGGCATTGTGGATATTGTAGAGACCGGCTCCACCTTAAAGGAGAACGGCCTGGAAGTGGTAGAAAAGATCATGCCCATCTCTGCGCGGGTGATCGTGAATATGGCTTCTATGAAGCTGCGCAAGGACGAGATCGAGGCGTTCCTGCACGATATTGAACTGGCAGCGCAAGTGGGTTGAAAGAGGGTAGAACAATGAAAATCACAAAAGCAAACGGCGTGGCCGAGTACCAGCTGCTGGCCCAGCTGAAACAGCGGGCAGGGGAGACGGACCCCAAGATCACCGAGGCGGTGACCACCATCATCAACGGTGTGAAAGAGGGCGGCGACGAGGCTGTGCGGGAGTATACCGTGCGGTTTGACGGCAGTGTGCCTAAGAAAATCGAATTTGACAAGGACGAGATCAACGCCTTTTTGGACCAGGTAGACCCGGCCTTTAAGGACGCTGTGGTGAAAGCCCAGCAGAATATCTACGACTTCCATCAGCGCCAGGCCCAGCAAAGCTGGATGACCACCAAGGAAAGCGGCGTAATTATGGGCCAGCGGATCCGTGGGCTGAAGCGCGTGGGCATTTATGTGCCCGGCGGCACGGCGGCGTATCCCTCCTCCGTGCTGATGAACGCCGTTCCCGCCAAAATCGCCGGTGTGCAGGAGATCATTATGGTGACCCCGCCCGGCAAGGACGGCAATCCCAATCCCAATATTATGGCGGCGGCTGCGGTGGCCGGTGTGGATAAGGTGTTCTTAGTGGGCGGCGCCCAGGCGGTGGCTGCCCTGGCTTACGGCACCCAGCGAATCCCCAAGGTGGACAAGATCGTCGGCCCCGGCAATATCTTTGTGGCCACGGCCAAGAAGCTGCTGTACGGCGTTGTGGATATTGATATGGTGGCCGGTCCCAGCGAAATTCTCATTGTGGCGGACTCTACGGCGGACGCCTCTTTCCTGGCGGCGGACCTGATGAGCCAGGCGGAGCACGATGTGCGGGCCTCTGCCATTTTGCTGACCACTTCTGAGTCTTTGGCCAAGAGCACCCTGCGGGAGATCGACCGCCAGATCAAGACTCTGGTGCGCCAGGAGATCATTCAAAGATCCTTTGACGACTACGGCGAGATCATTGTGTGCGACAATTTGCGCCAGGCGCTGGACTTCGCCAATGAATTGGCGCCGGAGCACCTGGAATTGTGCGTGGCCGAGCCGCTGAAATACATTGGCATGGTGGATAACGCCGGTTCCGTATTTCTGGGCAACTGGTCCCCGGAGCCGCTGGGCGACTATTACGCAGGACCCAACCATGTGCTGCCTACCAGCGGCACGGCCCGGTTCTTCTCGCCCCTGTCGGTAGACAGCTTTGTGAAGAAGTCATCCTTTATCTACTACACCCCGGAGGAACTGAAAAAGGCCAAGGACGATATTATGCTTTTGGCAGAGACGGAGGGCCTGACCGCCCACGCCAACTCCATTAAAGTACGGTTTGAATAAGAGGTGCGGTTTATGCGAACGGCAACGGTAGAACGAAATACGAAAGAGACCCAAATTGCGGCCACCCTGTGCCTGGACGGCGGGGAAGTGGCTGTCTCCACCGGCAACGGCTTTTTTGACCATATGCTTACCGCCTTTGCGGTGCACGGCGGCTTTGGGCTGCAACTGACGGTGCAGGGCGACCTGGAGGTAGACACCCACCACACGGTGGAGGACACCGGCATTGTGCTGGGCCAGGCGCTGCGCCGGGCGCTGGGCGACTTTTCCGGCATTGCCCGGTACGGCAGCTTTGCGGTGCCGATGGACGAGAGCCTGGCACGGTGCGATCTGGATCTGTCTAATCGGCCGTTTTTGGTGTTCCGCGCCACATTCCAACAGGAGCGGTGCGGGGACTATGAGACCTGTGTTACAGAGGAATTTTGGCGTGCCTTTGCGGTCAACGCCGGGATCACCCTGCATATTGATGTGCCCTACGGCACCAACGCCCACCACCAGATCGAGGCCATCTTTAAGGCCGCGGGTCACGCTCTGCACGGGGCGGTACAGCCCAGCGGCGGTGCGGTGCTGTCTACCAAGGGCGTATTATAAACAAAATTAGAGAGGGTAACGAGTTATGATTATTTTTCCCGCCATTGATATTATGGACGGCAAGCCAGTACGGCTGCTGCGGGGCGATTTTGCCACTGCGGAGCAGGTGGCAGAGGATGTACTGTCCACCGCCAAACAGTTTGCCCGGGTGGGGTGCACCTGGGTGCACATGGTGGACCTGGACGGCTCCCTGCAAAAGAAGCCGGTAAACGCAGACCCTATTTTGCAGGTGGTGGAGCACACCCCGCTGAAAGTGGAAGTAGGCGGCGGTATCCGCACCATGGAGGATATTGCGTTCTATCTGGATCGGGGCGTGGATCGGGTCATTCTCGGCTCCGTTGCCCTTAAAGATCCGGCGCTGGTGCAGCAGGCGGTGGACGCCTACGGGGACAAGATCGCCGTAGGGATCGACGCCAAGCACGGTATGGTAGCCACCGAGGGCTGGACCGAGGACTCCCAAATGGACTTTATCGACCTGGCAAAGGCCATGGAGAAGATGGGCGTTGCCACCATTATCTACACGGATATTGGGCGGGACGGCACCCTCAGCGGCCCGGATGTGCAGGGGCTGGATCGGCTGAACAAGGCGGTCAGCTGCAATGTGATCGCCAGCGGCGGCGTCACCACCATTACGGATATTCTGGTGATGAAGGATAAGAAAATGTACGGCACCATCTGCGGCAAGTGCATTTATAAAAAGACGCTGGACTTGCGGGAAGCGGTAGGTATTTGCAAATGACAGAGAATTTAGACCGGTACTTTGCCAAGGGTCAGTTGATCCCTGCGGTGGTGCAGGAGGCCTCTACCGGCCAGGTGCTGATGCTGGCTTATATGAATAAAGAGTCCTTAAAGCGCACCCTGGAGAGTGGCTATACCTGGTTTTGGTCCCGCTCCCGGCAGGAGCTTTGGAACAAAGGCGCCACCAGCGGCCACCTGCAAAAGGTGGTGGCTATGTACAGCGACTGCGACAACGACACCCTGCTGGTGCAGGTGGAGCAGATCGGCGCCGCGTGCCACACCGGGCACCACAGCTGTTTTTATACCAAGATGGAGGGCAATTTCAATGACAGCGATCGAGCGTGAATACCAGGTGATCCTGGATCGTCGGGCAGATCGGCAGGAGGGGTCTTACACCTGCTACCTGTTTGATCAGGGCATCGACAAGATTTTGAAGAAAGTGGGCGAGGAATGCACCGAGATGGTCATTGCCGCCAAGAATAACGACAAGGACGAGACGGTGTATGAGATCACGGACCTGATCTACCACACCCTTGTAATGATGGCCAACCAGGGCATTACCCCGGCAGACATTCAGGCGGAGCTGGACAAGCGCGCCGAAAAGGCCGGTAATCTGAAAAAATTCCACCAGGTGGATAAGAATACATAATGCTGCATAAAAAATGGTTGATCCGGCAGGCAGACAAAGAGGCTGCCTCTGCCATTAGCGAACAATTCAATATCGACCCGTTTTTGGCATTTTTGCTGGTGTCCCGCGGACTGACAGACCACTTGGCGGTGCAGGAGTTCCTACACCCCGGTGGGGCGCTGTGCGCCCCGGAGGGTTTTGCGGATATGGAGGCGGCTGCCGCCAGACTGCAACAGGCGCTGGACAGCGGCGAAAAAATATGCGTGTACGGAGATTATGACTGTGACGGTGTGACCGCCACAGCTTTGCTATACTCTTTTTTAGAGGCTATGGGCGGCAATGTGATCTACTATATCCCGGACCGGGAGACGGAGGGCTACGGCCTGAACAAAGGGGCCATTGATACTCTTGCTGCCAAGGGCACCAGCCTGATCGTTACGGTGGATAACGGTATTTCGTCTGTGGATGAGGCGGAGTATATCTACCGCCAGGGTATGCAGCTGGTGGTGACCGATCATCACCAGGTGGGGGAGCAGCTGCCCCGGGCGGAGGCGGTGGTGAACCCCCACAGAACGGATAATCAGCTGCCCTTTACGGACTTTTGCGGCGTGGGCGTGGCCTTTAAGCTGGCGTGCTGTTTGTATGACGGCGAACCGGCGGAGCTGCTGGAGCAGTTCGGCGACTTGGTGGCTATCGGCACGGTGGGCGATCTGGTGCCCCTGGTAGGGGAGAACCGGGCACTGGTGCAGGCCGGTCTGCGCACCTTGCAGGAGGTGCCGCGCCCCGGCGTGTATGCCTTGTTGCAGGCTGCCGGTGCAGGGGAGAAACTGAGTGGCACCGATGTGGCTTTTAAGCTGTGCCCCCGCATTAACGCCGCCGGGCGAATGGACAGTGCCCTGCGGGCGTTGGAACTGCTGCTGGCGGAAGATGAGGAGACTGCCGCTGCCCGCGCCCGTCAGCTGAGTGATGATAACGCCCTGCGGCAGGAGCTGGAACATAAGATCATAGACGATATTACTGCCAAGCTGGCCGCGGACCCGACGCCCTTGCGCCGGCGTGTGCTGGTGGTGGCCGGGGAGGACTACCACCCGGGGGTCATCGGCATTGTGGCGTCCCACCTGGTGGAGCGCTACGGCAAGCCCACTGTGGTGCTGGATATCAAAGAGGACGGCACCGCCTGCGGCTCCGCCCGGAGCATAGAGGGCTTTGACCTGTACCGGGCCGTGGCGGCGTGCAGCCATGTGCTCACCCGTTTTGGCGGCCACCCGATGGCTGCGGGTATGGGCCTGGCAGCGGCGGATATTCCTGCCTTTGCAGAGGCCATCAACGACTACGCAGCCAAGGAATACCCCCGTATGCCGGCATTGCAGCTGCATTTGGATTGCAAGCTGTCCCCGGCGTACTTGACGCTGGATTTGGCAGAGAGTTTGCAACTGCTGGAGCCTTGCGGCACAGACAATCCGGCGGCGCTGTTCGGCCTGTTTCACTTGCAGCTGCTGTCCGTCAGCCCCCTGGGGGCGGAGGGCAAGCACATTCGCCTGGAGGTGGAGAAAAAGGGCCGCCGCCTGCGGATCGTGCAGTTTGGCGTGAAGGCAGCGGACTTCCCCTTTGTGCCCGGCGATTTTATCGACTGTGCGGTACAAATTTCTAAAAATCCCTACAAGGGCAAGGTCTATCTTTCCGTGCGGGCGGCAGATGTGCGCCGCAGCGGCACGGACGACGACCGGTATTATAATGAGCTTTACGATTACAGAGCCTTTTTGCAAAATGGCACCCATCAGTATCCGGTATATCCGGATCGGCAGGTGTGCGCCGCGGTTTATCGGTTCTTAAAGAGCCGGGGCGGCTGGGATTTTGGCACCGAGGAGTTGTATTTTGCCCTACAAAAAGGGGCAACCTACGGACAGGTGCAAGTGGCGCTGAAAGCCCTGCACCAGGCGGGACTGATTCGCCGGGGCAAGAACCAAATTCGCCTGGCACAGCCTGCGGGCAAGGCCGATTTGGAAGCCACGCCCATTTTGCGAAAACTGAGAGAGGGTGCAAGCCTTGGAGAATAAAAAACAAATACCCCCGGTGCCGGTGGCGGCAGAGCTGCCCCCGGAGCAGACGGTGGACCACAAGCCCTATGACGACGGCTTTGCGCCGTTCTTTGCGGAAATTCAAAAGAAATCCCAGTATGACAGCGCCCGGATCGAAAAGGCCTATTCCCTGGCTCGTTCTGCTCATGAGGGGCAGTTCCGCCGCTCCGGGGAGCCGTATATCATGCACCCGGTGGCGGTGGCGAAAATCCTGTTTGACCTGGGTATGGACAATGATTGTATTATTGGTGCATTGCTCCACGATGTGGTAGAGGACACGCCCTATGACATTGACTATATCACCCGCGAGTTCGGCCCGGAGGTGGCGCTGCTGGTGGACGGCGTGACCAAGCTGGGTCAGATCCCCCTGTCTACCCGGGAAGAGGTGCAGGCGGAGAACATTCGCAAAATGTTTATGGCCATGAACCGGGATGTGCGGGTCATTATCATCAAGCTGGCGGATCGGCTGCACAATATGCGCACCGCCAAGTTTTGGCCGCCGTATAAGCAGCGGGAGAAGAGCCTGGAAACCCTGGAGATTTACGCCCCCATTGCCCATCGGCTGGGTATTCGTGCCATTAAAGAAGAATTAGAGGACCTGGCCATCTTTTACCTGGATCCCATCGCATATAAAGAGATCGAGCAGAACCTGCGCTTAAAGCAGGTGGAGGGCGAGCGCTTCCTGGCGGATATTAAGGCGCAAATTCGCGCCAAATTAGAGCCGATCATGAAGAATGTGCAGATTACCTCCCGGGTGAAGTCCGTTCACGGGATCTTTCGCAAGGTGTATATTAAAGGCAAGGATTTTGAACAGATTTTTGACATTTACGCCGTGCGCATTATCGTAGACTCGATGATCGACTGCTACAATGCGCTGGGCATTGTGCACGATATGTTTACGCCCCTGCCCGGGCGGTTCAAGGACTATATCTCCACTCCTAAGCCCAATATGTACCAGTCCCTGCACACCACGGTGCTTGGCCCCGGCGGCATTCCCTTTGAAATTCAAATTCGCACCTGGGATATGCACCGCACGGCAGAGTACGGTATCGCCGCCCACTGGAAGTATAAGCTGGGCAAAGGCGGCAAGGACTCCATTGACAATCGGCTGGAGTGGATCCACAAAATGTTGGAGACCGGCGAGGCGTCCACCAATGCGGAGGACCTGGTGCGCAACATTAAGGGCGACCTGTCCTCCGATGAAATCTTTGTTTTCACCCCTAATGGGGATATTAAGAATTTGCCCAGCGGCGCCACGGTGATCGACTTTGCCTACGCCATTCACTCGGCGGTGGGCAACCGTATGACCGGCGCCAAGGTCAACGGCAAGATCGTGCCCCTGACCTATAAACTGAAAACCGGAGAGATCTGCGAGGTGCTCACCAGCAATCAGCCCGGCAAAGGCCCGTCCAGAGACTGGTTGAAAGTGGTGACCACCGGCGAGGCCCGGTCTAAGATCCGCTCCTGGTTTAAGAAAGAGCGACGGGATGAAAACATCGTCCAGGGCAAGGCCGAGGTGGATCGTGAACTGCGGCGGAACTTTATCCGCCTGGACGGTGAGCAGTACGACGCCTTTTTGCAGCGGATCGCTGAGCGGCAGCACTGCGCTTCCGTAGAGGATTTTTACGCTACCGTGGGCTACGGCGGGCTGGTCATCAGCCGCATGATGCCCGGTATTAAAGATGAATACAACCGTAACTGGCGCCAGGCAGAGGAGCCTCAGCAGACAAAGGCGCCGGAGCGCCCACGCAAGTCCGGCGGCAGTAGCGGCGGTGTGATCGTTGAGGGGATTGACAACTGCCTGATCAATATGGCCCGTTGTTGTACCCCGGTTCCCGGTGAGGAGATTATCGGGTTTATCACCCGGGGCCACGGCCTGACCATTCATCGGCGGGACTGTGTGAATGTGCCACGGGATCTGGTGGAGTGCCCGGAGCCGGAGCGCTGGGTCAAGGCCCGGTGGGACGAGTCTGTCCAGGTGGAGACCATGTCCACCCTGGAGGTTTATGCCATTGACCGTGACGGACTGGTGCTGGATATTGCCAATGCCATGTCCAAGGCCCATGTGAAGATCCATTCCATTAACGCCAGGCCCATTAACGAGGGTAACTGCTTGACCACCATGACCTTGTCTGTAAACAGCCGGGAACATTTGGATAATGTAGTGAAAATTCTAAAGAAAATACCCAGTGTGTATCATATTGAGCGAGGTGCAGGACGATGATTACCGTATTGCAACGGGTGCAGCATGCTAAAGTAGAGGTGGACGGCCAGACCGTGGGCGCCACCGAACAGGGGCTGCTGATTCTATTGGGCGTGGCCCAGGGCGATACCCAAGTAGAAGCGGACAAGCTGGTAAAGAAAATTGCTAACCTACGGATATTTGAAGATGAAAACGGCAAGATGAACCTGTCGCTCTTAGACATTGGCGGCGGGGCGCTGGTGGTGAGCCAGTTTACCCTGTGTGCGGACTGCACCCACGGGCGGCGCCCCAGCTTTACCCATTCCGCACCCCCTGCGGAAGCCAATGAGCTGTACGAATACTTTACCCGGGCGCTGGGGGAGCAGGGCGTGGCGCGTATTGAAAACGGCGTGTTTGGCGCCGATATGGCGGTCACACTCCTAAACGACGGCCCGGTGACCATTATTCTTGACTCAAAGGACTTGAAGTAATGCAGATCAAATCAGCCACCTTTGGCCAGTTGCAGAACAACTGCTACCTGGTCACGGACGAAGCCAGCGGCCGCAGCGCCCTGGTGGATTGCACGGAATATAGCCACAAGATGAAGGACTTTATCGGCGACGCCCGGCTGGATTATATCCTGCTGACCCACGGCCATTTTGACCATATCGGCGGCGTGGCGGCGGTAAAGGCTGCCACCGGCGCCAAGGTGGTTATCAGCGCCGAGGACGCCCCTATGCTCACTTCCTCTCGCAAGTCGCTGGCGGCCTTTTCGTTCCTCTCCCAGTCACCGGCGCAGGCGGATATTTTGGTGCGGGACGGCGATACCGTCACCCTTGGTGGCACGGTCTTTACCGTGCTGGCCACCCCCGGTCATACCCCCGGCGGTGTGTGCTACATTGCAGAGGACTGTATTTTTAGCGGCGACACGCTGTTTTTCTGCTCCTGCGGCCGCACGGATTTTCCCGGCGGCAGCAGCAAAGAGATAATGGAGAGCCTGCAAAAACTGGCGGCCCTGCCCGGGGACTACACTGTCTATCCCGGCCACGACCGCTTTTCCACCCTGAATTTTGAACGGCAACATAACCCGTATATGAAGAAATTATGATTTTACACGTCATTGACCACCCTTATGAATTTGATATGAAGAACCTGTGCATCACCTTCTTCCCTCACGAGAAGATCCGTTTGGAGGGGGAGGAGGACCCGGTGGTGATCACCACCCGCCGGGAGACGGACGGGTCCTTTTTTGTGTCTGCCAAGGTGTACGATGTGTACCGGGAGGCAACGGCCAAGCCGGGACCGGCGGACGAGGAGCACCTGGTGCTGTCCGTCACCCTGTATCAGCTGCTTAGCGGCATTTTAGGCTTTGCGCCCCCTTGGGGCGTGCTGTACGGCGTGCGCCCGGCCAAACTGATGCACCGGCTGTGCGCCCAAATGGGGGACAGCGCAGCGGTGGAGCACTTCCAGACCGCCTTTTTGACCCATAAGAGCAAGGCGGAGCTGGCCCATGAGGTGATGCTCCACGAGAACCGCTCCATTGCCCGCTCCGGGCCAAAGTCGTTCTCTCTCTATGTGTCTATTCCCTTTTGCCCCACCCGGTGCGCCTACTGCTCCTTTGTGTCCCATTCTATTGAAAAGACCCACAAGCTGATGACCCCTTATGTGGACCTGCTGTTGCGGGAGTTGGAGGAGACGGCCAAGTACGCCAAAGAACTGGGGCTGGAATTGGCCACCGTGTATTTCGGCGGTGGCACGCCCACCACATTGTCCGCCAAGGACCTGGGGCGCATTTTTGATACCATTGAACAGAATTTTGACCTTTCGCACCTGATGGAGTACACGGTGGAGGCCGGACGGCCGGACACGGTGACCCGGGATCGACTGGAGGTCATTAAAGCCGCCGGGGTGCAGCGGATCAGCATTAACCCCCAGAGCTTTAACGACAAGGTGCTGGAGGCCATCGGCCGCCGCCATACGGCCCGGCAAACGCTGGACGCCTTTGCCTTGGCCCGGGACTGCGGCTTTGACCATATCAATATGGACTTTATCGCCGGGCTGCCGGAGGACGATCTGCCGTCCTTTCAGGACAGTATTCAGACGGCGCTGGACTTGCAGGCAGAGTCCATCACCGTGCACACCCTGGCGCTGAAAACTTCTGCCTATATGGTCACAAAAGAGCAGACCTTTGATCTGAAAGATCGGCTCACTGTGTCCAATATGGTGGACTACGCCGGGCAGGCCCTTCACGGTGCCGGGTACTATCCCTACTATATGTACCGGCAAAGCAAGTCTCTGGGCAATTTGGAGAATGTGGGCTGGTGCAAACCGGGCTACGACTGTCTCTATAATGTGTATATGATGGACGAGACCCACACGGTGCTGGCGGTGGGTGCCGGCGCGGTGACCAAGCTGCGGGGCCAAAATAGCGGTATGATCGAGCGGATCTATAATTACAAATACCCCTATGAGTACATTCGGGATTTTGACACCTTGTTAGAGCGCAAAAAGCGCATACCCGACTTTTATGCGGAATATGATTAAACAGACGGTTGAAATAGACATTTTCGGCGGATTGTATAGCGTAATTCCGCAAAAAGTTTGCAAATTGTATTGCAATTCTTTACCCTCTGTAATATAATAACAATACGGAGGGATATTATGGCTAAGAAATTCGGCGATCTTTTTGGCAATATGGACGATGTGTTCTCCGGTGCCAAAATTTCTAATTTTGATTTAGACGATGTGCTGAGTCGTACCCGTACCTTTACGGAAGAAGTCAGCAAAAAAAGTGCGGAGGCGCTGGAGCTGTCCCGCAAAAAAGTGGAGTGCCTGGATATAAAGGCTAAGCTGGCGAAGGCCTACGAGAAGTATGGCCGACTGGCGTATGACGCGGTGCAGCAACCCCAGTTGCAGCAGGCGGAGGCGCTGGAAAGCTGCGGGGCGGAGATCACCGCGCTGCGCGCTAAGCTGGACCAGCTGACGGCGGAGGTTGAGGCCGCCAAGAACCCTACGGTCACCACCGTCAGCGATGATGATGTGACCATATCCTGACCCCACGCAAATACAGGAAGAAGAAAGCAGTGTATAGACCTGATGGTCTGTGCGCTGCTCTTTTTTTCACACCGGGTGATGGAATGGAGCAGACAACCAAACAAAAGTACCTGTCCGCTGCGGCGCTGCTACTGGTGGCTACGGCGGCCGTTAAGGTGATCGGTGCGGTTTATAAAATTCCGCTGACCGGTTATATTGGTGCGATCGGGCGCGGATACTTCTCCACGGCGTATACGCTGTTTATGCCGGTGCACGCCATCACCCTGGGCGCCTTTCCCATAGCCCTTTCCGGCCTGGTGAGCAAGTACCGTGCTACCGGGGACAGTGCTCGGGTGGCCGCCTTGCAGCGCAGCGCTCGGGGGCTGTTCTTTTGGGTAGGGCTTGCAGGTACGGCGCTGATGGTGCTGCTGGCCGGGCCATATACCCGGTTGGTGGCAGGTGCACCAAGGGCAATTTACACGGTGCTGATCCTGGCACCTACAGCGTTTTTCTCAGCTATGGCGGCAGCCCGCCGCGCCTTTGCGGAGGGACACCTGAATATGGTGCCGACCTCTGTCTGCCAGGTGTTGGAAGCGGTGTTTAAGATGGTTTTCGGCCTGCTGTTTGCCAAGCTGTCCATGGGGCGGCTGTATCAAACCTATTTGGATACCGGCCTGGTGCTGGGCAATCGGGCAGAGAGTGAGACGATGGCCCTGTCCATGATGTACCCGGTAACGGCGGCCTGTGCCATGCTTGGTGTGACCGTGGGCGCGTTGGCGGCCTGGCTGTATGCGGTGCTGTACGATCGGCTTCATTATCCATGCCGCCTACCTGGGCAGCAGCTGCCAGTTGGCGTGACCCGGGAACTGGTGCAGTTCTCTTTGCCGCTGGTTGGAGCAACGGCGATTCAGAGCCTGTCCGGCTTTACGGATACAGCCAGTGTGCAGATGTGTCTGGGATTGTGCGGTGCCGAGCAGTTGCAACGGATTTTTGCGGTACCTCTGTCTCTGACCAAGGTGGCAGATACAGATGTGGTAACCTATGTTTACGGACTGTATTCCGCCGTGCAGGATTTTGTTCATCTGGTACCGTCCATGACCATGGCGCTGGGGGTGGCGGCGGTACCGGCGTTGTCCGGCGCCTATCAGGACCGGTCCGCCCGGTTTGGCAGCCTGTATGCAGGGATTCTGAAATATACAGTGATCTTAGGCACCGCCGGCAGTGGGGGGCTGGCACTGTTTTCCTACGAGGTGCTGTCTGTATTTTACGGTGTGTCGTCCCCGGATTTGGTTCTAGGCTGCCACCGCCTGTTGTTTTGGTTCGCCTTTACTGCGCTGCCGGCAGCACTGTCGTCTACCTGTGTGTTTGCGCTGCAAGCGCTTGGTTATGCCAAACGCCTGTTGCTGCCCTTTACCCTGACGGCGTTGCTGCGGGTGGGACTGAACTTTCTTTTGATCCCTAACGGGCGATTCCATCTTTACGGCTCGGTCATTGCTACAGGCGTATCGTTTTTGTTCCTTTCCGTCTATTGTTTGGTGCTAATGCGCCGGTCGACCGGGGTGCGTATTTCGATTACGCAGGTGTTTGTAAAGCCGGTGCTGGCGGTGATTTTTACCTGCCTGACAGTGAAAGGGGTGGCCGGTGTGTTCTTTACCCAGTTGCAAAACACATGGAATTTTGTCTTATCAGGCATTTTATTTTCGGCAGTTCTAACAATTTTGTTGCTGTTCTTTGGTACACTTTCCACAAAAGATCTGCATTTTGCCAGAGAAAGTTAAAAAAAACCGCTTGGCTACTTGAAATTTGGCGTTATATCATATATAATTTGCTGGAACGAGTTGATCAAAAGAGGCGTCGGTATGGCATTGGATTTTACACGCAAAGAGCACTACGATACGGAGGATTTGATCCGCATTGTGGCGCTGCTCCGTGCTCCCGGCGGCTGCCCCTGGGACCGGGCACAGACCCATTCCTCCATAAAGAAGAATTTTATAGAGGAGACCTATGAGGTCATTGAGGCTATCAACCGGCAGAGCACTGCGGGATTGCAGGAGGAGCTGGGCGATGTGTTGCTTCAGGTCGCGCTCCACGCCCAAATGGAGGCAGAGGCAGGTCACTTTGATTTTAATGATGTGGCGGACGGGATCTGCAAAAAGCTGATCTTCCGTCACCCCCATGTGTTTGGCAATGTGAAGGCCGAGAATACGGATGATGCACTTGCCAGCTGGGATGCTGCTAAGTTAAAAGAAAAAGGAATGAAAAAAGTCAGCGACTCCATGGTGAGTATACCTCGGGAATTGCCGGCACTGATGCGCGCCCAAAAGGTGCAGCAAAAGGCCGCCAAACAGGGGTTTGACTGGCCGGACTGCTCCGGCGCGATGGACAAGCTGCATGAAGAGATTGACGAGCTCAAAATCGCTTTGGACCAGGGAGAGCCCGGCAGCATTGCGGACGAATTCGGTGATGTGCTGTTCTCCTGCGTGAATATAGCCCGCTTTATCGGCGTAGACAGTGAGGAGACCTTGACCGCAGCCACGGACAAGTTCCTCTCCCGCTATGTGCTGGTGGAGCAGCTGGCAGCGGAGCGCGGCATGGAGATGAAGTCGTCTTCCTTGCAGGCGCTGGACGCCCTTTGGGACGAAGCAAAACAAATATTATCCGAGCAATCGGAAATGGAGGAAATCTAAATGAACAAAACTGAACTGGCAGCTGCCGTAGCTGCAAAGACCGAACTTTCCAAAAAAGACGCTGAGGCTGCAGTTTCTGCTGTGCTGGCTTCCATCACCGACGCACTGGCTGAGGGCGACAAGGTTGCTCTGGTTGGCTTTGGCACCTTTGATGTGAAGACCCGTGCTGCTCGCACCGGTCTGAACCCCCGCACCAAGGAGACTATTCAGATCCCCGAGGCTAAGGTTCCGTCCTTCAAGGCCGGCTCCGCTCTCAAGGACGCTGTGAAATAAGTCTTGTTTTCTATGTGCAGGCATCCGTATCTTGCGGGTGCCTGTCTTTTTTGGAGGTCAGTATGCGACTGGATAAGTACCTGAAAGTCAGTCGGATCATCAAGCGCCGCACGGTGGCTAACGAGGCCTGCGACGCCGGGCGCGTCAGCGTCAACGGCAAGGTGCAGCGCGCGTCCTACGATGTAAAAGTGGGGGACAAAATCGAAGTGTCCCTGGGCCAAAATCGCCACACCTACCTGGTCAAGGCCGTGCAGGAGCACGCGCTGAAAGAGGACGCCGCCCTTATGTATGAACCCCTGGACTGACATAATCACCCGCCGGAGCGCATAGGCTCTATCGGGTGATTTTTTATGGAACAGAAAAAGACGAACGGTCACAGTCTAACCCTGTGCGATCGGGAAAAGCTGACCCTTACCGGTGTAACCGATGTGGACGCTTTTAATGAAGAAGAAATTACGGTGATCACGGACTTTGGGGAGTTGACGGTCAAGGGGGATCTGCTGCATGTGGAAGCGCTGGACCTGGAGTGCGGCAGTATGCAGATCACCGGCAAGGTCACAGCGCTGCTTTATACCCTGCACCGGGAGAACGGCGGACTGCTTGGCCGTCTGTTCCATGGTTAAGGCACTCTTTGCCTTTTTTCTGTTGGGGCTGGGGCTTTTTCTGTTTTACGATGTGCTGCGGTTTTGGCGCAGTGTGCGGAGGAGCAGTTGGGTTGCATTTATTGCCGATTGGCTGTGGTGGTTCGTTACCGCTTTTAGCAGTTACACGCTGTTTTTGGCATATACAAATGGGGTGATTCGTACCCTTTGCCTGGTGGCGTGCGGGTGCGGTTTTTCTTGCGGATATTTTACCCTGGGCACCCTCACCGGGCACCTGTGGGCACGCCTGGGGGAGCGCCTGGTGCGCAAACGCAAAAAACGGCGAAAAAAACGGAAAATCCTGCAAGAAAAAGCAAAAAAACTATTGCAATCCCCCTATAATATATTATATAATAAATCAAGAGCACGAGAGCGCCGACGGAAAAGAAAAAGACAACCCGCAGCCACGGCTGCGCCGGAACAAAGAAGTGTTGAGTATGATTCAAAATTTGAAGAATTCCATGAAGCGGAGTAAATATATGCGTCTGCTTTTGGTGGTGCCTATGGTAGCGCTGTTCCTCTATTGCAGCGTGACATTGGTGAACCAGTCTGCGGACATCAGCCGTATGCAAAAGCAAAAGCAAACCCTATCCGCTCAGCTGGCTTCCGTTAATCAGGAGAATGCCCAATTGGAAGAGGTTGTTGACGCGGACAATAAGGACGACTATATTGAACAAAAGGCGCGGGAGAAGGGCTATGTAAAAGGCGACGAGATCGTGTTTTACGATATTTCCGGTACGGAATAAACAGAACAAATCAAGGGGGCAGCAATCAGGTTAAGACTTTTTGCTGCACCCCTTTTTTATTGCAAAAAGGTGGAATGTGCATGAGAGAGATCAAAGGGGAAGAGATCACTGCGGCGGTGCGGCAGCTGTGCATCACAGCCAATAAAGTGCTGCCGGAGGATCTGGTGCAGTGCATCGGTTGTGCTCGGCAGACGGAACTAAATACCACTGCCAAGAGCATTCTTGGTGATTTGGAGAGCAATTTAGCAGCAGCAAAAGAGCTGGACCTGCCTATTTGTCAGGACACCGGTATGGCTGTTGTGTTTGCGGAAATCGGCCAGGATGTGCACATTGACGGCGACTTTGAAGTGGCGGTGCACGCCGGGGTAGCCGCCGGATATACGGACGGTCTGCTGCGCAAGAGCGTGGTGCGGGACCCGTTCTTTGACCGGGTGAATACCGGCGACAATACCCCCGCCGTGATCCACACCCGCCTGGTGCCCGGGGATCGGGTGCGGCTGACGGTGGCACCTAAGGGCTTTGGCAGCGAGAATATGAGCGCTCTGCGTATGTTTACCCCGGCCGCCACACGGCAGGATCTGGTAGATTACATTGTGGGCGTGGTACAAAAGGCCGGGTCCAATCCCTGCCCGCCGGTGGTGATCGGCGTGGGGATCGGTGGCGATTTTGAAAAGTGCGCTCTGCTGGCCAAGGAGGCTCTGTGCCGCCCACTGTCCCGGCGCAATCCTAACTCGGATTATGCGGCGCTGGAGCAGGAGCTGCTGGAGAAGATCAACGGGCTGGACATCGGTCCTCAGGGATTTGGCGGCCAAACCACGGCGCTGGGTGTGAATATTGAGACCTACGCCACCCACATTGCCGGGCTGCCGGTGGCGGTAAATGTAGGCTGCCATGTGACCCGGCACGCAACAAAGGAACTTTGATTTTATGGAATTACAAATGACTGCCCCCTGCCTGTTGGGCCTGGAGGGCCTGGTGGCAGAGGAATTAAGACAAATGGACGCTCGAGAGGTGACCGCCGAGAACGGCCGGGTGTTCTTTAACGGCGACGAGGCAATGCTGGCCCGTGCCAATATCAACAGCCGTTTTGCAGAGCGGATCCTCATTGTGCTGGATCGCTTTACGGCGGTGACTTTTGAGGAACTGTTCCAGGCGGTACGGCGGCTGCCCTGGAGCGAGTTTATCGGCAGTACGGATACTTTCCCGGTGAAAGGCTACTCCATTTCCTCCACCCTGCACAGTGTGCCGGACTGCCAAAAGATCATCAAAAAAGCCGTGGTGGAGAGCCTGAAAGAGGACTACCACATCAACTGGTTTGACGAGATCGGCCCGGTGCACCAAATTCAGTTTTCCATACTGAAAGATCAGGTGACCATTATGCTGGACACCACCGGCACCGGCCTGCACAAGCGGGGCTACCGGCCGGAGAGCAATGCCGCTCCCATTCGAGAGACTTTGGCGGCAGCTCTGTGCAGCCTGTCCCGCCTGCGGCATTACCACACTCTGTACGATCCCTTTTGCGGCAGTGGCACCATTCTCATTGAGGGGGCTATGCTGGCAGCCAATGTGGCGCCGGGGATCAACCGCAATTTTGCCTGTGACCGCTGGGGCTTTGTGCCGGAGGCGGCCTGGAAGCAAGAGCGCGCCCGTGCCCACGAGAGCATTAAGACGGACATTGATTTTCAGGCGTTCGGCTCCGATCTGGACCCCCACGCCATTGAGCTGACCGCCATCAACGCCAAGCGGGCCAGGGTGGGGCAGTACCTGCACCTGGACACGGCGGATATTGCCGATTTTAACCCCCAAACGGAGCGGGGCACCTTGGTGACCAACCCGCCCTACGGCGAGCGTATGTTGGATATTCGGGAGGCGGAGCGGCTCTATCGCATAATGGGCGAGAAGTTTAGCCCCCGCAAGGGCTGGAGCTACGGCGTCATTTCGCCGGACGAACAGTTTGAAAAGTGCTTTGGCCGCAAGGCAGACAAGCGGCGCAAGCTGTATAACGGTATGATCAAATGCCAATTCTATATGTACTTTAAGTAAAGGGTGATACGATGGAATACAAAGAGAAATATCAGCAGTGGCTGGCCTTTGCCGACCCGGACACCAAGGCGGAACTGGAAAGTCTGACGGATGAAAAAGAGATCGAGGATCGGTTTTATAAGGACCTGGCCTTTGGCACCGGCGGCCTGCGGGGCATTATGGGCGCCGGGTCCAACCGAATGAACCGCTACACCGTAGGTAAAGCCACTCTGGGGCTTGCCAATTATTTGAAGTCCACCGGCAAGGCCGACTTGAAAGTAGCTATTGCATACGACTCCCGCAACAACTCGGCGGATTTTGCCAAGACGGCGGCGGGCATTTTTGCAAACTGCGGCTTGCAGGTGTATCTGTATGACCGGCTGGTGCCGGTGCCGGTGCTGTCCTTTACCACCCGGTATCTCCACTGTGACGCCGGGGTGATGATCACCGCCTCCCACAATCCCAAGGAATATAACGGCTACAAGGTGTATGACGCCAAGGGCTGCCAGCTGTGCACCGCAGACGCGGCGGCAGCGCTGGATTATATTAACGCAGTAGACGATTACAGCGCCATTCCCTTTTGCAATGACCACGCCAATATCCACCCGGTGGGGGACAAGGAACTGGACGCCTTTATCGCTGCGGTGGAGCAGCAGAGCCTGTACACCCGGCCGTTGGATCTGAAGATCGTTTACACCCCGCTCCACGGCACCGGCAATGTGCCTGTGCGCCGGGTGCTGCGGAATATGAATGTATCTGTGGTCAAGTCCCAGGAGCTGCCGGACGGCAACTTCTCCACCGTGCGCAGCCCCAATCCGGAAGAGAAGGACGCCCTGACCCTGGCCATTGCCCAGGCAAAGGCAGAGGGGGCGGACCTGGTGCTGGGCACCGACCCGGACTGCGACCGGGTGGGCATTGCGGTGCGTGACGGCGACGAGTATGTGCTGTTTACCGGCAACCAGACCGGCGCGCTGCTGGTGCAGTTCGTGCTGACCATGAAAAAAGCGCAGCTGAACGAAAAATCTACCTTGGTCAAGACCATTGTGACCAGCGACCTGGGTGCCAATATCGGCCGCAGCTTTGGTTTGCAGATCGAGGAGACCCTTACCGGCTTTAAGTATATCGGCGACAAGATCAATACTTACGAGCAGACCGGGGACAAGGAATTTGTGATCGGCTACGAGGAGAGCTACGGCTACCTGGTGGGCACCCACGCCCGGGATAAGGACGCGGTGGTGTCCTCTATGCTCATTTGCCAAATGGCCGCCTGGTATAAAAATCAGGGCAAGACCCTGGTGGACGCGCTGAATGCTGTTTATCAGGAATACGGCTACTATTTGGACGCCCTGGACAGCTTTGTGCTGAAGGGCAAGGACGGCGCCGAGAAGATCGGGGCGCTGATGCAGACTTTCCGTGCCGGCGGGGACCAAATGTTCGCCGGTGTGGACCGGGTGCAGGATTTTGCTCTGGGTATCGGCGATCTGCCTAAGGAAAATGTGTTGAAATTCCTGTTTACCGACGGCTCCTGGATGGCGGTGCGCCCCTCCGGCACAGAGCCGAAGATCAAGGTGTACTACTCCATTGTGGATCCGGACAGAGCCGCCGCCCACAGCCGCCTGGCCGCCTTGCAGGCACAGATCAAAGAGATTATCGGAGAATGAGTATGACAGCGAAAAAAGAGGCCGTACAGGCGTATATCGACCGGGTGCTGGCGCCGAAAATCCAAGGCGACGGCGGCTGGGTAGAATTTGTATCTTTAGAGGGTGACCACTTGACCCTGCGCTTTCGGGGCGAGTGCTCCAAGTGCCTGATCCTCCACCGGTGCGTGGCGTGGATCGAACAGCAGCTGGCGGCGGATCTGCATTTGCAGCTGACGGTGGAGCCGGTGCGGAAGAAACCCTATTTTCAGGATCGGTAAGGAGGTGCAGGTATGGCACATATTAAAGTAGAACGGCGTTCTATGCGCCCGGAGGAGTGGACGGACCTGCGCTTTAGCTGGCTGAAACGCTATATTTACAGTGAAAAATGGGAGATCGAAAACCTGATGATCCGGGACGCCCGTCAGGTGGGGGAAATGGACTTTCAGTTCTATCCCGGCGAGCCGCGACCCTTGAAGCAGGGAGATATGTATTTTACCCCGGACGGCACCGCCTTTATTACGGCGGATGTGCAGGTGCCAAAGCACTTGCAGGGGCAGGAACTGTGGTTCTCTCTCAAAACAGCGGCAGAGATCTGCGTGAAGGTCAACGGCCGCTATGTAGGCGGCGTGGACCCCAACCGGGAGCGTATGCTGTTGTCACCCTATGCGGATACTACCCAAACGCTGCATTTTGAGATGATGGGTTACAACCGCTCCAAGCCGGACGATGAGCGCAACCCGGAGAGCCTGTCTGTGCGCGGCTGCCGCCAAATTTTTGAGGGCGCGTATCTGTGCACCGTGGATCACGCGGTGCAGGATCTGGTCTATGACTTTGAGCTGCTGCTGGATATTGCCGGCAGCGACCTGTTTAATGAAGATTACCGGGCGTTTCTGAACCGGGAGCTGAACAACGCCATGAACTGCCTGGATTTTACCGACGACGGCGTGACCGGCGTGGCTGCGTGCCAGGCGTATCTTAACGATGTGGTCTTTGCCAACGACACTTATAAGGGTGCCGGGGATGTGGCGCTGATCGCCCACAGCCACCTGGATATTGCCTATTACTGGCGGCGGATCCACGCGGTGCAGAAGAATTTGCGCACGGTGCTCATTCAGCTGCGGCTGATGGACCGCTACCCGGACTTTAAGTACACCCACACCCAGCCCTATGTGTATGAGACCCTGGAGAAGTATTACCCGGATGTGTTCGCTGAGTTGCAGGAGAAGGTGGCCCGGGGCCAGTTTGAGCCGGTGGGCGCTATGTATGTGGAGCCGGACTGCAATATCCCGGCGGCGGAGAGCCTGATTCGCCAGTGCCTTTACGGCCAGCAGACCTATCAGCGGATGTTTGGCAAGCGGGTGAATAATGCCTGGTTGCCGGATGTGTTCGGTAACAGCTGGATCCTGCCCCAGATTTTGAAAAAATGCGGCGTGGACTACTTTGTCAGCAACAAAATGTCCACCTGGAACGATACCAACCGCTTCCCCCACAACAACTTTATTTGGCGGGGCATTGACGGCAGCAGCGTGCTGGCTTGCGTGCCGCCCACCCACTTTATCACCTGGAACGCTCCATCCCAGATCCAGGCCAACTGGGAGGCGTATATTGACAAGGACACCGGCGGTCAGACCATGAATATGTTTGGCTACGGCGACGGCGGCTCCGGCTGCACGGAAGAGATGATCGAGCTGATGCACCGGTTCTCCAAGGTGTCTGTACTGCCCAAGTGCACCCACATGGGCGGCGCTGAATTCCTGGAAAAGAATTTGAAAGACAATGAGAACCTGGAGACCTGGGACGGGGAACTGTACCTGGAAATGCACCGGGGCACCTTTACCACCAAGAGCGACTTAAAGCGCGCCAATCGGCGGCTGGAAAACAAGTTCCGCCTGGCGGAAATGCTCACTGTGCTGCGGAGCGAGAATCGCACAGCGGAGATCACGGCCCTTTATAAGAAGCTGCTGATCAACCAGTTCCATGATATTTTGCCCGGCTCTCATATTCACCCGGTGTTTGAGGACGCTATGGCGGATTACCGAGAGATCGAGACGGCGCTGGACGCCATCATCGGCACCGGCAGCCGCTACTTTAACCCGCTGAACTTCACTTATGACGCCCTGACTTTTGTGGAGAACAAGCGGGGCACCGCCACCCGTATGGGGAAGCGGGGCAACTGGCTGGTGCCTAACCTGGCACCCCTGGGCAGCGGCGCCCTGCGCAAGACTGCCTATCACGGCGACTGGCTGCAAGTGGACGGCGATCGGGTGGAGACTCCGTTCTATACCGTTGGGCTGAATGCAGACGGCTCCGTTGCCAGCCTGTATGACAAAAAAATGCAGCGAGAGTGGACAGACGGCGCCTTTAACAAACTGACCCTTTATGAGGACAAACCCGGCAACTATGACGCCTGGGATATTCTGCCCAATTACAGAGACAAGCAAGTGCCCCTGACCGTGGCGCAGCCGCTGACTTTGACCGAGCAGGACAGCGAGAGCGCTACCTTTAAGACGGTGCTGCAAACAGAAAAATCCACCTGGACCCGGTACCTGCGGCTGTTCCGCAGAGATGGTGCCATTGAGGTGGAAAATCAGGTGGACTGGCAGGAAAAGCATGTGCTGGCCAAGGTGCTGTTTGACTGCAATGTGCTGGCACGGCAGGCCCTGTGCGACACCTCCGCCGGTTACATTGCCCGGGACACCCACCGCAACACCAGCTGGCAGCAGGCCCGCTTTGAGTGCTGCCACCACAAGTGGTGCGATCTCAGCGAGACGGACGGCGGTATTTCCATTTTGAACGACGGCAAGTACGGCGTAGGCTTTTTGGAAAATCAGATCAGCCTGTCTCTGCTGCGTTCTCCCATTCGCCCGGATGTAACGTCGGATATGGGCCACCACAGCTTCTGCTACCGCATTGTGCCCCATGCCGGTGACCCGGTACAGGCGGGGATCAACCGCCGTGCGCTGCAATTCAATCAGCCGCCTGTCAAGAGTGATGTGACCTACAGTGGCACGGACTTTGCGCCTCTTTTCTTGCAAGCCATGAAGTTCTCTGAGGACGGCAAGCGCGTGGTGGTGCGCCTGAGCGAGCAGGACGGCCGCCGCGGCACCCTGCGTCTGCCCTACAAGGTACAGGTGCTGAATATGCTGGAAGATGTGGAGCGGGAGACGGATACCGTTGATTACACGCCCTTTGAAATCTTGACCCTGGGGTGGCCGGTAGAATGAGCGGCTGGCAAATTGTACTAATCATTGTCAGCGTGTTGGTACTTGGCCTGGTGCTGCTGCCGGCCTTTAACCGCCGCCAGGTGCGGCGTATGCCCCCGGACCAGCAAATTTTGCTGATTATGAAGCAAGCAAAAGGGCTGCATTATATCCGCAATGTGTCCGGCGGCAAGCAAGGCTTTCTCTATTATGTAAAAAACAAGCGCAAAATTCTGGTGTACCCCTGGGTGCGCCGGGGCCGTGTGCGGGTCATTACCAAGAAAGAACCTTTTGATCGATGGGATTACCCGGAGGAGCAGGCGCTCTTGACTCCGGAGGAACGGGCACAGGCGCGGCAGGTGTTGGCAGACTATGCTCGGCGCTCAAATCAGCGGATCGTTTGGAATGACAAAACGGAACAGTAAAAAGCTAAAGCCTAACCAAATCAGCGTGAAGGGCAGGCAAATTTGTCCCCATAAATTAAACGGCATATGGCTGTAATCCCAAACGCCCATGTCCAGCGCCCGGTTGAACACCAGGCCGAATACCAGTTCTATCCCGGTGATGATCCCGGCACCCAGCAGGCACTTAACCGCCAGCGGCAAACCCGCGTGTATGCGCTCCAGGCAGTAAAAGGCGGCCAGGATGATCCCGCCGGCAAAGAACATGGAGTAATGGGTGCGTCCACGATACACCAGCTCTATGGTGCAGTAGGCGGCGCCGCCGTACATGAAACGATAGAGATAAAAGAAAAAATCAGTCATACCGTTAGCATACCCGTAAGGCAGGTGATTATTTGAAACTGGATACAGAATCCCGGCAGCTATTGGCACTACTGGAGCAGGCAGGCTACCGCGCTTATGCGGTGGGCGGCTGCGTGCGAGACGCCTGTATGGGTCGGGCGTATGCGGATATTGACCTGTGCACCTCTGCACTGCCCCGGCAGACGGAGGCGGTGCTGGCCGCGGCCGGCATACGGTATATTGAGACCGGCTTGCAGCACGGCACCGTTGCCGCTTTTTTGAACGGAAAGACCTATGAGATTACCACCTTTCGTACTGACGGCAGCTATACGGACAGCCGCCACCCGGACGGAGTGACCTTTGTACCGCAGGTGGAGACGGATCTGGCCCGGCGGGATTTTACCGTCAATGCCATGGCTTACCATCCGGCGCAGGGACTGGTAGACCCCTTTGGCGGGCAGGCGGATATAAAGGCAAAATGTCTGCGGTGTGTGGGCGAGCCGCGACGGCGATTTACGGAGGATGCCTTGCGTATTCTACGGGCCTTGCGCTTTGCCGCGGTGCTTGGCTTTACTTTGGAAGATGAAACGGAAAAGGCGGTCTTTGCACTGAAAGAGCGACTGCTTTTGGTGTCTGCCGAGCGGATTTTTATTGAGCTGAAAAAGCTGCTGCTGGGCGATTGGGCCTTTGAGGTGTTGACTCGTTACAGGGAGATTATTGGCGTAGTTGTGCCGGAGCTGGTACCTGCCTTTGCTTGCGCGCAGCATAATTCATGGCATGTGTATGATGTGTTCACCCACATTGCAAAATCTGTTGAGGCGGCGCCTAAGGACGCGGAGCTGCGGTTGACCATGCTCTTTCACGATACAGGCAAGCCGGCCTGCAAAACCACGGATGAAAAGGGCATTGATCATTTTTACGGTCACCCGGCAGTCAGTGAGCAGCTGGCCAAAACGGCGCTGGCACGACTGAAAATCAGTCGTGCCGGACTGCAGCGCATTTTACCGCTGATTCATTATCACGACCATTGCATAGTCACGGAGGAAAAGAGTATTAAGCGGTGGCTGAATCGATTAGGCCCGGCGGGCACGCTGGATCTGATTGATGTAAAAACCGCTGATTTGGCGGCGCAGAATTTGGCGCGCACCCAGCCGGAGATTGAAGAACTGTACCGCACGAAGGCGTTGCTGCGGGAGATCTTAGAGCGGGGAGATGCGTTTTCTCTCCGAGACTTAAATGTCGGCGGACGGGAACTGCTGGCATTAGGATACCGGGGTAAGGCCATCGGCGGGGCGCTGGACGCACTACTTTCCGGGGTGATCGGCGGAGAAGTGGAGAATGAGCGGGCGGCACTGCTTGCTTATTTGGCAGGGTTAGACCTGCCGCGGACGGAATAAAAATAGAGTAAAAGAAAAAGGACAAACCCTTTGCGAAATTTGGCGCAATTTTGGGGTTTGTCCTCTTTTTTTATTGCCCGGATATGACAAATTCGGCCTGCACTGTTGAGCTATACTGGAAGCAAGGAGGCGATGGCGTGCAGGTGGTTTATGTAGATGTGCTGCTGGTGATCAATTTCTTTATGACCCTTGTGCTGTTATTGTTGACGGCAGCGCTGAACAAGCAGCCCCGGTGGTCGGGACGGTTGTGCCTGGCTGCGGCGCTGGGCGCGGCGTACAGTCTGATCTTGCTGGCACCAAAGCTGCCCGGCTGGGTAGTGGTGCTCTCTAAAATCGCTGTGGCGCTGGTGCTGGTGCTGGCAGCCTTTGGCTTTGGGTCTGTTAAGAAGTACCTGCGGTGCCTGCTGTGCTTTCTGGCTGCCAATTTTGCTCTGCTGGGCTTTGTTGTAGGGGTGTGGCTGCTGTTTCGCCCGCGGCGTATTGTGGTGAAGAACAGCGCCGTCTATTTTGATCTGCCTGCCCGTACGCTGTTGCTGTTGGCCATGGCGGCGTATGTGCTGGCGGTGCTGATCCTGCGGCTGTATGAGAAGCACGCCGGGCGGCGGGCCCTCTTAGAATTGACGATAGATACAGGGGAACAGAAAGTGCACTGTTATGCATTGGCAGACAGCGGCAACCGGTTGCGAGAGCCTTTTTCCGGTGCGCCGGTGATCGTTGCCCGGCGCAGTCTGTTTCCGGATATGAAAACACCCAGGGTGATCCCGTACCAGACTGTAGGCGGCGAGGGTATGCTTACTGCTTTTCGTCCCCGACAGGTGACGGTACACAGCGGCAAGCAGCGGGGCGCAGCGGGTGAGGTGTATGTGGCGCTGAGTGAGCATATCCAAAACGAGGACTATCAAGCGGTGGTAGATCCAAAAATATTTTTGTGGGAGTGACATGAATGTTTGCGAAAATCATGGCGTGGGTGCAGCGGCTGTTCCGTCGGGAGTGCCACTATATTAACGGGCCGGAGACCCTACCGCCTCCACTGACACGCGAGGAGGAAGAAACGGTGATGAACCAGCTGCGGGCAGGGGACAATACTCACCGGGAGCTTTTGGTGGTGCACAACCTGCGGCTGGTGGTGTATATTGCCAAGAAGTTTGACAGCTGCCAAACCGCCACGGAGGACCTGGTGAGTATCGGTACCATTGGGCTGATGAAAGCGGTGCGCACCTTTGACCCCAATAAGAATATTGAGTTGGCAACCTACGCCTCTCGCTGCATTGAGAACGAAATTCTCATGCACCTGCGCAAGGTGTCCAATATAAAAACAGAGATAAGCTTTGATGAGCCGCTGTCTGTGGATTGGGACGGTAACGAGCTGACTCTCAGTGATGTGCTGGGCACAGAACCGGATGCAGTGTCGGAACTCTTAGAGGACGACGACGAAAAACGGCTGCTGCGTAGGATTGTACAGCGCTTACCGGAAAAAGAGAGGCATCTGATGGTACAGCGGTTTGGGCTGTTCGGCGCCCGGGTACATACGCAAAAGCAGTTGGCGGACCAAATGGGCATATCCCAGTCGTATATCTCTCGGCTGGAAAAGCGTATTTTATCCAAAATTCGCAAGGAAATACTGCGGGAATATGCCAAATCGTAGTTGACAAACGGGGTGCTTTGTGGTAATCTACTTTTTGCAGTCGGTGCTGATTGTGATGAGGGTTCACCCGTTCCCATCCCGAACACGGTAGTTAAGCTCATTCACGCTGACAATACTTGGAGGGCGACTTCCCGGGAAGATAAGTAGTGCTGACATAAAGAGCACGGTCCGTAGTCAAGGCTACAGACCGTGTTTTTTTTCTTATTCCTCTGTGATTTTTCGGTTGCCAAACAGCAGGCTGATGCACCAGACGGCAGCTAAGCCGACAACTGCGTAGATGATCCGGGCAAATATCGCATCTTGCCCGCCGCAAATCCACGCCACAATGTCAAACTTAAACATCCCGATACTGCCCCAGTTAATCCCGCCGATAATGGTCAGGATCAGAGCAATCGTATTGAGCACACGCATAAATTTCATCTCCAAAAAAATAAGTCATTGCTATCTTGCCCATAGCAATGACTTTTTATGCGTGCCTATTAATTTTTTGTTAAATGGAAGTGACCAGCATATCCAGTTGGCCGCTGACGGCATAATTGCCGTATCCGGCGGGTACCAGGAAACTGTCGCCCTTTTGCAGTGCACGGTTGCCGATGGTGCCTGTGCCGTCGGTGATTAAGATGTGCTGAAAGCTCTCTGTCCCGGCAGTTAGCTGTACCGTGCTGCTGACGGCATAATGATAAACGGTAAACAGCGGGCAATGGGCCAGCAGCTGGCGGCTGCCGCCGTCTATATCTTCTTTTTGTCCCATAGGCTTGGTATCGTATTTGGGCGGCTCTGGCACAGCTACATCCAGCGCCTTGACCACATGCAGCTCCCGGGGCTTGCCGTCAGCGCCCCGCCGGTCGTAGTCGTATACCCGGTATGTCACATTGCTGTTTTGCTGAATTTCGGCGATCAGCGCGCCCTTGCCGATGGCGTGCACTGTGCCCGCTTCAATAAAGAACACATCGCCTCTATGAATATCCACATGGTTGAGCACCTGGGGCAGGGTGTTGTTTTCAATCGCAGTTTTGAACGCTTCCTTGCTGATCTTCTCCTTAAAGCCGTAGATCAGCTGGGCGCCGGGAGCTGCGTCCAGCACATACCACATCTCGGTTTTGCCAAATTCATTCTCCACCCGGCGGGCGTAGTCGTCGTCCGGGTGTACCTGAATGGACAGGTTGTCCTTGGCGTCGATCAGCTTAATGAGCACCGGGAAGTAGGGGAACCGGGCGGCGTTGGTGCCGCACAGAGCCTCTTTGCCTACGGTTTTTATCACCTGTTCCAGGGATTGACCGTTATAACTGCCGCCGTCAACGGTGTTCATACCCGCCTGGTGGCAGGCCAACATCCAGCCCTCTGCCAGCTTGGACAGGTCACTTTGGAACCCAAAGTCCGCACGCAAGCGCTGACCGCCCCAAATATAATCCTTAAAGATAGGCTGTAATTTTAAGATCTCCATCGTTGTTTCCTCTGTTTTAGATTGATTTCTTAGATATAATAACAAAAAAGGACTTCACTTTCAAGCCGGGATAGTGTAAAATATGGGCAAATCCATTTTGTAAACCGGGAGGAGGGCGCCTGTGGCCGTTTTAGATGTACAGAATTTGACTTTATCCTTTGGGGAGCGCACGCTGTTCTCCGGGGTGTCTTTCTCTATCAAAGAACGGGAGAAAGTGGGCTTTGTGGGCGCCAACGGCGTGGGCAAGACCTCGCTGTTTAAGGTGATCTGCGGCGACTACACGCCGGACAGCGGCGGCGCCTTTCTCTCCAAGAACTGCAAGCTGGGCTATATGGAGCAGCACACCTGCTCTGCCGGCAATACCGTGTGGAACGAGCTGGTCAGCGTGTTTGCCCCGCTGATTGAGCTGGAGCGTCAACTGGAAGAAGTGGGCGCGCGCCTGCGCAGCGGGCAAGGGGACACGGCGGCGGATATCGCTCTGCAAGACCGGCTGACGGAGCAGTTCCAGCGGGACGGCGGCCTGACTTATAAATCTATGACCCGCTCGGCGCTGCTGGGCCTGGGCTTTACGGAAAAGCAGTTTGATATGTCTACGGACAAGCTGTCCGGCGGGCAGAAGTCTAAGCTGATCTTGGCAAAGCTGCTGCTGTCCAAGGCGGACTTTTTGCTGCTGGACGAGCCAACCAACCACCTGGATATTCACGCGGTGGAGTGGCTGGAGAGTTTTCTGTCCGATTTTAAGGGCGCCTGCCTGATCGTGTCCCACGACCGCTATTTTTTGGATCGGATCACAGACAAGACCATTGAGCTGGAAAATCAAAAGATCCGCTGCTTTAGCGGCAACTACTCCGTCTTTTTGCAAAAAAAGGCGGCGGAGCAAAAGGCCATTGCCGAGAAGTACGACAATGATATGAAAGAGATCGCCCGATTGGAGGGCATTATTGCCCAGCAACGGCAGTGGAATCGGGAGAAGAATATTAAGACCGCCGAGAGCAAGGAAAAGGTGATCGAGCGTATTCGCGCCCAGCTGGTGGTGCCGGACGCCAAGGTACAGAAGATCCGCTTTGACTTTACCCCCAAGTGCGTCAGCGGCGAGGATGTGCTCAGCTGCGACGGCCTGTCCAAGTCCTTTGACGGCAAAGCGCTGTTCCGGGATGTGTCCTTTGACATTCAGCGGCAGGAGCGGGTGTTCCTGCTGGGGGATAACGGCTGCGGCAAGACCACGCTGCTTAAGATCCTGACCGGCGAATATCCCCGCCAGGAGGGCACTTTCCGCTTTGGCAGCAACTTGCTCACTGGCTACTTTGACCAGGTGCAGGCCAAGCTGGACCTGACCAAAACGGTGATCGGCGAGGTGTGGGATACTTTCCCCCAAATGACGGAGACCCGGGTGCGCAACGCGCTGGCGGCGTTTCTTTTTAAGGGCGAGGAGGTATATCGCCCCCTGTCCGTGTGCTCCGGCGGCGAGCGTGCCCGTGTGGCGCTGCTGAAACTGATGCTGGGCGGCTACAACTTCCTGCTGCTGGACGAGCCTACCAACCACCTGGACGCAGCCTCCAGAGAAGAACTGGAAAACACGCTGCTCCACTATGACGGCACCATGCTCATTGTGTCCCACGACCGATATTTTATCAATAAGCTGGCGACCCGCGTGCTGGAATTGACCCCCACCGGGGTGCAAAGCTATACCGGCAACTACGACGACTATATGGCCCACCGTGCGGTCACCCAGCAGGCAACGGCTGCCGACAAAGAAAAACCAAAGACCAATTCTTATAAAGAGCAAAAGGAGCGTGCCTCCCGCCTGCGCAAGCTGCGCACTGCCGTTACCCGGTTGGAAGCGGAGATCGAGGAGACGGAGGCGGAGATCGAGGAGCTGCAAGCGCAGCTGTCTGCCGGGGCGGACTACCAGGCGCTGATGGACCTGACCGCCAGGCTGGACGCTGTCACCGCCCACAGAGATGATCTGTACGCCCGGTGGGAGAGCGCCGGTGAGGAACTGACTGCCGGTGAGGAAGAAATATGAGTGAACCGAAAATTGTCATCGGCGCCGGTGCTGCCGGACTGACTGCTGCGGCGGTATGTGCCGAGAGGGGCAGCCGGGTGCTGCTGATCGAAAAAATGGAGCGCCCTGGGCGCAAGCTGCGCATTACCGGTAAAGGACGGTGCAATGTGACCAATGCCACCTTTGACCTGCAAGGGCTGCTGGAGCATATCCCCACCAACCCGCGGTTTTTGTATTCCGCCTTTTCTAATTTTATGCCTTATGACACCATCGCTTTGATCGAGGATTTGGGCGTGCCCACCAAGATCGAGCGGGGGGAGCGGGTGTTCCCGGTGTCGGATAACGCAACGGATATAGTAGACGCCCTGGTGCGCCGGGCCAAGCACGCCGGTGTACAGTTCCTGCAAGAGACGGTGGAGCGGCTGGAACTGACCGACGACGGACGGCGGGTACAGGCGGTGCACTTGACTGACGGCCGCCGCTTGACCTGCGACAGCGTGGCGGTTTGTACCGGCGGGTGCAGTTATCCGGCCACCGGCTCTACCGGCGACGGCTATACCTTTGCCCGTCAGTGCGGCCACACCATTATGCCCATTTGCCCGGCGCTGGTGCCCCTGGTGTGCGACAATAATTTTATCCCGGAACTGCAAGGGCTGAGCCTGCGGAATATTGAAATTCGGGTGACCCAAGGGGACAAGGAAGTCTATACGGATTTTGGCGAAATGCTGTTTACCCATTACGGCGTCAGCGGGCCGGTGGTGCTCTCTGCCTCCAGCCATTTGACACAGCCGGAGCGGGGGGTGTATAATCTGCATATCGACCTAAAGCCCGCGCTGGCCTTTGATGTGCTGGATCGGCGGGTGCAGCGGGACTTTGCCGCTTTGCAAAATAAAGATCTGATCAACGCCCTGGGCGGTCTGCTGCCCAGAAAGCTGATCCCGGTTTTCGTGCGCCGCAGCGGGCTGGAACCGGGCAAGAAGGTCAATCAGATCAGCCGGGAGGAGCGCCATGCGCTGGTGCGGCTGATGAAGGACTTTACCGTGCATATCACCGGCTTTCGCCCGGTGGAGGAGGCCATTGTTACCGCCGGGGGCGTGGATGTGCGCCAGGTGTCGCCAAAGACCATGGGCTCCAAGCTGGTGGAGAATTTGTACTTTGCCGGCGAGGTGCTGGATGTGGACGGTTATACCGGCGGGTTCAATTTGCAGATCGCATTTTCCACCGGCACGCTTTGCGGCCAAAACCTGTAATTCTTAAAGGGGGATCTTATGATGATCAATGTTGCCATTGACGGACCTGCCGGTGCAGGCAAGTCCACCATCGCCAAGGCGGCAGCCAAGGCGCTGGGTTATATTTATGTAGATACCGGTGCGCTGTATCGCACGGTGGCGCTGGGTGCGGTGCGCGCCGGTGCCCTGGAGTCGGACGACGCCATTGCTGCCTTGCTGCCCGATTTGCAAGTGGAATTGAAGTTTGTAGACGGCAGCCAGCATGTATACCTGAACGGGGAAGATGTTTCTGATCTGATCCGCACGCCGGAGATCAGTATGGGCGCGTCCAAGGTCAGCGCCGTGCCTGCGGTGCGGGCGTTCCTGCTGGATTTACAGAGAGATCTGGCTGAGAAAAATAATGTGATTATGGACGGGCGGGATATTGCCACCGTGGTACTGCCAAATGCCCAGGTAAAGATCTTTTTGTCCGCTACGCCGGAGTGTCGCGCTCGTCGACGGTACAAGGAACTGGCGGAAAAGGGCCAGACGGTGACCTATGAGGATGTGCTGGCGGATGTGAACCGCCGGGACTACCAGGACAGCCATCGAGAGATCGCCCCGTTGAAACCCTCTGCCGACAGCATTATGGCAGATACCTCGGAGCTGGACTTGCAGCAGTCCATTGACCTGATCATCACTATCATTCGGGAGCATACAAAATGAAAGAATTTGACTACACCCAGGTAAAACATTACAAGACCTACGGCTTTATCAAGGCCGTGTTCCGCCCGTTGGTAAAGCTGGTGTACAAAATGCGCTTTAAGGGGCTGGAGAACATTCCTAAAGGCCGCAGCAATTATATTGTTGCCATCAATCACACCTGTGCCTTTGACCCGGTGTTTGTGGCGCTGCCCAAGGAGGTGCCGCCCCTGCACTTTATGGCTAAGGTGGAGCTGTTTCAGAACCCTATTTCCGCCTGGTTTTTGACCCGGATGTACGCCTTTCCGGTGCGCCGGGGCAAGGGCGATACCTCCGCCATTGACTACGGCGTGAAGATCGTAGAGGAAAATCATGTGATGGCCATTTGCCCGGAGGGTCGCCGCATTAAGGATAAGGACGGTGTGCCCCAAAAGGCCAAGGCCGGGGTGGCGGTAATCGCCAAGGCCACCGGCGCCGATGTGCTGCCGGTCGCCATTTGCTGCGACGGGAAGATTAAAGCCGGCAAGCCGGTGACCGTGCGCTACGGCAAGTTGTTGACCCAGGCAGACCTGGGACTGGATCGGGAGGAGCTGGGTCCGCACGATATTAAGGATGCTGCCGGTAAGGTGATGGATGCCATTACCGCCCTGTGGGAGGACGAAAGAGCGTGCAAATAAAACTGGCAAAAACCGCCGGCTTTTGCTTTGGCGTCAACCGGGCGGTAGAACTGTTGTATGATAAAGTGGAGGCAGGGGAGCAGGTGTGCACCCTTGGCCCCATTATTCATAATGCCCAGCTGGTGGGTGATCTGGCGGATCGGGGGGTCAAGATCATTGATCGGGTAGAGGACTGTCCGCCCGGGTGTCAGATCGTGGTGCGCACCCACGGGGTAGACAAATGCGTGGTGGAGGAAATGCAGGCGCGCCATTTGCCCTTTACGGACGCCACCTGTCCCTTTGTGTTGAAGATCCACCGCATTGTAGGCAGCCAGTCGCCGGACACCACGGTGCTCATTGCCGGGGACGCAGACCACCCGGAGGTAGTGGGTATTCGTTCCTATTGCCCCGGCGCCAGTTATGTATTCAAAAATGCTGAGGAATTGCAGGAAATTCTAAAAAGTGGCAAAATTTCACAGAATGAGCCGACGATTTGCGTTTCTCAGACCACATTTAGCCTAAAAGAATGGAAAAAGTCTGAGAAAATTCTAAAAAAGGTATGTACAAATACCAAAATTTATAGTACAATATGCAATGCTACTTCTGAAAGACAGGAGGAAGCGGCGGCTCTGTCCAGGGAGTGCGACGCTATGCTTGTGATCGGAGGTCGCCATTCATCAAACACCTGTAAGTTGCGGGATGTGTGTGCCGCAAACGCTCCCACCTTTCTCATCGAAACGGCGGCGGAGCTGAGCAGCCTGGATCTCGGTGCCTATGCGGTGGTTGGTGTTACAGCCGGGGCGTCTACGCCGCCGGCAATCATCAAGGAGGTACTCAAAACCATGTCCGAAGAAATTAAAGAAAAGGAAGTTGAAACAACTTCAGCCGCTACTGAAGAAGTTGTGGAGACAGCAGATGCGAATCAGGCCGCTGAGGCTGCTGTCAACACATCTGCTGATGGTGAGGCATCCTCATTCGCAGAAATGCTGGAAGAATCCTTTAGCGAAGATGATAACAGCAAGGTCGTAAAGGGCACTGTTGTAAACATCACACCCACCGAGGTATTCGTTGATGTGACCGGCAGAAAGCAGACCGGTGTGATCGCACTGGCTGATCTTTCCGCAGAGCCGGTGGATAAAGCAGAGGATGTTGTCAAAATCGGCGATGTACTGGACCTCGTCATCATGAAAACATCCGATGAAGAGGGCGTTCTGAAGCTTTCCAAGAAGCTGGTGGACGCATTCAAAGGCTGGGACGAGATCGTTGCAGCCAGCGAGAACGACGAGGTGCTGGAGGGCACCGTTGTTGCTGTTGTTAAGGGCGGCGTTCTGGTAACCGCCAAGGGCACCCGCGTGTTCGTGCCCGCTTCTCTTACCGGCGTACCCCGCGGTCAGGAGCTGGATGTGCTCAAGGGCACAACCGTTCGCTTTAAGGTCATTGACCTGAACCCGGCTCGTCGTCGTGCCGTTGGCTCCATTAAGGTGGTCGCCAATGAGGAGAAGAAGGCCCAGCAGGAGGCTCTGTGGGCTACCCTGTCCGAGGGTCAGAAGCTGACCGGTACCGTAAAGTCCCTGACCAGCTACGGCGCGTTTGTAGACATTGGCGGTATTGACGGTATGATTCATATTAGTGAGCTGAGCTGGAACCGCATTAAGCACCCCAGCGAAGTGGTTAAGGTTGGCGACACTGTTGAGGTCACCATCAAGAAACTGGATGATGAGAACAAGAAGATTTCTCTTGGCTTCAAGAAGTTGGAGGACAATCCGTGGGAGATCCTGAAGCGTGATTATCCTGTGGGCACTGTTGTGGATGCCAAGATCGTTGGTCTGGCCGCCTTTGGTGCTTTTGCCAGCGTGATCCCCGGTATTGACGGCCTGATTCATATCAGTCAGATCAGCTGGGACCGTGTAAAGACTCCCGGCGATGTTCTGAGTGTTGGCGACGAAGTGAAGTGCGAGATCACGGATGTTGACTTTGACAAAAAGCGTGTCAGCCTGTCCATGAAAACCCTGCTTCCCAAGCCGGAAGAGGGCATTCCCGCTTTGTCCGACGAGGACTAATGAAACATAAAAATCCCGTCTGCATTTTGCAGACGGGATTTTTTGTGCTTATTTTTGAAAAACGAGCCGCAGGTGTCAGCGGATTTTGTTTTGTTTTTAGTCAATGGGTGGATCCTGCTCTTCGCTAAACAGGGTGCTGATTACTGCTTCATAGACCCGCACCGGATTGGCCTGGAACTTTTCTTTCACTGCCTGCGCCTGTGCCTTTGTGGGCATATAAAGCTTTAGCGCCATGAAATCCTGGTCAATGTCACTTACATGGAGCGTCACCTGATAGGCTTTGCCAGCAGGCTCAATCTCTACTCTGTTTTCGCGCTGATAGGTCTCTTTGGCCAACGCTCGCTGACAGCAGGCAATGCTCTTTTCCCGCATGGTCAGGGGCAGGTCGTTCTCAATCAGTTCTACTGCAGCCTTGCATTGGGGGGTGGCATACAGTCGATCGTTTTCCTCCAGGATTTGACCTGCAGTTTTTAGCCGGTCGATGGAGTCGCAAATTTCAAAATAATTGGCAATGCGCCCGGCCGTCAGGGCGTCTGTTATGTTTTTAGTGCTCAGGGGCTTTTCGATATTGGCAAGTATATAGCATACCATGGCAGAGATGGCACTTTTCGCGCGCAGGCCGCCGTCCTCAATACCAGCCGTAAAGGCATCAAATTGCAGATTGGGATTAAAGGCACCGTCCTTAGGATTTAGATTTTGCATAAAATCACCTGCTTTGTCTATTGTTACCAGCCGTAATTCGACCGAAGACTATTTTAACACAATCGGCTTGAACTTGCAATTCATTTGTGTTATGATGTCAAAGTAGTAAATACTATATATAGTAGATTGCAAAGTACAATACCGGAGGACATCAAAATGACGGAAATTACAAAAGATACAGTAATCGGCGAGATCTTAGACATTTGCCCGGATGCAGCCCCTTATTTTTTGCAGATGGGTATGCACTGCCTGGGTTGCCCCGCCTCTCGCGGTGAGACGGTGGAGCAGGCTTGCGCAGTTCATGGTGTAGATACGGATGATCTGCTGGAGCAGATCAACGCCCTGATCCAGAAATGATCACTTTGACCCCGCGATTGCAGGCTGTGGCGGACCTGGTGCCGCCCGGCTGCACGGTGGCGGATATTGGCTGCGACCACGGCTATGTGAGCGCCTATTTGGTGCAGCAGGGGATTGCGCCCCGTGTGGTGGCTGCCGATGTGCGCCCAGGCCCGCTGGGTGCCTGTCGCCGATTGGTAGAAGAACTGGGCTTGAGCGCCCAAATTCGCACCCGCCTTTGCAGTGGCTTGACAGACATTGCCGACGCCGAGTGTGACGCGGTGGTGCTGGCCGGTATGGGCGGTGAGCTGATCGCAGAGATACTGGCTGCTTGCCCATATGTACATAAAAAAACACTGATTCTGCAGCCCATGACCCATCCGGAGGTCGTGCGGCAATTTTTGTTTACAAACGGCTTTGGAATCCGCTGTGCCCGGGTGGTACAGGAGGGGCGGCACCACTATTTGGTGCTGCTGGCTGTTCCCGGCACTGCGCCGGAGAACTATGCTCAGGCGGACTTGTATTTGGCCGGGATCACGGATTTTAGCGACAAGGCTTATTTTGACCAGCTGATCCGCTACCTGCGAAACCGCCAAAAGGGCGGCGCAGATACGGCGGCGGTGATCCGCGCCATTGAGGAAAAATTATGACAACTGTTGCAGATATTAACAACTGGATCAATACCATTGCGCCTTATGACACCATGGAGGACTGGGACAATTCCGGCTTTTTGGTGGGCGATATAGAGGCGCCGGTGCGCCGGTGCGTACTGTCTCTGGACGCCACCTTGCCGGTGGTGGATTTTGCCGTGGGTATGGGGGCGGAGCTGCTCCTCACCCATCACCCGCTGATCTTCCACGGGCTAAAGCAGGTTTATACCGGCACGCCGGTCAGCGAACTGGTGCAAAACGGCATTGCGCTCATCAGCGCCCACACCTGCTTTGACAAGGCACCCGGCGGCATTGGCGACAGTATGGCTACTTTGCTGGGACTGACGGACCTGACCCATAGCGAAGACGGCTTTTTGACCATTGGCCGCTTGCCCCAAGCGATGAGCGTGGACGATTTTGCCGCTATGGCCGGTGAAGTGATGGAGAGCGACGGCCTGCGCTATACGGACACGGAGGCACTGATCGAGACCGTTGCTGTTTGCGGCGGTGCCGGTGGCGAATTTTGGCGCCGGGCGCAGCAACTTGCCGACTGCTATCTCACCGGCGAGGTGCGCTACCACGATCTGCTGGAAGCGGCGGAGGCGCAGTACCCGGTACTGGCTGCCGGTCATTATGAGACCGAGTACGCCGCCTTTATGACCTTAAAAGAAAGACTGGAACAGGCGTTCCCGGATGTGGAATTCATTTGCGCACCCCAGAAGAACCCTGTGCTGACGGTGTAACTATGGCACTGGACGGTATTTTTTTGCACTGCCTGCAACGCGAGATTGAAGACGGTGCGGTGGGGGACCGGGTAGACAAGATCCACCAGCCCACCAGAGAGGAGATCGTGCTGACCCTGCGGGGGCGCAGCGGCGCCAAAAAGCTGCTGCTCAGCTGCCGCCCGGACAGTGCCCGGGTGCACTTTACAGAGTATGCGCCGGAGAACCCGGCCAAACCACCCATGTTTACCATGCTGCTGCGCAAGCTGCTGCAAGGGGCACGGCTGGACGATGTGACCCAGCCCGGCCTGGAGCGTGTGCTGGAGTTGCACTTTACCGGCACCAACGAGCTGGGGGATCGGGTGGCCTATCGCCTGGTGATCGAGATCTTGAGCCGCTACGCCAACATTTTACTGCTGGACGGCAACGGCAAAATTATAGACTGTATTCGCCGTATGACTGGCGAGACCGGCAACCGGCGGTTGCTGCCCGGGGTGGACTATACTTTGCCGCCGCCCCAGGATAAATTGAATATTTTGACAGAGGATTTGGACACCATTGCCCACCGGCTGCAAACCTGCGGTGCCACCGGCGCTAAGGCGGTGCAAAACACCCTGCTGGGCGTGTCGCCCATTATCTGCCGGGAGGTGGAGCACGGGCTGACCTTGGAGCAGCTGCGCGCCTTTGCGCAGGCGCCGTCGCCTACGGTGGTGTTGGACGGTGTGCCCAAGGACTTTGCCTTTACCCCTATTCGTCAGTACGGCGATCTGCTGGAATGCCGCAGCTTTGACAGCCCCAGCGCGCTGCTGGACTTCTTCTTTTACGAGCGGGTGCGGCTGGCGCGGATCAAGAGCCGCAGCGCCGATCTGTTCCACCATCTGACCACCCTGCAAGAGCGGGCGGTGCGCAAGGCGGCGAACCGGCGGCAGGAGCTGCTGGACTGTGCGGATAAGGACAAGTACCGTATTTACGGCGACTTGATCACCTCCAACCAATATGCGCTTGAGAAGGGCGCGCCCTTTTACGATTTAGAGAATTATTATGAGCCGGGCACGGTGGTGCGTATTCCGGCTGACCCGGCGCTGAGCCCCTCGGCCAACGCCCAAAAGTATTATAAAGACTACCGCAAAAAGCAGGTGGCGGAGCAAAAGCTCACCGGCTTTATTGCTCAGGCAGAAGCGGAGGCGGCGTATTTGGACAGTGTGCTGGACGCCCTGAGCCGTTCCTCTACCGATGCTGAAATTTCTGCCATTCGGGCAGAACTGACTGCCGGCGGGTATCTGCGCCACCGGGGCAAGGAAAAGCCTGCCAAGGCGCTGAAACCGCTGGAATACCAAACGGCGGACGGCTTTCGCATTTTGGTAGGCCGCAACAATGTGATGAATGACAAGCTGACCTTAAAGACGGCGGCAGGGGAGGACTACTGGTTCCATACCCAGGACACCCCCGGTTGCCATGTGGTGCTGGTCACCGCCGGGCGCGAGCCGTCGGAGGTGGCGCTCCACGATGCGGCGCTGCTGGCGGCTTATAATAGCAAGGCCCGCGCGTCCTCCAATGTGCCTGTGGACTATACCCGGGCCAAATTTGTAAAGAAACCTGCAGGCGCCAAGCCCGGCCGGGTAATCTATACAGATTATAAAACGCTTTTTGTGACCCCCACTCGGGAGGAGACGGAAAGGATGAACCAACTTGGCTAATGTGGCTGTGATCGTGGCTGCCGGTTCCGGCAGTCGTATGCAAAGTGCAAAGAACAAGGTGCTGCTGCCCCTGTGCGGTACGCCGGTGATCGCCCGCACGGTGGCCGCTTTTGCGGACCTGCCCCAGGTGGACGAGGTGCTGGTGGTGTGTCGTCCTGCGGATGTGGACGCTATGTCCGCCCTGCTGTCCCAGGAGAAAGTGAGCTTTGTGTTTGGCGGCAAGACCCGGCAGGAGAGCGTGCAAAATGCAGTGGACACCATTGACGACTGCGACCTGTTGCTGATCCACGACGGTGCTCGGCCCCTGGTGACCCGGGACGAGATCTTGGACACTCTGCACCGGGCAAAAGAGACCGGCGCGGCGGCCACCGGTGTTTTTGTAAAAGACACCATTAAGGTGATCAACGACGACTACGAGATCACGGACACCCCGGACCGCTCCCAGCTGATTGCCATTCAAACACCTCAGATCTTTCGCTTTGACCTGTACAGGCAGGCTATGGAGAAAGCCAAGGCCGAGGGCGGTGATTTTACGGATGATTGTAAGCTGATGGAGAATATTGGCATACCGGTATCCGTTGTGATCGGCGAATATACCAATATGAAGATCACCACCCCGGAGGACCTGCCTATGGCAGAGGCGATTCTGAGAGCAAAGGAGGTAGAATAATGCGTATCGGCCACGGCTATGATGTACATAAACTGGTGGAGGGCCGCCCACTGATCTTAGGCGGTGTGACTGTTCCTTTTGAAAAGGGACTTCTGGGACACAGCGACGCGGATGTGCTGCTCCACGCCATCTCTGATGCGCTGCTGGGCGCTGCGGCGCTGGGCGATATTGGCCACCTGTTTCCGGACACGGATGACCGCTGGAAAGGAGCGGACAGCCTAAAGCTGCTGGAAGAAGTGGCGCAGGTTTTAATCGCTCACGGCTACAGAATTGAGAATATAGACGCCACGCTTTTGGCTCAGCGGCCAAAGCTGGCACCGTATATTGATGAAATGCGCGGTAATATTGCTGCTGCCTGCCGGGTGCAATTGGAGCAGGTTAGCGTAAAAGCTACCACAGAGGAGGGACTTGGCTTTACCGGCACCGGCGCGGGCATGGCTGCTCACGCTGTTGCATTGATCGAAAGACAGTAAGCCATGCGCAAGAGGGGGAGTGTATAGAATATGAAAGAAACAAAGGCGCGAATGCGTGCAGCTATCTTTGGAATCTGCGCGAATTTGTGCCTATTTATGGTTAAGCTGTATGTGGGTATTTCCACCAACAGCATTTCGATTTATGTGGACTCGTTGAATAACGCGCTGGACAGCGTAGTGTGTATTATTGCGCTGGTGGGCTTCTGGCTTTCTGTGCGCACCTCGCCGAAGTACCCGTTTGGCTTAGGCAGAGCGGAGGACTTAACCGGGTTTATCACATCAGTTGTGATTGTAGGTACCGGCTTTGGTTTTGGCTATGTGTCTCTGGAGCGAACGCTTTATCCGGCACCGATCTGGTTCTCTGTGCGGTATGCGGTAATTATCGGCATAACGGCTGTGGCCAAGCTGGGGTTGGGTGCGTATTACAAGCTTAAGGATCGGCGCCATTCGTCGCCGGTGCTGAAAGGACTGTTTACGGACAGTATTTTGGACTTTTTTATTACCCTCTCCACTTTGATTTCCTTTACCCTGACTCGGGTGGTAGGAGTACCGGTGGATGGTTATTTCGGTATCGCCATCAGTGCAGTGCTGTTGATTAGCGGTGCCAAGTCCTGCGCCTCCTCCTTTGCCTGCATTTTGGGCAAGCGGGAGGCGGAGAATTGCGATCGTGTGCAGGCGCTGCTTGCAGCACAGCCGGGGGTGACCGGCGCATACAATGTGCAATGCCACCGTTACGGTCGGCACCTGGCCTTTACGGCTGATCTTACCACGGACCAAACCACGGTAGGAGCAGCGGCGCAGTTACAAGAGGGGTTGCGTGCGATTTTGCAGGCAGAAATGGGTGCGGATCTTACAGCGGCAATTTGTCCCGGCGCACCAGAAGCGAAAATTGAACAAAACAAAAATGGGGGAGTAATAAATGTCTAACAAAAAAGAGGCTCTTTTGACTGAAGAGCAAAAATTGGAAAGGGTATTGGCTAAAAAAAAGCACCGGAAGATCGCACTGAAGATTTTTATCGGGTTCTTAGTCATTTTGGCGCTGTTTGTGGGGATTACAACGGTGATTTCAGTAATCGGTGTGCAGTCCAACATCAACAAGGCCCACAATTACAGCTCTGCCGGTTGCGCCCAGCTGGACTACAGTGTAGAGGAAAACGGTTATGTGAACATTAAGAGCGACAAGGGTCTGAAAGTAATGCAGCTGACGGATGTACATATCGGCGGCGGTTGGATGTCTATTAAGAAGGACGGCATGGCCATCAATACTGTTGCTACCATGATTCGGGTTGAAAAACCGGATCTGGTAGTGGTCACCGGCGACATTTCTTATCCGGTACCATTCCAGGCAGGTACATTCAATAACAAATCCGGCGCAAAAGTGTTTGCGGAACTGATGGAAACACTGGGCGTCTATTGGACACTGGCTTACGGTAACCACGATACAGAGGCTTACAGCTACTATACCAGAGAAGAATTGACAGATTTTTATCGCAGCAAGCAATATAAGCATTGTCTGCTCCAACCCGGTCCGGAGGATGTAGACGGCTCCGGCAATCAGGTGATTAATATTGTCAACAGTGACGGGGTGATCACCCGTTCGCTGATTGCCCTGGACAGCCACTCTTATGTGGACGGTGATGTTTTGGGTGTGCGTTGGTTTTATGACAATATCCACGAGAATCAGATTGCGTGGTATAAGCAGGTAGTCGGCGATCTGGCAGAACGAAATCAGACAGCGGCGAAAAAACTGTCTGCAGCTAAACAGAAATCTTACGCCCAGTTAGTAAAGGTGGTACCGACTTCTTTGTTTTTCCATTTTCCGCTGGAGGAGTATCGGCTGGCCTGGTCGGAATATGTGGAGAATGATTACCAGGATACAGAAAATGTAAAGTATCGGTACGGCTTGCCCGGCGAAAGCGGCAAGGTGGTGTACTGCGGTATTTATTCCGATCAGCTGTTTGAAACCATGCAACAGCTGGGGAGCACGGACAGCACCTTCTGCGGACATGACCACTACAACAACTTCTCCCTGAACTACAAGGGGATCAACCTGACCTATGGCTATTCCATTGACTATTTAGCATATGTAGGTATTTATAAAAAGGGAACCCAGCGCGGCTGCACCATTTTGGATTATGATAAGAACGGTGGTCTGGATTTCCACCAGGAGAACTATTATCAGGATAAGTACCAGAATGACGCCCGTGAGTCCGTTACTATGCAGGAGATTACCACCTCCGGTATGCCGGTGCTTGACTAATTTAACGACTCTGTCGGCATTTGTCGACAGAGTCGGCTTTTTTGTCGTTTTTTGACCGAGATATCACAGAAAATCGGATTTTTTATGAAGAATTTTCAAATCCTATTGACAAATGGAAAAAACTTGCTAAAATAAGTATTAGCACTCGGAAGTGAAGAGTGCTAATACAAAACAAATACTTTTGACGAGGTGAAAAGTTATGACTATTAAACCGCTTGCAGACCGTGTTCTGCTGAAAGCCTGCGAGGCTGAGGAAACCACCGCTTCCGGCATCATTCTGGCTGCTTCTGCACAGGAGAAGCCTGAGGTGTCTCAGGTTGTTGCCGTCGGCCCCGGCACTGAAAAACACCCCATGACCGTTGCTGTTGGCGATAAGGTGATTATCGGCAAGTACAGTGGCACCCAAATCAAGGTGGACGGCCAGGAGTACACCATTTCTGAGGTCAAAGACATTTTGGCCGTAGTTGAGTAAGGAGGAGTTCCATTATGGCAAAAGATATTATTTACGGCGAGGACGCCCGCAAGGCGCTGCAAACCGGTATTGACAAGCTGGCCAATACTGTTAAGATTACCCTTGGCCCCAAGGGACGCAATGTGGTACTGGATAAAAAGTACGGCGCACCGCTGATTACCAATGACGGTGTAACCATTGCTAAGGAGATTGAGCTGGAGGAGCCTTTTGAGAATATGGGCGCTCAGCTGGTAAAGGAAGTTTCTTCCAAGACCAATGACGATGCCGGTGACGGCACCACTACCGCTACATTGCTGGCCCAGGCGCTGGTGCGTGAGGGCATGAAGAATGTAGCCGCCGGTGCTAACCCCATGGTTGTTAAGAACGGTATTAAGGCTGCTGTAGATGCGGCTGTGGCCGAGATTCAGGAAGAGAGCAAGGCAGTCAGCGGCAGCGACGACATCGCCCGTGTGGCTACTGTTTCCGCTGCAGACGAGATGGTTGGTAAGCTGATTGCTGAGGCCATGGAAAAGGTATCTGCAGATGGCGTGATTACCGTAGAGGAGTCCAAGACCGCAGAGACCACCTGCGAGGTGGTTGAGGGTATGCAGTTTGATCGTGGCTACATTTCTCCCTATATGGTGACCGATACCGATAAGATGGAGGCTGTGTTGGACGACGCCAAAATCCTAATTACAGATAAGAAAATCAGTACCGTTCAGGATATTCTGCCTTTGCTGGAGGCCGTACTGAAGAATGGCCAGAAGCTGGTAATCATTGCTGAAGATGTGGAGGGCGAAGCCCTGCAGACCATTTTGCTGAACAAGCTGCGTGGCACCTTTACCTGCGTTTGCGTCAAGGCTCCCGGCTTTGGTGATCGCCGCAAGGATATGCTGCAAGATATCGCCGTACTGACCGGTGGTCAGGTGATTACATCTGACCTGGGTTTGGAACTGAAAGATGCTACCATGCAGATGTTGGGTACCGCTCGTCAGGTGAAGGTAACCAAGGAGAATACCATTATTGTTGACGGTGCCGGCAACAGCGAGGATATTAAAGCCCGTGTGGCTCAGATTCGTACCGCCATTGAGGCTTCCACCTCTGACTTTGATCGGGAGAAGCTGCAGGAGCGCCTGGCCAAGATGGCCGGCGGTGTAGCCGTTGTCAAAGTGGGCGCTGCTACCGAGACCGAGATGAAAGAAAAGAAGCTGCGCATTGAGGACGCCCTGGCTGCTACCAAGGCTGCCGTGGAAGAGGGCATCGTTGCCGGCGGCGGCGTGGCGCTGATCAACACCATTCCCGCTGTGGAGAAGTTGCTGGATACCGATGACGCAGACTTTAAGACTGGCGTGAAGATTGTGCTGAAGGCTCTGGAGGAGCCTGTACGCCAGATCGCTGCCAACGCAGGACTGGAGGGCAGCGTGATTGTAGACAAGATCATGGCCTCCGGTAAGAGCGGTTACGGCTTCAACTTTGCCACCAACACCTATGGCGATATGATTGAGGCCGGTATCGTGGACCCGGCGAAGGTGACCCGTTCTGCAATCCAGAACGCCGCTTCCGTGGCTGCTATGGTGCTGACTACCGAGAGCCTGGTGACCGATATTAAGGACCCGCAGGCTGACGCTGCAAATGCTGCTGCGATGGCCGCAGCATCTCAGGGCGGGATGTACTAATCCCGCATGAGATGATGCGGCACAAGGCTCCAAATCTTTGATTTGGGAGCAAAGGTCCGGTGGACCTTTGCGTAGCCGCATGGCTGATGTGTTGCGGACATAGCCGCATATCACCGAGAGCAGTGCAGAGAAAGTCTGATCTGCCAGGGCGGGATGTACTAATCCCGCATGAGATGATGCGGCACAAGGCTCCAAATCTTTGATTTGGGAGCAAAGGTCCGGTGGACCTTTGCGTAGCCGCATGGCTGATGTGTTGCGGACATAGCCGCATATCACCGAGAGCAGTGCAGAGAAAGTCTGATCTGCCAGGGCGGGATGTACTAATCCCGCATGAGATGATGCGGCACAAGGCTCCAAATCTTTGATTTGGGAGCAAAGGTCCGGTGGACCTTTGCGTAGCCGCATGGCTGATGTGTGGCGTTTATAAACGCGATTTTGGCCATAAGTCATTCAATATCAATCAAAAAAGATCCGATACGCGCAAGCGTTTCGGATCTTTTCGTATATAACAGACCGCATGTCAAAATAAGTCGGCGAACAATGAATAAAGAAACTGTCTAACAGGGGTGAACACCCGCAAAAATGTGTATTAAATATTCACAATCTATTGACATTATCCAGGTATAACAGTAATATATAGTCGAATTTGGCGAAGTATGTCGATTACTGGCCAATTGACGATTCGGAGGTGCAAACTATGCGCAAAAAACCAACTGGCAAACGGCTGATTGCAGTTTTTCTTGCAGTGTTGACGGCACTGACAAGCTTTACTGTTCTGCCTTTTGCAGCTTCTGCGGCGACCACGGCGACTTCCACCGACGGCAAATATGTATTTGCTTATTTTACCGGAAATGCCACCAGCGAGCAGAAGATTCGATTTGCTGTCTCTGACGACGGCTACAATTTTACTGCCTTTAACAGCAGTCAACCCATTACAGAGCAAACCACCGGCACCGGCTGTGCCCGTGACCCGTATCTGTTCCGCGGCCAGGACGGCTACTTCTATATGGTGGCTACGGATATGGACGCATCTCTGGGCTGGTGGGATGTGAACGACGCCATGACCGTTTGGCGCTCTTCCGATCTGGTAAACTGGACGGATGAGACACATATTTCCATTAAAGATGTGCAGAATACAGACGGTACCTCTGCACTGCCTTCTGACGAGACGGTACATTGTTTCTGGGCGCCTCAGGTGATCTGGGACGCGTCTACCAGCATGTATATGGTGTACTTCTCTCTGTCCACTTCCAGCTTTACCAATGGATCGGAGCAGAAAATCTATTATATGCTGACGGACAATCTTTTGGATGTGAGTCACTACAGCGCACCCCAGCTGCTGTATAAGAATCCCGACGGCGACGCCTCCATTGACGCGGACATTATGTACGATTCCGCAAACGGCATATATTATATGTATTTTAAAAATGAAGCGGACGGCGAGAAGACCATTTATTATGTTTCCTCTACGGATTTAAAGGATGCGGATCAATATATGGCCTGCACGCCGGTGAAGGTGTACAGCAGTTCCAGCACCAAGCTGGAGGGCTGTAACTCTCATTTTATTACCGGCACCAACACCATGGTGCTGCTGGCAGATGAGTACGGCAACAGCGGCCATTATTTGGCATTTCAGTCTACGGACTTTAAGAATTTTGAAAAGCTGTCTGACTCCCAGTACACCTTAAACCAGCTGTCTCCCCGGCACGGTTCCGTACTGGCGATTACGGATGATGAGTATACCGGTATGCTCAAGGCACAGCGCACTACGGATATGCGTTATCGTTTTGATTCAGACCTGAATACAACTTCAGACTGGGCGTATACCAAGCAAACGGATTCCAGCGGTTATACCTATGAGTATCAGTTGAATAAGGCCGGTATTGCAGAGCAGGGAGGTAAGCTGTGGCTGAATCAGGCACAGGTGTTCGTCAACGATCCGGTGATTCAGTCGCTGATGCAAACGGATAGCTTTACCGTTTCCTTTACCCACAGTCGCTCAACGGATGACAATAATCTATGCACGGACGGGACCATTTTCTCCCTGTCCAATGCAGATGTGGACTACATCCGACTGGGCTGTGACGGAACCCTGTCCGTTTATTCCGGCGGCGCGGTACAAACCGCTTCCACAAAGGCAAACATAACCGCCGGCAAAGAGGCCAATTATACCATTTCTTATAACGGCAAAGAGACCACGCTGTATGTGGACGGCAAGTTAGCTGCTACCATTACCGCGTCCATTGATACCCGTCAGGCCTCCAGCAACTCTGCCTTTTATGTGGGTCTGGGCTACTCGGACGCAGCCAACAGCTCCAACTCTGTGCGTATGATCGGCAGTTACGGTAACCTGCAGTTCTCTGCAGACTCTGCCCAGGGGACAACCTCTGAGCTGACCTCTCGGGTTGCCGCCTTTGAATCCATGCTGGAAAGCGGTACGGTGTATACCAATGCTTCCGCTGCCTATGCAGCCTATGTGCAGGCTAACCGTCTGCTGGACGCTGTGCGTTACGGCAGTGCGGATGTTTCCGCAGCTACCTTAAAGGCGGCTGCTGACGCACTGACTGCCGGTATGGATGCTATGCAGGAATATACCCAACCCCAGCTTGGCAAAGGCTACTTTGGCACCACCGAGGCTACCGACGGCTACACCAATGTGCTGTATAGCACCAAGGACTATGTGTACAGTGGCGAGACAACCAAGGATGAGTACCAGGAAATCGGCTATATTAAGTTTAAGATTGCCACCCCCAGCACTACTGTGCTGGTGAAGCAGGACGACAGCATTCCCGGCTTCCCGGTAGTTGTGGAGAGCAAGAAATCAGAGAACAGTTCGGGGAGTATATTCAATAAAAAAACAACTTACGGTAAGATCGCCTATGTGGCGCCCCTGAGCAGTGACTTAATGCTCAGCCACCTGTGGTACGGCTATGCAGAGCGCGAGCATACGGCTTGGCCCGGCAAGACCGCAGAGAGCAATACCGCCACCTTTGGCTACCAGGCGGATACCACAGCGGATATGACGGTCAACCAGGACAATACCGAAACTCCTCGGTTCTGGAACAACCAGGCATTCCTGAACCCCACATTCGGCACCAATGAATATGTCAAGACCTACACCGGCTTGCAGTTCACCACCAAGGTGATCGGTAACCGTAATGACCAATCCAAAGACAATGCGGCAGAGAACCTGACTCTGAACAGCACCCAGTATGTGCTTAATTATCAACCGCTGGCGGATGCGGTTTCTGCGCTGGACACCGCCACCCAAAAGCAGGTGGCCGCCCAGTACAAGGAGGGCGGGCTGGCAGATCTGCTGGCTAAGGCCGATACCGTTAGCGGTGTCAATCCTGCGGCCTATAACTATGCCTTTGATACTGCCGGTGCAGTGACTGACTATCAGTCGGACGCTTCTGCTGCTATGACGGCGTACAGCGCCTCTACAGTGAGCACCACAACGGATGTTTATACTGCACTGCGCACGGTGATGGACACCTGCATGAGCACCTACGCTGTAGGCAACACCGTACTGGATGACGGCTCCACCAAGTATGTAGCCGCACTGTGGAATGATTTTGCAGGCGCCTACAAAGCAGCGCAAAGCACTTTTGCAGCCCTTAGTGAAAACGAGTATCAAAAGGACGCCACAGCACTCCGGACTCTGGCAGACAATCTGCAGGCAGCGTATGACGCCCTGTGCGGCTATGGCGATTATGACGCGCTGAACAGTGCGGTCAGTCGGGTAAAGACCGTGGTAGCTGCCGGTAAGGATGGCTACTATGCCGCCGACAAGTACCAGGCGTTGTCCAAGACGCTGACCGATGTGCTGACTGCGGCTTATACAGATGATGGTACTTCCTATGCTCTTAGCGAGAAGCAGCAGACCACCATTGATACTTATACTGCACAACTGCTTTCCGCCTATACGGATTGTATGTACAGCAATCAGTTTACCGTGACCTTTACCGTTGACGGCCAGACGGTCAGCACGGATTCCTATGATGCCAACGCTTCTGTGACCCTGACCGCTCCCGACGCTACCAACGGCACCTGGACCGTAAACGGCACCGCCGCAGTGGGGGAGGGCGCCAGCTACACCTTTGAGGTGGTCAGCGACACAACGGTAGCCTTTACCTCTGGCGCACAGGCGGACACCGTGACAGTAACGGATTTGTCCGCTTTTGGAGACAGCGTATACAGTCAGTATGCCGTGTCTACGGATAAGGCACTGTCCGCGGTTTTGGCAGCAGCACCTGCGCGCACCCTTGTGGGTTACCATTTGGACGGCTGGCTGGTGAACGGCCAGAATGCTGCCAAGCTGGATGGCTCTCAGGCGGTCAGCGCTTTTGCAACAGACGGCACTCTGCGCATTAAGCCGGTGTACAGCGCTAATGCGGGTACATATACCTTTGACGCACCGTACACTCTCACTTCCGACGCAGAGGACTTTCTGTGCTGGGCGTTGCCGGTTGATGACTCCACTTACCGTGTGGTTAGTTATTCCGCTACCTACAATTGTTTTGCTACCGGTGCAAAGAGTGATTTTGTTGCAATTACTGAATCCAACTTCAGCCAATACTCCCTGCAGGGCGTTACTTCTGTTGCGCAGCTGCAGCAAAAGGCACCTATTGCTTCTATGCGCGGTGCTGCGGAGGATTCCACCGGTCAGAACGGCCAGGTTTGGAATACAGAGCTGGGCAAGTTGACCCTTGTTTGTCAGTACACCCAGGGTACAGATGCCGCTTATACTGTAACCGCCTGTGGCGTAGAGTTCAATAACAGTGCAGACGGCAAGGGCTCCAAGACGGTGATTACCAAGTCCAACAGCCAAACAGAAAGCTGTCAGTATTTGATCAGCTACAGCTTCAGCAAGGTGTCAGGCAAGACTTATTCTGCCCGCAGCTATGTGGTATATACAGATGGTCAGGGTCAGCGGCACACTTCTTACAGCCCCTGGACAAATGTGACTTTGGCAAAATAAGGAGAAATAGATATGAACAAACTTAAATATATTAAGCCTCAGCTGGAAGTGCTGCGCTTTCAGCTTAAGGATGGCTATTTGTATACCTTGTCCGACGGCCAGAACGGCAATGAAACCGATGGCGGTTTGGATCCCTTTAACGAAGACGAATTTTAAGGAAATTGTCCTGCGGGCAGTGGCTTGGCCACTGCCCGTTTTTTCTGTATTTGTGGAAAGATGTGCGCATAAGTTACAAGACAATTGGCGATTAACTCACAAATATAGGCAATATCACGAAAAAACATTAAAAAATTAGTGAGTAATCGCTCACTTTTCTGTTGCAATTTGATTTTAATGGTGTTATCATATGTTTGGCAAGGGGATATTGACGGAATGTGTGTTCCGCACAGTACCAAATTTGAACTGCCGGGAGATTTTTTATGAATGCCTATATTCAAAGTGTAATTGACACAGTAAAACGCCGGGACAATGCCAAGCCGGAGTATATCCAGAGCGTGGAAGAAGTGTTTAGCTCTCTTTCACCGGTGATTGAGCAGCATCCAGAGTATGTGGAGGACGACATTCTTACCCGTATGGTGGAGCCGGATCGGCTGATCACCTTCCGTGTGGCCTGGGTGGACGATGCCGGCAAGACCCGCATCAACCGGGGCTACCGTGTGCAGTTTAACTCGTCTATCGGCCCGTACAAGGGCGGCTTGCGGTTCCATCCCAGCGTAAACTCCAGCATTATGTATTTCTTAGGCTTTGAGCAGACCTTTAAGAACAGCCTAACCGGCTTGCCTATGGGCGGCGCAAAGGGCGGCTCTGATTTTGACCCCCGAGGCAAGAGCAAGGGTGAAGTCATGCGCTTTTGCCAGGCGTTTATGACAGAGTTGTACCGCCATATCGGCCCCAATGTGGATGTGCCTGCCGGTGATATCGGTGTGGGCGCCCGGGAGATTGGCTTCCTGTTTGGGCAGTATAAGCGTATCGCTGATGCCTTTGAGAACGGCGTAATCACCGGTAAGGGTCTGTCTTACGGCGGTTCCCTGATTCGCCCGGAGGCCACCGGCTACGGCGCGATTTATTACACCTGCGAGGTGTTTAAGCACCAGCAAGATGATATTAAGGGCAAGACCTTTGTGGTCTCCGGCTTCGGTAATGTGGCCTGGGGCGCGATTAAGAAGATTACAGAGTTGGGCGGCAAAGCATTGACCATCAGCGGCCCGGACGGCTATGTGTATGATAAGGACGGCATTGCTACCGAGGAGAAGATCAACTATCTGTTGGAGATGCGTGCTTCCGGCCGCGACCGTGTGCAGGACTATGCAGACAAGTTTGGCGCCGAATTCCATGCAGGCAAAAAGCCTTGGGAAGTCAAGGGCGATGTAATCCTGCCTTGTGCCACCCAGAACGAGGTAACTTTGGAAGACGCCAAGAAGATCGTCGCCAACGGCGTGAAGTATTACATAGAGGTGTCCAATATGCCTACCACCACGGATGCCCTTAATTACTTAATGGAGCAGAAGGACCTGATCGTGGCCCCGTCTAAGGCCGTGAATGCCGGCGGCGTGTGCGTGTCCGGTCTGGAAATGAGCCAAAACTCCCAGCGCCTGTCCTGGACGGCGGAGGAAGTGGACGCCAAGCTGCACCAGGCCATGATCAATATTCATAAGCATTCCGTAGAAGCCGCAGAGCGTTACGGTCTGGGCTACAACCTGGTGGCCGGTGCCAATATCGCCGGTTTTGAAAAGGTAGCAGACGCTATGTTGGCCCAGGGCATTTATTAAAATTCAATTTTATCTCATAAATTCTTACCCCCGGTACTTCTGTACCGGGGGTATTTAATTGGCAATTATTGCTAAAATGTACTGGAAATGTTTGTCTAAATTGTATAATGCTTTTTTATTAGAAATGTGGTATTGTTTAGTCGAGAATAAAGAATGAAGAAATGATAAAGCTGGAGGTGATTTGCACATATTTTGTGTTCTTGTTTCACTTGCTGACAAAAAAGGAGAGAAGAAAAAATGAAAAAGTGGATTTGTTGTTTATTTGTATGTATTTTTTGTTTTAGCAGTATGCCGGTGTCGGCCTTAGCGCAGGACGCACTAACGGACGATGAAGGCCCCGTGAATGAAGCCGAGTATGATTATGATCCTGTGGAACCGGGATTTGTATCTGAGGATTGTATGGAGGTGAATGATCCGCAGGAGAATGGGGAGGCGAACGCTCCTGTTCTTTTGAAGTCTATAGTTGATGTGACGGAATCTACGGACCGCACCATTATTTTAGATAACCTGACGGATCAGGCAGCGAATACGGAAGGGGATTGCGGTAATTTAAAGAATTTGATTCGCCGTGCGGATATGATCAAGTATGTAAAGACCCAGTTTCCTATTTCTTCATCTGATATTTACAAAATTTATATGCAGGGCGGTTGCTCGGACGGTAAGTACAGTTTCTTCGCCTTTACCGTTGCCAAAAATCAGCACGATGCGGCGCACATGCTGGGCGTGGTGTTCCTGACTTGTCATGAGGTGAATGGGAAATTGACCATTGATTCCTACCATTCCACTGCCGGTAATGCTGCGTTTAAGGCCATCGGGCACTGTAACAGTATGACCTATAATAGTCGCAAGGATCAGATCGTGGTGGCTTGCGGCGATGATAAGAAACAAACCGCATACACTTTCAATGCCTCTTATCTGCGCGGTGAGACCACAAAGGTTACCCTGACCCGCCATTATGTCAGCTGCCGTTTTGTGGCGATCGCCTACAATGCCACACTAAACCGCTATGTGGTCAATGTGTCCGGACAGCGGCAACGCATCTGCATACTGGACAGCGATTTTAACCTGATTGCCTATTATGGCGCAGGCTTAGAAGAGAAGGGCCAAGCCGGTCAGGCGGGGTTGTATTGTGATGATTCCTACATTTACTTGGTTTATGGCTTACACGGATTATCAGAAGATGCCAGTAAAAAGGTAGAGACAGTGATGGGTATCTTTAACTGGTCCGGCAAATTGGTAAAAGAAGTGAATTTAGGCTTTAATCGAAAGGTGCGAAGAGATAATACGGATCACGATAAGGCAGATCACTATGAGACGGAAAACTTGATCGTATGCGGTAATAAGGTCTATATGGGCTTTAATGTTACATTTACAGATAACGGAGTATATAGACGCCATTTTTACTATTATGATCTGTCTTCACAGTATTTCCATATTCAGTATTGTCCGGACGAAAATACTGCCGCCAATGCGCAGCTGGCGAACAAAACCTATCAAAGTATTCTGTATCAGCAGTCTACAAAGATCCGCAAGAATACATTTACAAAGACCGGTTACAAATTTGCCGGTTGGACTCTGTATATTCCCGGCGAGGATATATGGAGTTATAAGAATGACGCCGGTGACATAAAATGGTGCAAGGCCGGTCAGCAACCCACTGGGTATAAGAAGAGCGTGTATGCTGACAAACAATCTGTCAGTCAGACTGTCAAATCCGGCAAAACAGTGATGTTCTGTGCCACTTGGAAGGCCACCAAGGACTTTTATGTTTCCTTTAACGCCAACGGCGGCAGCGGTAGCATGGCGATGCAAACGGTCACTTATGATGTGGAGAAGACCATGCCAAAGAACGCATTTACAAAGTCCGGCAGAAAATTTACCGGTTGGATGATCTACAGCGTGGAAAGAGGCGAGTGGCTCTACAAGCAAGCGGACGGTACCAATGCTTGGTACAAAGAGGGCGAGGCGCCGGTGGGTGCCCTCAAACATACTTATAAGGACCAAACCACCATTGCCAGAACGGCCAAGGCAGGGCAGCATGTAATCTTTTACGCACGATGGAATGAGTTTACCATTTTGTTCGATGCCAACGGAAAACGTGTACATGCGCTAAAGGATGGTGGGATTAAAACGCCCATTCGAGCTGTATATGGTAATACGAATGCAATTACCAAATATGCAACCGGCGACACTGAAGAGGGCAGTACCTGTACGGGTTATCGTCAACACCGTTTGGAGTTGGACAAGTGGCGTTACCAAAGCAAAACAGATGCCAGTCAGACCCCTTGGTACAGAAAGTCAGCCGTAGATACTGACAAGTATAAGCTATATCTATTTACCGGTTCTTCTGTTAAAGAAACAGTCCAAATCGGTGAACGGGTCGTCTTTCAGGCCCAGTGGAAATAATTAGGAGGTACTTATTATGAAAAAGACATTATCTGTATTTTTAAGTTTTGCTATGCTGTTTACCTGTCTTTGCATAGGCGGCGTATCTGCCCAGGCGGCAGAGAAAAAATCGAATATTCAGTATCTGTTTGACCGAGAGAATGAGACCTTGTATATCCGCGGCAAGGGCGCTGTACCGGCATATTATTTAGGTTGGGATGAGTGTAAAGATGATGACTATACTGATAAGTTTTTTGAGCGTGATGAATACTATGGCATTGTAAAAGAAAGCACCAGTGACGGTAGCTACACGATCGTCGATTCGTCTGAAATCGACTATGAAATACTCATTCGTAGCATTTATCCTTCCTTCTATATCGACACGACACGGTATGTTAAGAAAATCGTTTTTGAGGAGGGGATCACCTCCATTGGCGACGGTGCATTTTCCTATGCGTTTCCAAAATTGGAGAAGGTGGTATTTTCTTCCACCATTACTTCCATTGGCAGTGGGGTGTTTGCGTGTAATGGAGGGAATTGTCCTCACAGTATTATTGTGCCTGCCACGGTTAAAAGTGTGGATAGATACGCGTTTTGTGAAGTTATTCAAGGCAGTGTTGTTTTCTTAGGAAAGTCTACTAAGTTTGTCAATATTGGTCCTTATGATTCATTGATGTATTCTGCTGACCACATCTATTGCTTGCCCGGGTCTACCATTGAGAAGCAGTGCAAGCAGAACAATGCCAGTAAAGACCCATATATTGAAAAGGTAGATTATAAAGTTATCAAAACCCCGGCGCAGGTGAGCGGGGTAAAAGCCAGCACCACCGGCAGCACGGTAAAGCTCACTTGGA
>CAVCUL010000003.1:0-179609 GCA_963605415.1 bacterium | reverse complement strand
CGATAATCGCCTGTATTGCTGTTTTGTTTAATGGAACAATACGCTTGCTTGAAGCGGTTTTTAGCTTGCCAACTACGATTTCCCGTCCGCTTTTTCGCTCTGTTCCGTCACGCTTTTGCGCTTCTTTGACACCTCTTTGAATGTGCATCACTTTCTTTTCAAGGTCTATGTCGCTGTCAACTTTATTTATACACCATCAGTCCCTCTACTATACAGAGAAAAATTTGAGTTTTGTTGATGTGTTTTGAAAGAAAATTTACATATTGTTTTATAAAAAAACAAAAAACCTCACTGTTTTTATAGATGAGGATTCATTACCTGTACCATTATTTGTACGATTAACAAAAAAGTTTGTTTTGGTTGTTGAAATATGATATACTTGTATTTGTATTATTGTATCTATTCATAGATTCAATTCTTATCGCAACTTCAAGTTATTGTATGTTCACAGCAGGAGGATAAAGATGGCTACCGAAAATAACGCCAATATCGGCTTTGAAAAACAAATTTGGGACGCAGCGTGTGTCCTTTGGGGACATATCCCCGCAGCAGAATACAGAAAGGTTATCGTAGGTCTTATTTTCCTGCGTTACATTTCAATAAAAATTATAGAAACGGTTGATGAAGCCTTGCAATATAAATATCAGCTAAAAGAAATGTAATTTGCAAGGTTAGCAAATAAATTTTGATTATTGGATATGTTCTGTAAAGCGAGGTGTGATTGAATGGACGATAACGAAATCAAAAAGCGGCTTGCCGGTCGTGCTGCTGAATATATGATGTTTAAGGACGATGAAGAAGATACCGAAGTTCCGGCAGAAATTACTTCTACCGGTAATGTTATTGTGTTCCCTGATTTTGAAAAGTTGAAAGATGAAGTCGAAAAAATGCGTACCGAATTATCAATGCTTTTGCTTGAGCGTGATGAACTTCAGTTTGTTATCTGCAAAAATATTGAGACGGAATATATACTGAAACTCGGCAGTATCGAGTATAAGGCTTATGAAGCTCAATGTGCCGCTTTGAGACTGAAACGCAAAATGGAATTGATTCAGGCGAAGAAAAACAGACAGGAAAAAGTCATCATCTCTGCTATCGAAGAAGCGCTTGATACTGAATTTGCCGAGTATCAGAAGCGGCTTGATGAGCAGATTAACAAGATGAATGACGCCTTGAAGCGAAGCAAAGCGGAGGTCTTGACTGTTGAGGAAAATAAAGAACTGAAAAAGCTCTACCGTAAAATCGTAAAGGCTTTGCACCCCGATATTAACCCCGATGTTTCCGAAACTCAGGTTAATTTGTTTGATAATGCAGTACAGGCATATAAAAACGGTGATTTGAATACTTTGAGAATTATCGGTGAAATGGTAGGTAACAGTCCTTTACCGGAGCAGCACAAGGATGCTTTAACTCAGCTTACCGAAGAAAAAGAACGGTTGCAGAACTTGTTGAAAGCAATAAGAGACAGCATTGAGCAAATTAAGTCGGAGTATCCGTATACAATGAAAGAAATCATTGAAGATGAAGAACAAACAGAGCAAAAGAAAAGAGAACTTGAAATTATTCTCGGTCAGTACAATGAACTTATCTCGATTTACAAGGCAAAAATCGAAGAAATGATTAGGTGAGCTTATGGGTGATTTAGTGAAATCCGGTACCGGTGGACTTATGGGATTGCTTCATGGAAGCAACGGAGAACTTACAATACCGAAGCCGTTTGAAAAAGATATTTTTCTTTTTGATACTTATGTGGCAGGAACTACACATATTGAGGGTATCGAAGAATTAGAACGACATCTAAATACGGATGATAAGCTTGAATTCTTTAGGGAAGCGGATAATCAATATGACAAGCAAGCTATTGTAATAAAAACAATAAATGGTGTTAAAATCGGCTATGTTCCGAAGCAGGACAATGTAATATTTGCTCGACTGATGGATGCCGGTAAACTGCTTTTTGGCAGAATTACTTCAAAAGAAAAGAAAGGCTCGTGGGTAAAGATTTATATTAAAGTCTTCCTGCACGAGTAATATTTGGAATAACATTGACCATATTTTGAAAAATGAAATTTACTTTAAAGAGAAATATATGAGCTATATTCCAAAATATAAACTGAATAACAAAATGGTATCTTTGGTGGCTGATATTTCTCGAATTATCGGCAGTTTATCGGCATTGTCAAATTTTGATAAAAGCCCTAAATTTCGCCGTGCAAACAGAATCAGAACAATTCATGATTCATTGGCGATTGAGCAAAATACTTTAACTCTGGAGCAGGTTACATCCGTGCTTAACGGTAAAATGATTATTGCACCGCCTAAGGATATTCAGGAAGTAAAAAACGCTTATGAGATTTATGAGTTGCTTGATACACTCGATCCGTATTCTGTTGATGATTTGCTAAAGGCACACGGCGTTATGACAAGCGGACTTGTTGAAGAATCAGGCTTTTTTCGCACAAAGCCTGTTGGTGTTGTTGACAGCAAAAGCGGTGAGGTGATTCACGTCGGAACTCTTCCTGCTTATGTTCCGCAGGCTGTTGAAGACTTATTGCAATGGCTTAAAAGCGATGATACCAATGATATTATTAAATCTTGCATTTTCCATTTTGAATTTGAATCAATTCATCCGTTTTTAGACGGTAACGGCAGAACGGGCAGATTGTGGCAAACATTGATTTTGTCAAAGGTTGACCCTATTTTTGCATATTTACCGGTTGAATCAATGATTTATAAAAAACAGGATGAATATTATCAGGCAATAAATGATTCCGATTATGCCGGCGAATCAACAGAGTTCATTATATTTATGCTTGAAACAATTAAAGATGCACTTTTAGAAGCAACAGCCCAAAGTGACATTCAAAGTGACAACAGGGATGTCACTTTGGAAGAACAAAAAATAATTGAATTATTAATTGATAATCCGAATATAACCCAACTTGAAGTTGCTAAAGCGTTAAATGTAACGGACAGAACCATAAAACGCCGTATGAAAACTATGCAGGAAAAGAATTTAATTAAACGAGAAAACGGAAAACGAAATGGTCAATGGGTTATCAATTCAAATTTGTAAAATTATTAAATTAGGTTAACACACATAGTAATCATTAAGTTGAATTCTAATCAAATCAATGTTATAATAAGCATATAAATCTTACGAGAAAATTTAGTTTTTAGAGGTGTAATATGGCGCTTGAAAATATCAATAAAATGCCTAAAACAACTTTCAAGACTGAAGAATTATAAAATTCATACCGAAAGGGTTTTACTATTATCTGTCACTGCCTTTTGCAGTGGGGTGCATTATATTTGAGTTCTGAATACAATAACGAGAGATGTTTATTTTGGAAAAAATAAATAGGAAAAGTACAATGAAAGAGATATAATTGCACGAAAAAGGATGCGTGAACTTGTTGATTCCGATGCCAATAAAGTAACAAATGTGTTCAGCACATTATTTGAGAGGTGATTATAATGCCGGCATATCCGGAAGCATATTTGAATGAGGTTGTTGAAAATCAAGGCAAACTTTTTGACCTTGTATCACAGAATTATCCAGATAAAGATACTTTGGACTTTATCAACGCCTATATGACAAGTAAAACAAGAAAAAGTATTGATGAAGCTAAAGCCTATGTGAATACAATGAGTGCTCCCGAATTGTGGGATTATTTCTGCAAAACCGATGATTTTGAACTAAAAAACGGTAAGGCTATCGAGGGCTTTATGCCTGATTGGATAGGTGAATTTTATGCCTATTATCAGTGGTATTACAATATTCCGAGCAGTGAAGTAGTCAATAAAATCCCTGTAAGCTTTTTGATGAAAGCATACAGCGGACTTCACGATTTGGAACTGGATTTAGCCGTTAAAAAAGTCGGTGCAGTACAATGAAAATAGTTTGCTTTCATAATCCAGATGAGGAAAACGGATATTTAAGTAATTGGTATCCAAGTAGGTTTACCATGGATAATGTGAACTTTTCCTCAATGGAACAATATATGATGTATAAAAAAGCCGTGTGCTTTGGTGATAAAAACACGGCAGATAAAATACTTGCGACGGATGATGTTGCTGAAATAAAAGCACTCGGCAGGCTTGTCGCAAATTATAACGAAAGCCGTTGGAACGGTGTTCGTCAAATTGTTGTTTTTGAGGGATTGCTTGCAAAGTTTTCTCAAAATGAGGACTTGAAGAAACAGCTTAAAGCAACGGAAAATTGTATTTTGGCGGAATGTGCAGTCAAGGACAGAATATGGGGTATCGGTTTGTCAATGAAAGACCCCAATAGGTTTGAAATTGACAAGTGGAATGGGCAAAATTTGCTTGGATATGCCCTTATGATGGTGCGTGAACGGTTGTAATCGCCTTTTTCTTGGGAACAAGCGCTCATTTTTTAAGAGCATCAAAAAAGCATCAAATTTCATTAAAAATTACATAGACAAAAACCAACAGCACGTTCTAATCCTGAAAGTGCTGTTTTTATATAGAGAAAAGGCGCACTGTTCTTTGTCTATTGTTGTTTGCCGATATGTTGACTTTTTTGCAGCATTGCCATATAATTTAAATGTAGAACATTAGTTTGGGATATTATAATTTAATAGAGTCTTAGCATAAATGCAGTTGAAATTGTTGATAGAAAATATATGAGGTATAATTCATGAACAATAGAATCACATATTTGTCTGAAATTATTTTTGCACTGAAATATTACAATGGTATGGCCTGGTTGAAAGAAATCAATCAATTCATTGAAAGTCGGAATGTACTGCCTTATCTTCAGACAAATCCAATTGGACAAGAAATGTTTCTGCTGTGATACAAAGAAACTGCTCGCAAACAAAGTCCTACAAAGGTGGAGCAGATATTTTTTATTCTGTTTACGGTTTAGGCGAGGGCTTTTGGGGATTGCGAGATATGGCAGATAGCATTTCGAACAATCCAGAAGTCTCGCCCGTTATTGAGAGGCAACTAAAAGCTATAGAAAATGATAACGAAATTAAAGCCACTGAAAAAGAAGCAATAATAAAGGCGAGAATCGGTCAAGGTGTTTTCAGACAACGTCTAATGGATAAATATAACAGCAAATGCATCATAACCGGAATCGATGAAACAAATCTATTGGTTGTAAGTCACAATTATGTGAAAACATGAGATACCATCGTAAAAATATATTTTTACATTAAAATTGGTTCTTATGCTGCTGAAAATTTAAGAAGCACTCGATGTTTTATAGTGCAAAGCAAATGAAAGATCCGGTTAGGCACATTGATTATATAAAGCTCTTGTGGGTCACTGATTTATAATCAAAGAGCTTGACGGTCTGCTTTTGCATATTACTGCGAGAGGAAAAGAAACCGATTCCGTATCAAGAAGCTTTGCTCCGAAGTTGAATGTCCTTGAGGACCCTGTTTGCGGTTCGGGACATTGTCGTATTGCGCCGTACTGGGTGAAAGAGCTCGGCAAAGAAAATATTGTAGCATATCAGGCTTCCGACCGAGGCGGAACACTTTATTGCAGAATATCAGGAGATAAAGTGTTTTTATCAGGAAAGGCAGCGCTTTATTCCGAATGCGATTTAAAAATTTAAGGAGATATAGGTATGAGTATAACAATAAATATATATTATTCCGGTCAAAACGGAACCGCTCGAGAGTTTGTTAAGGAAATGATAAGCAGTGGCACAGTTTCTGCCATAAGAAATGAGAATGGAAATTTAAGATATGAGTATTTCTATCCAATGGATGATGTAGAAACAGTCTTGTTGATTGACAGTTGGGACAGCCAAGAAGCGATTGATGTTCATCACGAATCAGAGATGATGAAGAAAATTACTGAACTGAGAGAAAAATATAATCTTCATATGAAAGTAGAAAGATTTGTTTCAGAGGATGTTCCGAATAGGGACAGTCGGTTCATAAAGTCGTAAGTATGAAGTTACAAAGATATGGAGTACGCTTTACAAGAACAGAAACCCTTGGAACAGGCGGATGTAAATGTGACTTTTGGTTTGTGAGAGAAAGTTAAGAGGAAAACGAAGAATGAACATATGTGTATACGGTTCGGCTGATGTGCCCAGTGAAAAATGCCTGCAAGCCGCAAAAGCACTTGGAGGTTATATAGGAAAGAACGGACACAATCTGGTGTTTGGAGGATTTGGCGACGGCTTGCTTGGAGCGGTTGCTGATGAAGCATATAAAAATGGTGCAAAGGTAATATCGGTATTGCCTAAAATGCCACGCAAAGGGCATTCGGAGTTTTCACACTCTGAGCAGGTCTTCAGAGATCGCGATAAAAGAATGCGAAAGAAGTTACAGGCGGATAATGCCGATGCTTTTGTGGTTATGCCTGAGGGCTTGGGAGTACTGGATGAGCTGTTTGAGGTTCTACTCCTGAAGCAGTACGGGGAACAAAATAAGCCGATTTATATTGCCAATATCGAGCATAAATATGATCTTTTGATTTCACTGTTGGAGGAGCAAGGCTGTAAAAACCTATTCACTGTAATTTCAGAAAATGAATTTGATAAGATAGATAAAAACGAAGATGATAAAACGTTGGAGGCGGAATATGAAAATCGAGCATATTGCAATGCATGCAAATGATTTAGAGAAAACTAAGATTTATGGTAAACTGCCTGTAAATGGAGAAAAGATGATGGTTTTGTACAAGGCAAAGCCTGAAAAAGATATTAGATACCCGCTGAAATGCGGACTGGATCTTTTCGGCGGTAAATGGAAATCCGCCTTATTTGCGTTTTGGCCTCAAAGGGCTGCCTGCGCTACAGCGAAATTCGAAATGAAATGCTAAATATTACAGATGCTGTTTTAGACTCAATGATTAAAGAGCTGGTACGCTGTGGCATTGTTAACAGAAAATCCTATGATGAAATCCCGCCGCGGGTTGAGTATTCATTGACGGAGGGGTGTCAAAGCGTGGTGCCGATTTTGCAAAGCATTTGTAAATGATCAGGCGCGTATTTTAACAGTGACAGCGATAATACCATCCGACAGTGCTAAAAATGCAATTACAATTCCGGTAAAGAGTCATAGATTTTTCGTCCTTGCCGGGTATGAATGATTATATAGGAGCTGAAAATGAAGGCAACAGAAATGTGTACCTGCACCAATACACGATGCCCCCACCATCCAGAAAATCATGAAGATGGCTGTACCCGGTGCGTAGAGAAAAACCTGAACCGGGGCGAGATCCCCAGCTGCTTTTTTAACAAATTAGACGGCAGGGGAGTCAGAACAAATTATAAGTTCGCCGACTTTGCCCGCCTGGTGTTAGAGACACAGGGAGAGGATAAGATCTAAAGCAAAGGTAATGAAAAAGAAAAAAGACTCTGCACGTGTGCAAAGTCCTTTGGTGAAGACGAGTGGACTTGAACCACCGACCCCTTGCATGTCAAGCAAGTACTCTAACCAACTGAGCTACGCCTTCATTTCGATCGTGCAATTATTATAACTGTTTTGTTCCTGTTTGTAAAGGGGATTTTTGTTTTTTATAAGCTTCTTGTAATGTTGACTGTGTTGTGCTATACTCAAAAGTATTGATGGCTAATCATTTTCTAAAGCAACACCCTTGCCGTAGAATAGGGGAGGCTCCTTGTTTTAGATTTATGCTTATGACAGCAGAGGAAACATCACAAGCAAAACGGAGTCGGGCACAACTACCACTTTCACCTATTCAACAGGCGGTTGGAAAGACCAACTTGTTTCTGTAAACGGTGTTGATCTAACCTATGACGATAACGGTAATGTCCTCACCTACGGTGACAAGGAATACACTTGGAATTCCGGCAGAAATCTCGAAAGCATTGTTGACGGTGATAATGAATACCGCTATACATATGATGAAAACGGTATCAGAACAAGCAAAGAAGTAGGCGGTGTGACAACATACTTTAATACCAAAGACGGTGTCATTCTGTCCCAAACTGACGGAACAAACACTTGGTATTTCCAGTATGACACTAATGGTTCACCATTAGGTTTTGTACTCAACGGCACGCAGTATTTCTACATTACCAACCCAATGGGCGATGTGCTTGCAATCACCGACACAAACGGCGATATTGTAGCCAATTATGAGTATGACGCTTGGGGTAAGGTTTTAGCCGCCGATACAGACATTGCAAAGCAAAATCCACTTCGTTACCGTGGCTACTACTATGATAATGAAACAGGCTACTACTACTTGCAGTCGAGATATTATGATGCAAACATTTTCCGTTTTATAAATTCTGATTCATTCCTGTATGCTATAATACATAAAGATAATACATCAGGAGTAAACCTATATGTATATTGCTTTAACAATTCCATAAATAACAGCGACAATAACGGCTTTAGCGCTGCGCTAGCTGGAAGTGCCTTTTTTTACTATTTTGTAAATTATGTCTTACCAGAAATAATTGCTTATGGTATCTTAATTATCTCCGGGGTATTATTGACATACCTATTAATAAAAGTAGTTGCTGATGCATTAAATAATTCCAATTCTTCGGGTAGCTCATCCAACAGCCCTAAAAAGCCTAAAAAGCCCAATAATTCTAAAATTCAGAAAATATTAGACAAGATTCCCAACTCATTAAAGAAAGATGGAAAAGTCGATTTAAGCAAATTTGATAGACCTGTTAAAGGAAAAACTGCATGGAAAAGCAGTAATGGATGGAAAATTGAAAAGGATACAGCTAATCATGGTGGTCGAGTTTGGAAATTATTTAATAAGGCTGGCAAAAGAATAGCCTCGTTAGGAGCTGATGGTAGTGTCTTGGCAGATTAATAAATTTTGGAATAAGGTTAGTAATGAAGATGTCAATTTGAATGATATCGAGGAATATATATATTCTTCAGAATATCTTAATATTCAGAATCCAATAGAATTTAATGAAATTAATAGTATTTATAATACAAAGTTAGTTCATTATATTTTCGAGCCAGAAAAATATCAAAGAGAAGATGACTATAGAGAAATCTTCTTTCAGGGATATCTTGATGACAAAATTGATAAAAATGAATATTATAATGCAGAAAATTCATTCAAAGAATTCATCAAATACTTATCTCAAATAAGCAATGTGTATATATATTATGATTTTTTAGCATCCATCGAAAACAGTTACCCGTTTCAAAATAGCAGTGATGTGAATTTCAGTCTTGATTTCATTAAGGAAACTCAAGGGAAATTCACTAAAATAATTGATAAATTTCAACTTGAACAAGTAAGCATATTGTTCGCTAGAGAGATTGTTTGCGGGTTTATTGTGTTAGATGATATCAAGTCGGTTGTGATTTGTAGTGGTATGCACGGCTGTATTCTTTCAGTCAATGATTTGAACTCGGAAGTATTATCTGCCATATCGTTACAAGTCAAAGTAGAGAAAATAAGCGCATTGCAAAATTAATGGTATTAAGTAGAACATAGGACGGTTCCTTGTTTTGACAAAACAGGGGGTGATAACCTCACCCCCTAAAATAATTACGGTGATAAGGTAGAAGTATATAAAACATCCGACAATACCCTTGTTCAGTCATACACAGAAACAAAAACGGAAGCCGATGAGGAAAACGGTATTGAATCCAAAACCGATGTAACCGAATCCCATTTCGGAACTTCATATTCTTCCGTTGTCAAAGACAAGAGCATTGAATACACAAACGCATCAAGCACTGTTTTGTATTCTTATACAACAACAGGAACTGATGACAGGGAAAAGATCAATGCTTCTTCTGTAAAATACAATGGCAGCACTTCCCTGTCGTCATCATATTCCTATGATGATAACGGAAATGTCCTCACCTACGGTGACAAGGAATACACTTGGAATTCCGGAAGAAATCTTAGAACAGGGAAATAGAACGGAGAACGGTTCTCTGCTTTGCATTGCGGTGCTGACCGATGAAGATGAGCAAGGAGGAGCATTGTGAATATTTGTTTGTTTGGTTCGTCAAGTGAAAAAATTGGCGAACAGTACAAGCGGGATACGGAAGCCATCTGCAAAGTGCTTGCGGAACGGGGACACAATTTGGTATTTGGCGGAGGCAGCACCGGACTCATGGGCGCTGCTGCACGCGGTTTTACTGCAGGCGGCGGTAAGATCTATGGCTATATTCCGACATTTATTATAGATGAAGATGTGGAACCGCCCTATGACGCCTGCACGACACTTGTAAAAACAAAAACAATGCATGAGCGCAAGCAGGGAATGGAAGATCTGGCTACGACCTATCTCATTGTTCCGGGCGGGGTCGGAACAATGGAAGAGTTGTTTGAAGTTTTGGTAGCGCGTTCTCTGGGCCAGGAGTCAAAACCGATTGTGATGTACAACCCGGACGGCTATTTTGACCATATTTTGGCTTTCATTCAAAATGCAGTCAGTAATGTGGAAATCCACGGTCTGATGTCTGTGAAAACAACACCCAAGGAAGTACTGGAAGCGTTTGATTAACTGTGAACGGTTCTTTGCTTTGCATAAGTAAATGAGTACTTGCGAATGATAAAAGAAAAAAGTGTACCCGGAGGCGGTTATGACTGCCTCCGGGTATGTTGCGTTTAGAAAGGGTTTTTATGAATGGTGTGCATTTCTGTAATATCGGCCCGGTCATTTTTGATGCCCGGGGGAATTTTTGGCACCTACAATCGGTTTGTTGTTTGAAATCAATTTCTATCTTAGGTACTCTTTTTATATTGTCTGCATAGTCCGAATGGTTTAGAGAATGGCTCCGCTTTTTGCTCTTTACAGGGTCACGCCGTCTTTGAAAATGGCGATCTCCCGGTAGCCGTGGCGTTCGTTTTGGGTCTCCTGCCCATTTGCAGTGCGCAGGATCAGGTCGAACAGATCGTCTGTGGTGGCTCTTTGGGCGTCCAGGTCAATCCAGCCGGGCTTTTTCTTTGCCAGGGCGGTGTTGGTGGCGATCTTAATGGTTGGCACCGGCGCACCAAGCGGCGTGCCCCGCCCGGTGGTAAACAGGATCAGGTGGCAACCGGCGGCGCACAGGTTGGTCACCGCCACCATATCGTTGCCCGGGCCGCCCAGCAGGCTCAGCCCCGGCTCTGTTACCCGATCGCCGTAGTCCAGCACATCGGTAATGGGAGCGGTGCCGCCCTTTTGCACGCAGCCCATGGACTTCTCCTCCAGGGTGGTAATGCCGCCGGCCTTGTTACCCGGGGAGGGGTTCTCGCTCACCGGCTGGTGGTGATCCAAAAAGTAATTTTTGTAATTGTTGATCAGCCGCACCGCCCGGTCAAATACATCTTGGCTGGTGCAGCGGTTCATCAGCAGTTGCTCGGCGCCAAACATCTCCGGCACCTCGGTGAGTACCGCGCTGCCGCCCATAGCTGCCAGTCGGTCGGTGACTCGGCCGCACAGGGGATTGGCGGTAATGCCGGATAGGCCGTCGCTGCCGCCGCATTTCAGCCCGATTTTCAGCTTGCTGACAGGCAGAGCACAGCGCCGGTCCGTGGCTGTCAGGGTCTGCAGCTCCCGAATGATGGCAACGCCTTTTTCCAGCTCGTCGGTGCAGTCCTGGCAGTTGAGAAAGCGCACCCGCCGGGGGTCGCAATGGCCCAAAACTTTTTTGAACTCCGGGATATTGTTATTCTCGCACCCCAAGCCCAGCACCAGTACGCCGCCGGCATTGGGGTGGTGCACCAGCCCGGCCAGCACCTTTTGGGTCACCGCCAGGTCGCCGCCCAGCTGGCTGCACCCATAGGGGTGGGTCAGGGCAATGGCGCCGGTGCGCTCTGCCAGCGCCCGGGCAATGCTGTTTACGCACCCAACGGTGGGCACGATCCAAATGTCATTGCGTATGCCCACTTGGCCGCCGGGGCGGGCAAAGCCGTCTATGGTGGCCTGGCTCAGGGGCGCCGGGTATTGGAACTTTGGCGTGTAGGTGTAATCTCTGGCGCCGCCCAGGGCGGTGCACAGGTTGTGGCTGTGCACCCGTTCGCCGGGAGCAATGTCTGCCGTGGCGGTGCCGATGGGAAAGCCGTATTTGATCACCGCTTCCCCCTTGTGAATGGCTCGGCGGGCGTATTTGTGCCCGTCTTGCAGGCACACTTTGACCGTATCGTCCGGATGAATGGTCACATACTCCATAGCATTGCCTCCCGCACGCCGTATTGGTGCAGCTTTTCCGTGCACGCCGTGACCGTGTCCGTCAAGAAAGACAGGTCCGTGCCCCACAGATCGGCGTTTGCCATGATTGCCGGAATGGGGTTCTCTTTGATAAATGCCGCCCGGGTCGGGTCGTCCGTTACCGGGCGGGTTTTATAATACTCGATCAGGCAGGCCAAAGAAAACACCAGGGGCCGGGGCACCGGCGCGCCAGCGGCGACCGTGTCCAGCAAAGTGGGCAGCACCCGGGCGGTGTATTTGCTGACGGAATTCAGGGCGATGGACTGCCATCGGTGGTGGATATAGGGGTTGGAAAAGCGCTCCAACACCGCTTTTGCAAAGGCTTCTGCCTCCGCCTGATTATCCAGGGTGGGCAGAATGTAGCGGTGCAGGCAGCCGTCTAAAAAGGCCGCAAGATCCTTGTCTTTCAGGCTCTCGCCCACTGTCTCCACCCCGCACAGCAGAGAGGGAAACACCAATGCGGTGTGGGCGCCGTTGAGTATACGCACTTTCATCTTTTTATAGGGGGCTACTCGGTTGGTCCAAACCACATTCAGCCCCGCTGCCTGCAAGGGCAGTTCCTTTTCAAAATTCCCTTCAATCACCCATAGGTGGTAAGGCTCGGCGGCGTCCAGCAGGGCGTCGTCCGTGCCGATCCGGGCGCCGATCTCAGCTGCCTCATCGCGAGGATAGCCGGTGACGATCCGGTCCACCAGCGTGCTGCAAAAGGTGTTTTCTTTTTCCAGCCAGCGGACAAAGTCCGCTCCCAGCTGCCACTGCTCCCCATAGCGGCGCACGCAGTGCTTTAGCGCTTGGCCGTTGTTGTCGATCAGCTCGCAGGCCAGGATCACCAGCCCGGGCAAATGAGCTTGGTAACGAGCGTACAGCAACTGGGTCAGTTTGGCAGGGAATGCGGCGGCGGGCCGATCCGTCAGGCGGCAGTTGGGGTCAAACTGAATGCCCGTCTCGGTGGTGTTGGAAATTACAAAGCGCAATTCCGGCTGCCGTGCCAGTGTCAAATAGGCGTCAAAGTCCCGGTACGGATTGACAGCGCGGGAAATGCAGCGGATCTCTCGCAGATCGTTTATCGGTTGGCCCTCTGCCAGCCCCCGCAGCAGCAGGTGGTAGCAGCCAGCCTGTGCATTGATCTTCTCTACCGTAGCGGAGTCGGTAGGGGACACCACCACCACTTGGCCCGCATATAGGCCCTTGTCATTTAGTTGCTGAATAAAGTCATCGGCAAATCCCCTCAGGAAGTTGCCGGTGCCAAACTGGATAATGGTTTCTTGCATTTTTTGTTCTCCAAATAGGATTTGGCCGGTCTAACGGCGGGTTATATTCACTATACCACACCGTACATCGCTTGTCTATTAAAAAAGCAGCCCGGGTGGACTGCCTTTGCTTTACATTATATATTATAGGTCATTAGGGTTTGGATGAAGTGGGTATCCAGGAAGTTGCGTTGGTAACCGGTGGAGAAGCCCTGCGCCTCCAGCGCGTCCACCAGGCGTCGGGAGAAGGTGTCGTACACCAGGACAAACTGCTTTTCATCTGCCAGGTCCTGCGCCTCGGACGCCAGCTGGAGAAGCTCCTGCTTTTGGGCGGTGGTGTTGCCGAAGAGGGTGAGCACCTGTACCGGCTTTTCTCTGGGAATCATTACCCCCACAATATTACGGGTCACATTCCGGTGGGCCTGAATTCGCCGCGTGCGATCACCTGTCAAAATGGGCATAGTGCGGTACTCCGGCGCATTTTTCGGCAGCAAAACACCAGCCACATGTGCCGAATCACTGACCAGTACAGTGCCGTCCGCAATCCAATGGGGCAGGTTGTGCTCCATGTAACGGGTGATGAATTTTTCCCGTTTGCTGCGGTCCGGGCAGTAATACATCATCAACGGATGAGATATCAGTGACGCACTGAAAAATTCCACCATGGGTGCCTGCTCTTTTTTATTCCAATGGGATAGTTCCAATTTGTTATCTCCCTTTCTTATGCTTTCGGTGCGGTCTTTTGCCCTCGGCGCAGTTTGCGCACCACCAATAGGAACATAACCACGCTCATAACCGTGCAGGCCAGGTCGGCTACTGCCTGAGACCAGATAATGCCGTCCAGACCCACTGTCTTATTCATTATAATCAACAGAGGAAAATAAATCAATCCCTGGCGGCTCAATGATAGGATCATACTCTGGGTACCCTTGCCCATGCCCTGGAAAGAGAAGTTCAGCACGAACATGCAGCCGATTACCGGACCGGAGGTCATCAGTGCCCGCAGCATTTTGACCCCGTAGTCAATTACCGTCGGATCGTCAATAAACAAACTGACCACCTGGCGGGTAAAGATAAAGTACACCACGGTGATCACGGTGCCCAGTACAACATTGCAGGCGCAGGAGAATCGAATGCTGTTGCGCAGACGATCCAGCTTGTTGGCACCGTAGCAGTAGCCTACCAGCGGTTGTACACCTTGCGCCAGGCCCAGCTGCAGCATGACCACCAGCATATTGGCTTTCATGGTGATACCCATGGCCGCCACTGCGCTGTCGCCGTAAGCCTGCAAAAATACATTGATGAGAATGTTGGACACGCTCATCAGCAAATTGTTAATGGCCGCAGGCAGCCCCACGGTGATGACCCCACGGGCAATGCCGCCGCGCACCCGATAGCGGGCAGGATTGATGGATAAAATGGACTTGCCCCGCAAAAAGTAAAGCAGAAAGAATATCACGCTGACTACATTGCCAATGACGGTGGCAATGGCGGCGCCGGCCACGCCCTGACCGGTGCCGAAGGGCATGGAGAGACCAAAGAGCCGGTCGCCCTTATTGAGAATGAATATGGGATCAAGCACCACATTGACCACCTGGCCGATAACACTGCCGAGCATAGACACCCGCGCAGCACCCTCGCCTCGCACCAGGTTGCCCAGCATGACAGCGGACACGATAAATGGCGAGCCGATGGCTACATATTTCAGATAATCCACTGCATAGTCAAAGGTGGCGTCTGAAGCACCCACGGCATACAGTACGGCGCGGCGAAACACCAAAAACAGCACGGTCATTACCAGCCCCACAACAATGGCGCTGTAGAAACAAAAACTACTGATGGTCTTGACTTTTTCACTCTTGCCTTCACCCAAAGAGCGGCTGACAAAGGCGCATCCGCCCACGCCAAATAGGTTGCCACAGGCAATAAACAGCAAAAACAGTGGCATAGTTACCGACACGGCGGCCACCATGTTGGCGTTGCCGGTCTGACCCACAAAGAATGTGTCTGCTAGATTATATACAATGTTCATCAGCATACCCATCATGCTGGGCAGTGCCAGCGTGCGCACGGCACGGGGTACGGCGTAACTTTCAAATACTTGTGTGTTATCTTTCACGATTTAGAAATTCCTCTTTTCATACAGTGCGTTTGCCAGTGCGGCCATCTGGGGCATGGTCAGTTGCTCGGCCCGCACAGTGGCACTCAGCCCCAAGGCTTGGAACAGCGCAGTCAGCTCTGCTTTAGGTACACCCAGGGCGGCATTCAGACTGTTAGCCAGAGTTTTGCGCCGCTGCAAAAAGGCACCCTTAACCACACGGAAAAAATAGACCTCGTCCGATACCTGTACCGGGGGCTGCTGCCGCCGGGTCAGGACAATCACCGCGGAGTCCACATTCGGACTGGGATAAAAGCTGTCCCTTCCCACTTCAAACAAAATCTCCGCTTGCGTATAATACTCCACGGCGGCAGATACGGCTCCGCAGTCCCGGCTGCCCAGCGGGGCACACAGGCGGCGAGCCGCCTCCAGCTGTACCATCACCACCAGACGATCAATAGGCAGGTCGCTTTCCAGCAGACGCATCAGCACCGGTGTGGTGATATAGTAGGGGAGATTGGCGCAGACTTCAATCCGATCGAAATTTGAAAACTGTTGTGCAAACAGTGTCTGCAGATCCATTTGAAGCACATCTCCGGGGACGATCTGCACATTGGGGCAATCTGCAAGGGTTTCAGCCAGCACATCCGGCAGTCGGCGATCCAACTCCACGGCGGCCACTCGGCCGCACACGGCAGACAGCTCCTTGGTGAGCACACCGATGCCCGGCCCGATTTCCAGCACGCCGGTATGGTCATCTGCTTCCAGAGCCGCAGCCATGCGCGGGCACACGGTGGGATCAATTAAAAAATTCTGCCCCAGCGCTTTGGAAAAAGTAAAACCGTGACGGGTCAAGATTCTCTTTATAGTATTATAATCATATAAATCCATACAGCCGCTCCTCTAACGGTTGCCTATTCTATCACACTTTGGCGGGTTTTACAATATAATGCTTGACTTTTTGTGCAAGTGTGCTAAAATATATCACAAGCCGACTAATGATAGGCGGCTAAATGAATGAAAAGGAAGTGCATGTATGGAGTTAAAGCCCTGCCATCGCCGCCCTTTACGGCCGGATCAAATCGGTCCCCGGGTGATGGAACTTTCTAAATATTTGCGCAAGACTTTTAACGCTGCCGTTGCGGAGCAAGGCCTGTTCTCCGGTCAGCAGGATGTTTTGCTGCTGCTCAGCCGAGAGCCGGGGATGACCTTGGCACAGTTGAGTCGCGCCCTGGGTGTGGCCAGCGCTACCGCCAGCGTGTCTGTTAAGCGTATGGAAAAGGCCGGATTTATTGAAAAACGGGCGGATGAACATGACGCCCGAATTATGCGGTTGTATTTGACGCCCGCAGCGGATGACGCACCGAAAAAAATTCACCAAAAGATGGACGCGCTGGAAAGCGTGCTCACTGCCGGTATGAGCCGGGAGCAAGTGCTGGAATTGGCGCGTTTGCTGGAGCAGGCGCTACAAAATGTGAGTCGCGAGAATGTGTCGGACTAAGCGCCGCTGCTGTATAATTTGGAAAACAGAAAGGAGAATTTGATGTTAAAAAAATTATCCAAGTACATGAAGGGCTTGTGGTTGCTGTCTGCAATCAGTGCCGCAGGTATGATTGTAGAGGCCATATGCGAGCTGGCATTGCCCTCTTTGGCCAATGGGATTTATGAAAAAGTGAGCACTACCACCGCGCCGGAGACGCTGCGCACGACGGTGATTGTCAGCGGACTGGGTATGTTTGGGCTGGCCGTGCTGGGTTTGCTGGGCGGCATTATCACTATGAAAAGTTCTGCGGATGTAAGCCAGCGGTTTGCCTTTCGGCTGCGTGGAGATATGTATCGCAAGATCAGCCGCTTTTCCTTTAAGAATATTGATACTTTTTCTACCGCGTCGCTGACCACGCGCATGACCAATGATGTGACCACCCTGCAAAATGTGGTTATGATGAGTCTTCGGATTTTGGTGCGTGTGCCGTCGCTGGTGATTGTGGCTGCGGTGTTTGCCGTGTCCATCAATCCCAGAATGAGCGCCATGCTTTTGGTGCTGCTGCCGATTCTGATTGTGGTGGTGGCCTGCATTTTGAAGTTCGGTTTTCCTATGTTCCAAAAGATGCAGAAAAAAATTGACAATGTGAACCGTGTGGTGCAAGAGAATCTGATCGGTATGCGGGTGGTCAAGGCTTATGTGCGGGAGGATCACGAAAAAGAGAAATTTCATGCCGCCTCTGATGATCTGGCAGCCCAGGGTGCCAAAGCGGCGGGGCTGATCGTGACCGTAATGCCGGTGATGATGCTGATGCTCAACGCCGTGGTGGTCTTTGTATACTATAAGGGCGCGCTGGAGGCTAACGAGGGGTTGATGGCGGTAGGCCAGATTTCCGTTTTTGCTTCTTATGTGATCCAAATACTCATGAACCTGATGATGATCTCCATGATGTTGCTGCAGCTGGCCCGCGGCAAAGCCTGCGGCGATCGTGTGGTTGAGGTGCTGGATACAGAAGTGGATATTACCAATCCGGAGAATCCCTATGTGCCGGAGGCACCCCAGGGGGGCGTAGAGTTCCGGAATGTGAGCTTTAAGTACAACACAGAGGGTCACGGCGACGATATCTTAGAGCAAATCAGTTTTACCGCCAAGCCGGGACAGGTGATCGGTATCGTAGGCGGCACCGGGTGCGGCAAAAGCAGTCTGGTCAATCTGATTCCACGACTGTACGATGTGACCGCCGGGCAGGTGTTGATTGACGGAGTGGATGTGCGCAAGTATGATTTGGTTGCGCTGCGTGAGATGATCGGTGTGGTGCTGCAAAAGAATGTGCTCTTTAGCGGTACCATTAAAGAAAATATTTGTTGGGGTAAAAAGGACGCTACCGATGAAGAAATCGTAGCCGCCTGTAAAGCAGCCCAAGCCCACGACTTTGTGATGGCACAGCCCAAAGGCTATGATACGGATCTAAGTCAGGGCGGTCTGAATCTGAGCGGCGGGCAAAAGCAGCGACTTTGTATTGCCCGTGCCATGATTAAACACCCGAAGATTTTGATTTTAGATGATTCCACCTCTGCTGTAGATACGGCAACGGAGGCCAAAATCCGGGAGAGCTTTTACCGGGATTTTAAGGATACTACCGTATTTATCATTGCCCAGCGGGTTAGCTCCGTGCAGGAAGCAGACCAGATTCTGGTGTTGGACGACGGCCAGATCAAAGGCATCGGTACACATGAGGAGTTGCTGGCCGATAACGAGATCTACAACGAGATTGTGCGTACACAGGCGAAGGGAGTGAGTGAATAATGCCGGGACCGAGAAAAACAGATTATAAAAAGCCGAAGAATGCCAAAAAGACCTTTGGGCGTATTTTGCAATATATGGGCAAAAGCAAGTTTATGCTGCTGGCAGTACTGGTGATGCTGGTGGCCAGCACCGTTTGTTCTGTAGGCGCCTCTTATTGGCTCAAGCCGATTTTGAATGATATTGAGTCCTCAATCCAGGCGGGTAATTTTGCTACCGTAGGTGTGCGTAATTTGATGCACAATCTGGTGATTGTGTCTGCGCTTTATATCGGCGCCTCCCTTTGTATGTTTATTCAAAGCAAGGTGATGGTAAAGATTGCTTATAAAACCACAAACCTGATCCGCAAAGAGCTGTTTAATCATATGCAGACCTTGCCCCTGCGTTTTTTTGATACCAAGACCCACGGCGAGATTATGAGTCGCTACACCAATGATGTGGACAATATTCAGATGATGCTGGAACAGTCCATGGTGCAGCTGGTATCTTCTGCCTTTACCTTCGTCGGTATTGTGATAATGATGATCGCCCTGAGTCCGGTGCTGTTTTGTATTTCGCTGGTGTTTATGATTATCATGTTGGTAACGGTGACCAAAATCGGCAAAAAAAGCCGTCACTATTTTCAGGCCCAGCAGGCGCATTTAGGGCGGATGAACGGCAATATTGAGGAGTCTATTGAGGGTATGCGGGTCATTAAGGTGTTTAACCATGAGGACGCTGCCGTTGATGGATTTGAGGAATACAACGAGGCTTTTCGCGCTGCTGCCACCAACGCCAACTTTTTTGCCGGACTGATGGGCCCGGTGTCCACCGGTGTCAACAATGCAGGCTATGCCATGATTGCTTTAACCGGTGGTCTGTTGGCACTGACCGGTCGAATGGATATCGGCACATTCTTCACTTTCCTCAGCTACGCTAAGCAGTTTACGCAGCCCATAAACCAAATTGCCAACCAGATGAACACAATTTTCTCTGCTCTGGCCGGTGCGGAGCGTGTGTTTGAGATGATGGACACCGCGTCCGAGGAGGATGAAGGTACGGTGACCCTGACGGTGACCGGTACCGGGGAAGCAAAACAGTGGTATTGGCAAGACGGCGATCGCCGGGTGCCGGTACATGGGGCTGTGGAGTTCCATGATGTAACCTTCTCCTATGTGCCGGAAAAGGTGGTGCTCCATCATATTAACCTGTACGCCAAGGAGGGACAGAAAATTGCATTTGTCGGCTCCACAGGCGCAGGCAAAACCACCATTACTAACCTGATTAATCGCTTTTACGATATTCAGGAGGGTACCATTACCTATGACGGCATTGACATTCGCCGCATCAAAAAGGACGATCTGCGCCGCAGTCTGGCTATGGTACTGCAGGATACCCATCTGTTTACCGGTACGGTGATGGATAATATTCGTTACGGACGGTTGGATGCCACTGACGAAGAGTGCATTGCTGCGGCCAAGCTGGCCTCTGCTCATTCCTTTATACGACGGCTGCCGGAGGGCTACCAGACTATGCTCACCGGCGACGGCGGCAATCTGAGCCAGGGACAGCGCCAGCTGCTGGCCATTGCCCGGGCGGCAGTGGCGGATCCGCCGGTGATGGTGCTGGACGAGGCCACTTCCTCCATTGATACCCGTACGGAGAAGCACATTGAGCATGGCATGGATCGGCTGATGGCCGGTAAGACCACCTTCGTGATTGCCCATCGGCTCTCCACGGTACGGGAGTCCAACGCCATTATGGTGCTTGAGGACGGCAGCATTATTGAACGGGGCGACCACGACGCCCTGATGGCCCAGCAGGGACGCTATTATCAGCTGTGTACCGGAAAGGCCAAGCTTAGTTAAAATCAATTCCATGTTTTTTGGCTCCTTGGCGCAAAACCCGGGGAGCCGTTTTCTGCTTTTTTGGGGTAACGAAAAATACCTGTCTCTGAGTGAAAATTATGCATAGAACAGGGTAGAACAGGGGACGGTTCTCTGTGTGTAGAACAGGGGACGGTTCTCTGTAGAACAGGGGACGGTTCTCTGTATCGCAAAAGAAAAGAGCAGGCCATGAGACCTGCTCTTCCCTTGCACCGTTCGGTGTGACGGGTGTTTGGAGTTCAGCGCGCGAAAAGAGAGAAGTAATAAGACGCGCTGTGTACTCTGCCCCCTCCTTTTTCATTCCCTTTTTAGGGTTAGAACGATCATTTCGTGTTCGTTCTGTGTATATGATACACAGATTTCAAGAAAAAGTCAATACATTTCTCTAAAATAAATGAAAAATATTGGAATATCTTATTAAATCACCGTACAATTGCACCTATCCGTACGAATGAAGCAGAAAATGATTTTGCAATATTGGAAAATGCAGGTCATAATTTGTAGTTCGTACTTGAAACAGCGGACGAATTGTGATATAAAATAGATACGCGCTTGATTAAGGCATTTGAAAAACAAAAAAGTTTTTTAAAATCTCTTGACAGTTTGCCCCCATTTAGCTATAATAGTGAGCGTTGCATCTGCGGGTGTAGTTCAATGGTAGAATCCCAGCCTTCCAAGCTGGTCGTGTGGGTTCGATTCCCATCACCCGCTCCAGCAAGGGATGCTCAGATTTGCGCTTGTAGCTCAGGTGGATAGAGCAACTGCCTTCTAAGCAGTGGGTCAGGGGTTCGAGTCCCTTCAAGCGCGCCAATACATGGTGGGATTAGTTCAGTTGGTTAGAGCGCCAGTTTGTGGCACTGGAGGTCATCGGTTCGAATCCGATATCCCACCCCATTTTTTTGAATAACGCCCATAACCATTGGGGTGTCGCCAAGTGGTAAGGCAAGGGACTTTGACTCCCTCATGCGTGGGTTCGAATCCCGCCTCCCCAGCCAGCGCCCCTCAGGGGGCGGATGCGATCCATTAGCTCAGTTGGCAGAGCACTTGACTTTTAATCAAGGTGTCCGGAGTTCGAATCTCCGATGGATCACCACAAAATTTCCCTTAAAATCGCCGATTTTTGGCTATTTTAGGGGATTTTTTATGCCCTTTTTCATTGAACTCATTTGTGCGAGTTTTACGCTATTTTACACTACTTTACGATAAAATGTATACCAGAATGTATACCATTCACTTACAACGATCTAATAACATATATATTATAGAGAAACATACTCAATACTATCGATTATTCATTATGTTGTATGATTATTTATAACAAGTGAGCGAATTTAATTTTTCCAAAGAAGCGACGACTGAAATCATAAGAGTTTATGGTGCTCTGAACAAGGCCATCCATCAATCGCCGATGGTTTTTATGTTGCAGATGTTGCCATGTGAATTTCTCATTTTCCTTATAACCAAACAATGTCCGCAACTCATTAATAGACAAAAATAACCAAAATTGTTGGTTGCGCAATTGATGGGTTTATGCTATGCTAAACTTGGTGAGATTAGAGGCTTAAAAAGAGAAAAGGGGAGAGAGATTATGAGTGAACTCTATAGAGCAGGGGACGATTCCTCGTGTTGCTAATAGTTCATCATTAGGCTTTGTTTCAACGGCGCCCTGTACCACTATATCACTAACCAAATGGTGATGTTGTGGGTATTACTGATGCGCAGGGCAACCTGCTGGCCCAGTATGTCTATGATCCCTGGGGCAAATTGTTTCAAATCAACACGACAGAACCGGACAATGCGGACCAGCTGGCTGTGGCTACTGCAAACCCGCTTCGTTATCGTGGTTATTATTACGATTCTGAAACAGGTATGTATTATTTGCAGTCCAGATATTATGATCCGGATCTTGGTCGCTTTATTTCTGCTGATGATTTTTTTGCATTCGCTGACGAAACGGACCAACATAATACATTAAGCTTGTATGTTTATTGTGCAAATTCTCCATTAAATCACAAAGACCCCAGTGGCTATTTGTATGGGGAAGTCGCAGTCGGTGGAGGCGCATTGGGTGCATTAGTTGCAACTCTTGCTGAAATGTTTACATATCTTCTGATAGGAGTAAGTGTTGGCGTCTTAATTTTAATTATTTACCTTATTGTCATCATCGTTACGGCAGCTTCTGGAAATGGCGAGGTGCAAGTAGGAAAGAATGTAAAGCCTAAAAAAAGGAAGTCTACTTCTAGAGAATATCAATTTTGTTATATGAACAAAGGCGGCAAAAAATGTACTTTTGGCCCCAAATTGACATGGGCAGAAACTATGAGCGCTTTAGGTATTACAAATAAAACGCTGGATTTTAATGTCACTAGAAATGTCAACTTGGAAAAACTTGGGCAGAATGCAAAAAGCGTTAAGAAAAGTAATGAAAACTGTTGGGGAGTCTTCGCTGACTCACAAGTGGCAGCGAAGACGCTAGCTGTAGCCCTAGGTGCAGAAAAAAATTGTGTGCCAATGGGTGTACAAGGCGGTTACCCTCATTATCACGACAGGAAACACGCTATACACATTTGGTATGGGAACAAATTAAAGTAAGGAGACTACTATGAAAAGATTAAACATTAACAAATACTACTGTTACTGCTCCTACAGCTTAGATGAGCAAGAAGCGAATCAGCAGGACTATTGGTTCGACATGAAACACTTCAAGATGATTGATCACAGAGGTCCGTGCGATATGTATGATGATAATCCAGATATTATCCCATTTCCTCATTTTATTCCAGAATCTCGATACAAAGATTTAATGCGGGCTTTGAATAATCCGCAGGTAACCGAGTTCTTTAATGCGGCTAAGGATGAAGAAGATGTATATTTTCGCTATCGTGTGTTTATTGATATAAATGGTTTGTCATTTACTGAGCAATATAGGTTGAATCAAGATAAAGCAATTACCTTGATGAAATGGTGCAACGATCATGATATACCGTATATATACCGCTCTGAAGATCGCGGAACATATCTACAGTACGATTATGATGATCTGGACGGTGAAATCTGGCAAATTCCGGATATGTAAAACAGGGGACGGTTCCTTGTATCGCAGAAGTAAACTTAATTAGGAATATGACGAATACAAATCCATAGAACAGGGGACGGTTCCTTGTATCGCAAAAGTAAACTAAATTAGAAATATGACTAAGACAAAGTCACAATTTCAAATTTTCCTACCGATTGTTCTCCTGACCGACCAAACTCCCACCAAGTCCTATACCTGCACCTACAAGAGCGGGGACGATGTTTGGGAGGACGAGCTGGTCAATGCCACCGCCATTGATGAAAATGAATCCTTGCTGTACGATGCAAATGGCAATCCCATCAACTATTACGGTGCCAAGATCAAGTGGTCCGCCGGGCGGCAGCTGAGCAAGATCTCCGGTGTAGATGAGGACGGCAACGAAGAGGCCTATGCCGCCTTTACCTATGACGAGAATGGTAGAACAGGGGACGGTTCCTTGTGAATGATGAGAGAAAATAAAAAATGTACCCGGAGGCGGTCAACGACTGTCTCCGGGTATTCTGTGTTCAGCAAAGCATTCGATGAATGGTGCGAATTTCTGTTATATCGCCCCGATCATTTTTGATGCCCAGGGAAATTTCCATCACCTGCAAGTCGGTGTCATCATCTGCCAGGATGGCCTTGATGATGACGATAGATTGATTTTCGTACAAATTCTCGGTTTTGATTAATTCCATTAGTTTCTTTTGTCCCTTTCTTTGAAATTGTATGGCAGTTGCGCAGTTTATTGCAATTGCCAAGGAAAATCATACCAAAAATCCACACAAATGTCAATATAACTGACAAAAAATAGCAAGAAAAATTTAATATATAGTATAGATGAAAACAACACACAATTAAAAATTAAAAAAGAAAATCGGTAAGCAAAGAACAATGCTTACCGATTTGGTGCGGATGACGGGACTTGAACCCACATGAACTTGCATTCACTAGAACCTGAATCTAGCGCGTCTGCCAATTCCGCCACATCCGCATATTTAATTCGCTCTTTATTTTTACACGCCAAGAGTGGGCGAGGCAGAGCCAAACGGCTTGATCTGCGGTGCTGTCCGAAACAGCATTGACATAATACCACGGGTGGGGTAAAATGTCAATAAGAAATTTCGATTTTTTTGAGGTTTTTATGAAAAAAATTTGGATTTCGCTGATTTCTTTATTCTATGGCGGATTTACAATCTTGTATATGCAATTTGCTGATCCGTACACAAACGCAGGGGCACTTTCCGCTATCGGCCTTGATCATCCGGTATTGTTTGCGTTGTGGGGCACGGTTACATATGGTGTACTTTACCTTTTGCTCTATACTATATATAATCGACAAAAGCGCAGAGGACTTTGCCACGGTTTGCTATTGCCTGCCGGTGTGGGTATGGCGTTGACAGTGTGTTGTCCTTTTGATTTTGTGCGGCACACCCTGTGGCTGCTGCATTGCATTGGGTCACTGACTTTTTCCGTGCTTAGCGGGATAGCGATCTTCCTGTGCTTTTTGTTTTCATTCGAAAAAGGTCGATTTTGGCAGTACGCCTCGGTATTTTGGGCGGCGCTGATGATCGTCGATCTGATTTTGCTGCTGATCTACAAAGAGACCGGCTTGATCGAGGCAGTGCCGGTGCTTATCGGCGTGGTGCTGCTGAATATTGCGATTTATCAAAAAGAGAAGGTGACAGCTTATGCGGCTTGATCGAGCGCTGGAGCAACTGGAGCGCTATCCGTTCCATATGCCCGGCCACAAGCGCAACCCGGCCTTTGGTCTGCCGGGTGCGGAAATAGATATTACGGAGATCGACGGCTACGACGATCTGCACGCACCCGCCGGGGTGCTGGCCCGGCTGCAAGAGGATTTGGCGGCGCTGTACGGCGCAGAGTCGTCTTTCCTCTCCGTCAACGGCTCTACCTGCTGCATTTTGGCGACTCTGTCCGCCTTGTGTAACCCGGGGGACGAAATTCTCATTGCTCGCAACTGCCACAAGGCGGTGTACAACGCCTGCTTTTTGAACCGGTTGCAGGTGCACTATGTGGAGCCGGAATTTGACCCGGCCACCGGTTTTTATACCCGAATATCCCAGGCGTCGCTGGAGGCGGCATTGGCCGCACACCCCGATGTGGCAGCGGTGGTGGTGACCTCGCCTACCTATGAGGGCTATATCTCCCGCCTGCATTGCCCGGTTCCGCTGGTGGTAGACGCTGCCCACGGCGCCCATCTGGGGCTGGCCCCTTGGCTGCCAGGGCATATGGCGGGGGACGCAGTGATTTGCTCCTACCATAAGACCCTGCCGGCGCTGACCCAGACCGCCGGGGTGCAGGTGTATGACCCGTCGCTGGCGCCTAAAATCAAGCGATATATGGATATGTACGAGACCAGCTCGCCCAGCTATGTGCTGATGAACAGTGTGGCAAAAATGGCTGCCGTTGTGGCGGATCCGGCTGTATTTGCAACCCTGCAAGCGGGACTGGAAAAGCTATATGGGCTGCCTTTGCGGCACCTGCGGCTGATCCGGGCGGACGATCCCACCAAGATCAATATTTCCACCCTGCATTGCAATATAGACGGAAACGCCCTGGCGGATCGGCTGCGGGCGTGGGGGATCGAGCCGGAGATGAGCGACCGTATCCATGTGATCTGTATGGCAACGGTTGGGGACACCGCCGCCGGATTTGATTTGCTGGCCCGCGCGTTGACGGAGATCGACAGCACATTGGAACCGGGCGACTGGCCGGTGGCACCGCTGCCCTTGTCGCCCCAGCACCTGCAAAGCTGGCAGGTGCCCGCCGGGGAGCCGCTGCCGATCGAGCAGGCAGTGGGGCGTATCGCCTGCGAGACGGTATTTGCCTATCCGCCCGGGGTGCCGATGATCGTGCCCGGGGAGGAGATCACCGCGGCGTTTGTGCAGTCGATACAGACGGCGAAAAACAGCTGCACAGTGCTCCACGGCACGGCCGGCGGCGGGGCGGAGCGCATTTGCTGCTGCGTATTGACAAAGGACTGAAAGTATTGTAAAATAGAGCCAACATATTGAAATGAGGTGCTTTTCATGAAAAGAATTAAAACTTTAAGTTCCAGAAATCTTTGTGCTTCCGCTCAGAAGGGCGGCTGCGGCGAGTGCCAGACTTCTTGTCAGTCTGCCAGCAAGACCTCTTGCTCCGTTGCCAACCAGAAGTGCGAGCAGCTGAAGAAATAAGAATTTTGCAATTAGGGCGGGATGGGCGATTGCCCGGGTCCCGCCTTTTTTGTTTGGAGTAGACTATGATACACGCATATAAACTAAACGGCTACAATATTATTCTGGACCAAAACAGCGGCTGCGTCCATTCTGTGGACCCGGTAGCCTATGATATGATCACCATGTACCGGGATCATGATCAAGAGGAGATCCGCCGTTTTATTTTAGAGAAGTACAAGGATCAGCCGGATGTGACCAATGCGGATATAGATCTTTGTTTTGAAGATATTGAGGCGCTGATCGCCGACGGGCGGCTGTTTGCAGAGGACACCTTTGAGGCGGTGGCGGACCAATTTAAGCGCCGCCAAGGTGTGCTGAAAGCCATTTGCCTGCATGTGGCCCATGACTGCAACCTGGCGTGCAAATACTGCTTTGCCGGTAAGGGCGAGTATGACGGCCAGCGGGAGATTATGTCCTATGAAGTGGGCAAGCAGGCGCTGGATTATCTGATCGCCAACAGCCCCGGCCGCCGGAATTTGGAAGTGGATTTCTTTGGCGGCGAGCCGCTGCTGAACTGGGATGTATGCAAGCGGCTGGTGGCCTATGGCCGGGAGCAGGAAAAGCTGCACAACAAGAACTTCCGCTTTACCCTCACCACCAACGGCCTGCTGATCAACGACGATGTGATCGACTTCTCCAACCGGGAGATGGGCAATGTGGTGCTGTCTTTGGACGGGCGCAAGGCTACCCACGATCGCCTGCGGGTGGGCCGCAACGGCAAGGGCAGTTATGATCTGATCTTGGACAAATTCAAGCGCTTTGCAGACTCCAGAGGGCAAAAGGACTATTATATGCGGGGCACCTATACGCATTTGAATACGGACTTTGCCGCCGATGTGCTGCACATGGCTGATCTTGGCTTTAAGGAGCTGTCCATTGAGCCGGTGGTGTGCGATCCCAAGGAGGATTACGCCTTGCAGGAGAGCGACCTGCCGGCGCTGCTGGACCAGTACGAGATCTTGGCCAAGGAAATGCTGCGCCGCTATCGCAAGGGCGACGGCTTTACTTTCTATCACTATATGATCGACCTGGACGGCGGCCCCTGTATTGTTAAGCGGGTCAGCGGCTGCGGCGTGGGCACGGAGTATATGGCTGTGACCCCCACCGGCGATCTGTACCCCTGCCACCAGTTTGTGGGCGATACGGACTTCCTGTTGGGCAATGTGTACGATGGCGTTACCCGCCCCCAGGTGCTGGAGCAGTTTGAGCACTGCAATGTATATAGCCACAAGGAATGCAAGGACTGCTTTGCCAAGCTGTATTGCAGCGGTGGGTGCGCTGCCAATGCGTACCATACCACCGGCAGTGTGAACGGCGTGTATGATTTTGGCTGCCAGCTGCACCGCAAGCGCATTGAGTGCGCCATTATGCTCAAGGTGGCTGAGGCGGAAGAGGGCTTAAAAGTAGAATATTAACTGTTAATTGTATATATAATGAAAACCGCCGGTCCTTGTGACCGACGGCTTTTTGTGTGGATTTTTGTTTTAGTCCAGATGTACCGCTACCGGCTGGCCGCCGTGGGTGCGGCTCTCGTCTGCCAGGTACACGCACAGGTGACCGGCTACGGAGTCAAAAATAGAGGTGCAGGCCAGGCTGGGCTTTTCGCCGCGGACGAACTGCACAAAGTCCGCCGCCAGTCGCTCGTCGCCGCCGCCGTGACCGCCGTAAGCGCCCACCATATCGCCCTGTACATTCAGGTCCACTTCTTCAATTTGGCACTCGCCGTTGTGGGCCTCCGGGGAGGGGTCGATCTTGGACACATAGAACTTGGACTCCTCAAAGTTGCCGTAAATTTCGCCCTTGGTGCCGATGATGTGAATGCGGCGCAGGGGCGCGGAGGAGCCGCCAACCATATTGTGGGTGCCGGTGGCGCCGCTGGTGAACCGGACCATCACGCTCTGGTGGTCCACCACATCGTTGTCGCACTTGTAAATGCAGCGGCCGTAAGGGGAGTCGCCCTTGAGTAAGTTGATCTTGTCCTCAATGGTGGGGTGCTCAATGCCCTCCAGCTTGTCCCACACATAGAAGGACCAGCGGTCCGGGTGGTCAATGTACAGCCGCTTGCAGGAGTAGCGGCAGGTGTCTACCAGCGGGCAGTCCACCATGCACCGGGTGCCGGCGCCTGCCGGGGCATTCTCCGGCTTAAACTGGAACTTGCCGCCAAAGGAGCTGACGGCGGTGGGCTTGGTCTCTGCCATCATCCACATCATCATGTCTAGATCGTGGCAGCACTTGGCCAGCAGCATACTGGTGTGGCACTTTTGGCTATTGGACCACTTGCCCCGCACAAAAGAGGTGCTCAAGTGGTGATAAGACACATGTTCCAGGGTCTGAATATTGATAATATCGCCGATCTCACCGGCGGCAACGCGCTCTTTAATGCCGTAGTAGAACGGCGTGTACCGCAGCACATGGCAGATCATCACCTTGCTGTGGTTCTGCCGGGCGCAGTCCACCAAGGTGCGCATTTCTTCTTCATTCACGGCAAAGGGCTTTTCCAGCAGCATATCGTACCCGGCGTTCAGCAGGGGCACGGAGGTCTCGATATGCACCTCGTCCATCGTGCCGTTGATGATGGCGTCCGCCAGTCTACCCTTGGCAGCCAGCGCATCTGCATTTTCAAAGCACATATCCTCGCCAAAGCCGTAAAGCTCACGGCACTTTTTGCGCCGAATGGGGTCCGGGTCTGCCACGCCCACGATCTTCAGCAGCTCCGGGTTGGTCAGCGCCAGCTTGCTGTACACCATGGCGCGGTGCCCGGCGCCAACGATAATGGCCGTAACCGGCTTGTTTTCCATTGAGATCACCTCGCATTTTTTTATAATCATAGCACTTTGGCCGCATTTGTCAAGGTTTATTGACAGAAAGGCAAATAATAATTATAATAAGTAGCGATTTGCAAAATGATATGCGCTGCCCGGGTGGGCAGACAGGAGGGTGAGAACGCTGAAAGACTTGTTGGTCTATTTGAAGCATTATAAGAAAGAGTCCTTCTTTGCGCCGCTGTTTAAGCTGCTGGAAGCGACCTTTGAACTGATCGTGCCGCTGGTGGTGGCCCGGATCATTGACAGCGGTATTCGGCCGGGCAACAAGGCCGTGATCTACCAAAACTGCGCCTTGCTGGTGGGCTTTGCCGTGGTGGGTATGGTGATGGCCATTACTGCCCAGTTCTTTGCCGCCCGGGCAGCTACCGGCTTTGGCAAGGAGCTGCGCAGCAGCCTGTTTGGCAAAATTCAGAGCCTGAGCTTTTCAGAGTTGGACACGCTGGGGCGCTCCTCGCTGATCACCCGAATGACCAATGATGTGACCCAGGTGCAAAACGGTGTAAACCTGGCGCTGCGTCTGTTTTTGCGCTCTCCCTTTATTGTGCTGGGCGCTATGGTGATGGCCTTTACCATTGATGTGCGTTGTGCGCTGATCTTTGTTGTGGTGATCGCCGCGCTGTCCCTGGTGGTGTTTGGCATTATGGGGCTGACCATGCCCGGGTACAAGAATGTGCAGCGCCAGCTGGACGGTGTGACCCTGACCACCAGAGAGAATTATGCCGGTGCCCGTGTGATCCGTGCCTTTGCGGCGGAGGACGCGGAGCAGGCCAACTTTAATAAGCGCAATGAGATGCTCTCCCACTTGCAGCGCAGCGTGGGCCGCCTTTCAGCGCTGTTAAACCCGCTGACCTACATTCTCATCAACGCCGGGATCGTGGTGCTGATCCATACCGGCGCTGTGCGGGTGAGCCTGGGCGACCTGACCCAGGGCCAGGTGGTGGCGCTCTATAACTATATGAGCCAGATTTTAGTAGAACTTTTGAAGCTGGCCAATATGATTATCACCATCACCAAGGCGCTGGCCTGCGCTTCTCGTATTCAGGGCGTATTGCAGCTGGAACCCACATTAAAGCATACCGATGATGGCAAGGCGGGGGACAGCAATGTGGCCGTTGCCTTTGACGATGTGACCTTGCAGTACAAGAACGCCGGCGAGCCGTCCCTGGAGCACATTTCCTTTGCCGTGCCCCAGGGCAGCGTCGTGGGCATTATCGGCGGCACCGGCAGCGGTAAAAGCAGCCTGGTGTCCCTGATTCCGCATTTTTATGATATAAAGGACGGGCAGGTGTCCGTTTTTGGCAAGAATGTTTGCGCGTATAACGACGAGGACCTGCGCCACTGGATCGGCTATGTGCAGCAAAAGGCAGTGCTGTTCCAAGGTACGGTGCGCAGTAATCTGCTGTGGGGCGACGATAGCGCCACAGACGATGATTTGCGCGCTGCCCTAAGCACGGCGCAGGTGCTGGATATTGTGGAGGATAAAGGCGGTCTGGACGCCCCTGTGGAGCAAAACGGCGCCAACTTCTCCGGCGGGCAAAAGCAGCGGCTGTCTGTGGCGCGGGCGCTGGTGCGCAAACCGCAGATCCTGGTGCTGGACGACTCGTCCTCTGCCCTGGATTATGCAACAGAGGCTGCTATGCGCAAGGCCATTTTGGCGCTGCCTTATAAGCCTACGCTGTTTATCGTCTCCCAGCGGGCCAGCTCCGTGATGTGTGCCGACCAAATCTTGGTGTTGGAGGACGGGCGCCTGGTAGGCACCGGGACCCACAAAGAGCTTTTGGCGCATTGCCCGGCGTATGGCGAAATTTATCATTCTCAATTCAGCGAGGAGGTGACCGGCGCATGAAAAAGAACACCTCTACTTTGAAGAAGATTTTTGGCTATATCGGTCACTATAAGTACCTGCTGTTTTTGTCTGTACTGCTGGCCGGCGGGTCGGTGGTGCTGACCCTGTATGTGCCTATTCGTATCGGCTACGCCATTGACGCCATCATCGGCCCGGGGCAGGTGGACTTTGCCGCTGTTGCCCGCCACCTGATCACTGTGGTGGTCATGCTGCTGTGCGTAGGCGCTATGCAGTGGGTGATGAATATGCTCAACAACAAGATCACCTATAATGTGGTGCGGGATATGCGTGCCCGGGCGTTTGATAAGCTGCTGGTGCTGCCGTTCTCTTACTTGGACAGCCACTCCCAGGGGGATGTGGTCTCCCGGGTCATCAGCGACGCGGACCAGTTCGCCGACGGACTGCTGATGGGCTTTTCTCAGCTGTTTACCGGCGTGGTGACCATTATCGGCACCTTGGCGTTTATGCTGTCCATCAATGTGTGGATCACCCTGGTGGTGGTCGTTGTCACGCCCCTGTCCTTCTTTATCGCCCGGTTTATTGCGAAAAAGACTTACGCTATGTTCCAAAAGCAAAGCGCCGTTCGCGGGGAGCAGACCGGCTTTATTGACGAGATGATCACCAACCAAAAGGTGGTGACCGCTTATTCCAAAGAGGCGGACAATCAAGAGCAGTTTGATGAGATCAATGATCGGCTGGCTAAGTATTCCATGCGAGCCACATTCTTCTCTTCCATCACCAACCCGGCCACCCGGTTTGTGAACAGCATTGTGTACGCGGCGGTGGCGCTGTTTGGCGCCATGATCGCCATTCGGGGCAATATCTCCGTGGGTATGCTCTCTTGCTTTTTGTCGTATGCCAACCAGTACACCAAGCCCTTTAATGACATCAGCTCCGTGGTGACGGAGTTCCAAAACGCACTGGCCTGCGCCGCGCGGATTATGGAATTCATTGAGGAGGAGCCGGTGCCGGCAGACCCGGAGGGCGCGTTGCAGCCTACGCATTTGGACGGCAAAGTGCAGTTGCAGCATATTCGCTTCTCTTACCTGCCGGATCGCAAGCTGATTGAGGACCTATCCGTGGATGTAAAGCCGGGTATGCGCGTGGCCATTGTCGGCCCTACCGGCTGCGGCAAGACCACGCTGATCAATCTGCTTATGCGCTTTTACGATGTGCAGGGCGGGCAGATTACCATAGACGGCACCCCGGTGCAGCAAATAGGCCGCAAAGCCCTGCGCAAGAACTTTGGTATGGTGCTGCAAGATACTTGGCTGAAGAGCGGCACCATCTTAGACAATATCCGTATGGGCAATCCCGGTGCGGATTATGATGCCGTGGTGGCAGCGGCCAAGAAAGCCCATGCCCACAGCTTTATCCAGCGTTTGCCGGAGGGGTATTATACCAAGATCGGCGAGGACGGCGGCAGCCTGTCCCAGGGACAAAAACAGCTGCTTTGCATTGCGCGCATTATGCTGTGCGATCCGTCGGTGCTAATTCTGGATGAGGCTACTTCCTCCATTGATACCACCACGGAGATGAAAATTCAGCAAGCGTTCCTGACCCTGATGGAGGGGCGCACTTCCTTTATCGTTGCCCATCGGTTGTCCACCATTAAGGGCGCCGACCTGATCCTGGTGATGAAGGACGGCACCATTATTGAGCAGGGCACTCACGCCTCTTTGCTGGCGGATAAAGATTTCTATTATCATTTGTACAATTCCCAGTTCCCGGAGACAGATCAGTTGGCGTGAATGGGTAAATCAATGGAATTCTGCGAAAGCCGCAGGAATATTCCTGCGGCTTTTTCTATATCTATATATAAAACAAGCGCTCCGATGGTTCGGAGCGCTTCTTTGGTTTTATGTAGGCTTAGTGCTTGATGTCGTCCCACTTCACACCGTTCACCTGGAACAGGTCATCGAAGTTGTACACATTGCACTCGTCCTTGGTGTGGTTGGGATACCAAACCTGGGCAAAGAACGGATTGGTCTTTGCGATGTTGTCGTAATCCCACTTCTTCTGGGGGATGTAGCACTCGGGGCACCAGTGACCACCCAGCAGGATCAGCGCGGGGCTGGCCTCAAACTCAGCGCCGCAGTAGCCACATTTCCACTTCAGTTTGGTGGCCATATCGCCCTTCTTCATAGAAGTGCTCAGGCACTCGCCGCCGCGGAATTTAGCCGCCTGCTTCATATCCTCAATATCCAACTCAGACTCAGGCTTGCTCTCGTCATAGCCGTGATCCAGCTTGTAGTTCTCTGCATCGCTGGAGTCCTTGTTGAACTTGATGATCTCAACATCTTCCCACTTGGCAGGAATCTTGGCCCAATCCTCGTAAGTGCCATAGTAAGCAGACAGGCGGGTCTGGTTCTTGGTAGCTACCCAGTCCAGGGTACCGAAGTCCTTGGTGGAAGCGATCTTCTTCATGAAGGGCTTTGCACAGGCAGCCACGGCGTTCTTGGGCAGGTAGCGGGGGATCTTGAAGTAGAACTCTACATGATCGGCCAGACGGTTAAAGTAATCCTGGATGGGCAGGTTCTCACGGAAGTGCAGGTATTCCTCCAGTTTGTCACCGTCAGCGTAGAACTGACCGTGGAAGTTCTTGAGAATAAACCAGTTGGCGTCAAACAGCTTCTCCGGACCGGCAAGACCCAGGGTGCCCAGCAACAGGTGCTCAAACTCATAGTTGGAGATACGATATTCCTTACCGGAGCCGATGTTGTAGAAGTGGTTCCAGAAGTCGGCGCCCAGGTGACCGGCAGCGTCCTCAGTAACCAGGTTGCACATCAGACGGCCGCTGTCCTCCACGGTGCACCACTCCAGCACGCCGTTGATCGGCACATGGAACATAATGGGATCCATATTCTTCAGAATATTGGGATAGAGGATACCGCTCTGGCGCATAACCACCCAGTTCTTAATACCGCTCTCAACAAAGGTGCGCTCGGCGACTACCTTAGATACAGCATAGTGGTCATAGATGGAAACCTTGATGGGATCGCCGCAGCGACCCCAGTGAATGGGATAATTACGGTCGCCGGTCTCGGCAACGGTGCCGATGTAGCAGACCTTAATATCGTCTGCATTGGGCTGTGCCAGCACGGCTTTGCAGATGTTCTGGGCAGCGCCGATGTTAGTTTTCTGGGTTCTGTACGGCTTCCAGTCAGCGGCAGGGGATACCATGCCGCCTACATGCAGCACATAATCCGCACCGGTCACGCCCTCCAGAATTGCGTCATAATCACAAAGATCGCCCCAAACTACCTTTACATTGGGCTTGGCCATCAGGCCCTTAAGCTTCTCCTCGTTCTTCGGGCTTTTACGAGCCAGCATCTTGATGTTGATCTCGCTGGGCTTCTTGAGCATTTCCTGCACAGCGGCCCAACCCATGTTACCGGTACCGCCGGTAATAAAGACTGTCTTTTTTGCCATTTGTTTAACCTCCTTAACACATGGACAATTACGACTAATATTATAAACAAAATATAAATAAAAAGCAACGGACAAATATCACAACCTTCAATTTAAGTGCCAAAAAATGGTGGCCATTTTTGTGCAATATGCCCATAAATCGTGCAAATGAATTTTTTGAAAAACCTGTGGTAGGTATTGACTTTTTTAGGGGATTGGAGTATAGTATCTCTAAACTCAATAGACTTTATCGAGAGTGGTCGAGGGAACAGGCCCGCTGACACCACAGCAACCTGCTTTGGTAAGGTGCTAAAACCTGCGGTTCAAATCCGAGTGATGAGGAGCATATCGCATACACTCGGTGTATGCCTTTTTTATTTTTTCCTAATAGGAGGGAAGACAATGTCTAAACATTTATTTACCAGTGAGTCCGTGACCAAGGGCCATCCAGACAAGATTTGTGACCAGATTTCCGATGGCATTCTGGACGCTATGCTGGAGCAGGATCCCATGAGTCGTGTGGCCTGTGAAACCACATGCACTACCGGTCAGGTGCTGATTATGGGCGAAATTACCACCAAAGCGCAGGTGGATATTCCTGCCATTGCTCGCAAGATTATTTGTGACATTGGCTATGATGACGACAAGAAGGGCTTTAACGGCAATACCTGCGCCATTTTGACTGCGCTGGATAAGCAAAGCCCGGATATTGCCATGGGCGTGGACAAATCCTTTGAGTTAAAGCACGATCAGGAGGACGCCTACAACCTGAATGGCGCCGGCGACCAGGGTATGATGTTCGGCTATGCCTGCAACGAGACCCCGGAGTTGATGCCCCTGCCCATCAGCCTGGCCAACAAACTGGCTGTGAAGCTGACTCAAGTGCGGGAGGACGGCACACTGCCGTATCTGTATGCAGACGGCAAGACCCAGGTGACTGTGGAATATGACGACGGCAAGCCGGTGAAGGTGACCGCCGTTGTGGTATCCAGCCAGCACAGCGCCGATGTGGAGTTGGAGACCCTGCGGCAGGATATTATCGACAAGGTGATCAAGACCACCGTACCGGCAGAACTGATGGACGAAAACACGGTGTTTTATGTGAACCCCACCGGGCGCTTTGTTGTGGGCGGCCCCCACGGCGACAGCGGCCTGACCGGGCGCAAGATCATTGTGGATACATACGGCGGCTATGCGCGCCACGGCGGCGGTGCCTTTAGCGGTAAGGACCCGACAAAGGTGGATCGCAGCGCAGCTTATGCTGCCCGCTGGGTGGCCAAGAATCTGGTGGCTGCCGGCTTGGCTGACAAGTGCGAGGTAGAACTTGCTTACGCCATCGGTGTTGCCAAGCCTGTGTCCGTGATGGTAGATACCGAGGGCACCGGCAAGGTCAGCGATGATGTGATTTGCGATATTATCAACAAGGTGTTCGACTTGCGCCCCTCCGCGATCATTGAGCGGCTGGACCTGCGCCGTCCCATGTACCGTCAGCTGGCTGCCTACGGCCATATGGGCCGCGAGGAGCTGAATGTGCCCTGGGAGCTGCTGGATATGGTGGACAAGATCAAAGCCTGCCTGTAAGCAAAATATAAGCGATCAAAAAGCCGTCGGTTTTCCGGCGGCTTCCCTTTGCATAAAAATACCCGGCGCTTTGGGGGCACCGGGTGATTTTTTATAATTTGCTGTCTTTCTCCACCGCAGCGTCTACGGCGTTTTGCACGGCGGTTTCCAAGCCGTCGGCCTTTAAGGAAAGCACGCCCTCAATGGTGGTGCCGCCGGGGGAGCACACCCGGTCTACCAGTTCCCAGGGGTGGTCGCTGCTCTCGGCGATCATTTTGGCGCTGCCCAGCACACTTTGGGTGGCGATTTGCAGTGCCTGCTCTTTGCGCATCCCGTGCTTGACCCCGGCTCTGGCCAGGGCGTCAATGAACATATACACAAAAGCGGGGGAGCAGCCGCCCAGTACGCCGAACAAGGGGAACATACGCTCGTCCAATTCCAGCACCTTGCCGGTGCACCCCATCAGGTCACACACGGTTTTGGCCTGCTCCGCCGTAGCGTTCTTGCCGGCACAAACGGCACTAATGGCTTCACCCACCATGGCGTTGATATTGGGCATGACCCGTACCACCGGGCAGGGAACAGTCAGCTGCTCCTCCAAATAGGCGGTGCTTTTGCCAGCCGCAATTGAGATCAGCAGGGGCAGGGCCGTGCGCTTTGCTAAAATCGGGTCGATCTCTGCCAAAACAGCAGCCAGCACATTAGGCTTAACTGCCAAAAAGACAGTTTCACAAAGCGCCGCCACTTCCGTATTGGTATTGCAGATTTGCACGCCTGTATGACCAAGTTTTTGTTGCAGAGCGTCTGTATTATGGTCTGCTACGTAAATGTCAGCAGCTGGTGTTCCGCCCTGTAAAATCCCTTGCAGAATAGCGCCGCCCATATTGCCGCAGCCGATAAATCCGATCTTCATTGCAAGTGTACCTCCGCGCGTTTTTCTTTATAGTACCACTTGCAGCGGATTTTTTCAATCCTTTTTCAGCTGCAGGTATTTTTTTCGTGTTGCGTTTCCGCCTCGAATGTGGCGCTCTGCCTTGTTTTCGTCCAATACAGCTTTAACCGCTGCGTGCAGGTCCGGGTCTATGTGTTCCAGACGATGGGTCACATCCATATGTACAGTGGATTTGCTGACGCCGAACACCTTTGCGGTGCTGCGCACGGTAGACCTGGTGTCGACAATATATTTGCCAAGCCGTTGGCAGCGGGTTGACTGCTTTGCATACATAGCTTGTCATCTCCTTGCTAATGCCTATGCAAGGGAGATGCTGACTATGCAAGTAACTGTGAATATAAAAAAGCGCTTGTATCCTGCAAGCGCTTTTTGTTGATTTTATGGTTGTTATTGGTCAACTGTGGTGCTTTCGCTCTGCTTTTCTGCCTGCTTTTCCTTTACATCATTGATCATATCGGTCAAGCTTTTCATATGCAGTTCGTCCACCTGGTCAAATTTGGTGACCTGTTGCTCCTCCGGCTCCTTGCCATCCTCTTCCAACAGGGTGAGGGTCAATACCTTGCCGACGATGGAAAAGCGGTACACCAGCTTCTTCTCTGTATCCTGATCCTGAATGGTCAGCTTGTTGCCCTCAACTGTGTACTCGCAGTCAAAGTTCCAAGTGGAGATATACCGGTCGCATGTACCGTCTGAATAGAACACAAAGGCCAGCACGCCGGGTTTATCCTGACTGTCCCAACTGGCACAAATGGCTTGCTTTCTGGGCGTAAAAATGCCAACCACGGCGTCCTTTGGATTTTGATCCGTTACGCCGCAGTAAACACCGCCGCCGATGAGCAGTAGCGCTAAAATTGCGCATACAATGCCAATGAGCAACTTTTTTTGCAGGACGGTCAGCTTGCTTCTTTTTTCTTTTTTCTCGCTCATGTTATTTCGCTTCCTTCAAGCCCTTTTTTATGAGGATCTTTTCAATCTTGTCGGAGCAGTCCAACAGAGAGGATACGGACATATCGTGATTCAAGGTGTCCAGGAAATACGCAGTGTACTTGGACAGATCCACGCTCTCGTACCAGTCGCGGCTCAGCAACTCCGGGGTCTGGTATACACCGTTAGTGGTGAATACACGGTAGAAGGTGCCGTTCTTGTATGCCTCATCAAACACTTCCAGGCCGTTGCAGAACAGACCGAAGGTGGTGCAAACAAAGATACGACCGGCCTTTAAGCCCTTCAGTTTGGAGCAAACCTCCAGCATAGACTCACCGGAGGAGATCATATCATCAACAATAATAATGTCCTTGCCCTCTACAGAGTCGCCCAGGTACTGGTGCTCCACAATGGGGTTGCGGCCGTTGACCACGCGGGTGTAGTCCCGGCGCTTATAGAACATACCCAGGTTTACGCCCAGCTGGGTGGCAAAGTAAATGCAGCGATGCAGGGCGCCCTCATCGGGGGAAATAATCATCAGGTGATCCTTGTCCACGTGCAGATCGTCTACGCTGTTGACCAGTGCCTTAATCATCTGATAGGTAGGCATAATATTCTCAAAGGAGCCGTTAGGAATAGCGTTTTGCACCCGCTTGTCGTGGGCGTCAAAGGTCATAATGTTGTCCACGCCCAGATTGACTAACTCCTGCAGCGCCAGTGCGCAGTCCAGGGATTCCCGGTTACTTCTCTTGTGCTGGCGGCCTTCATACAGCATAGGCATCAGAATGGTGATGCGCTTGGCCTTGCCGGAAATAGCGGAAATCACACGCTTTAAGTCTGCAAAGTGGTCGTCCGGAGACATGGGTACTTCCATCCCATACATATTGTATGTGCAGCTGTAGTTGAATACATCTGTAATGATGTACAAATCGAAGCCGCGCACGCTCTCGTTAACCACGCCCTTGGCTTCACCGGAGCCAAAGCGGGGCAGTGTTACATCTACCTTATAGGTGTCACGCTGGTAGCCGTAAAACGCAATGTTCTTCTGGTGTTCGCTGGCCTGTGTGGTGCGCCATTTTACCAGGTAACGGTCAATCTTGTCACACAGGGCCTCACAGCCGGGCATGGCAATGATTCCAAGGGGACCTACAGGGATGGTTTCTACATTTTCAGCGGTTTTTCTGGGCATATTGACAGCTCCTCCTAAAATTTTACGCCAATATAATACAACAACCGGGATTGAATGTAAACCTGAAAATGAAAATTTTCAGAGAATTGACATATTTAGTTCACGCTTCGTTGCTTTTTGCGGTGAATATGACCAAGAACCAGATATCCGGCCACGCCGGCGACGCTGGCTCCGCTGACGGCTGCGCCGATGGCCAGCCCCTTCGGCGTATAGCGCAACTCGACTGTGTGCTTGCCGGGCTTGATGGTTGTGGTCAGCAGCGCCTCGCCCAACTTGAATGTTTCAGCCTCCTGCCTGTCAATATAAACGGTCCACCCTGTGTCATAGGGGATTGAGGTGCACAGATAGCTGTTTTCGTGTACGGTGATCGTACCGCTAATGTAGGTTTCGCCCCAGTCGCTGACCTGCAGGGCGCTGTCTGCCAGCTGTTGATACCCTTTTGCAAAGACCGCTTCATCTATGCTGTAGGCGTAGATGGACGCATAGCTTTCTGTGGCGCTCATGCTGCCGGCATCCAGGGTGACGGTGATCTCTTCGCCCTTTTTATGATAACCCAGATCCATAATATAGGGCTCTTCGATATTTTGGGACAGGGTATTTTTGATGCCGTCGCCGCTGAATTCAGCAGTTTTAACCTCCGGCGAAGTAAGATAGATGTACACATTTCCGTTACGCAATGGACTGATGGTCACTTCTACCGTGCCGTACTGATCGTCGCTTGAGGACTTGCTGAACCAGAAAGTGCCGTTTTCTGTAAAGGTATCACCGGTAAGATTGTCATAGCTGCAGTCCACATAGCCGCAGGGCACGAATACTCCGTCCAGTCCGGTGGCCAGGCGGAAATAGTCGCCCTGTACATCAAAGGGATCTCCTTCATTTGCCGCCCAGTCCTTTAGGTCTGTTTTGGCCGCATAGGCAATGGGCAGGAAGCAGTCGTTTTCATATACGGCGGCAGATTTGTCCTTGTTGCGGTACACCTGTGTAAAATAACGATCGGTAGGGGTAGGATTGGTGGGGGTGGCAATCAGATACTTGATGTTGAACATCATATTATATACCGGTGTTTGCGGATTGTACGTATAGCTGTTGATCCGGTTGCCGAACATGCCCAGTGTGTATTGCAGCTGAGAATAATCCTCATAGGCCATGGAGGAGAAGGTGGAAATGCCGTTGTAGCCGTAGTAGCAGGGATCCATGCGCCGCTCAAGATAAGTCAGCTCCATGCGATAAAAGCTGCTGTCCTTTTTTTGAATGGCTTCAATGGACTCCAGATAGGCGGCGTAGTTGCTTTTGTAGTCACTGTTGCCCTGGGTGATGAGAATGGAGGAGCAGTCAGAGACGATTACCTCGCTAAAGCACATGGCGATCACCGCAAAGGCCAGCACGCTCTTTTTGAACCCGGGCTTTTGCAGGCACAGCAGCAGTCCACACCAGAGAATAAGAAAGGCGATGGTCACATAAATAGAGATCTCACTCATCTTGGTGGTCATAAATTTCTGCGCCACAATGACATACAACAGCCAGCCGAACGCCACAAATACAATGTCCTTGTAGGCAATGTCCCGTATGCGGCACAGCCCACGGAACGCCATCACCAGTACCAGGAAGCAGTACATATAAGAGTAGCGGAAGGGCAGGTCGTTGGGGAAGTGGAAGGCGTGCCAAATAAAGTTCATCACATTGTTGTCAAAGCTGAACAGAAGGAACAGTAGCAGCACAATGTACACCGCCTTTTCCCGCAGGGAAATGCGCCGGTTGATGAGATACAGGGGCACCAGCAGCAGGGGCAGCACGCCGCAGTAGATATTGGGCAGCACATCGTCGCCGCTGGAGCGAATGGTGGTCTCCAAGGCGGACAGGTGGGAGGTCAAAAAGTCAAAGATGGTAAAGTAGGATTCAAAGGTGGTGGGAAAACTATCCGAGGTAGCGGAGCTCCCCCGCAGCAGAAAGTAAGTAGGTACAAGGGTAACGGCGCACAGCGCACCGGCCAGCAGGGAGAACCCGGCAAAGCGCAGGCCCCGATTGAGAAACGGGTGGCGCATGAGATTTTTGGCGCTGTACTTCTCCCGGGTGGTGAGCTTTTCGCCGCTCTTCTCCGGTCGGGGCATGGCGGTCATGATGAAGTAGGCAAAGAAATACAGTACGGAGAAAATGCAGGCCATGTAGCCCATATAGTAATTGGACAGCAACAGCACCGCCAGTGCACCGGTATACAACCCGCCTTTACCGGTGCCGATCAGCCGCTCAATGCCCAGCACGATCAGTGGCAACAGGATCATGCCGTCGATCCACATAATGTTCCAGTAATAGGCCAAAAAGTAGGCGCAAAAGGCATAGAACACACCAAAGGCGGCAGTTACATAGGATTGGCGCTTTTGGGACACTTTTAAATAGTAGGTAAAGGTGACGGCGGAGGCCATGCATTTAACAATGACCAAAGCGGTAATGGCAAAGGAGATATCCGCCTTGTCAAACAGGAAGATCAGCACTGTAAAAGGGCTGGACAGGTAGTTGAAGTAGTTGCCGAGAAAGCTGCTTCCGCCCCCGCTTTCCCAGGAATACAGCAGGCTTTTGCCCTCCACAACCCGGTCGTATAGCTCCGCAAACAGCGGGCCGTACTGGTGGTACAGGTCCATACGCATCACTGTGCCGTCTCCAAAGGGGAAAACGCTGTACACAATGAAAATAAAGAGAATACCCAGCAGCGCCACAAAAGCGGATACCGCTGAAAAGCGGTTGGCAAAGAACAGTTTATACAGCCGTCCGCCACATTTTGTTGCTGCCTTATCCCGGCAGTCAAATACAAGTAAACGACCAAACAGATAGTTAAAAACATACACCACGGTGATGGTTGCCAACCATACAAAGGGGGCCTCGCGCTTTAGCAAAGAGGCGAAAAGAAAATACAAGATTTTATAAAACCCAACATCCACAGCGCAGCGGAAAAGGAACCCGCCTGCCTGTTTCGGAACGGTTGCCGTGCCCTTGGGAAAGACAAATTTCTTCTCCAGCACAAAGGAAAGCACTGCTGCCACACCGGCCCCGATACCCACGGCTACTCCGCCACCCAGGCCAAAGGCTACCTTGCACAGTTGCTTGACGACGAAAAGAACCAGCAGGCACAGGGTATAAGCAGCGGTGTAATTCACCGTTTCCGTATTTATCCATTTTGTAGAAAAGCGGGGTCTGTTGTTTGCAGTAATATCCATAGAATGCACCTCTTGATTTTTTGTGCGGATTTGATTTTAACACGACTCTGCTTATTTTATCATAATTATGGACCGACTGCAACTGAAATAAACGGAGTAGGCATACAAGCTCTTTGAGATGCATATCTTTTTACAGAAATGAATTGCGGGGTGACCTATGAATAATTTTGATGAAGCGGCGCGGCTATTGGCTCAGCCGCTGGGGGATCTGCTACTGGGCCTGCCGGAGCAGACGAAAGAAGAAATTACGGAGCTGCGGGTGCGCCGTGGGCGGCCGCTGGTGGTTATGCTGGGCAGTCGGACTTGCTTTCTCACCGACGGTGGAAAGCTGGTTAATCACTGCTCGGCGCGGGCACTTTCTGTCACAGATACCGCGTTTGACGCGTTGTTTGCTGCGGTGTGCGCCTACTCGGTCCATACCCATATGGGCACGCTGGTGGAGGGTTTTGTGACTGCGCCCAACGGCAACCGGGTGGGCATTGCCGCCACAGCGGTGGAGAAGGACGGCACGGTGACTGCTATTCGGGATGTGCAGTCCCTGAATATGCGCATTGCCAGAGAGGAGCGGGGTTGCGCCCGCAGGGTGCTGAACACTCTTTTTGTGAGTCGGCTGCCCAGTATCATCGTAGCAGCGCCGCCGGGGGGCGGCAAAACCACGGTGCTGCGAGATTTGGCAAGAGCACTGTCCGGCGGATTTGGCGGTCGGTACAGAAAGGTGAGTATCGTAGACGAGCGGGGCGAGTTCGGCGGCTTTTCCCCGGGTGTAAACACGGATGTGCTTACCGGCTTTGGTAAGAAAAAGGGAATCGAGATTGCTGTACGCACGCTGTCACCGGAATTGATTGTCTGTGATGAGATCGCCGATGATGCAGAGGTGGAGGCCATTAAGTCCGGCTTTTCTTCCGGGGTGGCCTTTGCTGTGTCTGTACATATTCGAGATACGGAGGATCTGGTGCATAAGTCCATTATCAAACAGCTGTACCTGACCGGTGAGTTTGACTATGTAGTACTGCTGGAAGAATATGGAGATACTTTTACCGTGGTAGATTTGCGGGGTGGTGCTGATGAAGATCCTTGGACTGTGGATGATGGTGCTTTTTTGCGGGGCAATCGGTATTTCGCTGGCACTTGACGCGGTGCGTCGCAGCGAGCGGGCGCAGCTGCTTTGCCGCCTGGGCGAACAGGTGCGTCTGCTATTGGACTACAGTATGACGGACACAGGGGCAATTTTTACAGAGCTGGCGGCGGACCCTCGTTTTGCTCTATTTGGCTTTTTACAGCGCTGCGACCCGGCCAATACCGTGACGGCGTCTACCGGGCTGACTGCCCGGGACGACCGGGAATTGGCCGCCTTTTTGCAGGGGCTGGGCAAAAGCGACCTGCAAAACCAACTGCGGCTCGCCGACGGCTATATCGCCTTTGCCAAGGGCCGGGCAGAGGAATACGCCGCCCGATGCAAGCGCCAAAAACAGCTGTATGTGGTCTTTGGCCTGTCCGGCGGGCTGATTGCCGCCCTGCTGCTGGCCTAAAAAGATCAGGAGGTACAAATGAGCGTGGATTTTATATTCAAAATTGCGGCCATCGGTATGATCGTGGCGGTGCTGAACACCCTCTTGGTGCGCAGCGGACGGGAGGACCAGGCCATGCTCACCACCCTGGCCGGGGTGATCGTGGTCCTGATGATGTTGGTGCCGAAGATTAGCGCGCTTTTCTCCGGTATAAAATCTATGTTTGACCTATGATCCAGATCGCAGGGATCGCCGCCGTTTGTCTGCTGCTGACGGTGCTGCTGAGAAAAGAGAACCCCACCTTTGCCCTGTTGGTCACCGTGACCGGTGCCGGGCTGCTGTTTTATGTGGTGTCCAAGCTGGCCGGCAGCGCCTTTGGCATTTTAGGCGACTTAAAGACGGCGGCAGGGGACACCGTGGCGTATATTGATCTGATGTTCAAGATTTTGGGCATTTCCATCGTGACCCAGGTGGTGTGCGATGTGTGCCGGGACAACGGCGCGTCCGCACTGGCTTCTCAAACGGAGACGGCTGCCAAAATTTTGGTACTGTCCCTGCTGCTGCCGCTGTTTCAAACGGTGATCGGAATTGTGACGGGACTTGTAAAATGAAGCGATTTGTGTTGACATTTTTACTTTTACTTGCGGTGCCCGGCGTGTGCTTTGCCGCCCAGTCGGAGCTCTCCAGCGACGGCTACCGCCAAGCGCTGTCCGGCTATGATCTTTCCGCTTTTGAAAAGCTGGGGGACGATGCCAACGGCGTGTTGGAGCAGCTGGGACTGGAAAATTTTGACTTTGAAACGGTGACGGCGCTGGACGCCAAGACCTGCGTGCAGGTGCTGGGGCGGCTGGTGCGCCAAAATATCCAAACGCCCCTGCGGGCGCTGCTGTCTGTGCTTAGCATTACGCTGCTGTCTGCCTTTTTAACCGGATTTTCCGGCAGCGGACTGCTGGGGCAGAACGGCTCGGTTTATTCTACTGCGTCCGCCTTGGTGATCGCAGCGCTGATCGCCGCTCAGTGTGCGGACACCGTGTCCCTTTCCTGCGCCACCATCGGCATTTGCGCGGATTTTGTGTTTGCGTTCTTCCCGGCGTTTTTGGTGATCCTCACTGTGTCCGGCAGCAGCCTGACCGGGGTGTCTACCAACACGCTGCTGCTGGGACTGGCGCAGGGATTGAATATTCTGTCTGCCAAGCTGTTTGTGCCCCTGACCAATTGCTTTTTGGCGCTGAGCCTTTGCTCCGGGCTGCGCAGCTCGCTGAACATTGACGGCGCGCTGCGGGTGGTGCGCAAGGGCATAATCTCGCTAATCTCCTTTTGCGCCGGGGCGTTTGTAACGGTGCTGTCCGTTAAGACGGCGGTGGCCTCCCGGGCAGACGCGCTGGGGCTGCGCTCTCTGCGTTTTGCCATCAATTCCGTGGTGCCGGTGATCGGCAGTGCCATCAGCGAGGGCCTGCTGTCCATTCAGAGCTATGCGGGGCTGGTAAAGAGCACGGTGGGCATTGTGGGCATTATCGGGGTGATCGCCCTGTTTTTGCCGGCGCTGGTGAATGTGATCGGCTGGCGGGTGAGCATTGCTGTGTCCTTGGCTGTGAGCGAGATCTTTGATGACCGCACCGTTTGCAAAATGCTGCGGGCTTTTGGCGACGCTTTTTTGCTGATGAACGTGGTGCTCATTCTCTCCATGGTCACCACAGTGATCTCCATTGGCATACTGATCGCTGCGAAAGGGGCGGCCGGGTAATGGATGTGGTAAAGCAGTGGACCCTGAACATTTGTTTGACCCTGATCGGCGCAGTGATCTTGTCCTTGGTATCGCCGGGAGGCAGCATGGGGCGGTTTTATAAGACCGTTTTGTCGCTGTTTATCATCGCCGGGTTTTTGCTGCCTATCACCGGCGGCGAGAAGGTGGACTTTTCCACTTATTTTTCCGGCGTAACGGCTCAGGCAGCGGACACAAACAGCGTGTATGAAAGCCAGATCGAGAGCCGGGTTAAGCAGACCATGACTGCTGCTGGGTATAAGAATTGCAGCGTGCAGGCCACAGTGCAGATCAAAGAGCAGGAGATCTATATTCAAGAGCTGGTGGTCTCTGTACCTGACGACACCGACCGGGCGGCAGTGGAAGCACTTCTCAAGGCACAGTTGGGAATGCAGCCGGTGGTGAAAGGACTGGGGGAATGAAAAAATGACAGAGAAGTGGAAAGAATTGCTAAGTGAGCCGCAGGGGCGGCGCAAGGTGTTTGTTCTGCTGGCGGTGTTGGGGGTGGCACTGGTGCTGCTTTCCGGCAATATGGGCGACAGTGGTAAAAGCAGCGGTGAGACAACCACAGCGCAGGACTATGAGACATATGTGGCGGATTTGGAGGAACGGCTGCGAAAGACCGTTGCCAGTATGGACGGAGTGGGCAGCTGCAAGGTGATGATCACTCTGGAGAAAAGCGGCGAGAATGTGTACGCCACCAACAGCGAAAGCAAGCGGGACGCAGACAGCGGCAGCAACAAGGAGGACTATGTGCTCTATGACCGGGACAGCAGCGAAAGCCCGCTGCTGCTCAGCGCTTACCTGCCCAATGTGCAGGGAGTGGCTGTGGTGTGTGCCGGTGGTGACGACCCGGCTGTGCGAGAGAAGATTACCACCACGGTGGCCTCGCTTTTTGGCATACCCACAAATCGAATATCCGTCTCAAAACTGAAAGGGGAATAGGTGACCGAATATGAAAAAAGAGAAAAAACCAAAGGAGCCAGGGGCAGAAATCCAAACGGTGCTCACTGGTGAGCAGTTGAAAAAGCGCAAACTGCACAAAGCCCGGGTGAGTCTTGGCTGTATGGTGCTGATTTTAGCCGTCGGCGTAGTGGGAAATTGGTACTGGGAAAACAGCGATATTTCTACAAAGATCAGTACAGTCAGCGCCCAGCGCGCCAAGACCCTGGGAGAGGCCACCTTTGTAGACGCTACCACACAGGCGACCACGGAGAACGGCTATTTTTCCCAGACTAAGCTGGATCGGCAAAGCAGTCGGGACGAGGCTCTTGAGAAACTGCAGAAAATTATAGACACAACGGATAAAAGTGCGGAGGATCATAAAGTAGCAGCACAAAAAATCGCAAAGATTACCGACGGTATCAATGCAGAAAACAAAATTGAGAGCCTGGTGACCGCCAAAGGGGTTGGACAGTGCTTGGCGATTGTAAGCACGGACGGTAAAAAAGTGGATGTGGTTGTGGATAGCAAGGAACTGTCTGACGCATTGATTTTACAAATCAAAGAAATCGCTGTGGATCAGGTGGGCTGCGATTATAAAAATGTGACCATCATTCAGTCCAAATAAATTTTAAAACCGTCTTGTAAGTTGTAGATATCTATGTTATAATAAACGCACATTTGCAGCGGTGTGCCCGCTGGCAACAAAGGAGCGTTATTTGCATGGAGATCAATACAAGTACTTCCATGGGTGAACTGATTATTTCCGAAGAGGCAATTTCAGCCATTGCCACCAATGCGGCTAAGGACGTGGACGGCATTGCCGGATTCTCCAACCGACCGGTGGATGTGGTGAACACGATTAAGAAGGGCAGCCTGAAGGTAATGAGCCCGGTGCGCGTGTTGGCAGACGGGGATGATCTGAACATCAGCATTTATGTGAATATGCTGCCCGGCAAAAAAATTCGCAAAGTGGCAGAAGAGGTGCAGTTGGCGGTCAAGGAGTCTGTACAGAATATGACCGGTAAGCTGGTATCCAAGGTCAATGTGATTATAGCCAATTTGGAACTTGACCAGCCGGAGAGCGAAGCGGAACCTTGTGAAACTGAAGAGTAAAAACGGATTTTACCGACAAGGCGGCGTTTCTTGTCGGTTTTTTCTTTTGGAGGATGTTTATGAAGCGAAACGAACAGCGTGAGCAGGCCTTTATCCTGCTGTTTGAGTACCTGTTTTTGCCACAGGATGATCTGGTGGCCGTTTATGATGAGAATGTGGGTACGGTAAGTGCATATGCTAGGGAGCTGTACACCGGTGTGTTGTCTAATATGGACAAGTTGGATGAGACGCTGGCGGCATATTCCAAAAAGTGGAAGTTGAGCCGGCTGCCAAAAGTGAGTCTGACGGTATTGCGCTTGGCACTTTATGAAATGGAGTATGTGGACGATGTGCCGGACAGCATTGCCATTAACGAGGCGGTTGAGTTGGCTAAGAAGTACGGCAGTCAGGAGGACGCCAGCTTTATCAACGGCGTGCTGGGTGCCGTGTCCCGGAGCAAGGCAGAATGATTTTAGGTGTAGACACCAGCAATTACACCACCTCTACCGCTGTGCTGAACGGTGAAGTGCTCACCCAGCAAAAGCAGCTTTTAGAGGTGCAGCCGGGAGAGCGGGGGCTGCGCCAGAGTGACGCTCTGTTTCAGCACACCCGCAATCTGCCGTTGCTGTTTGACAAGCTGCCATCCATGGAGCGGGTGACCGCCGTTGGGGTCAGTACCCGTCCGCGGAATGTGGAGGGCAGCTATATGCCCTGCTTTTTGGCAGGGATCAGCGCAGCCACCGCTGCGGCAAAGGCTGCCGGTTGCCCCCTTTATACCACCTCTCACCAGGTGGGGCACATTTTGGCGGCGCTGTACGGTGCCGGTGCGCTGGAGATGATTCACGCACCCTTTGTGGCCTTTCATGTGTCCGGCGGCACAACGGAAGCCCTGCTTGTGGAGCCGCACAAGGAAGAACTGATCTCCGCCCGCTGCGTGGCGACCAGTTCGGACTTAAAGGCCGGGCAGCTGATCGATCGCACCGGGGTGCGGCTGGGGCTGCAATTCCCTTGCGGTCCGGCGCTGGAACAGCTGGCGCTGCAAAGTAATGCGAATTATAAGATCAAGCCCTCTATGCAGGGGGCGAACTGCTCTTTGTCCGGGGTGGAAAATCAAGTGGACAAGCGCTTGCAGGCAGGGGAGGCGCCGGCAGATATTGCTCGGTTCGTGCTCTCTAGCGTGTCTGCCGCCTTACAGGGTATGGTGCGGGCTGTGTTTGCCGAATATGGCAAGCTGCCGCTGCTGTTTGCCGGCGGCGTGATGTCAAATACCATCTTGCGCCTGGATCTGGAGACTGCCTTTGGCGGCGTGTTTGCCCCGCCGGCGCTAAGCTGTGACAATGCGGCCGGTGTGGCCGTGTATGCTGCCCTGTGCAGCAAGGAACTGGAATGATGACTGTACTTTCTGTTTCTAAACTGAATTTTTATTTGCGCTCTCTGCTGGAGGGGGACGCGCCGTTGCAAAATCTTTATGTGGGCGGCGAAATCTCCAACTTTAAGCGCTATCCAACCAGCGGGCACTGCTACTTCACCCTGCGGGACGAAAAGGCCCAGCTGAAGTGCGTGCTGTTTGCCGCTCAGGGCGCCCACCTGCGCTTTGAGCCGGAGAACGGTATGCGGGTGATCTGTCGAGGGCGGGTGAGCGTGTACGAGCGAGACGGCGTGTATCAGCTGTATGTGGACGATATGCAGCCCCAGGGCGCCGGTGCGCTGGCTGTGGCCTTTGAGCAGCTAAAGACCCGCTTGGCGGCAGCCGGGCTGTTTGATGAGAGCCACAAGAAGCCCCTACCCAAGTACCCTAGCCGGATCGGCGTAGCCACCTCTGCCTACGGTGCGGCGGTGGCGGACATTAAGCAGATCACCGCCCGGCGCTTCCCCGCGGCGGAACTGGTGATCGCCCCCACCGTCGTGCAGGGGGACGGCGCGCCGGAGAGCATTGCCCGCTCCATTGAACAGCTGGACCAAATGGGACTGGATGTGCTGATCGTGGGCCGCGGCGGCGGGTCTATGGAGGATTTGTGGGCTTTTAATACGGAGACGGTAATCAATGCCGTTTATACTTGCAAAACGCCCATTATCTCTGCCGTTGGGCACGAGACGGATTTTACCATAACGGATTTTGTGGCGGACCTGCGGGCGCCTACCCCCAGTGCGGCGGCAGAACTGGCCGTGCCGGACCGGGAAGAGGAGTTGCGCCGCATTGCACAGCTGGAAAATGCCGGTTACCGCGCCCTGCGTGGTCGTTTGGAATGTGAAAATCAGCACCTGGACAGTTGCATGGTTCGCCGGGGTAGGGCTGATACATACATTGCGACACGGTTGGAACGGCTGCAAGCCTTGATGGACGGCAACTGCCGCCAGGTACAGCTCCGTTTGGAGCGGGAGCGCACCCGTCTGGACCGCGCGTTGGAACAAATTGAAGCCTACAGCCCGCTGGCGGTGCTGCGCCGGGGCTATACACTGGTGCGCCGCACGGACGGTACGCCGGTGACCAAAAAAGGAGAATTAATGCCGGGCACGGAACTGCAGCTGCAATTTGCAGACGGTAGTGTTCCTGTTCGGGTATTGGAGGAAAGAGAAGATGACTGAGAAAAAATTGACCTATGAAAGCGCCATGCAGCGCCTGGAGGAAATCAGCGCCCGGTTAGAGGGCGGTGCGGTGCCCTTGGAGGAGAGTATTGCTCTTTATGAGGAGAGCACCAAGCTGGCCGCCTATTGCAAGCAGATTTTGCAGCAGGCACAGCAAAAAATAACAGAATTGGCGGGTGATGAAAATGACAAATGATGCATTTCAAAATACCCTTGCCAACGATCAACGGCTGATTGAAAACGGCTTGCAGCAGCTGCTGCCTCCTACGGTCTTTGGCCAGGGCGAGGTGGTAGAAGCTATGCACTATAGCCTGATGAACGGCGGCAAGCGGCTGCGGCCGGTGCTGGCACTGGAGTTTTGCAAGGCCTGCGGCGGCGACCGTCACGCAGTGCTGGAGCCTGCCTGCGCCCTGGAATATGTACATACTTACAGCTTAATTCACGATGATCTGCCCTGTATGGACAATGACGATCTGCGCCGTGGCAAGCCCAGCTGCCATAAGGCCTATCCGGAGAATATTGCGCTGCTGGCCGGTGACGCGCTACTGACCCATGCTTTTGCCATTCTTGCCGACTGCGATCTGCCGGCGGACGCCAAATGCAAAATGGTCAGTCTGTTAGCGGCCAATGCGGGGGTCAGCGGAATGATCGGCGGTCAGGTGCTGGATTTGAAATATGAGGCAGCGGATCCCTCCTTGCAGCAACTGTTGACAGTACATAAGCTGAAAACCGGCGCTTTGATTTCTGCCGCCTGTATTTTGGGCTGTCTGGCAGCCGGGGCAACAGACACACAAATTGCTGCTGCTTCCGATTTTGCCTACAACTTAGGTATTGCATTCCAGATCAAGGATGACATTTTGGACATTACCGGCACCAGTGAGGTGCTTGGCAAGCCTGTTGGCTCTGACAGCGCCCAGGGCAAGGTAACCTATGCCACCAAGGTTGGGCTGGAAAAGGCCCAGCAGGATGTGGAGTTGCTGACAGGCAAAGCCCTGGAATGTTTGCGGTTTTTTAATGATACGGACTTTCTACAGGCATTGGCCCTTTCTTTGGTTAGCCGAAATTCCTGATAACTTGTATGATTATACAAATCTTGCATTTTTATTCAGACTATGCTACAATAGCCTCATGAAAAGAGTTGAACTTTTTGTCTCTTTTAGATAATATTCGGTCCCCCAAGGACTTGAAAAAACTGAATCGCGATGAACTGGAACAGCTGTGCGCGGAGATCCGTGATTTGCTGGTGCAGACTGTGTCCCACAACGGGGGCCACCTGGCCTCCAACCTGGGCGTGGTGGAGCTGACTGTGGCGCTGCACCGGGTGTTTAACAGCCCGTCGGACCCCATTATTTTTGATGTGGGCCACCAGTGCTATACCCACAAGATCCTCACCGGGCGCAAGGACGATTTTGCCACCTTGCGCACCGAGGGCGGGATCAGCGGCTTTACCCGACCGGACGAGAGCGAGCACGATATTTTTTCCTCCGGCCACAGTTCTACCGCCATTTCTCAGGCCATCGGCCTGGCAAAGGCTAAGGCACTACGGGGCGAAAAGGGCAAGGTAATCGCTGTCATTGGTGACGGTGCCATGACCGGCGGCCTGGCCTATGAGGCTCTGAACAACTCCGGAACGGAGAACGATAATTTGATCGTTATTCTCAACGATAACAATATGTCCATTAGTCAAAATGTGGGTGCTCTGGCTAAGAATCTGACCAGTATTCGTACCTCCCGGGCTTATTTTACCTTTAAGAGTAGGGTGGAGCATTTTCTGTCCCGCATTCCCAAGGTGGGCAGCCAGCTTTGCCGGTTTTTTACCAATACGAACTCCGCCATTCGCAAGCGCATTTATAAGGCTACTATGTTTGAGGATATGGGCTTTCGCTATTACGGACCTATCGACGGCCATGACCTGCGGGCGCTCACCGATGCTTTGACAGTGGCGAAGGCCCATAAGCACTCGGTGCTGATCCACGTTAATACAGTAAAGGGTATGGGTTACCGTCCGGCAGAGAAAAATCCAACCCAATTCCACGGCATCGGCAAATTCGATATTAACACAGGAGAGCCGTTGAGCAAGGGGGAGACTTTTTCCTCTGTATTTGGCAACACGGTGTGCGACTTTGCCGCCAAGGACGCGCGGATTTGCTGCGTGACGGCGGCTATGGCGGCGGGCACCGGGCTGACCCGGTTTGCAAGCGAATACCCCCAGCGCTTTTTTGATGTGGGTATTGCGGAGCAGCACGCGGTCACCTTTTCCGGCGGCCTGGCAAAGGGCGGTATGGTGCCGATTTTTGCGGTATATTCCACCTTTTTGCAGCGTGCATACGATCAGCTGATCCATGATGTGTCCATGCAGGGGCTGAAAGTGATTCTGGCGGTGGACAGAGCCGGATTTGTAGGCGAGGACGGCGAGAGCCACCAGGGCATTTTTGATACTTCTTATCTCAATTCCGTACCCGGCTGGACGGTGTATGCGCCCACCTATTATGCGGAGTTGCGTTCCATGCTGTACCAGGCGATTTATGCAGACCCGGGTGCTGTGGCGATCCGTTACCCCAGAGGGGGAGAGCCGTCCCCGCCGGAGGGCTATCAGTACGAGAAAGAGCCGTTTCGTATCTTCGGCGACCCGGGCGCCAAGCGCTGCCTGGTCACCTACGGGCGGCTGTTTGATACCTGTCTGCAAGCCAGGGAAGAGTTGGAAGATACTTTTGTCATTAAACTGAACCGTATTCGCCCCATTGCGCCGGAGGCGGTGGCTGCCGCTGCCGGGGCGCAGGCGATCTGGTTCTATGAAGAGGCTACGGTCAGCGGCGGCGTAGGGCAGACCTTTGCCGCGCTTTTGGAGGAGGCGGGCAGCAGTGCCCGGTTCTCCCACAAGGCCGTGCCGGATATATTTGTAAAACAGGCGTCTGTGGACAGTCAGCTGCAAAAGTTTGGGCTGGACAAGGCGTCCATCATCAGTGAGGTCAACCATGCAGAAGAAAACCCGGCTTGATGTGGCCGTGTTTGAGGGCGGTTACGCCCCCAGCAGAGAAAAGGCCAAGGCCATTATTATGGCCGGTCAGGTGTATGTGAATAACCAAAAAGTGGACAAGGCCGGTTTTGAGCTGAAAGAGGGCGACAAGCTGGAAGTGCGGGGCAAAACGCTGAAATATGTGAGCCGCGGCGGCTTGAAGCTGGAAAAAGCCATGCAGGTCTTTCCAATCACTTTAGCGGGTAAAATCTGTATGGATGTGGGTGCGTCCACCGGCGGGTTTACGGACTGTATGCTGCAAAACGGCGCCAAGCGGGTGTATTCCATTGATGTGGGCTACGGCCAGCTGGCCTGGAGCCTGCGCACGGATGATCGGGTGGTGAACCTGGAGCGTACCAACTTCCGCCATATTACGGAAGAACAGGTGCCGGAGCCCATCGACTTTGCGTCTGTGGATGTGTCTTTTATTTCCTTAAAGCATATTTTCCCCAATTTGCATTTGTTGCTGCGCCCGACAGGGCAGGCGGTTTGTCTCATTAAGCCCCAGTTTGAGGCCGGTCGGGATAAAGTAGGCAAAAAAGGCGTGGTGCGGGAAGCCGCCACCCACCTGGAAGTGGTAGAGCGGGTAATCGGTATGGCAGTGGATAACGGTTTTTCCGTTCTCGGTCTGGAATTTTCTCCGGTGAAAGGGCCGGAGGGGAATATCGAGTACCTGTTGTATGTGGAAAAGGCACAGGCGCCTACGGTGGCACCGGAAGTGGATCCGTCTGCACTGGTAGGTCGCTCGCACGAGGCACTGATATGATAGTTTCTGTTTTTCCTTATATAGAAAATGAGGCGGTGCGCCGCCTGACCGGTGATGTATTGGGCGAGCTGGATCGGCTGAAATGCCATGTGTATGTGACCGAGGCTTGCGCCGGGCAGTTGTCCGGGCACCGTGTGGTGTACAGCAAGCCGAACAAGATGATGGAGGATTGCGACATTGCCATTGCCATCGGCGGCGACGGTACCACTTTGCGGATTGCGAAAAAAGCTGCGTTTTATAACAAGTGTGTGTTGGGCATTAACGGCGGCCGTCTGGGCTTTATGAGCGGGCTGGAGGCCAACGAGTTGTATCTTTTGGCCGATGTGGTGGCCGGTAAATATACCGTGGATCAGCGGATGATGCTCCAGGCAGATATTCTCCGTGGGGACCGGGTGACAGATACTTTTCATTGCCTGAACGACGCGGTAGTTACCCGTGGCGACTATGCCCGGCTGATCGATGTAAATATCCACTGCGAGGAACGCCCGGTATGGGATGTGCGGGCGGACGGTGTGATCGTGTCCACCCCCACCGGCTCCACGGCGTACTCTATGGCGGCAGGCGGCCCGGTGGTCAGCCCGGAGACGGACTGTTTTGTGGTCACTTCCATTTGTCCCCATTCGCTGATTGACCGCAGCATTGTGTTCCCCAGTAGCAAGGCGCTGTATGTGCAGGTGCGGAATGATGTGGATAATAACTCGATCTTTACGGCGGACGGCAAGCGCCCGGTGCAGATCGACGGCCGCACGGTGGTACGCATTTCCAAATCCCCCTATGCTGCGCGTCTGATTAAAGTGAAACCAGACAATTTTTATGAAATTCTGCGAAAAAAGATCATTGAAAGGTGATTGGGATGAAAAAAAGACGACAGGCAAAGATCCTGGAGATCATCTCCAAATACGAGACGGAGACCCAGGAGGATTTGCAAAAATATTTGCATGAGGCCGGTTTTGAAGTCACCCAGGCCACCATTTCCCGGGATATTAAAGAACTGCGACTGGTAAAGGCCCACAGTGCAGACGGCAAATATGTGTACTCCACCGGCAAGCACCCCAAGGAGGATAATTTTGGCCGAACGGCGGGAATCTTCAGCGAGGCCATCTTAAAGGTGCAGTACGCAATGAACACCGTGTGCATCAAGTGCTTTTCCGGTATGGCAAACGCTGCCTGTGCCGCCATTGACTCTATGGATTGGGACGGCGTGGTGGGTACCATTGCCGGGGACGACACCATCTTTGTGCTTTGCCGCACCGAGCGGGAAGCCCAGATCTTTGCTGTGAATTTGGAGAAGATGCTCCATGCTTAAGGTGCTGGAAATTGAGAATATTGCCGTGATCGAAAAGGCAGCGGTGCAGTTTGACACCGGGCTGAATGTACTCACAGGTGAGACCGGCGCCGGTAAGTCCATTGTGGTGGATGCCATTAACGCCATTCTGGGTGAGCGCACATCTCGGGAGCTGGTGCGCCACGGCGCGCCCCAGGCGGTGGTGCGCGCCTTTTTTGAGCGTGTGGACCCGGCAGTGCAGGCGGTCGTTGCCGACCTGGGTCTGGAGCCGGAGGCGGACGGCACGCTGGTGCTTTACCGCCGGATCTCAGCCGAGGGCAAAAGCAGCTGCAAGATCAACGGCGCACCCTGTACCGTGACTATGCTGCGCACGGTGGGTAACGCCCTGGTGAATATCCACGGCCAGCACGACTCCCAAACGCTGCTGGACCCGGAGGCCCATGTGCACTTTGTGGATATGCTGGCAGAGAGCGACCGCACCTTGACGGCGTATCAAACGGTATTTCACCAATTTTTGTCTGTGCGGCGGCGGCTAAAGGCGCTGACGGCGGACGAGGAAGATAAAGAAAATAAGCTGGATCTGCTGAACTACCAGATCAAAGAGCTGGAGGACGCAGATGTTCAGGTGGGCGAGACCGAGCGGCTCAACGCCCGGCGCACGGAGCTGAGCGAGGCGGAGGCGGTGCGTGCCGCCCTGCAAGACGCGGCCTATACCCTGGGCGGAGATGAAGAATTCTCCGGGGTGCGCGGTTATTTGCGGGCGTTGGCAGCCAAGACGGCGTCTTATTCCACTTTGCAAAGTATCAGCGAGCAGCTGTATGCCCTGTGCGACAGCGCCGAGGCCTGCAAGGACGATACAGAGCGGAAATTGGACACCCTGGACGCCGACCCGGAGGAGCAAGCCCAAATCGAGGAGCGGCTGGACCAGCTGTACCGCCTGTCCTTAAAGTACGGCGCCACGGAGCAGGAAATGCTCGGGAAGCTGGACGAAATGCGCGCCCAGCGGGAGGAGATCCTCTTTGCCGACCGGGAATTGGAGAACCTTAGCAAATCCTATGACGAGCTGCTGCTGCAAGTGCAAGCTGCGGCGGAGGATTTGACCAAGGAACGCAAGCAGGTGGCTGCCAAACTGGAAAAGGAAGTTTGCCGCGAACTGACCTATTTGGATATGCCGGGTATTCGCTTTGTGGTAGACTTTGGCAAGGGCAAACTATCTTCTGCCGGGCAGGACACGGTACAGTTTTTGATCTCTACCAACCCGGGCGAGCCGCCCAAACCTCTGGCCAAGATCGCCAGCGGCGGCGAGCTGTCCCGCATTATGCTGGCCATCAAGACCATTTTGGCCCACAAAGATACGGTGGGCACCCTGATCTTTGACGAGATCGACACCGGGGTCAGCGGCCGCGCCAGCCAAAAGATCGGCTTAAAGCTGCGGACTGTGGCGCGGGACACCCAGGTGATCTGCGTGACCCATTCGGCACAGATCGCGTCCCTGGCCGGGGCGCACTTCCTGATCCAAAAGCAGGTGAAAGGGGCGCGCACTTATACCAATGTGCAGCTTCTGGACTTTGCTGGCCGGGCAAGAGAACTGGCCCGCATTATGGGCGGACTGGAAATTACACCGGCGTTGCTTTCTACCGCAGAAGAAATGTTGCGCACCGCGCAGGAAGGATAACCGTTATGGGCGTGAATATGGAACAAAAAGTAAAAAACGGCACATGCGCCCTTGGCCTGTGACCGAATAGATAGACTGATATTGGAGGACAAACAAATGGGAGTTTATGAAGATTTGCAAGCACGGGGGCTGATTGCCCAGGTCACGGACGAGGAGCGGGTGCGCGACCTGGTCAATGCCGGTAAAGCCGTGTTTTATATTGGCTTTGACCCTACTGCAGACAGTCTGCATGTGGGTCACTTTATGGCGCTGTGCCTGATGAAACGGCTGCAAATGGCCGGCAACAAGCCCATCGCCCTGATCGGCGGCGGCACCGCCATGATCGGCGATCCAAGCGGCCGCAGCGATATGCGCCAGATGATGACCAAGGAGACCATTGACCACAACTGCGCCTGCTTTAAGAAGCAGATGAGCCGCTTTATCGACTTTAGCGAGGGCAAGGCCCTGATGGTAAATAACGCCGATTGGCTGCTGGACCTGAACTACCTGCAAGTGCTGCGGGAAGTGGGCGCCTGCTTCTCCGTCAACCGTATGCTTACCGCGGAGTGCTACAAGCAGCGTATGGAAAAGGGCCTGTCGTTCCTGGAGTTCAACTACATGATCATGCAGAGCTATGACTTTTACACCCTGTTCCAGAAGTACGGCTGCAACTTGCAGTTCGGCGGCGACGATCAGTGGTCCAATATGCTGGGCGGTACGGAGCTGATCCGCCGCAAGCTGGGGGAGGACGCCTCTGCCATGACCATTACCTTGCTGCTGAATTCCGAGGGCAAGAAGATGGGCAAGACTCAAAAGGGCGCCGTTTGGCTGGATCCGGAAAAGACCTCTCCTTACGAGTTTTACCAGTACTGGCGCAATGTGGACGACGCGGATGTGATCAAGTGCATGAAGCTGCTCACCTTCCTGCCTATGGAGCAGATCAACGAGTATGCCAAATTGGAGGGCCAGCAGCTGAACACCGCCAAGGAAGTGCTGGCGTATGAGCTGACCAACCTGGTGCACGGTGAGGAAGAAGCCAAGAAAGCCCAGGAGGCAGCCCGCGCCATCTTCAGCGGCGGGGCAAACAGCGCCAATATGCCCACCACCCAGGTGGAGGCAGACAGCCTGACCGACGACAGTATCGGCCTGATGGATCTGATGGTGCTGGGCTGTATGGTCAAGTCCAAGGGCGAGGCCAGACGGCTGATCACCCAGGGCGGCGTGAGCCTGAATGACGAGAAAGTGGCCGATGTGTACACCACCGTCAGCAAGGCGGACTTGGAGGCCGGCGCTGTGGTGCGCAAGGGCAAAAAAGTGTTCCGCAAATTCACCCTGTAACCGAATAAAATAACATTTTGGCACCTGTGGCCCCCGGATCGGCGGCGCAGGTGCCTATTTTTTGTACACCGGGCAAAAAATGGCGCATAATTGTTGAATACCCGGGCAAAAATTGCTATAATGAATAAGATTATAAACAGATATTAAGCAGGTGAAAATGCAGTGACTGTTTTACAGGAGATCGAGGACTTGCGCCAAAAGCTGCGCTACTACTCGGATAAGTATTATAACGACGACGAGCCGGAGATCGAGGACTATCAGTACGATATGATGATGCGCCGTCTGGAGGAGTTGGAGCAGGCCAATCCCCGCTACGCCTCTCCGGACAGCCCAACACAAAAAGTGGGCGGCAAGGCGGACAATTCCTTTGCCCCGGTGACCCACACCGTGCGTATGGAGAGCTTGCAGGACGCGTTCAGCACCGCGGAACTGCGGGATTTTGATCGGCGGGTACAGGGGAGTGTGGACCACCCCCGTTATGTGGTGGAGCCGAAGATTGACGGCCTGTCCGTGAGCCTGGAATACCGGGACGGCGTGTTTGTGCGCGGTTCTACCCGGGGCGACGGCGATGTGGGCGAGGATGTCAGCGGCAATTTGCGGGTGATCCACAGCATTCCGCTGAAGATCAAGGACCCGCTGCCGTACCTGGAGGTGCGGGGCGAGGTGTATATGCCCCACCGCAGCTTTGATCGGGTGGTGGATCGGCAGCAGATCGCCGGGGAAAAGCCCTTTAAGAACCCCCGCAACGCGGCGGCCGGTTCTCTGCGCCAAAAGGATAGCAGCGTCACCGCCACCCGTGGGCTGGATATTTTTGTGTTCAACATTCAGCAGATCCGGGGCAAGACCCTGCACTCCCACAAGGAGTCCTTGGATTATCTCAAGTATTTGGGCTTTCACACGGTGGATGATTTCCCGTGCTATGCGGATTTTGACAAGGTGCTGGAGGAGATCCACGCCATCGGCGAGCGACGGGGCGATCTGGAATACGATATTGACGGCGCCGTTATTAAAGTAGATGATTTTGACCAGCGGCAGGCCCTTGGCTCCACCGCCAAGTTCCCCAAGTGGGCCATTGCTTTTAAGTACCCGCCGGAGGAGAAAGAGACCAAGCTGCTGGATATTGAGATCGCCGTAGGCCGTACCGGGGTGCTGACCCCCACCGCTGTGCTGGAAAGTGTGCACCTGGCGGGCACCACCGTCAGCCGTGCAACCCTGCACAATCAGGATTTTATTACGGAAAAGGGCATTGCTATCGGCGACACGGTCACCGTGCGCAAGGCCGGGGATATTATCCCGGAGGTGCTGTGCGTGACGAAACACGGCGACAATTCCTGTTATACATTCCCCACCGTGTGCCCCTCTTGCGGGGCGGCGGTGATCCGGGAGGAGGACGAGGCAGCCATTCGCTGCGTGAACCCGGAGTGCCCGGCTCAGCTGCTGCGCAATCTGATCCACTTCTGCTCTCGGGACGCTATGGATATTGAGGGCCTTGGCCCGGCAATTATCGAGACCTTTGTGCAGGCGGGTATGCTCCGCTCCGCCGGGGATATTTATCGGCTGGATAAAGAGAAGATCGCCGCTCTGGACGGGTTCCAGGAGACCAGCGCCAGGAATATTTTGGCCTCTGTTGAGAAGTCTAAAGAGAACGATCTGTCCCGGTTGCTGTTTGCCCTGGGTATTCGCCATATCGGCGCCAAGGCGGGCAAGCTGCTGGCGGCCCACTTTGGAGATATGGACCGCATTATGACCGCCACGGCGGAGGAGATCGCTGCCATTGACGGCTTTGGCCAAATTATGGCGGAGAGTGTGGCAGACTTCTTTGCCACCGATGGCGCCAAGGCGCTGATCGGGGAGCTGAAAGCCACCGGGGTGCAGATGGTCAGCAAGGCCAAGGTGGAGGACAACCGCTTTGCAGGCATGACCTTTGTGCTCACCGGCACGCTGCCCACCTTAAAACGCAGCCAGGCGGCGGCGATGATCGAGTCCTTTGGGGGCAAGGCCAGCTCCTCGGTATCCAAAAAGACCACTTATGTGCTGGCAGGCGAGGCTGCCGGCAGCAAGCTGGATAAGGCAAACGCTTTGGGGATCCCGGTGATCAACGAAGCGCAGTTTATGGAAATGGTGAAATGAGAGAGATCCGAAAAAAGCAGAAAAAATTATATAAGGCCATGCGTATTTTGCTGTACACAGCCATTGCGGTGCTGGTGCTGTACATCGGTGCGGAGCCGATGGTGGCAAAGGCCAGTCGCGTGGCGGCACTGGTGATGAATTATATTTGCGACGCGCTGGTGATCGCCTCTATGTTTACTCTTTTAATGTACTACTCCAAGTACGGCAAGGTGGACGGCTATCTCAGCCGCATTGAGGACGAATTGGCAGACGCCGGGTATTATCTGTCCGACCGACCGGAGCGGGAGGTCGAACCGCTGACCGCAGCGGTGCTGGCAGATCTGGACCGGTACGGCTACACTGTGGAGCGGGACTTGGAACTGAGCGAAATGCCCTTTGACGCCCGGGCCATGAAGAAAAAAGAATTCTTCTATGTGGTCACCACCGAGGACCTGACCCGGGGCGATATTTTGGCTTATTCCGACGCGGCGTTTACCGACCTGACGGTGCAGAAGATGAAGCGCAGCGGCAGCGGCGTGATCCTGTTTGTAACGGACACCGCCCGGGAAGAGGCCATCGACCTGAGCAAATCCATTACCTGCTACGGCAAGCGGGACCAATTGCAGATCGCCTACGCCATTGCAGAGGCAGACACCGGGCGGGTGTACTTCCTGGGCAACCGGGTGAGCAAGTGCCAGCAGATGATCGCCAATTATGTGATGGGCTGCGAATTACCCATTGCCGATGAAAACAAAGGGGAACGCCTGCCGTTCCAGGATAAATTAGAGGAGAAGATGAAAACCTTTACTCTGGCGGAATTCAAGAACGGCACATTCTTCGCCCACGATTAAGGAGGCAGCTATGACAGAAAAGGTAAAAGAATACATTGCGTCCCTGCGGGGCAAGAAGATCGCTTTTGTGGGTATGGGGGTGGCAAACGCCCCCTCGGCGCTGTTTTTGGCCCGCCAGGGCTTGCAGGTTTATGCCAGTGACAGCCGTGACGAAAGTTATATCGGCAAAGAAATATGCCAGCAGCTGCGGGACTGCGGCGTGCAGTTCTCCCTGGGCAAGGACTATTTGAGCATTTTGCCGGAGATGGATATTATTTTCCGCAGCAACGGCATTTTGCCGTTCCAAAACCCATGGATCGGCGAATGTATTGAGCGGGGCCAAACGGTCACCAGCGAGATGGAAGAATTCTTCCGTTACTGCCCGGCCAAGATCATTGGCATTACCGGCTCTAACGGCAAGACCACTACGACCACGCTGATTTATGAAATGCTGAAAAAGGCGGGCCACTCCGCAGTGATCGGCGGCAATATCGGCAAGGCCATGCTGCCGTATTTAGATAACCTGACCCCCTTTGATTATGCGGTGTGTGAGCTGTCCTCCTTCCAGCTGCTGACCATGGGCAACCTGGTGCACCAGCCGGATATTGCGGTGGTGACCAACATTGAGTCCACCCATTTGGACCACCATATTTCTCTGGACGAATATGTGGACGCCAAGCGGAATGTGCTGATCTATCAAAGCCCCCACCAGCGCACGGTGCTGAACGCGGACTGCGATTATTCCATCGGCCACCGGGTGTACCACGATATGCGCTACGATGTGCGGGGCAAGCTGGCGGAATTTTCTTTAGAAAAACCGGTGAAAACCGGCGCATACGTAGATGAGAACGACAATATCGTCTATGCCGAGGACGGCACGGTGACCACCATTATGCCCGCTTCCGATATTCGCCTGCCCGGACGGCACAACATTGCCAATTACTGCACGGCCATTACGGCGGTGTGGGGGCTGGTGTACCCGGAGCAAATTCGAGAGGTGGCCCGCACCTTTGGCGGCGTGGAGCACCGGATCGAGTTTGTCCGTGAGGTGGACGGGGTGAAGTATTATAATGACTCTATCGCCACTTCTCCCAGTCGTGTTGTTAGCGGCGTGCGCGCTTTTGATCAAAAAATCATCGCCATTCAAGGCGGCTCGGACAAGGGCAACGACCTGTCCGTGATGGTGCCGGACCTGCTGGCCCATGTAAAGATCTTGATCTTGAACGGCGCCACGGCGGATAAAATCCAGCAGGCAGTTTTGGGTGACCCGAATTATGACCCGGATCAGCTGCAAATTATAAAAGTAAAAGACCTGGCACAGGCGGTAGAAGCGGCCCGCAAGGCGGCACAACCGGGGGATATTGTGTCCCTTTGCCCGGCCTGCCCGGCCTTTGACCAGTTTAAGACATTTGAATACCGGGGACGGGAATTCAAAAGGTTGGTGAACGCATTTTGAGTACAAATACAGCGGCGCTGCTACAGGAACTGACGGCAGCCACCGGCACGCCCTTTTGCGATGGGGAAGTGCTGGATCTGTTGACGGCTAAGTTGGCGCCCTATGGGGAAGTACAGGTAGACGCCATGCACAATATCAGCTGCACCTTTGGCAGCGGCTATCATGTGGTGCTGGAGGCGCACTGGGACGAAATTTGCTTTGTGGTCACCGGTATCAGCGACGACGGCTATGTGCACTTTGCCAAGTGCGGCGGGATCGACCCCCGCATTTTGCCCGGCGCCCGGGTGGTGGTCCACGGCAAGCGGGACCTGCCCGGGGTGATCTCCACCCTGCCGCCCCATTTGCAAAAAGGGGAGGACGGCAAAAAGGCAGCGCCCATTGACGAGCTTTCCATTGATCTTGGCCTGACCGCCAAGGCAGCCAAGAATCTGGTGGCGGCAGGGGACTGCGTGACCTTTGCCAAGCATTTTACCCCGCTGGACGGCACCCGTGTCAGCGCCAACTGCCTGGACGACCGCAGCGGCGTGGCGGCGGTTCTGCTGGCGGCAAAGCAGCTGCAAGATGCGCCTTGCCAGGTGACTTTGCTGTTTACCGCCCAAGAGGAAGTGGGCACTCGCGGCGCCAAGACGGCGCTGTTTGACCGTGGCGTAGACGCCAGCATCAGCGTGGATGTGTCTTTTGCCTACACCCCCGGCTGCAAGGCTCGGGACTGCGGCGTAATGGGCAAGGGGCCGATGATCGGTATTTCGCCCATTTTGGATCGGCAGTTCAGCAAGGAACTGCTGGACCTGGCCGAGGAAAAGCAGATACCCTATCAAACAGAAGTGATGGCCGGGTGCACCGGCACCAATGCAGACGCCATCAGCGTTTGCGGCAGCGGTGTGCGCTGCGCGCTGGTGTCTATCCCGGAGAAATATATGCACACCCCCGCAGAGGTGGCAGACACTGCCGATGTGGAGCAGACGGCGGCGCTGCTGGCTGCCTTTGTGCGCAGGAAAGCAGGTGAGCACCGTGCTTAAGACCTTATGTGACTTAAACGGCACCAGCGGCAATGAAGCGGTGGTGCGGGATTATATTTTAGAACAGATCAAGCCCTACTGCACCACCTGTACGGTGGACGCGATGGGCTCCATTATCGCCTTTAAGAAAGGCAAGCGCACCCCGGAGAAGCGGGTTATGCTCTCTGCGCACATGGACGAGGTGGGCTTTATCATCACCGGCGCCAACGACGAGGGCTACCTGCAATTTGACCCGGTGGGCGGGATCAACCCATCTGTCGTGCTGGGGCGCCGCTTGGCGCTGGAAAACGGCGGCTACGGTATGGTGGGTACGGTGCCCATTCACCTGCTCCATGGGGAAGCAGGGGAGAAAGTGCCGTCCTTTGACGATTTATTGTTAGATGTGGGCGCCGAGGACAAACAGACGGCAGAAACGCTGGCCCCGGTGGGCAGCTTTGCCTATTTCAGCGAGCCGTACACTGCCTTTGGCGATGGCAAAATCTGTGCCAAAGCCCTGGACGATCGGATCGGCTGTATGCTGATGATCGAACTACTGCAATCGGAGTTGGAGGCGGACACCTGGTTCTGCTTCCAGGTGCAGGAAGAAGTGGGCCTGCGCGGCGCGGCCTGTACCGGCAGCCGTGTGCAGCCGGATCGGGTCCTGGTGCTGGAAGCGACTACTGCCGCCGACTTGGATGGTGTGACCGGTGACAAGCGGGTTTGTGCGCTGGGCAACGGCCCGGTGGTCAGCTTTATGGACGGCGCCACCATTTACGACCGGGCGCTGTACCGACTGGCCAGAGAAACGGCCGATGAGAACGACATACCCAATCAGACCAAAACCGCCATTGCCGGTGGCAACGACGCCGGTGCGCTGCAACGAGCCGGGAAGGGGAGCGCAGCGCTGGCTGTGAGCCTGCCCTGCCGGTATATCCACTCCGGCGCCTCTGTGGTACAGCAGTCGGATATAGACGCCACCCGCGCGCTGCTGGCGATGCTTTTGCCTAAGCTGTATGATTGAGTACCAGGAGAATTTAGACCTGCTGCGGCAGTATGACCAAACGGATCTGTTCTCCGTGCGGGTGCTGGCGCTGGCAGAAAGCTATGGCTGCAATTATAATTTCGCCCGCTTTTATGTGCAGAGAACGACAGACGGGCAGATCACGGCGACTTTATCGTATTTGGACCGGGACTGCACTTTGTCTATTACGGAGAACGCGGACCGGGAAGAGCTGGCGGCCTTTTTTGCGGCCATGGGATTTGGTACGCTGCTGTGTACGGCGGATTTTAGCTTAGACCGACCGTACAGCGAGGGGCCGATCATGCGGTCCGTGCGGCGCTACGATGTGCAAAGCGGTATGGCCGTGTTTGACAGCTACCCAAAGCTGATGGATCTGTATAATTTTATTGACTACGACAGCCAGGATTTTGAAAGCTGGTATGTGGATCTGAGCCATCGTATTCGCCACGGCGGCGCCAAGGCGCTGACCTTGCAGATGGACGGTGTGATCCTGGCCAGCGGCATATTATCGTCCGTAACGGACAAAGGCGCGGTGCTTACCGCCGTGCGTACCCAGCCGGAGTTCAGCCGTATGGGCTACGGCTCTATGCTGGTGCGGCGGCTGGTGGCGGACTGCAAAGGCACCGTGTACTTAATGCGTGAGCAAGGGCGCAACCAGCAATTTTACCTGCAAAACGGATTTATCAATCAAGGATTATGGAGACAATATCAATGACCCCCTTTTTTCAACTGGACCCGGAGATCGAGGCTGCGTCCGCCGCTGCGTTGCGGCAGGTGGCGCCCCGGTTTGCGGAGATTGACCAGGTAACGGAATATAATCAGCTAAAGGTGCTGCGGGCGTTTATGGACAACGGTATCAGCGAGCGGCACTTTGGCAGCAGCACCGGCTACGGCTACGGTGACGAGGGCCGGGAGACCCTGGACAAAGTATGGGCGCAGGTGTTCGGCGCAGAGGACGCGCTGGTGCGCCACAACTTTACCTGCGGCACCCACACCCTGGCGGTGGCGCTGTTTGGCGTGCTGCGCCCGGGGAACAAAATGCTGTGCGTTAGCGGTATGCCCTATGACACCCTGCACAGCGTGATCGGCCTCACCGGCGAGAATATGGGGTCGCTGAAAGACTACGGCATTGCCTTTGACTGTGTGCCGCTGAAAGAGGAGCACTTGGACTATGAAGCCATTGCCCAGGCGGTGGACGATACGGTTACGATGGTCTATATCCAGCGCAGTCGCGGGTATGAACTGCGCGCCAGTTTGTCCCTTGAGGAGACCCAAAAGGTGGCACAGATCGCCAAAGAGAAGAACCCCGACTGCATTGTGATGGTAGATAACTGCTACTGCGAATTTGTCAACAAGCAGGAGCCCACCCAGGTGGGGGCAGACCTGATCGCCGGGTCGCTGATCAAAAACGCCGGCGGCGGTATGGCCCGCACCGGCGGCTACATCGCCGGGCGTCACGATTTGGTGGAAAAGTGCGCCTATCGGCTGACCACCCCCGGACTGGGGCGGGAAGTGGGCGCTACTCTTGGTATGAACCGGGAGCTGTATATGGGTCTGTTCTACGCCCCACACACCGTTGGCGAGGCGCTGAAGTCCGCTGTGTATATCGCGGCGCTGTACCAGTCCTTTGGCTACGATGTGACCCCCAAGTGGGACGAACCTCGACAAGACATTGTGCAGTGCCTGGGTCTGGAAAACCCGGACAGCCTGGTGGCCTTTTGCCAGGGGGTGCAAAGCGGCAGTCCCATTGACAGCTTTGTGCTGCCGGAGCCCTGGGATATGCCCGGCTATGATAGCCAGGTGGTAATGGCCGCCGGGGCGTTTACTCTGGGGTCGTCTATCGAGCTGTCGGCAGACGCGCCCATTCGGCCGCCGTATTACGCCTGGATTCAGGGTGGGCTGCAATTCCATTCTGCTAAGATCTGTGCGGAACTGGCCGCTCAGCAAATGCAAAGCAAAGGACTCTTAAAGCATGACCAATTTTAACGGGATCACCCCAAGAGCCATTGAGCTGCTCAGCGAAAATCGCTTTAACGACTCAAAGGCATTTTATGAAGAACATAAGGAAGAACTAAAACAGCTGGCCACCATTCCCATGCGGCAGATCGTGCTGGATCTGGCAGAGATGATGACGGAGCTGGACGATAAAATGTACACGGACCCGGTGCACACCGTTTCTCGTATTCGCAGAGACACCCGTCGCTCCAAGAGCAAGATGCTGTACCGGGAGAACCTGTGGCTGATGCTGCGGCGGCACAAGAAGCAGTACCCCTGCGCGCCGTTCTTTTGGTTTGAGTTTTCGCCGGAATGTTATAACTACGGCATTGGCTTCTTTGTGCAAAAGCCTGCCCAGTTTGATGAGCTCCGCAAGTTGATTTTGGCCCACCCCCGCAAGTGGACCCGGGCGGTCAAGCAAGCGGAGGACGCAGGTATGCACTTTGGCTGCTATAACAGCTATAAAAAAGACCGGGTGCCGGACGCACCCAAGGCGCTGCAACCCTATTTGAACGCCAAGGATATGGCGTTCTCTTACACCGGGTGGAACCTAGAGCGTATTGGCTCCGCTGCGCTGATCGACGAGCTAAAAGCCGGATTTGCCGCTGCATTTCCGCTATATAAAATTTTTATAGAAGCATACGAAGCTATGTTGTCGGAGGGACTGATTGATGATGAATAAAAAAGAGTTTTTACATCTAAAAAGCGGCACAGATGTGCGTGGTACGGCGGTAGAAACGGCGGAGCACGGCGTGCAGCTGACGGACGAAACGGTGCAGAAGATCTGTGTGGGCTTTTACAAATGGTATTGCGACAAGGCGCAGGTAGATACCTTTGGCATTGCCGTAGGGCAGGACTGCCGCATTTCTTCCCCCCGCATTGCTGCGGCGGCTATAACTGCCTTTTGCGCCTGCGGGTGCAGTGTGTTTGACTGCGGGCTGGCCACCACCCCCTCTATGTTTATGAGCATTGTGGAGAATGAATCGGTGCAGGCAGCACTGGAGATCACCGCGTCCCACCACCCCTTTGACCGCAACGGGTTAAAGTTCTTTACTTCCGGCGGCGGCCTGGAAGGGGAAGATGTAAGCGCCATTTTGGAACTGGCATATGACGCGGAAGTACCGGCAGCCACCGACAATGCGCCGACAGCATTGGCCTTTATGACCGATTACGCCGCACTGCTGCGCCGGCAGATCAAGGACGGCGTGCAAAACGGCGACCGCCCCTTGGAGGGTCTGCACATTGTGGTAGACGCCGGTAACGGCGTAGGCGGCTTTTACGCCAATCAGGTGCTGGCACCCCTGGGCGCTGATGTCAGCGGCAGCCAATTTTTGGAGCCGGACGGTATGTTCCCCAATCATATTCCCAACCCGGAGAACAAGGGCGCCATTGACGCTGCGTCTAAAATGGTGCTGGACAGCGGCGCTGATCTGGGGCTGATTTTTGATACGGATGTGGACCGTATGGGCTGTATTGGTGCCACCGGGCAGGAGATCAACCGCAACACCCTGGTAGCCCTGGCGGCGGCCATTGTGCTGGAGGATCACCCGGGCACCACAGTGGTCACCGACAGCCTGACCTCCGACGGTCTGCGGGCATTTATTGAGCAGGACCTGGGCGGCAAGCAGCTGCGCTACCGCCGTGGCTATAAGAATGTGATCGACAAGAGCATTGAGCTGAACGAAAGCGGCGTGGACTCTGCGCTGGCCATTGAGACCAGCGGCCACGCGGCGCTCAAGGACAATTACTTCCTGGACGACGGCGCCTATTTGGCAACCAAGATCGTCATTAAGACAGCCAAGCTGCGCCGAGAGGGCAAGACCATTGAGGACCTGACCGCGGCTCTGCACCGCCCGGCCGAGAGCGTGGAGATCCGTGTGCCCATTCTCTTAGAGGATTTCCACGACTACGGCGAGGATGTGATGGCAAAGCTGGAAGCATTTGCTGCTGACCATGCGGACTGGAGCGTGGAGCCGGAGAATTACGAGGGTGTGCGTATCAATATCCCCGGCGGCTGGTTCCTGCTGCGCCTGTCTGTGCACGATCCGATCCTGCCCCTGAACATTGAGAACGATGTGCCGGGCACTGCCGCAAAGGTAGCCGGTGAGATTGAGCAATTTCTGACCCGCTTTGACAAGCTGGATCTTTCCGGCTTCAAAAAATAAAAGGAGACCTGTATGCTGCAACTTGTTTTTGGCAGATCCGGGTATGGCAAAACAGAATACATACGAAATCGCATTGCAGACAAGATCGACCGGGGAGAGGGACAGGTGCTTCTCATCACCCCGGAACAGTTCTCGTTTATCAGCGAATACCGTCTGCTGGAGCAACTGGGGGAGGCACGGGCGCACGCCGTTCGGTGTCTCTCCTTTTCGCGCCTTTGTGACGAATGCGACCGGCTGTACGGCGCCGATGGCAGAAAGCCGCTGACCAAGGGCGGCAAGGCCATTTTGATGAAGAAGGCCATTGATCGTGCGCGCCCGGAGCTGGAGTTGTTTGAGAAGAAAGGCAGTTCGGCGGCCTTTGTGCAGTCCATGACCGGCATTTATGACGAGATGAAGTCCTGCAATCTGTCCGGCGCGGCGGTGTATGCGGCGGCGGACGATCTGGACACGGATATTTTGCGGTGCAAAATGCGGGACTTTTCGCGGATTATGACCGCATATGAAGAACTGCTGGGGGATCGGTTTGCGGACCCGGCGGACCGACTGACCCGGCTGTACGACCAAATCAAAGACAAAAACTACTTTGCCGGGCAGACGGTGTTTTTAGACGGATTTAACGGCTTTGTGGCCCAGGAATATAAGATCCTGGAGTTGATCATTGCAGAGGCCAAGGCGGTCTATATTGCTTTGGACAGCGACTCCTTTGGCACCGGGGACGGCTATGACCTGTTTGCTTATGTGAATGAGACGGCGGGTATTTTGCAGCGCATTGCCGACAAGGCGGGCGTGCCCACCAATCAGTTGCAGTTGGGTGAGAACTACCGCACAGACTATGCGGATCTGCGTCGGGTAGAGCAGTACATTTTTGCCGACCGGGCGCCGGAGACAGAGATCCCGCCGGAGCATATTCGATTGTATGCGGCTTCTACCGTAACAGACGCCTGTAACGACCTGGCTTTGCAGATCAAGCGCTTGCTGCGTGACGGATACCGTGCCCGTGACATTGCCGTGACCATGCGGGACCGGGAAAAATATGCCTCGGTGCTGGCGGCGGCTTTCGAAAAATACGGCGTGCCATACTATGCGGACGAACGGCAGCCGGTGACTACCCAGCCGATCCTGGTCTTTCCCATGTATCTCATGCGGGCGGTGATCTACGGCTGGCGCAGCGACGATCTGTTCAGTCTGATCAAAACCGGGCTGACCGATGTGTCCGACAGTCCGGACCTGCACCGCACTGAGAATTATGTGTACACCTGGGGAATCAACGGCGCTGCCTGGAAGCGACCGTTCGACAAGTCGCCCAAGGGCTTTGCCGGTGCTCTCAGTGACAGCGACAAAGCACAGTTGGAGCGGATCAACGCCCTGCGGCAAAGCCTGATGGAACCGCTCTTGGCGTTCCAAAAGAAAGTGCACGGTGCCACGCCGCGGCAGATCAGCACCGCTTTGTTTGAAGCCATGAAAGCCTACCATGCGGACAAGCATTTGCAACAGCTGGCGGCGGGACTTGCCAAGGACGGCTCATCGGCACTGGCAGAGGAGCAGGGGCGCACCTGGGATGTGCTGATGCGCATTTTAGACCAGCTGGCAACGGTACTGCCGGAGGAGCCCATGGCACTGAAGGACTACTGCGCGTTGTATGTGCTGGTGGCCCATACGGAGGACCTGGGCGAGATTCCTATGGGGCTTGACAATGTGCAGGTGGGCCAGGCGGACCGTATGCGGTTCAACAACCCGCGGGCGCTGTTTATTCTCGGTGCCAATGAGGGCGAGTTCCCCCAAACGGTCACCAGCGGCGGCCTGCTCAGTGACAATGAGCGCAAGCAACTGGCGGCCCACGATTTTAAGCTGTATTCCTTTGGCGAGATCTTGAATTTGCAGGAGCGGTACTTTGCCTATAAGGCGGTGAGTGCGCCTCGAGAGCGGCTGTTTGTGACCTATACCGCCACCGGACAATCTGATGCGCCGTCAGCCATTGTCACCGGTATACAAGCGTTGTTTCCGGGCCTGTCGGTAGAAAAATGGGATCCGACAAGTGGCCTGGATCTGATCGACACATCGCAAAATGCCTTTGAACTGATGTCCGGCTTCTATGACAGTACGGATCCGTTTTTTGTGGCACTGCGCGCTTATTTCAGCGGCGAGCCACGGTATGCGGCGGTGCAGGCGCTGGCGGAGAACCGCACTCCGCTGATCGAAAATACAGCCACAGCCCGCAAGCTGTTTGGCAAGGATATGGTGCTGTCCGCCTCCCGCATTGAGGATTATTACAACTGCCCCTACCGTTACTTCTGCAAATTCGGTCTGGGGGCGCAGCCCCGCCAAAAGGCGGAGATCAACCCTATGGAGCGGGGCACGCTGATCCACTATGTGCTGGAAAAGCTGCTGTCAGAGGTGGGCACCAAGCAGCTGCCCGGCTATGACAGAAAACAGATCACCGCACTGGTGGACGGCTATATTGAACAGTATTTTAAGGAGGAGATGGGCGATCCGTCGGATATGCCCTCCCGCTTCCGTTATAACTTCCGCCGCTTGTCCAAAATGCTGGTGGATGTGGTGTGCCGCCTGGCAGGGGAGTTTGCCGAGAGCGATTTTGAGGCCAAGGCTTTCGAACTGCCAATTGATGTGGACGGTGCGGTACATTCCAAGGTGATCCCACTCCGGGACGGCGGCAGTCTGCGCATTCGCGGGTCTGTGGACCGGGTGGATGTGCTGGAGCAGGACGGTCAGCAGTATGTCCGTGTGGTGGACTACAAATCCGGCGCCAAGGCCTTTCGCCTGGCAGATATTGTCAACGGACTGAACCTGCAAATGTTCTTGTACTTATTTAATGTGTGCGCCGATAGCAGCAACCCGTACGCGGGTGTGCCCGCCGGGGTGCTGTATATGCACGCCGCCCGCAGTGTGCTGGCGGTGGAGACCAAAAGCAGTGCGGAAAAGGATATTGCCGGTCAGGAGGACAAGGCGTTCGGTATGAACGGCATTGTGATCACCAACCCGGACTGTGACATTCCGGCGGCTATGGAGCACGATCTGGCAGGCAAGTACATTCCTGTGCGGCTGAAAAAGAGCGGCGTCAGCGGTTCACTGGCCAGTTTGGAACAGCTGGGGTTGCTTCAGCGCAAAATCGAGGCACTGGTGGCGGATATGGGCAACGCCCTACAAAACGGGCAGATCGGTCAGCACCCGGTACAGGCCAAAGATCATGACAAAACCTGCGAATACTGCGATTTTGCCACCGTCTGTGCGTTCAAAAAGAGCGTGACTCCGCGCTCCTATGAGGACCAAACAGACAGTGCTGTGCTGACAGAACTGGAAAAGGAGGGGGAGAGCTATGCCTAAGTGGACAGATGCCCAGCAGGACGCTATCGACGCCCGGGGCGGCAATATTTTAGTCAGCGCCGCTGCCGGCAGCGGCAAGACTGCTGTGCTCATTGAGCGGGTCAGCAAGTGCATTACCGACCCGGACCACCCGGTGGATATTGACCGGCTGCTGATTGTCACCTTTACCAATGCCGCTGCGGCAGAAATGCGCTCCAGACTATCTGTACGGCTACGCCAGATCTTGGCGGCGGACCCGCAGAATGCCAATGCCAAGCGTCAGCTGTCCCTGCTCAGCGGTGCGGATATTTGCACCATAGACGCCTTTTGCCTAAAGCTGGTGCGGGAGAACTTCTTTTCTCTGAACCTGCCGGCAGATTTTCGTCTGCTGGACGAAAACGAAAATGATCGCCTGTTTGAAGAAGCCATTGACACGGTACTGACGGAATTTTATGAACAGGCGGACCCGGACTTTCTCCATCTGACAGAGGCTTTCACCACTCCGGATAAGGATAAGGACTTATTTTCTTTGATTAAGAAATTGATGACTTTTATGAGTGCCCAGGCTTTTCCGCTGGAGTGGCTGGAGCAGGCGGTGGCAGCTTATGATCCGTCGGTACCGCTGGAGGACTCTTCCTGGTATCCGGTGTTGACGGCGCAGCTGACAGAATGGCTTTCTACTGCCGAAGCGTTGGTGCGGCAGTCGCAGGCAGCGTTGCCGGATGAGTCTGCTTATGCTGCCTACGCAGAGATGCTGGCCGATGATCGGCAGCTGATTGCCCGCTTGCAAGGTCTACTGCACACCGGGTGGGACGCATTTATGAAACAGGGCTTCCCGGTGGCGTTCTCCACTATGCCACGGGTGCGCAAAGATATAGAACCAGAGGTTAAGGCGATTTTGGCCTCCAATCGGGATATTTACAAAACCATCATTACCAAGGATATTAAGGCCTTTTTGGTGTCTGACAGTGCCGATTACGCCCAGGATACCGCCGATCTGTACCCGATCTACTGTGCGCTGCTCCGTGTGGTGCAGGCGGTGGATGGCCTGGTGCGGGAGAAAAAGGACGAACTGGGCGGCTATTCATTTTCGGACATTGAGCACTTTGCCATTGACCTGCTGATGGAAAAAACTGCAGACGGCTCGGTGCAGGCAACGGCGCTGGGCCGTCAGCTGCAGGATCGTTATGCGGAGATTTTGGTTGATGAGTACCAGGATACGAATGAAGCACAGGATAGCTTGTTTGCTTTTCTTTCTAACGGAGGCAACCGCTTTATGGTGGGCGATGTAAAGCAGAGCATTTATCGCTTCCGACTGGCAATGCCTCAAATATTTATGGCGAAGAAAGATAGCTACACCCCTTACGATCGGCAGCATCCGGTGTTCCCGGCGGCTATCACGCTGGACAAGAACTTTCGCAGCCGCGCCGGGGTGTGCGCTTATGTGAACCAGGTGTTCTCCCTGTTTATGACCCGCAGGGTGGGGGAGCTGGACTACACCCAAAGCGAGTATCTGAACCCCTTTGACAGCACACCCCCGGACCCGGTGCCCCATGCGGCACTGCATATTTTAGACGGTGTCACTGGTAAGGACCATGTGATGGACGAACCTATGGCTGTTGCTCAACTGATCGCAGAAAAGGTGCAAAGCGGCGAGACGGTGCAGGACGGCGACAGCCGCCGTCCGCTGCGATATGGGGATTTTGCCATCTTAATGCGCAGTATGCGCGCCCATGCCGGGGACTATGCAAAGGCACTGCAAGACCTGCATATTCCGGTGATCTGTGATAATGACACCGGCCTCTTTGAAAATGGCGAAATTCAGTTGCTGCTGTCTTATTTACAAGTGATCGACAACCCCATGCAGGATATTCCGCTGTTGGCGGTGCTGTCCTCTCCCATTTACGGCGCTACGGCAGATGAACTGGTGGAGATCAAGTTGGTTGCCGGGCACGGTCGCTTCTATTCCGCCGTGTTTCACCCGGACAACAGCGACCGCCCTTGCTGTGCTGCGCTGCGCCGGGATCTGTCCTTTTATAAAAAACTGGCGGTGACCATGCCGGTGGAAGCGTTTGTTCGCCGAGTTATTCGGGATAAGAGCCTGTTTGCGTATATTCGTGCCCTGGGCGACGGCCAGCAGCGGCAGGAGAATGTGGAAACCTTTCTCTCCATAGCCGGGCGGTTCGACCAAAACGGCGGTCTGGGGCTGGCGGCGTTTTTGCGCTATGTGGACAGTATGATCCGCGGAGACGGCAAAACAGACAGCGCCCCGGTGATCGTTACAGACGAGAACGCGGTCAAAATTATGAGCGTGCACCACTCCAAGGGGCTGGAATTTCCGGTGTGTATTTTGGCAGGCGCCGGGCGCAAATACAATATGCAGGACCTGACAGGCAAAATGCTGCTGCACCCCCGGCTTGGGCTGGCCACCAAGTGCCACCAGGAGGAGGGGTATTTTGACTATCCCACCCTGCCGCTGGAGGTGGTCAAGCGAGAGAGCCGCCTGGCTGCCATGAGCGAGAATTTGCGGGTACTGTATGTAGCTATGACCCGCGCCAAGAGCCAGTTTATCTCCTTTGCCAGCGTGCGCAGCTTGGAAAGTCGGGTCAAGACCCTGGCCGCCTATATGCAGCAGGGCAAGCCCTTGCCCCATTTGTGCTCCAAACTGCAATATGACAGCGACTTTTTGCTGATGTCGGCCTTGTGCCACCCGGACGGCGGCGCTTTGCGTGAGATGGCAACGGTGGATGTGCCGGTGCACCCGGCGGATTTTGCCCTGCAAGTGGTGTTCCACACCCCGGAGATGGAAAAAGATCGAGTTGAGGAGCAGATGATGCTTGCGGCGGACCCGCAGATTGTTGCTCAAATTCAGAAAAAGCTCAGTTACACCTATCCCTATTCGGCGCTGTCTAAAGTCAGCGGCAAGCGCAACGCTTCTGCTCTGGATGAGGCCGTGTTTACCGGCGAGTATGTGGCCCGGTCTGTGCCGGCCTTTTTGCAGCCGGACGGCCTGACTCCGGCAGAGAAAGGCACGGCCATGCACACCTTTATGCAGTATTGCGACTACGCCGCTGCACGCACAGACTTGGAACAGGAGATCGCCCGGGTGCAAAGCGCCGGGTACCTGCGGCCGGAGGAGGCCGGCGCCTTGGATCGGCAAAAGTTGACCGCTTTCTTTACCGGTACGTTCGGTGCCCGGGTGTTCGGTGCCAAGGCGGTTTACCGCGAGTTGAAAGTGGCGTCTTTCCTGCCGGTGCGGGCGCTGGAGCAGGTGGACGCAGACGATCCGATCTTTGTACAGGGCATTGCGGACTGCGTGTTTGAGGAGCCGGAGGGCCTGGTGCTGCTGGACTATAAAACCGACCGGGTCAAATCGGAGGAGGAGCTGCTGGATCGTTACCGGCAGCAGCTGATGTTTTATAAAACCGCAGTGGCACGCACCTTGCAAAAACCGGTGCACGCGGTGTATTTGTATTCGTTTTGTCTGTCCAAGCCTTGTGAATACAAATAAATTAAAAAAATGCTTGCATTTTGCCACAAGATGTGGTACTATATCAAAGCATTATGACTAATTGGTAAAGAGGTGACAGTAATGAAGGACGCAATTCATCCCAACTACGATACTTGCGCAGTGAAGTGTGCCTGCGGCGCTACTTTTGAGACTAAGAGCACAAAGGGCGATATGAAAGTCGATATCTGTTCCAAATGCCATCCGTTCTATACCGGCAAACAGAAGCTGGTGGACACCGGCGGCCGTGTAGACAGATTCAACAAGAGATTCGCTAAGAAGGGCTAATCAAGTAAAGACGGGCAACGCTTGGGCGTTGCCCTTTTTTCGTAGGTGATGGTATGGAAAAGCCATATAAAACCATATTGGAACCGGCACAGGACGAGTTTGTGGAGAAGAAATCCCGCTTTATCGCTTACACTGCGCCGGTGCATACGGTGGAGGAGGCCAACGCCTTTATCGCCGGTATTCGCCAGCGGCACTGGGACGCTACCCACAATGTGCCCGCCTTTGTGCTGCGGTCCGGTGTGCAGCGCTCCTCGGACGACGGCGAGCCGGGGGGCACCGCCGGTATGCCGGTGCTGGATGTGCTGCTGAAAAGCGGCGTGCAGGATGTGTGTGTGGTGGTGACTCGGTACTTTGGGGGTATTCTCCTGGGTGCCGGCGGGCTTGTGCGCGCCTATTCCCACGCCTGTTCCTTGGCGCTGGAAGCCGCCGGTGTGGTGACCATGGCGCCCTGCGCTGCCATGGAGCTGACGGTGGATTACAGCTACTACGAGCGAGTGAATAACCTGCTGGCGGACCACGGTGCGCGGGTGCAAAATGCGGATTTTGGCGCAGCGGTCACCCTGTCCTATACCATGGAAGAAACACGGCTCCCGGCCTTTGCAGCGGCTCTGACGGAGCTGTCCGGCGGCAAGTACGCCCCAACCCGGACCGGCAGCCTGTTTGCCCCTGTATAAAAATACCAAAACCTGCCAACACTCTTTGTGAAAGGCAGGTTTTCTTTTATGAAAAAACTATACTTATTTTCCGCTTTGTTTCTCTCCTTTTGCCTGTTTGCCGCCTGTTTTGCCCCGCTGGTGGAGACCGGGGAGCGGGTGAGCGAGGATGTGTTTCGCCTGCATATTCTGGCCAATTCCGACACCGAGGCGGACCAGGACTTAAAGCTGATGGTGCGGGACGATGTGCTGCGGGAGTGTACTTTCTTCTCCGACTGCACATCGGTAACGGAGGCCCGGCAGGCGGCGGAGAGCAACTTGCCGCGCATTACGGAGATCGCCCGGCAGCGGATCCGGCAGGAGGGCTATAATTACCGGGTCACCGCCCGGGTGGTGCGGGAGTACTTCAATACCCGGATGTATGAGAATGTGACCTTGCCCGCCGGGTATTATAACGCGCTGAAGATCGAGATCGGCGCCGGAGCAGGGCACAACTGGTGGTGTGTGTTGTTCCCGGCGGTGTGCCTGTCTGCCTGTACCAAGGAGGATCTGTCCGCTTATCTGGACGAGGACGAGGTGCGCTTGATCGAAAACGGCGACGGCTACGCCGTGCGGTTCAAGGCCATTGAGATCTATCAAAAAATCAAAGAAAAATTGCAATAACACCTTGACATTTTCGGCATAATATTCTATTATATTAGGGCTATGTGCTGGTATGGCGAAATCGGCAGACGCAAGGGACTTAAAATCCCTCGGTGGCAACACCGTACCGGTTCAAGTCCGGTTACCAGCACCAAGCTGGCCGGTACAGCCTCATTATGGGCTTGATACAATAGAATACGCCGATGTGATGGAATTGGCAGACGTGCTGGACTCAAAATCCAGTGGTAGCGATACCGTGCGGGTTCGACCCCCGCCATCGGCACCAAAGGCTCTTCGCGAAATGCGAGGGGCCTTTTTTATGCAGTTTTCGATTTATCTTTACAGCGCACCGACTTTTTGTTACAATAGTACCGTAAACTCTGTATTTGTTTTGCTGTCTGTGAGAAAAAGGCAATTTGACCGAGTAAAACAGGGAACCGTCCCCTGTATTACCGTCTATGACGGCTGCGGTCGTGTGCTCCAGGTGATTACTGATGATTATGTAGCCGACGAGGACGGCCTGAACGCCGCCACGCCTACGGATTCTTACGCCGACAGCACCAAGGGCACGCTGAATGCCTATGACAGCCGCGGTAACCTCACCTACGAGCGCAACAGTCAGGGAGTGGTCACCCACTTTGCTTACAGCGATACCAATAAGCTGGTACGTGAGGCTTTTGATAAGTATGTGTTTGCTTATGACTATCAGATCGAGCCAAGCGAATTGGACGGACAGACGGTATCGTATATCCGCACCATTACTGTGGCGGGGCAGGACTATGCCACCGAATATTACAGCGACAAAGACTTGCTGCTTGCAAAAGCATTTGCAAACGGTCAGGCATTGCGTTATAATTATAGTGAAGATGGCAACTTGACTGCCCAGTATCACGATAGCGACGAGACGCCCTTTGTCACCTATACCTACGATAGTGAGGGCACCTTGCAGTCCAAGACCAATACGGATACAGGACTGCGCACCGTATATACCGGTGATTTGACAGAAGTATATCAAGTTGCCTCGGATGGCACAGAGACCCTGTATTACAGCTATTCTAACGAAGAAACGACCGACAGTGGCAAGACCACCCACATCTACAGCGCAAACACTCTTGGCACAGAGGTCAGCCGTAAGGTAACGGACAATACCGCCAGCTATACCGCCGGCAGCCACGCCTTTGCGGTGCAGTCTGCGGAAGATACTGCCAACCGTACTGCAACGGAGACCTTGACCGCCGGAGATAAGACCCTGGGCACCACTTCTCGCACCTATGATGAGCAGGGGAGAGTCACCGCGGAGACCATCACTTATGGCGAGACTCAGCTGTACCTGAGCTATCAGTACGACGATCAGGGTCGCTTGACCTATTATCGTCAGGGTCACTACGCAGATAATAACAACCACGCCCAGATCAGCCGCTATCAGTATGACAGCAAGGGTCAGCTGGTGCGGGAAAATATCTTCTTTGATAACGACCGTGCCGGTATCACCCGCACCTATACCTACGACAAGCGGGGGAATATTACTTCTGCCAAAACATATAAGTACAATACAGGCGATCTGACCGACCAAACTCCCACCAAATCCTATACCTGCACCTACAAGAGCGGGGACGATGTGTGGGAGGACGAACTGGTCAATGCTACCGCCATTGATGAAAATGAATCCTTACTGTACGATGCAAATGGCAATCCCATCAACTATTACGGCGCCAAGATCAAGTGGTCCGCCGGGCGGCAGCTGAGCAAGATCTCCGGTGTAGATGAGGACGGCAACGAAGAGGCCTATGCTGCCTTTACCTATGACGAGAACGGTATTCGCACTTCTGAGCAGTCTACCGAGTCGGGTATGTCTTGGGACTTCACCACAGAGGACGGCACCATTACCGGGCGGCAGAACGAAGACGGCAAGAACTACCGCTTTATTTATGACGAGAACGGCAAGCCTACTGCTTTCTTAATGAACGGCGCCTTGTACCACTATATCACCAACCAAATGGGCGATGTGATCGGTGTTACGGACGCAGACGGTAACTTGGCATTAGAGTACCTCTACGATGCCTGGGGCGGTGAATTCGCTTATGCGCCGGAGAAGTGCGACTACGATGGCAAAACCGGTTGGGAAGGCGCATACAAGCTGTACAATACCTACCCGCTGACCTACCGCGGCTATTACTTTGACCACGCCATCGGTATGTACTATCTGCAAAGCCGGTATATGAACCCGGTAGTCAACCGCTTCTTCAATGCCGACGACCCGGATATTGCCAGAGAGTCCAAGGACATTGCCGTTGGCATCAACCTGTTTGCGTACTGCAATAACGATCCGGTGAATTACATTGACAGATTCGGATGTTACAGAACATACTATTTTTGTCCGAAAGATGTGATTTACGAGGCTGCTGAGATGTACTTAAGGCCTAATAAAGACTATGAGCTTACATTGGCAATGTTTTATCATTTCCTGTATGGAAACGGTAAGCATATTTCTTACTATGTTGAAAATAGAATTATTAATGGAATTCGTACATCTAAATATTTTAAGGATAGAGTAAAAAAGATTTTAAGAGGCAAGAAAAAGATAAAAGCAAATAAAACTTACTCCATAGAATTTAAGCAACGCAAGGATCCAGATTGCTATTATTCTATGCAGAAAGTAAAATTTACCTTATCTGGCAAAAAGACTCGTGGACGCTGGGAACTGAATGTTACAGTCTGGGACACATATGACTTTACTGAAATACGAACATTTGGCAAAAAGATTAAGGTTAGTATAGGTAATGCTGCCAACGATTTGGGATATGTTTTGCAAAAAACAGGACAAGGCAAAGCATACGATTGGAAGGTGAAATTCTACTATGCGTTTACCATATAAGCTGTTAGCTTTGATTTCTATGCTGTTTTGCATTATTTTGTGCTTTTCTGCTTGTCAAAGTGAGCACACAAAGTTGGATTACAGCTCCATTCTGCATCAGTTTGCGACCGAGAATAATTATAAGGTTGTGTCAGAATCCAATGCGACAGAGGAATACAACGCTGAATTAAAAAGCAAGAATCAATCCATCATGTTGCAAATCCGTCGTTTCGATGATGCAAACGATCGTTTTTTGTTTGACGTTATAGCGAATAGCGAGGAAAAACTGGATTACAAAGTGGCTGTGCGTCTTGCAAATCAGTTATCCAAAAAGGAGTTCCCGCTTGCGCGTGTAACCTCAGTAATTGAATCCGATGATCCATACTTAAATTTTAAGGACATTTACCCTGATTATGAAAGTTATAAGGAATACAAGCAGGACAAAATTGATTTCTTGGACTCGTTCCATCAGGAGTATGGCATTGAATATACGGTTGATGATACGGAGACCTGTTTGTCTTTATCAGGTCGCGTTAAATATGAGCGTTGATTGCTGGATTTGCATGGAAACTTGGCCTTTTCGCAAATTAATCACACTATATCACAATAAAGAAAAGAGCAGGTCGCGAGACCTGCTCTTCCCCGCACCGTAGAATAGGGACGGTTCCTTGTATCGCAAAAGTAAACTAAATCAGGAATATGACTAAGACAAAACCACAATTTCAAATTTTCCTACCGCTTGTTTTGGTGTAGAACAGGGGACGGTTCCTTGTTTTTCAAAAGAAAAGAGCAGGTCGTGAGACCTGCTCTTCCCTTGCACCGTTCGGTGCGGTGGGTGTTTGGAGTGCGGCGCGCGAAAGAGAGAGAAGAAGTGAGTAAAAGAGATAAAACGCGCCGGATACTCCGCCCTTTCATTTTCCATTTCCCTTTTTACTGTCGAACAACCGTCTAACCGATCGGTATGTGTATATAATACACCAATTGAAATATGCTGTCAAGGTAAAATGTGAAATTTGTTGGAAGAAATTTCAATTTTGTTTTTCGGCACAAATATAGAACATAGGGACGATACAAAAAGACAGGAGGTTGCAAATGCTGGGACTGAAACGGGGTGCGGTGGCGCTGTGCCCCCACGAAAAAGCTTGGGAGACGGAAGCGCAGGAGACCATGGCACGGCTACGCCAAATTCTCGGGCCGGTGGTGGTGGAGATGGCCCATGTAGGCAGCACGGCCATTCCCACGATACAGGCAAAGCCGATCATTGACATTGCCGTTGCGGTGGATGATTTTGACGCGCTCTTGGCATACGAAAAGCAGCTGCGGGCCGCCGGGTTCTATTATCGTCCCAATGCCCAGGCGGGGGTGCGGGGGCAGCTGCTGTTCGCCAGCGGCAGTTACTATGACGGATCCGGCGACTTGCAAACCCACTTTATCCATATTGTGCACACCGGTAGCGTGGACTGGCAGAATTATATTCTGTTCCGGGACGATCTGCGCGCCCACCCGGACACAGCCGGGGAGTATGAGCGCCTAAAGCTGGCGCTGGCGGCCCAGCTGCCTACGGACAGCGGCAGAGAGGACTATGTGCAGGGCAAGCAAGCCTTTATCCGGTCTGTTTTGCGCCGTGCTTTGTCCGATATGCTCCTTGGCAAAACGGTAGATATTCTGATTGATCGACCCCTTGGCAGTCATCACCCAAAGCACACGGATATGATCTACCCGGTGAATTCCGGCTATGTGCCGCATATTTTCAGCGCGGATGGGGAAGAGGCGGATGTGTACTTACTGGGTGTAAGTGAGCCGGTGGAGAGATACACAGGCCGTATTTTGGCGGTTATTCGGCGGCCGGACGATGTGGAGGACAAATGGATTGCTGCGCCAACCGGTGTCACTTTTACACCGGACGAGATCGAAAAGGAAGTCCATTTCCAAGAGCGGTATTTTCGCCACGAAATTGAAATTCTTGGCCTAAATAAGGATAAATAAAACCACGACCCGATACAGTGATCTGTACCGGGTCGGTCCGATTATATGGAGTTCTTTACGCCAGGGCTGCACCCAAATTGCGGCAGGCGGCAAGGGCGGTATCGTCCGGCGCCTCATTGGCAATGACGCTGTTGCACACCAGGTGGGCGCCCAGGTCTTTGCACTGGTCCTCCCAGGTCTGCATCCACTCGCCGTCGCCCCAGCCGTAGGAGCCAAAGAGGGCGATGTCCTTACCGTTCAGTTCCTGTGCGCATTCCAGGAACAGCGGCTCAAACTCAAAGTCCTCCAGCTGCTCTGCGCCCATGGCCGGGCAGCCAAAGGCAATGGCGTCATAGTCCTTGATCTTGGCAGGGGAGAAGTTGGCGGGGGTGAACAGGTCTGACAAGGCACCGGCAGCGCCTGCGCCCTCTGACACAGCCTCTGCCATTTGGGCCGTATTGCCTGTGCCGCTCCAATAAACGATCGCGATTTTTTTCATAATAAATTCCTTTCTGTATCAAAAAATATTAAGCACTTTTTACTGTGAGCTGTTCCACATTCCGCTGCCCGCCAAAGAACAAACGGCGATAGACCCGGGTGCATTTGCTGAATTTGCGAAAGGCACCGGCGGCAGCCTCCGGGTTGGTATAAACTTTCCAAACCCCGCTGCACAGGCAGTTTTGGCCGTGGTTCTCAATAAAGCCGATCACATCACCCAGGGGATAGCCTAAAAACAGGCCGATCTCGTGGGGAAAGTCGCTGCTGACAGCCAGCTTGCGCCGCAACACATCCAGGCAGGCGGCGGGGTCTGTGCCGGTGTATCCACATCGGGCGAGAAATGCCGCCACGCCCGGCCGTTGCAGGTCACGGGCCAGCCGGTCCGGCCGGTACACATACACCAGCGCCCGGTCTCCGCTTTCCCGCAGGAGCAGCAGTTCCACCCCCTTTGGCGCCAGCAGCGCCTGCCAGCGTGCGATGGCCGTCTGCAGGGTCTTCGGACTTTCTGCTATGCAATTAAACAGGTTGGCGGTTTTCAGCGACGCCAAAGTAGGCGCGCAGTGGTTGATGAGGTATTGCTCCAGCATAGGTACTCCTTTACAGTTAGAATGGACTAACCGCCTTTTCAAATCTTAGCCGACGGTGTTGCCCGTCGGCTAAAAGTATTTGCGGTAAATAGGGGATTATTCCACGCCTTTCAGCGAGGTGACCATATCCAGCTTTTTGATATAACGGGTAAACAGCAGGCTCACCAGGATGGAGACCACCAGGGTGATAGTGGCACAGATGATAAAGGAGCCGGATGTGAGTTTTACCATCATGTCAAAGGTGTCGCCGGATGTGGAAATCATAATGTATACCAGATAGAGTCCCAGCGGCGTGCCGAGCAAAATGCCCAGCAAAGCGTAAACCAGATTTTGCAGTAGGTTAATGCGCAGAATGCGTCCGGTGCTAAAGCCGATGACCTTTAGGGTGGCGTTCTCCCGCTCCTGCTCGGTAAAGTTGATCTGACCCAGGTTATAAAGTACGACAACGGCCAAAATTACTGCAAACAGGATCAAAATGCTGACCAGCATATTCATACTTTCCATATAATGGGACCAGAAGTTGTGCATATCGCCGTTGGTGAGCACCTTGGTCACATGGCTGTTATCAAAGGTGGTCATGGTCTGCTGGGTGTCCACATAACCGGGGGTGAATTCATACCCCAGCCGCTCCAGCGTGGCGCGGGTCATAGTAAGCCCCTGGGTCATGGGATTGCGGCAGATCAGGGTAACGGTGGAGGTGACCCATTTGTCCGAGGTGTAAATGTGCCAGCGGAAGGTGTCGCCCGCTTTCAGTCCCAGCGACTTGGCGGTCAGCTGGGTCAAAGCCATCATATTGTCGTCCGGGGTGATCTGCTTGCGGGCGGTGTCGGTAACAAAGTTGCAGCCGCTGCCGTCGGTAATGGTGGCATTGGCGGTCTTTTTCACGCCGTTTGCCTCGATCTCAATGGCGGTGGTCATCAGCAGCTCGCCGTCCACCCGGTCCGCAATGGTTTTGGCCTGGTCGTTGCTGGTCTCCGGCGCCAGGGTCAGGCGCGTTTGCGCGGTTTGCAGCTGATCGTACTGCCAGCTTTCCATATCGCTCATACAGTCATACATGGAGAATGCGGCGATCAGCAGCGCCATACAGCCCACGGTGCCCACAATGCCCATAACGGTGCGAACTCTGCCGCGGGTAAAGTTGCGCCAACTCCAGCGGAAGCTGAATTTCATTTTACCCCAGCCGCTGGAACGCTCTAAGCGGGTAAGCTTAAAATTCCGCGGCGCTTTAGGCCGCAGAGTTTGGGCTGGGGACTCGCCCAGCATATGGACAACTGTAAATAGTGCTGCCAAAGTACAGGCCGCAACGGTACCAATCGCTACGAAAGCAAAGCTGATGTCAAATCCGGCTTTCCACTCCGGCAGGGTGTAGTAGCTGGCCATTGTGTTATAGAAAAGAAACGGTAGGGTGACAGGCCCAATGATACAGCCTAACACAGCACCGGTCAGCGAGGGCAAAAAGCCATAACCAATATAATGTATTGTAATCTGCGTCTTGGAAAAGCCCAGGGCCATCAGAGTACCGATTTGGGTGCGCTGCACATGGATCATACGGTTCATACAGGTAACGATGGCCAGCACGGCGATCAGCAGGAACACAATGGGGAACACGGCGCCGATGGTCTTGTGCTGCTCCATTTCTGAATTCATCATGGCAATGCCTGAGGTTTCCGCCCGGGTGGTGTACACCGCGTAGTTGCCGTTCAGGGCCTTGTTGACTTGGTCGCCGATGTCCGCGGCCATACTGTCCCTTTCGGTAGTGAGCACGATTTGGGTATAGGGCACCATATCGACGAATTCCGCCGGGTCCGCTTTCTTGAGCATATCCACGATCTGCTTTTTACTAAAGCGGCTGATCAGCTTGGCATTCTTGGTGATTTCCGCGTTCTCTTTGCTGAATTCCTCGATCAGCTGGGACACAGACTTTTTGCTGTTCTCAATATAGTGCACAATGTAGTCCTGCATAGGCAGGGCAGTGTAGGCACAGTAGGCAAAGCCGATGTTGTTGTAATCCGGCCAAAGGTCGTTTTCGTTGGCGTAATACTGGTACTCACTGCTGTACACCAGTCCAGCCACTTGCAGGGTAAAGGGCACATTCTCAAACAGAAAAGTGTAGCTGTCGCCCACCTTTAAGTTCCGCGCCTGGGCAAAGCGGGCGTCTACCCAAACTTTATCCTTGGCGGTCAGGTCCACCGGGCTGCCCTCTACCACCTTGGGCATACAAATGGTGTTCTCTTTTAACCCATACAGGTAAATGGTGGGGTCGTGGCTGTCCTGGCCCTTTACTTCCAGGTAGCAGCGCTTTTGTGCGCCGGTAACGCCGGGAATGGCCCCCACCTTACTGACATCACTGTCAGAAAAGCCCTCGCCCCAGATCCAACCGTTGGCCAGGTTGGTCTCTTGATAATACCCCTTGCGGTAGTGATTGACGCCGGCCCATTCGCCGCCAACGCCGGTAAAAATATACACGCCGAGAAACGCCATCAGCAGGATAGATAGGAATTGCCATTTGTTGGCCTTCATATCCTGTAACATTTTTTGCCGGAGCATTACCAAGCCACCTCACTAACTGCCTTTGGTTGGGCATTGACGGTAATTTCTCTGATCTTGCCGTTTTTAAGACGAATAACTTTGTCCGCAGCCTCGGCCAGTGCAGCGTTATGGGTAACGATGATCACCGTCTTTTCCTGCTCACGGCTGAGATTTTGCAGCAGGGTCAGGATTTGCACGCCGGTCTCACTGTCCAGGGCGCCGGTAGGCTCGTCGCAAAGAAGCATTTTCGGGTTCTTGCTGACGGCTCTGGCAATGGATACCCGCTGCTGCTCGCCGCCGCTAAGCTGGGAAGGGAACTGGTATTTGTGATCCAGCAGACCTACCTGTTCCAGCGCCTGGGCAGCCGGGGTGGCACCGGGGCAAATATCTCGCACCAGCTCCACATTCTCCAGTGCCGTCAGGGTGGGGATCAGGTTGTAAAACTGGAACACAAAGCCCACATCCGTGGCTCTGTATTTGGTGAGCGCAGCGGCGTTCATATCCGTTATCGCCTTGCCGTCCACCAAAATGGTGCCCTTGGTGGCGCTTTCCATACCGCCCAACAGGTTCAGCAGGGTAGACTTGCCTGCGCCGCTGGGACCCAGGATCACTACAAACTCGCCTTTATCCATGGAAAAACTCACATTGTCCAGTGCATTAAGAATGTGCATTCCCGTGAAATACTGTTTGGTTACATTTTGAAATTCAATCAGTGCCATTGTTTTCCCTCCTTATACAGTTAGCAATCGCTAACTGTTTGCTTGAAAAAGCAGCGGTTACAGTTAGTAACCGCTAACCAATTAGATTTTACCATAGGCTTTTGCCGCTGTCAATAGAAAGGGAACAAAAAATGATCTGAGGCACGGATGCGCCTGCGGTGCAATTATACAGATAACCCTTGCAAGGAAAAAGAGAAAGTACTGCGAATAAAAGAGTAGCCGCCTTGCCCTTCATTACACAAAAAATAGAAGAAAACAATCCTCGAAACCGCAATGGAATTTCGAGGATATAATTTGTTTTACTAAATTAGTAGCTTTGATTCTATAAAGAAATCAGCCGGATTGACAAAATAGGAATCGCCTGGATTTGCTGCTTACAAACTGAATTATCGGCCCGGAAATCAGAACGGTTATCACCGTGCATAGGCCGAATTTTCCACCCAGTAACACGCCGATGACCACCACTGCGGCGTCTAAAGTCATGCGCACGATTTTAACTTTCCAGTGGTTTCGTTCAGCCAAGGCAAAGGTAACCGCCTCGTACGAACCTCGCCCCAAAGCAGCTGCTGCATACAGTCCGGTCCCCGCCGCAAATAAAATGATACCCAGCAACATGATCATAAAATTGATCCATCGGTGACTGCTGTATACATGGCAGTCGGCAAACAAATCCACACAGATGCTGTATATGACCTGATACAGAACGGTGCCGATATGAAGCTGTGAACGATCGTAGAAGAGAACAAACAGAATCATCACAAGAGCAACGGCAAATGATGCCGCGCCGACACTTATATGAAGTGTTTTAGATATTCCTTGCCACTGTACGGCTAAGGTTGCACCGCCGAAACCTGCATACATAGCCAGTGTAATACCGTATGCTGATATCAAAGAGCCTGCAGCAATGACCGCAATTTGTTTTATCAGTTCCGGGTGCTTCATCGGTGCATTACCTCAACTTTCAGTCCATCATTACACGCGAACAATGTAATTGTCTTTTCGTTTTGCTGCTGTGCTCGGTTCTGCGGCAGAATAGCCCAGTGCAATACTGCCGATTCCGCGCAGAGTTTGGGGTAGTCCCCAGGCTTGCAAAAGGGCTTTACCGGCCTGGCTGTCAAAAATCTCCCGTTCTCTGTGTACCCAAACAGAACCAAGGCCTAAGGATGTTGCGGCAAGCATCATGTTTTCAAGCACGCAGCTTCCGTCCTCAACAGCTGTACTTGCCGTTTCTTCTGCCAATACAAGAATAATGACCGGCGCATCGTAGTAGGGGTCTGTGTTTTTGCCCATTATGCCTGCATTCAGCCGGGCAATCTCATCACGGTACTTTTTTGTTGTGACGGCAATGATTGTGGGCGATTGGCGCCCGCCGCCGGTGGGTGCATAGGTTCCTGCCTCCAGAACCGCATTCAGCATGTCCGTCGGAACGGCGTCTGGCTTGTACGCTCTTATGCTTCTGCGTGTTTGAATTGTGGATAGAACTTCGTTTAACATGACAAGACCTCCTTGAAAATAAAAAAGCCATACACTCACAAGGAGCGTATGGCGAAAAATGAGCTTTGCAACTCAGAAAAATCCATACCAATTTTGGAACTAAAGTATAACACGAAAAATTGCGGATGTCAATATCAAAGCCTTGCCTTGTGTCGGCAGGCACGCAGATGGCAAATAGTCGGCAAATGAAAGAAAAAGGAACGGCAATCTTAAAAAAGCCGTTCCGATTTGGTGGAGCATAGGGGATTCGAACCCCTGACCTCCACACTGCCAGTGTGGCGCGCTCCCAACTGCGCTAATGCCCCGTAGTTATCTTGCTTTGGTAGTATAGCATAGCACGCTGCTGAAAGTCAAGAGGAATTTTTCAAAAAACACAAAATTTTGCTTTATGCATAGACTGAGATAGGTCTGTAGGAGGGATGACAGTGGCGAGTATCAGTCTTTGTATGATTGTGCGCAATGAAGAAGCGGTGTTGAAGCGATGTTTAGAGAGCGTGGCACCAGCGGTAGATGAAATAATTCTTGTAGACACCGGCAGCACGGATGGAACCAAAGAGATAGCGGCGCAGTTTACAGATAAAATCTACGATTTTGCCTGGGTGGATGACTTTGCTGCCGCACGCAATGCATCCTTTTCAAAAGCTGCGGGGGATTATATCCTGTGGTTGGATGCAGATGATGTACTGTTGCCAGAGGATTTGGATGCTCTGTTGTATTTGAAAAATCGTTTGGATCATGATCCTGTAGATGTGGTGATGATGCGCTACAACACCGGTTTTGACAGTCGGGGCAATCCTACTTTCTATTTTGAGCGGGAGCGACTGGTGCGTCGGGAAGCAGGGCCGGTGTGGCACGGTCGAGTACACGAGTATGTGTATTGTCCCGGTTCAAGAATTAAGGTGAACATTGCTGTGACCCACCGATCCGTAAAGACTGTCTATACAACACGCAACCTACAGATCTATGAGAAAATGGAGGCGACAGGGGAGCAGTTTACGCCCAGGGATTTGTTCTATTACGGACGGGAACTGTATTATCATCATCGTTATGATGGTGCAATTCAGAAGCTGCAAGCATTTTTGTCCGCCGGCGACGGCTGGCTGCCGGATCAACTGGAGGCCTGCAAATTTCTGTCTGCGGCATTGCAGGCGAAAGGAAACTGGTCGCAAGCGTTTGCCGTGCTGTGCCACGGTCTTTCTTTAGGCGCTCCCAGAGCAGATTTGGTGTGCGGCTGTGGTGATCTTTTGTTGGAAAAGGAAGATTACCCGGCAGCCGTTTGCTGGTACAAGTGGGCGTTGGCACTACCGAACCACTTGCACGACGGCTTTGTAAACACGGATTATAACGGGTTTTTGCCGTACCTGCGGCTTTGCGTTTGTTATGATCGCATGGGTGATTACGCAGCGGCCGCCCGCTGCAATGCCCAAGCAGCAGTCTACAGACCCGATGACGCTGCCGTGCAGCAAAATGCAGCTTATTTTTCCACTTTGCGGAACGAGTCTTCTCATTCGCCAATGGCAGAGAGTAAGGAGCAAGCCCAATGAATACAACCATTTATAAAAATCAACCCACTTGTAATGCCTGCTGTCAGCCGACCTGTGCATGCTGCACATCCATTGTGGGTCCTACAGGTCCTACAGGCCCTACAGGGCCCACAGGACCGGGTGTAGGTGCAACCGGCGCCACAGGCGCCACAGGACCCACGGGCGCTACAGGCGCACCGGGCAGTAACGGTCAAATGGGCCCCACCGGGCCCACCGGCGCACCGGGTAGCAATGGTCAAATGGGCCCCACCGGTCCTACCGGTGCAACAGGAGCCACAGGCGCAACAGGAGCAACCGGCCCTACGGGTCCCACAGGTGCAACAGGCGCCACAGGTGCTGAGGGCGCAGCCGGTACGGCAGGTGCTACAGGTGCCACTGGCCCAACCGGCCCGACTGGTGCAACCGGCGCGGATGGTGCAGCCGGAACGGTATTGCCCGGTGAGCTGATTGCGAACGGAACCATGGAGCAATTTACTGACGCTGCACCTACCGGCTGGACAGTGAATAACGAAGCGTTGTTTGGTCAGTCAAATGGGGCTGGTCAGGTGCACAGTGGTGCACTGGCTGTGCGGCTGGCTGCCGGTGCAGAAATGCGCCAGTTCGTAACGGCGCAAACCGGCGATTATTATCGGCTGTCTTTTTATGCGCAAGGTGTGGGGGACCAACCGGCTGTTACTGCCAGCATTCTCTTTACGGACACGGCAGGGGCCGAAACAACCGGGGCACAGATCGCAGTTCGCGCCGGTGACATGGTTACAACGGCACCGGGTTTTGGATATTACCAGGTGATCAGCACTGCTGTGCCTGCAAATACAGCGACGGTGACTGCGTATCTGACGGCAAGCGGCGATGCGGACGACAGTGTGATTATTGACGATGTATCTCTGACCGTAGTTTAACTGCGGGGGCTCGGTGTGCTAAGGCGCACCGGGCTATTTTTGTTGCCGTTTTTCGGATTTTTGTTGCGATATAAAGCGGACTGTGCTAAGATAAAATCAAATGCATTTTTGGGAGAAAACGATGAAGAAATTACTTTGTGTTTTATCAGCGCTGGTTTTGGTGCTCACCATGTTGCCGCTGTCCGCAGCCGGGTCTTTGGCAGAGAGCGGGTCCTATGACGAACTGCTGCCTGACTACCGGCAGAATATGCAGACCGGCGAGACCGGCAGCGCTTATGCCTATCGATTTGAGGCGGAAAAGGACGGCGTGTATTCCGTAACGGCAAAGGCAAGTGCCGGCAAAGTCACCCTGCACAGCGCGTCCCTGGACTGTTATACTGATGATTACAGACCCACTGACTACGCGCATATCTACTACTACGATATGAAAAAGGGCCAGGAGCTGAAGATCGAGTTCACTTGCTCTGCCAATACCATTGCCACCGTGGTTCGGCAGAGCGTAGACGCCGTGGCGGACGGTGACGAGTTGGACTTTACCGGCGAATACGACCGCTCATTTATTATTCCGAACGATTATGAATATTACGGCAATGTGAAGTTCGCTGCCGAGACCCCGCGGGATACCAACGGCAACCCGATATTTGAGGCCCGTTATCGACTGCTCAAGGCGCTGTCCACAGAGGGGGACGACGGCTCTGTTTACCTGGATCGGAAAGATGTGCGGGTGAATACGGCTATGCATATCAGCCCCGGCGGCGCGTGGAGCGATTATTTTATTCTGAATGTGTACGCCAACGGCGCCAAGACCACCGTAGGCGACCCTACCACCACCCGCTCTAAGGTGAAGTTTGTTAAGCTGGACAGCTATAATACGGACGCTGTCACTTTTAACTTGGTTCAGGACCCGGAGCCTATCTACGAAAAATCCAACTGCTTTACGGAGACGGACGCTGCGGGCAATACTTATAACAAATATTACTACCGCAATCGGGACTATTTGCGGTCCGTTACCATTGATTTTGGGGACGAAAATGTGACGGAGGTCCCCGCTGACCTGGCGCCCTATGACGAGCCGGATCCGTACAGCAAGCGCACCGGTTTGTATGTGAATTACACCGACACCCAGGCGGATGACCATTGGTCGGTGGGCACCAACTATTTCACTGCCAAGATCGGCGAGTTCAACACGATGCAGATCCCGGTGGTGGTCAAGAGCGCTTCCGATTTGGAGAGCTTTTCGCTCTTTGAGGAAAAGAGCGTCTCCTACCGCGCCAATACCCGCTACTTTGGCTATTATTCCTTTACCCCTACGGAGGACGGGGCGTACACCATCTCCATTGAGGATATGGACTGGGCCTCTTATGACGAGGTGAGCGTGTTTGCAGGCAGTCAGCAGTACGACATCAGCCGGGCGTATTATTTGACTGGCGACACCAGCCGCGAGTATGTGGCAGAGAATGTGCAGCTGTCTGCCGGGCAGACCTATCCCATTACATTCGTCTTTATGCGCAACGGCAGCGGCAACGGCACCATCAAGCTGTCTGTAAAGAAGCGCGTGCCGGTGTCCTCTGTGCAGGCCAATGTAAAGACAAACGCACCCAAGCTGGTCTACGGCGTAAATAAAATCAGCGGCAAATACGCTTACAATATAGCAGATTATGTGGACAGCGTGCAGGTCACCTATACCGACGGCAAAGTCTGCACTTTTGATTATGATAAAAGCAAGAATGCCTTTGTGTCTTCTGCTGATGGAAAATATGCGTCTTACAGCATTTTTGTCACCGACGACCAGACCACCAATCCCTGGAATGTGGGCACCCATACAGCTACGCTGGAGATCGGCGGCATGTCTGCGAATGTACCTATTGAGATGATCGCGCCGGAGGACCTGCCTGCCATAACCGAGGACCAGGCCCGGAGCGTTACCCTGAATGCTGACGGTACATACAGTGGGCTGCTGGGCTTTACCCCGGCAGAGACCGGGTATTATACCTTTTCTGTTACCACCGCCGGGCACGAGAACTGCAACCTGGATGTGATCACAGGGATCAACGGCTATTATGATAACGCCCGGCCGGGCGCGCCCTTGCTCCTGGTCAGCGGGCGCACTTATGTGGTGTGCCTGTCTGCGCGCCATGTGGGCAAATGCAGCAGCACGGAAGATACAGCCGTTGGTGCCCAAGTGACCATCAGCAAACTGCAACTGGCAGACTCCGGCAGTATGACTTTGAACAGCACCAAAAAGGTGGGAATGAACAGCGCCGACTTTGTGGCGTATTATACATTCCGACCGGATAACAGCGGCGTTTATGATTTTGATATTGCTACGGTCACCCACGGCGACGCCTGCAAGATCAATACCGATGTAAAGATCTATTACAAGGGGCAGGAACTGACCAATACCATTTATGCAGGCAATTCCTATGATATTCTGTTTACCGGCAGCCACAACAATGTGCTTTGCAGCAACAAGATGTACTTTACTCTTTCTGCGTCCATTACGCCTAAGTTGCACACGATCCTACCCGATCCGGAGCCGGAGACAACGACCACAACCACGACCAATACCACCACGACTACCACTAAGCCCACAACAGTAACCACCACAACAACAAAGCCTACTACAACGACTACTACCACCAGGCCGACCACCACCCAGAAGGTCACCACAACAAAAAAGGCGACCACCACCAAAAAGGTCACTACAACGAAAAAGGTAACTACCACCAAGAAAGTTACCACCACCAAAAAGGTGACGACTACCAAAAAAGTCACCACCACAAAGGCGGCGGTGAAAGCGCCTAAGCCCGCTGCCATCAAGAAGTTGACCTCGGGCAAAAAGACGCTGACAGCCACCTGGTCAAAAATCAGCGGCGCTACCGGCTATCAGCTCCAGTTTGCAACGGACAAGAAGTTCAGCAAAAACAAAAAGACCATAACGGTCAATAAGCAAAAGACCACTTCCGCCAAAGCAACGAAGCTGAAAGCCAAGACCAAATACTATGTGCGTATCCGCACCTATAAGACCGTAAAGGGCAAAAAAGTCTATTCCAAGTGGTCCGCCGTCAAATCGGCAAAAACGAAATAAACGGCGAGAGCAGGGGACTGTTGCCCGTTTGCAAAATTGCGTGCGATTTCCCACCGCAAAGGCCATCGGCAAAACCGGTGGCCTTTATTTTGTAAAAAAATTGCAATTTTTCTTTGTATTTTGCGGATCATCTATTATAATAGGCACATTCCAAGGAGAGGTAGGCAAGATCAACAATGCAGACGCCATTGTGGACGAGATCATCGGCACTAACGCCCATTTCTTTGAAATGCAGGGCGGCGAGATCAACCCCACGGAACTGGTGGCGGCGCTGATCGACCAAAAAGAGAATTTTGTAGAGGGCATTCGCTACGCCCAGGATGTGATCGACGGCTCCATGTGGGCATTCCGGCGGATCAGCTGTGCACCTACTGCTGGAACGGTAAGGAATAATCCATAACACAAAAGAAAAAGAACAGTTACCCTTGCGGATAGCTGTTCTTTTTTGCTATTGAAATAGATGCTATTTATAGATTTATATCAATAACCGGTTACTCTGCCTTCATGTTCGCAAAGCACTCGCTGCAATAGACCGGACGGTCTTCCCGCGGCTCAAAGGGAACCTTGCAGGCAGCGCCGCAGTTGGCGCAAACAGCATCGTGCATCTCGCGGGGACCGCGAGCGGCGGCTTTTCTTGCGCTACGGCAAGCCTTGCAGCGCTGGGGCTCGTTGACAAATCCCTTTTCAGCGTAGAACTCCTGTTCACCGGCTGTAAAGACGAATTCGTTCCCACAATCCTTGCAGACTAATGTTTTGTCTTCGTACATTGGACCTTAACTACCTCTCATAAGATTTATTCAAAAAGAAGCGTCAGCTTCTTACGAATACGCTGTAATGCGTTGTCCACCGCCTTGGGGCTTTTGCCCAGGCGGGCGGCTATGTCTGCATAACGAAAACCGCCGATGTGCAGGCGCAGCACCTCATTCTCCATAGGGGACAACTGCTCCTCCAGCGCTCGGCTCAGGCGCGCCACACTCTCTGCGGCCAAAAAATCGTCCTCCGCACTGACGGCTGTACCGGCGTGGTCCAAATAGTCTTCCAAGGGGACCATATTGTCTGCCGGAACATCTTTGCGGCGGCTGAATTTTCGCAGAGCGGTCTGTATTGCATTTTCAATACAAGTACCGGCAAAAGTGCGAAAGGCGGCGCCCCGCTCCGGTCGGTAGGCACGCAGGGCGGCCAGCAGACCGATCATACCCTCCTGGACCAGATCGTCCTTCTCCAGCGGAGAGTGAATGTACTTCATGGCGATCATCTCCACCGTAGGGCGCATGGCGTGGACCAGTGCGTTGATGGCTTCGCCGCTGCCGCTTTGGGCGGCGGGAACCAGCGGTTCAATATCTGTTTTCTTCGTTGCTGACATAATTTTCCTGCCTTATGATTGATTATACAACGGTTATTGGTCACAGTCAACAATTTTTCATTCTGCAAGGAAAAATTCTTATCTAACTTGGATAATAATAAGCAAAACGCGGAATGCGGTGATTAAATACACGGAGCTTATACATTAAAGCGGAACAGTACTACATCACCATCCTGCATTACATATTCCTTTCCCTCACTGCGAACCAAGCCTTTTTCTTTGGCTGCTGTCATTCCGCCGCAGGCGATCAGATCATCAAAGGAAACCACCTCGGCGCGAATGAATCCACGCTCAAAATCCGTATGGATTTTTCCGGCGGCCTGGGGGGCCTTTGTGCCTTTTTTTATGGTCCAGGCGCGCACTTCCGGTTTGCCGGCAGTTAGGTAGGAAATCAGCCCCAACAGGGAATAGCTTTTCTTGATCAGACGATCCAGTCCGCTTTTTTCCAGACCCATGTCACTTAGAAACATGGCCTTTTCTTCCTCGTCCAGTTGGGCAATCTCCGCCTCCATTTCTGCGCAAATGGGCAGGGTTTCCGCACCCTCTGCGGCAGCAATCTCTTCTACTGCTTTATAAAACGGATTGTTCTCAATCCCGGCGTTAAAATCGTCCTCGCCCATATTGCAGGCGTAGATTACCGGCTTGATGGTCAGGAGGGACACCTCTTTCAGGTACTCCTGCTCGTCCTCGCTGATTTCCACGCTGCGGGCGGTTTTGCCCTCTTCCATTTCCGCAGCAAGGCGTTCCAGGAATGCCACCTCCGGCGCCAGGGTCTTATCGCCCTTCATTGCTTTTTTACGGCTGTCAATCCGACGGCTTAGAATATCCAGATCAGAGAGAATCAGCTCTAAATTGATGGTCTCAATGTCCCGCGCCGGGTCCACAGAGCCGTCTACATGAGTGATATCGTCATTCTCAAAGCAGCGCACCACATGAAGAATGGCGTCTACTTCGCGGATATGGGACAGGAATTTGTTACCCAGACCCTCGCCCTTGGATGCGCCCTTAACCAGCCCGGCTATGTCCACAAACTCAATGGTGGCAGGGGTGAATTTATCCGGGTGGTACATCTCGGCCAGCTTGTCCAGCCGTTCATCCGGCACGCTGACCATACCCACATTGGGCTCTATTGTGCAAAAGGGGTAGTTGGCGCTCTGAGCGCCTGCGTTAGTAATGGCGTTAAAAAGTGTGCTCTTGCCCACATTCGGCAAGCCTACAATACCAAGTTTCATTTGTTCTGCTCCAATGTTTGAATTATACGCTGTTTGGTGTAAATATAAGTATATACCAAGCACGGTGTTTTTACAAGGATAAATTTTTCTTGACATAGTATTGCAAATATTCTAAAATATATATTAAATTTTATGTGATAGGAGAGGAATTCAATGGAACTCAACGGCTCTCAGATCGTTCTTGAAGTGCTGAAAGAACAGGGCGTAGATACCGTCTTTGGCTACCCCGGCGGCACGATCCTGAATATTTTTGACGAACTTTATAAATACGGCGATACCTTTAAGCATATCCTGACCGCCCACGAGCAGGGCGCATCTCACGCAGCGGACGGTTATGCCCGTGCTACCGGTAAAGTGGGCGTTTGCTTTGCCACCTCCGGCCCCGGTTCCACCAATCTGGTGACCGGTATTGCTACGGCTTATATGGACTCTGTGCCGGTGGTTGCCATCACTTGTAACTATGCCACCTCCGGCCTGGGGCGTGACAGTTTTCAAGAGGTAGACATCTGTGGTATTACCATGCCCATAACTAAGCACAATTTCCAAGTGAAGTCTGTGGAGGAGCTGGCGCCTACATTGCGCCGGGCTTTCCGCATTGCCCAGACCGGGCGTAAAGGGCCGGTGCTGGTGGATATTCCCAAAGATATGACCTCCGCCACCTGCGACTATGTGGTAGAGCCAAAGATTGAGATAGAGCCGTTCAAAATGCCCAAGCAGTCCTGCGTGGATCGAGCATTGGAACTGCTGAAAAACGCCAAGAAGCCGCTGATCTATGTAGGCGGCGGCGCCATTCTCTCCAATGTGGGCGAGGATTTGATTACCTTTGCCGAAAAACTGGACGCCCCGGTGGTGTCCTCCTTGATGGGCCTGGGCGCGTTTCCCTACGGCCACCCGCTGCATGTGGGGCTGATCGGTATGCACGGCCATTTTGAGGCCAACAAGGCTGCCCACGACTGCGATGTGATTATTACCTGTGGCGCCCGCTTCTCCGACCGCGTGGCCGGTAACCGCAAGAAGTTCGCACCCAATGCGGAGATCTTACATATTGACATTGACGCGGCGGAGATGGATAAAAACATTTTCTCCAACTACCACCTGCGCGGCGACCTGGCAGAGATCCTGCCTATGCTGACCCGCAGTGTGGAGCAGATGGATCACAGCGCCTGGAAAGCGGAGATCGAGGCCAGTCGTCATCCCTTTAAGCAGCTGCAGATCGGGGATTACGTGAACCCCCAGACCCTGATCGAAAAAATCGACGAAAAGACCCCGGACGACACCATTGTGGTGACCGATGTGGGCCAGCACCAGCTGTGGGCTGCCCAGTTCTATAAGTACACCCGACCCCGCACCCTGCTGACCTCCGGCGGCCTGGGCACCATGGGCTATTCCATGGGTGCTGCCTTTGGCGCAGCCATGGGCTGCCCGGACCAGACGGTGGTGATGTTTGCCGGTGACGGCGGCTTCCATATGAACCTGTCCGAGCTGGCCACCATGGCGTCCTACAATATCCCGGTGAAGATGTTCATTATGAACAACACCGTGCTGGGTATGGTTCGCCAGTGGCAAAAGTTGTTTTATGAAAATCGCTTTTCCGACACGGATCCTCACCGGATTACGGATTTTGTGAAGGTAGCAGAAGCCTTTGGCGTAAAGGGTCTGCGGATCAGCACCAATGATGATATTGACGCTGTGCTGGCAGAAGCGCTGGCTTATCCCGGCCCGGTGCTGGTGGATTGCCGTATTTCGCCGGACAGCAATGTGCTGCCGATGATCCCGCCCGGCGGCGCACACACGGATATTATTGAGCAGTTTAACTGATTGGAGGCAAGGAAGATGAAAGAAAAATTGGTTTTATCTGTTCTTGTGGATAACGAGAGCGGCGTGCTGCAACGGGTAGCCAGCCTGTTCTCCCGCCGTGCGTACAACATCTCCTCTTTAACGGTGAGTGAGACGGAGGACCCCAACTTCTCCCGTATGACCATTGAGACCAACACGGAGCCGGAGAACTTCCGCCAAATTAAGCGTCAGCTTCTGAAACTGGAGATCGTGAAGAAAGTGTCCGAGTTGACTCCTGAGAATTCTGTGTCTTCTGAGTTGCTGCTGATTAAAGTGCACGCACAGGGGCTGCCTGAGAAGAATGCGCTTTTGGCGATCAATGCCGGATATGGTGCCCGTGTACTGGACATTTCCGCTGAGACAGTAACCCTGGAATTTTCCGGTTCCGGGGAAATTCTGGACGGCTTTATTCAGCAGCTGGAGAAGCGCTTTAGCATTGTAGAGCTGGCTCGAACCGGTGTAACCTCACTGGAGCGCGGGGCCGGTTCCTTTACGGACGATATTTAAGGACGGTGACGATCATGGGAATGACAATGACGCAAAAGATCCTGGCGGCCCATGCCGGTTTGGATCATGTGGTGGCCGGTCAGCTGATCGAGGCCAAGCTGGATATGGTGCTTGGCAACGATGTGACTTCTCCGGTCGCTATTAACGAGATGAATAAATTCGGCAAGGACGGCGTGTTTGATAAGACCCGCATTGCCCTTGTAATGGACCACTTTACCCCCAATAAGGACATTCAGTCCGCCCAGAACTGCAAACAGGTGCGCACTTTTGCACGTGCCCACGGCATAACCCACTACTTTGATGTGGGCAATATGGGGATTGAGCACGCGTTGCTGCCGGAGCAGGGGATTGTGGCCTGCGGTGACTGCGTGATCGGCGCAGACAGTCATACCTGTACTTACGGCGCACTGGGTGCGTTCTCCACCGGCGTAGGCTCTACGGATATGGCCGCCGGTATGGTCACCGGTAAGGCCTGGTTCAAGGTGCCCTCTGCCATTAAAGTGGAGATCACCGGCAAAAAGGCGCCCTTTGTCAGCGGCAAGGATGTGGTACTGCATCTGATCGGTGAGATCGGCGTGGACGGCGCTCTCTACCAGTCTTTGGAATTCACCGGCGACGGTATTGCAGAGCTGTCTATGGACGACCGGCTGTGTATCAGCAATATGGCCATCGAGTGCGGCGCCAAGAACGGCATTTTCCCGGTAGATGATGTGACCTTGCAGTATGTGAACGGCCGCGCAGAGCGGGAATATACCATTTACGAGGCGGATCCGGACGCGGAGTACACCCGCACCGTAAAAATTGATCTGAGCACCTTAAAGCCCACAGTTGCGTTCCCGCACCTGCCGGAGAACACCCACACCATTGACGAAGTGGACGGTGAGAAGATCGCCATTGATCAGGTAGTGATCGGCTCCTGCACCAACGGCAGAATGGAAGATATGCGCGCCGCAGCGGCGATCTTGAAGGGTCGCAAAGTGGCCCAGGATGTGCGCGTGATCGTGATCCCGGCCACCCAGCGCATTTATTTGCAGTGCATTGAAGAGGGTCTGACCCAAATCTTCGTTGAGGCCGGTGCGGTGGTGTCTACCCCAACATGCGGTCCCTGCCTGGGCGGTCATATGGGTATTTTGGCCGCCGGTGAGCGGGCGGTTTCTACCTCAAACCGGAACTTTGTGGGCCGTATGGGTCACACGGAGTCTGAGATTTATTTGGCCTCTCCCGCTGTGGCGGCTGCCTCTGCGGTCAAGGGCTATATTGCCGACCCGGCAACGGTGTAAGGAGGTCACGGTATGTTAGCAAAAGGTAAGGTACATAAGTTCGGTGACAATGTGGACACGGATGTGATCATCCCTGCCCGCTACCTGAACAAAAGTGACGAGGCCTGGCTGGCCTCCCATTGTATGGAAGATATTGACAAGGATTTTGTAAACAAGGTGCAGCCCGGCGACATTATGGTAGCCAAGGCCAACTTTGGCTGCGGCTCCTCCCGTGAGCACGCGCCCATTGCCATTAAGGCCAGCGGTATCAGCTGTGTGATCGCCTCCACCTTTGCCCGGATTTTCTATCGCAACGCCATCAACATCGGTCTTGCTATCTTAGAGTGCGACCAGGCCGCCAATGAAATTAACGCGGGCGACGAAGTGCAGGTGGATTTTGACAGCGGCGTGATCACGGATCTGACCACCGGCAAGGTGTACCAGGCCCAGCCGTTCCCGCCGTTTATTCAGAATATTATTAAAAACGGCGGTTTGATGAAGTCCATTGGTTAATTCTTTTCAGCAAAGGGTTTTAAGTGATGAAGCAGTTTGTTTTGAATGAAGAAAATTTAAGAAAAGGCTGGAGCGGCGCCTCGGAATACTGGTATTCCCGCAAGGATATGCAGGTGCACAGTATGGCAGAGCTGGCGGAGCTGGACAACCCGGAGGATACCGGCACCTCGGCGTATCTGCTGTCTTTGGGCTATATTCCGTACTTCTATGTGACGGACGGCGAGGTCATGCGTGCCTTTGTTCGTTCCATTGGCAATGCCAAGATCAAGGCGGTGTTTGACCAGACCCCGGACGATGCTGTGGTGGAGACTTTTTGGAAGTATTTTAACGCCTACAAGGAATTTTCTGAGAAGTTCGACAGTTTCCAGACCGAGTATGTGCGCAAAAAGGCGGCGGATTGGTGCTACGAAAACGGCATTGACTACACCTTTGACGCGGAATAAGCAAATAACAAAACGCCCGACAGTCTGGGACTGCCGGGCGTTTACTCTATAAAAAATCAGATGTAAGAGTGCTCCATGGTTGCTACCACCTGCAGGTGCGGGTCTCGCTGCTCCACCGCCGCCTGTATTTCCTTTAGAATTTGGCTGCGGTGCTTTTTGTGTTCCTTGGGCACCACAATGTCCATGATCAGATTGATGTGGTCGCTGCATTGCACCAGCCGAAAATCGTGAAAGCGCAGCTGCGGGTCATAGTCCCGGAGAATGTCCGCCATCAGATCGCGGTATTTGTCCACGGTGGCGTCGTGGATTACAATGGGGTCCATGTGAATACAAATAACGATTTGCAGGTCCTTGCTGATTTGGTGTTCCACCTTGTCGATCGCATTGTGAATTTCCATAATATCCTGGTCGGAGGGCACTTCTGCGTGGGCGGAGGCAATGACCCGCCCCGGGCCGTAGTCGTGGATAATTAAGTCGTGGACCCCCACGATCAGCGGCTCTGCCAGCATACGGAGCTCGATCTCCTCCACCAGCTCTTTACTGGGCGCCTGACCCAGTAGGGGCCCCATAATGTCCTTTAAGGTGCCCACACCCCCGGCAATAATAAACGCAGCCACCAGCAGACCCATAATGCCGTCTGCACGGTCAAAGGCGGTAAAGGCAGACAGCAGCAGTGCCACGCCCGCTGCGCCGGTGGAAATGCAGTCGTTCAGGCTGTCCTGGCGCACGGCTTTCAGGTTCAGGTTATTGCTTTCTTTATACAGCGCCTGGTTAAAATACGCCATCCACAGCTTGACCCCGATGGACAGCGCCAGCACCGCCAAAGTAACGGCGCTGAACTGCACTGCCTGGGGGTGAATGATCTTCTCAATACTGCTTTTGCCCAGCTCAAACCCCATCAGGAAGATAAAGAAATCCACGATCAGGGCGCTGATGTACTCCATTCTGCCGTGACCGAAAGGGTGGTCGTTGTCCACCGGCTTACCGGCGATCTTGGCGCCGATAACGGTGACGATATTGGACGAGGCGTCGGACAGGTTGTTGGCTGCGTCTGCGGTGATGGACACCGAGTGGCTCACCGTGCCGCAAATGAACTTGAGCACAGACAGCAGCAGGTTGCAGAGAATGCCCACAATGCCGCTGAGCACGCCGTAGCGCTGGCGGTCCTTGGCAGTTTGCGTAGCATTCTTTGGTATAAATTTATGGATCAAAAACTTAGTCATAGCCCCGGCCCTCTTTTTTGTAGTATTTTTAAGTTTATCACAATTACGACTTCAAAACAAGGGCAAAGTGTGGTAGAATAGGGGCGGTGATGAGATGAAGAAACTACTGATTATTGGCGGTTCACCCCGGCAAAACGGGGTCAGCGAGGAGCTGATCCGCCAGGTGAAGCCGTATTTTATCGACTGCAAGATCGTAGAATACAATACCTACAAGCTGGCGCCGTCCCCCTGTACCGACTGTCGCTATTGCGAACAGCACGAGGGATGCGCCAACAAAGATCTGGATATTTTCTTTGAGGATTTTGAGGACGCAGACTATATTGCGTTCTTTACCCCGGTGTATAACAATTTCTTTCCGGCGCCGCTAAAGGCGGTGATCGACCGGTTCCAGAGGTATTACAGCGCCCGGTTCAAGCGGGGCGCCAATCCGCCTATTGCCAAGCAGAAAAGGGTAGGGGTGGTGATCGTCAGCGGCTCCAACGCCCGGCAGTGCGCCGACTATATGACCGCCACGCTGCGCCAGTCCTTTACGGTGCTCAATGGGGAAGTGACCGCACGGTACTATATCCCCGGCACGGACCGAGGGCAGTACACCTTTAACAATATTGAACTGCAAAAATTCATTCACCAGCTGCGGGGCGAGAGCGCCGGGCGGTAAGAGAACAGGGGAGTGCCGGGGCGCTCCCTTTTTTTGCTGCTTGCATATATAATAATTTATATATTATATTGCAAGGCGCGCGCCTTTGTGCTATAATAACCTAAATTTAGTATGGGATAGTGTCAGTATGCGTATTCTTGGTATTGACCCCGGCTACGCCATTATCGGCTGGGGCGTGCTTGATTATAAAGGCAATAAATTCTCCGTGGTGGACTACGGCGCCATCACCACCCAGGCAAAAACGCCGTTTCCTTTGCGGCTGCAAATGATCTATACGGATATGATCGGCCTGTTTAATACCTATCACCCGGAGGTGATGAGTATGGAGAAGCTGTTTTATAACAACAACGCCAAGACCGTGATTGATGTGGCCCAGGCCAGAGGGGTCATTACCCTGTCCGCCCAGCAAAAGAATGTGCCCATCTTTGAATACACCCCCTTACAAGTGAAGCAGTCGGTGGTGGGCTACGGCCGGGCAGAGAAGAAGCAGGTGCAGGAAATGACCCGCCTGATTTTGAATTTAGAGAAGATACCCAAGCCGGACGATACGGCGGACGCACTGGCTATGGCCATCTGTCACGGCCACGCCAGCGGCAGCCTGCTGGGGCGGCTGGGCAACCTGCGATAAGGAGTTACTTATGATTTACAGTTTAGACGGTACGCTCACTTATTTTGACCAGAACTTTGCGGTGGTCAGCTGCGGCGGCGTGGGGTTCAAGTGCTTTACCACCCTGACCACCTTGCAGTCCCTGCCGGGTGTGGGCAAGCCGGTTCAGCTTTACACTTACCTGTCTGTGCGGGAGGACGCGCTGGATCTCTTTGGCTTTGCCACCACGGCGGAGCTGGACTGCTTTAAGCTGCTGATCTCCGTAAACGGCGTGGGGCCCAAGGCGGCGCTGGCGATCCTGTCGGAGCTGTCGGCGGATCGACTGGCCGTTTGCATTGCCGGCGGGGACGCCAAGTCCCTGACCCGTGCGCCGGGTATCGGCAAGAAGATCGCCGAGCGCATTGTGCTGGAATTGAAAGATAAAATGGGCGTGCTGGATCTGGGCGACAGCCGAGAGGTACAGGCGGCAGCCGCTGCCAACACCGCCGGTTCCGCTGCGGCAGAGGCGGTAGAGGCGCTGGTGGCCCTGGGCTACGGTCAAAGTGACGCTGCCGTTGCCGTGGGTCAGATGGACCCCAGCCTGTCGGTGGACGAGATGATCCGCCGTGGACTGCGGCAACTGGCCGCCAATTTGTAAGCCAAAGACAGATTAGGAGTTACCTATGGAAGATATGGATTTGGAAAACCGCATTGTGTCTACCGGACTGACGGAGACGGATACGGATATCGAGAATTCTCTGCGGCCCAAGACCCTGGAGGATTATATTGGGCAAGATAAAGTAAAAGAAAATTTGGCCGTATACATTGAGGCGGCACGCACTCGGGGCGAGGCGTTGGACCATGTGTTGCTGTACGGTCCACCCGGACTGGGCAAGACCACCCTGGCCGGCATTATCGCCAACGAGATGGGCGTGAACATTCGCGTTACCAGCGGCCCGGCCATTGAAAAGCAGGGCGATCTGGCGGCGCTGCTCACCAACCTGCAAGAGGGGGATGTGCTCTTTATTGACGAGATCCACCGTCTGAACCGAAGCGTGGAAGAGGTGTTGTACCCGGCCATGGAGGACCGTGCGCTGGATATTATTATCGGCAAAGGCCCCTCCGCCCGCTCCATTCGGCTGGATTTGCCCAACTTCACCCTGGTTGGCGCCACCACCCGCGCCGGGCAGCTGTCTGCGCCCTTGCGGGATCGCTTTGGCGTGATCCTGCGACTGGAGCTGTACACGGACGAACAGCTGGCCACCATCGTCAAGCGTTCGGCGGGGATTTTGAACATTCCCATTGAGCAGGATGGCGCCTTGCAGATCGCTTCCCGCTCCCGGGGCACCCCGCGTATTGCCAACCGTCTGCTCAAGCGCAGCCGTGACTTTGCCCAGGTGAGGTACGACGGCGTGATCAACGCAGAGGCAGCGGAGGACGCTCTGTCCCGTATGGAGATCGACAAGCTGGGGCTGGACGGCATTGACCGCCGCCTGCTGACCACTATGATCAAGAATTACAACGGCGGCCCGGTAGGGCTGGAGACCATTGCTGCCGCCATCGGAGAGGAAGCGGTGACCATTGAGGATGTGTATGAGCCGTACTTAATGCAGATCGGCTTTCTCAGCCGCACCCCTCGCGGGCGCTGCGTGACCCCGGCAGCCTATCAGCATTTGGGCTTTCAGCAGGACGGGCAGCAAACTTTACTTTAACCAACGCAAATTGGATTTTGAACCGGCATAGACTGAAACACACAGTTCTTTTTGACAACAAAGGAGAATGGTATGGGCAGATTATTCGGAACAGACGGCGTGCGCGGCATTGCCAACAAAGATTTGACCAACGAGCTGGCGCTTTCTATCGGCAAGGCGGCAGCCAAAGTATTGGCAGGTGAGCTGGGCAGAAAGCCTACGGTGCTCATCGGCAAGGACACCCGGGCCTCCGGGGATATGCTGGAGGCGGCACTCACCGCCGGGCTGTGCGCCGTGGGGGCCAATGTGCTCTCCGTGGGCGTGGTGCCCACCCCGGCAGTGGCCTACCTGATCGGCCGCTACGGTTGTGACGCGGGGGTGATGATCTCCGCCTCCCACAACCCTTGCGAATATAACGGCATTAAGATCTTCCAGTCCACCGGCTACAAGCTGGACGACGCCATTGAGGAAGAGATCGAGACCATTATTCTGGACGGTGCGGAGGAGATCCCGGAGAAACTGGGCGGCGACGTGGGCAATCGGCTCTATTGCAAGACCGCTGTGGAGGATTATGTGCGCCATGTGGTGGAGACCTCCGATGTGCGCTTTGACGGGCTGAATATCGCTCTCGATTGCGCCAACGGCTCCGCCTCCGTTTGCGCCAAGCAGATCTTTACCGCCTTAGGTGCCCGGTGCTATATGCTCTCCGACACGCCGGACGGTGTGAACATCAACGACCACTGCGGCTCCACTCACCCGGAGGAGCTGATGCAGTTTGTTACGGACAACGGGCTGGACTTAGGCCTGGCCTTTGACGGTGACGCTGACCGTATGCTGGCGGTGGACGAGAACGGCCAACTGGTGGACGGTGACAAGGTGATTGCCATTTGCGCCAAGCGTATGCTGGACGAGGGGACCCTGGCTAAGAACACCGCCGTGGTCACGGTGATGAGCAATATGGGCTTCTTTAAGTTCTGTGAAGAGAACGGCATTGCCTGCGAAAAGACGGCGGTAGGCGATCGGTATGTGTTGGAGCGTATGCTGCAAAAGGGATACAACATCGGCGGCGAGCAAAGCGGCCACGTGATCTTTTTGGATTATGCTACCACCGGTGACGGCGAGCTTAGCGGCGTACAGCTGATTAAAACGGTGGTAAAAACCGGTAAGAAGCTGTCTGAACTGGCAAAAATTATGACTGTTTATCCCCAGGTGCTCATCAACGTAGAGGTAAGCCCTGCAGGCAAGCAAAAATATAACAACGATGAGTATATAATTTCTGCTGTGCAACAGGCGGAAATGGAGCTGATGGGTGACGGCCGTGTGCTGGTACGGGTCAGCGGTACAGAGCCCTTGGTGCGCGTGATGTTAGAAGGTATGGATTTGGAAAAGATCACCCGACTGGGCAATCAAATTGCAGATGTGGTACGGGAGAGATTGAGTTAATGCGCATAGCCAGTGAATGGAAAGATTATGAACTGATAGACTGCTCCGGCGGTGAAAAGCTGGAGCGCTGGACCAGAGAAATTCTTATTCGTCCGGATCCTCAGGTGATTTGGAACAGTCCTCGGGATAATCGCCTTTGGTACCAACCCGGTGCTCGCTATGTGCGCTCTCGCACCGGCGGTGGCAAGTGGCAGACCTTTAAGCGCATTCCTGCTGTGTGGCAGGTGCGTTATAAAGACCTGACCTTTAACATTAAGACCATGGGCTTTAAGCACACCGGTCTGTTCCCGGAGCAGGCGGTAAACTGGGATTTGGTACGGGATATGATTGAGCGTGCCGATCGTCCGGTAAAGGTGCTCAACCTATTTGCTTATACCGGCGGCGCCACCGTGGCTTGTCTGAAGTCCGGCGCAGAGGTGGTCCATGTGGACGCATCTAAGGGTATGGTACAATGGGCCAAGGAGAACGCTGCTGCTTCCGGTGTGGCAGACGGTGCTGTGCGCTGGATCGTGGACGACTGTATCAAGTTTGTGCAACGGGAAATTCGCCGGGACAATCGGTACGACATTGTGATTCTTGACCCGCCCAGCTACGGTCGCGGGCCGAAGGGTGAGATCTGGCACCTGGAAGATAATTTGTACGACTTTGTAACTCTTGTGCAGCAGGTGCTCAGCGACGACGCTCTGGCTGTTGTGCTGAATTCTTACACCACCGGCCTTTCCGCCTCGGTGATGCAATATATTTTGGAAGATGTTTTGGTGCGCCGTATGGGCGGTTCTGTGTCTGCGGACGAGATCGGCCTGCCGGTGACAGAAACCGGCGGCGTGCTGCCCTGCGGCGCCACCGCTGTGTGGAAAGGCAAAGATGGCAATTCTTGAATTTAACGATGTAACATTTACATATCCTGCGGACCCGGACGCTCCCAAGGACGCGCCGCCGCCCCGCCCGGTGCTCCGCCACCTGAACTTGCAGATTGAAAGTGGCAGCTTTGTGGCGGTGCTGGGGCACAACGGCTCAGGAAAATCCACTTTGGCCAAGCTCTCTAACGGCATTTTGTTCCCCCAGAGTGGGCAGGTGGTGGTGGATGGCACCCCATTGACTCAGGACGAGGACGTGGTTTATAATGCCCGTCGCAAGGTAGGTATGGTATTCCAGAATCCGGACAATCAGATTGTTTCCTCTATTGTGGAGGAAGATGTGGCCTTTGGGGTTGAGAATTTAGGCGTAGAGCCTAAGGAATGCCGTCGACGGGTGGATGCCGCCCTTAAGACGGCGGGTATGTATGAGGAGCGGCTGAAATCGCCCTCCAAGCTGTCCGGCGGGCAAAAACAGCGGGTGGCGGTTGCAGGTATCATTGCCATGCGCCCCCTGTGCATTGTGCTGGATGAACCTACGGCTATGCTGGACCCCAGCGGCCGCCGGGAAGTGCTGGACACTGTAAAGAAACTGAACAAAGAAGAGGGGATCACCATTCTGCTCATCACCCACTATATGGACGAGGCGGTGCAGGCCGACCGGGTGGTGGTGATGGACGATGGTGTGATCCGACTGGACGGCACGCCCCGACAGGTATTTGCCCATGTGGCGGAGCTGAAAGCCCTGGGGCTGGATGTGCCCCAGGCAACGGAACTGGCACACCGGCTGGGCTTTAACGATTACGCTGTTTTGAACAGCGCAGAGTGCGTGGATGTATTGATATCCAACTTGGAGGAATAGAACTTTGGCTGTACTGACCTGTGAACAACTCAATTTCCGTTACAGTGTGGGTACACCATTTGAGACGGCGGCGTTGCAGGATGTGTCTTTCTCTGTGGAGAAGGGCGAGATCATCGGCATTATCGGCCACACCGGCTCCGGTAAGTCCACCCTTATTCAGCACTTAAACGGTCTGATAGAGCCCCAGAGTGGCAAAGTGTATGTAGGCGGCGAGGATATTTGGAGCAAGCAAAACCGCAAGCAAATCCGCCGTGTGCGCTTTCAGGTGGGATTGTGTTTTCAGTATCCGGAGTATCAGATTTTTGAAGAGAATGTATATAAAGAAATTGCTTTCGGTCCCAGGCAAATGGGACTGGACAGTGAGGAAATTCGCCGCCGGGTGTTCCACTCTATGGAGCTGGTGGGCCTGTCCCGTGATTTTGCGGAGCAGTCACCCTTTGACCTGTCCGGCGGGCAAAAGCGCCGGGTGGCCATTGCGTCCATCTTGGCCATGGAGCCGAAAGTTCTGATTTTAGACGAGCCCTGCGCCGGCCTGGACCCGCAGGGTAGGGACCAGATTTTGGATTTGATCCGCAGTTACCGGGACCGCACCGGGGCAACGGTGCTGTTCGTCTCTCACTCTATGGAAGATGTGGCGCGTATTTGTGGCCGGGTACTGGTGATGCACCGGGGGCAGTTAGCCGCCTACGGCCCGGTGGCCGATGTGTACGCCAAGGCGGACGAACTGCGCCAAATGGGACTGAATGTGCCTCAGGTGACGGATGTTTTCTTAGAACTGCGGCGGCGTGGCGTGCCGTGCCGCACGGATATTTTTACCGTTGATGACGGCGTGCGCGAATTTCAGCGCCTAAAGAGAGAGGGGGTGCGCCTGTGAACTCCGGTATGACGATCGGTCAGTATTTCCCCGGCGACTCCCCGGTGCACCGTATGGACGCGCGCATGAAGATCGTACTTACCTTTCTTTTGGTAGTGGCGGTATTTCTGTGCGAAAATTTCTGGTCTCTGGGCTTGGCTATTTTCTTTATGATCCTGGCGGTGGGGTTGTCTAAAATTCCGCCTAAAACGATTCTGAAGAGCATTAAGCCCCTAATTGTGATCATTCTCATTACCGGCGTGATCAACCTGTTTTACGGTGATGGTGAGGCGCTGGTGACGATTGGCAAGTTGAAAATCACCAAGGACGGCATTCTCACTGCTGTTTTTATGGCGGTGCGTATTATTGAGCTGGTAATTGTAGGCAGTCTGCTTACTTACACCACTTCGCCAACGGAACTGACAGATGCGCTGGAGCGACTGTTTAAGCCCTTAAAGGTGTTTAAGATCGATGTGCATGTGATCGCCATGACCATGACGATTGCTCTGCGGTTTATTCCTACGCTGATTGAAGAAATAGATAAAATTATGGCGGCGCAGAAATCCCGGGGCGCCGATATGGAAAGCGGTGGTTTGATTCATCGTGCCAAAGGGCTGGTGCCGATCCTTATTCCGCTTTTTATTTCTTCTTTCCGCAGGGCCAATGAGCTGGCGGACGCCATGGAGTGCCGCTGCTATCGAGGCGGAGCCGGGCGCACCAAGATGAAAGAAATGCACCTGCGCACCGGTGACTTTTTTGCGCTGGTGGCTGTGATGCTCTATATAGCAGGCATTTTTGTTATCAATCACTTTTTGGGTGCGGTGATTTAGTATATGCGAAATTTACTTTTAACCATTCGATATGACGGTGCTGATTACCACGGTTGGCAGGTGCAGAAGAACGCCGTTACCGTGCAGGAAGTGTTCCAAAACGCGGTGGAAAAGGTATTTGGCGCACGGTTGCCAGTAAAGGGCTGCTCTCGCACAGACAGCGGCGTGCACGCGAATTGCTATTATGTCAGCTTCCAAACGGAACTGTCCATTGGTTGTGACAGTATGGTGCGGGCGCTGAACACGGCACTGCCCAGAGATATTGCGGTGTTGGATTGCCGCGAGGTGCCTCTTGATTTTCACCCTCGGTACTGCTGCCGGGAAAAAGAATATGTGTATAAGCTGTATAACGGCGCTGTTCGGGACCCTTTTTTGCTGCGCTATGCGTACCAGTACCGCTATCCCATTCGGTTGGAGCGTATGCAGCAGGGGGCCAAGGCGTTCCTTGGTACCCACGATTTTAGGGGCTTTTGCAGTGCCCGCAGTGATGTGGAGGACACGGTGCGCACCATCACCGCCTTTACCGTAGAGCGGCAGGGGGATATGGTGCTGTTTAAGGTCAGCGCCGACGGCTTCCTTTACAATATGGTACGCATTCTCGTTGGCACGCTGCTGTTTGTCAGTGAGGGCAAGATCGATCCGGCAGACCTACCGGCGATCATAGACAGCGGAGAGCGGATCCGTGCCGGCAAAACGGCACCGCCCCAGGGGCTGTACCTGAACCGGGTGGAGTACGACCCGGCAGACTTAAAGATGTAAACAGAAAGGCGGTGCTTTTGTGGAAGCGGAAGACAGACAGGCGCTTCGGCGGGAACGCAAGCGCCAAAAAGATAAAAAGGTACGCAGAATTGTTTGGATTGTATTGGTTATTCTGCTGGCCGCCATTGCAATTATAAAGCTGTGTGAGGTGGACTTTTCCCGCTTTGGCAACAGCAACAGCGCCAGTTCCGTGCTTAGTGACAATTTTCCCTATACATTGGATGGTTCTGACGGTGTTACGGTGCACAAGCAGGGGACAAAGTTGGCAGTGCTCACCGGCAATTCTGTTACGGTACTGAATCCATCGGACGGTAAGGTGGAATTCACAGCTGTGCACGGTTATGCCAATCCGATTACCGCTGCTTCCGACTCTTATCTGGTTACTTATGACCAAGGTGGCTCTAAGCTTCGGCTGGATTACAGCGGTGAGAATTTGTATGAGATAGAGGATGAAAACGGCTTTCTTTGTGCAGATGTGTCAGATGACGGTAAGGTGGTGTATGCCAGCCAGTCCACTGAGAAACGCAGTGATATTCAGGTCATTACTAAGACCCGTTCTGAAAAGATGCAATACAGCTTGTCATATGGGTTTGTTACCAACATTGCCATTCGTGATAATGGCAGCCAGGTGGCTTTTGTGGCCATGAACAGTAAGGACGCCCACCTGCAGCCGAAGCTGTATCTGATGCGGATAAAAGACACGGAGCCTTATGCCAGCTTTGACCTGCCCGGCACCCAGGTGCTGGACATTGCCTACCGGGGCAGCAGCCTGTATGTGGTGGGCAGCAGCTTTGTTAGCGTTGTGAATGGCGAAAAATTGGAAACGGTGCTGAAAAACGGAGAGGTACAAACGGTAGATTTTGATTACACTGGCAGCGGTGACCTGGTGTTGGCGTACAGCTCCTATAGCAATGCCACGCAGAACACGGTGGCGCGGATTACGGCTGGCGGTAAAGTGGAGAGTCCGTTTACTGTGCAGGGAACGGTTAAGGATTTATCCGCATCCGGCAGTCGGGTGGCGGTGCTCCTTGCTGATAAAATTCAGGTATATAAGCTGTCAGACGGCAGCGTGGTACACACGGCGGACTGTACGGACGCAGTGCGGTCCATCACCATGATGTCCTCCAATGTGTTTGTACAGCGCCAGTCTGTAATTGAGAAAGAAGAGACCAAATCGTGAGTATTTTGGATTACATATTGATCGTCCTGGTGGTGCTGATGGCGGTATGGGGCTTTCGCAGAGGACTTTTATCCAGCCTGATTGGCGTGGCCAAGTACGCTGCGGGTGTGCCGGTGTCGCTGTTCGTCAGCCGTCAGTATTACCAAGTGGTGTATGACAAGCTGGTGGAGCCAAAGGCTCTTCTGAAAGTACAGGAGAAGATCGCCGGTGCCTCCGGGGTGGATACTTTTGTGGCTGCCTTGCAGGAGAAAATGCAAGCCCTGCCCCAGGCACTGCAGGGAGACTTTGACTTTGCTGCGCTAAAAAAGGGCAGCGCCAAGGCCACTGCGGATTTTGTCATGCAGCAGCTGGTGGAGCCGGTGGCCTGCCTGCTGGTGAAAATCGCATTATTTTTAATATCGTTCATAATTATAGCCTTGATTTGTTGGCTGCTTTCCGCTATCCTAAGAAAGAAGCAGGGTAAAAAGACCGTGTTTACCCGGACCAACAGCCTGCTGGGCGGTGCCTTTGGGCTGGTCAAGGGCTGCCTGTTTTTGGTGCTCATCAGCGGCATTTGGGTGTACCTGGCCGGTAACGACTGGCTGCCGAAAGACAACGGCGTGTATGCGTTTTTTGCAGACAGCGCCATTTTAGAATATATGGAAACTTTGCTTCCCACACTATAGGAGGACCTGTTATGTCTACATTAAAAGAGAATGTACACGACCTGTTTGACGGCTGGAACACCATTCCCAACTGGCTGTCTTTTATTCGTATTGCGCTGATACCGGTGTTTGCGGTATTGTTTATTCAGGGCCACCAGCTGGTGGCAGTGATTGTAATGATTTGCGCCGCACTGACTGATCTGTTTGACGGCAAGATTGCCCGCAAATTCAACCAGGTGAGCAATCTGGGCAAAATTCTCGATCCCATTGCGGATAAATTGTCTCAAATGGCTATCGTGGTGGTACTGCTTTACACCTACTGGGAGAACCCGATTAAGTACCTGTTCTTTTTCTTCATCGTTAAGGAATTGCTCATGATTTTAGGCGGGGCGCTGTTGCTGTCCAAGGGAATGCGTCCTACCGCGGCTGAAATCTGGGGCAAGGTGGCCACCAATGTGTTCTACATTGCCATGATTATTATTTTGGCCTTTGGTGAGAACGGCGCGCTGTGCAATGTGGCGCATTTTACGCTGCCGTCTGTGGTCACCTGGGTTTTGGTGGCACTGTCCGCCGTGTCTGCGTTGGTGTCTCTTTTGGGCTATGTGCCGGGTTTTTTGAAGCAACTGAAAGAGAACAAGGCGCAAAGCGCTGCAAAATAAGCATTATTCATCAGGAGATCAATTTATGAAACAACAGATGTGTGCCCGCTGCGGCGAACGCCCGGCGGTGATCTATATTCAAAAAATGGAGGGCGACCAGGTAAAGCCGGAGGGGCTTTGCATCAAGTGCGCCCGGGAACTGAACATCGGCTCTATTAACCAAATGATTGATAAATTGGGCATCTCTGACGAGGAGCTGGAGCAGGCGTCCGAGCAGATGAGCCAGTTTATGGAGAATATGGGTGATTTTAACTTTGGCGATATGAGCGAAATGTTCAACCCGGAGAATATGGACGGCGCCCAGACCATGCCTTTTGCCAACCTGTTTGGCAACTCCGGCGAGCTGGCTGCGAACGAGGACGATAACGGTAAGCAGCAGAGCAAAAAGCGGGGCAAAAAAGGCAACAAACGCCAAAAGGACGACGGAAAAAAGTACCTGAACACCTACTGCACCAACCTGACCGGCAAAGCCCGGAACGGCAAGCTGGACGCCATTATCGGCCGTGAGCAGGAGATCTCTCGCACGGTACAGATCCTGTGCCGCCGCACCAAGAACAATCCCTGCCTGATCGGTGAGCCGGGCGTAGGTAAGACTGCCATTGCCGAGGGGCTGGCCATTCGCATTGCCAAGGGACAGGTGCCTGCCCGCCTGGCAGACAAAGAGATCTATTTGCTGGATCTGACCGCACTGGTGGCCGGCACCCAGTTCCGGGGACAGTTTGAGGGCCGGATCAAGGGACTGGTAGATGAGGTGAAGGCCCAGGGCAACATCATTCTGTTTATTGACGAGGTGCATAATTTGGTAGGCACCGGTGACAGCGAGGGCACCATGAATGCGGCCAATATTCTAAAGCCTGCCCTCTCTCGCGGCGAAATTCAGGTGATCGGCGCCACCACCTTTACCGAGTACCGGAAATTTATTGAAAAGGACGCCGCCCTGGAGCGCCGGTTCCAGCCGGTTAAGATCGAGGAGCCGTCCGTGGAGGACGCCTACAAAATGCTACTGGGCATTAAGGGCTACTACGAGCAGTACCATAAGGTGCAAATTTCCGACACCCTGGTTTACAAAGCGGTGCTGATGAGCGAGCGGTATGTGACGGACCGTTACCTGCCGGATAAGGCCATTGACCTGCTGGACGAAAGCTGCACCTGTGCCAACCTGCGCAACCCGGCCATCAGCCAGGCGCAGATCTTAGAAGATAAAAAGCGCAATTTGCAGGAGAATATTGAAAATCTGTCTGAGCCTACGGAGGAGGACCAGCAGATTGACTACGAGTTGATCTCCAAGCTGAAAACCGAAGTGATGGCTATTGACGAAAAGCTGCCTGCCTTGCAGGAAAAGGCAAAGGACAATCAGGTGCTGGAGGCGGATATTGCCAGTGCCATCTCTATGTGGACCGGGATTCCCGCCGCCAAGATCGAGCAGGGGGATATTCAAAAGCTGGCCGGTTTGGAGCCGGAGCTGAAAGCCCATATTATTGGTCAGGACGAGGCCATTGAAAAGGTAGCTGCTGCCGTGCGCCGGGGCCGGGTACAGATCAGCCCCCGCAAGCGGCCCCAGTCCTTTATCTTTGTGGGTCCCACCGGCGTAGGCAAGACGGAGCTGGTGAAGCAGTTGGCCGCCTATATGTTTGACACCCCGGACGCACTGATCCGCCTGGATATGAGCGAGTATATGGAGAAGTTCTCCGTCTCTCGGATCATCGGCTCGCCCCCGGGCTATGTGGGTTATGACGACGCCGGGCAACTGACGGAGAAAGTACGGCGCAAGCCTTACAGCGTGATCCTGTTTGACGAGATCGAAAAGGCCCACAAAGATGTGCTGAACATTTTGCTGCAAATTCTGGACGAGGGCCGGATCACAGACGCCCAGGGTCGCACGGTGAATTTTGAAAATACCATTATCGTTATGACCTCTAACGCCGGTTCTACTGACGCCGCCACCGTGGGCTTTGGTAAGTCCGAGGGGGATATGAACCGGGATGTAACTATGAAAGCCCTGGAGCGCTTCCTGCGCCCGGAATTCCTGGGTCGTGTGGACGAGGTGATCGTCTTTAACAAGCTGACTTTTGAGAATTTCCAGCGGATCGCCCGCCTGATGGTGGACGAACTGGTGCCCGGTATGCAGGATAAGGGCATTGCGCTGACCTATGATGACAGCGTGCCGGTGTTTTTGGCTAAGATTGCCTACGGCTCCAAGAAGAATGCCCGCGGTCTGCGTGACGCGGTGCGCCGCCAGGTGGAGGACCAGCTGGCAAGCGCATTGGTGTTCCATCAGGATCAAGCCATTATGGCCATTGCCCTGACGGCAAACGACGACGGCGTACAGCTGCAAATCAATCCTTAAATTGACCGATAAGAGCAGAGAGCGTGACTTTCTGCTCTTTTTATATTGACAGGCAACCGGCAGGGTTGTATCATTAAATCATAGAACATTTGTAGGAAATGGTGATGAACGATGAACAAAGAACGCTTAGTGAAGACCTTCACTGATCTGGTGGCACTGGACAGCCCCTCCTTTGACGAAAAGGCGGTATGTACTTATATCAAAGACCGACTGACGGCGCTGGGTGTGCAGGTGGAGGAGGACAACTCCTCTGCTGCCACTGGCAGCACCTGCGGCAATTTGCTGGCCACCGTTCCCGGGGACCCGGCGCTGGAGCCGGTGCTCTTTGCCGCCCATATGGACACAGTAGAGCCATCCCGGGGCAAGCAGGCGGTAACGGACGAGAACGGCCGCATGACTTCCGGCGGCGATACGGTGCTGGGTGCTGATGATTTTGCCGGTGTGTCGGCGATCTTGGAGGGCGTGGCTTCTCTGCTGGAGAGCGGCGCACCGCACCCCACGCTGGAACTGCTGTTCACCACAGGTGAGGAGCATTTTTGCGTGGGCGCCAAGGCGTTTGATATGGATCGCTTGCAGTCCAAGACCGCGTATGTGATGGACTTGTCCGGTCCGGTAGGGGACTGCGCAGTGGCAGCGCCCACGCTGATCACCTTTTCTGCAGAGGTGGTGGGCAAGGCAGCTCACGCCGGTTTTGCACCGGAGGACGGGGTGCACGCCATTCAGGTGGCGTCTGCCGCTGTAGCCAATATTCCCAGCGGGCGCTGGGGCAATGTGACAGTGAATGTGGGCACCATTTCCGGCGGTCGCGCCACCAATATTGTGCCGGACAGCTGCACCGTTACCGGCGAAATTCGCGCCCTGTGTCACCAAGATGCTCTGGATCGGCTTAACGAAATTCATAGTGAGTTTGTGGAGCAGGCACAGGCGGTGGATGCTAAGTTGAATTTTACGCATATCACACATATTGTCGGTTACCGGGTGGATACGGACGCACCTGTTGCCCGACGGTTCAGCCGGGCTTGCGCTGCTGTGGGGGTAGAACCTCGGTTTACAGACACCTACGGCGGCAGCGACTGCAACATTCTGTCCGCCCACGGCATACAGGGGCTGGTGGTGGCTACGGCTATGAACAACTGCCACGCTGTAAACGAATACACCACCGTGGAGGAGCTTTGCAAGGCAGCCCGACTGGCCCAGGCGCTCATGGAGAAGCAAGACTGATGAAAAGCCCTTTGCGTTATCAAATTTCTGATTATGACTGCGGTCCCACCTCCATGCTCAATGCGGTGAGTTTTCTCTTTGAACGAGAGCAGATCCCGCCGGAGTTGATCCGCAATATTATGCTGTTTTCCCTGGACGCATTCAGCCCGGACGGCGCCTTTGGCAAAAGCGGCACCTCCTGCACGGCGATGATGTTTCTGAGCAACTGGCTGTCCGGATTTGGACAGGCGGGGCGGCTGCCAATCGCTACGGAGTACTATACCGGCGATCGAGTCTATATGGGCCAGCAAAGCCCCATTACAGACGCCCTCCATCGGGGCGGCGCTGTGGTGGTGCGCCTGTTTTTAGACGAGTGGCACTATGTGCTGCTCACCGGCGAGCGGGACGGTATGGTCTATCTGTTTGACCCCTATTATGTGACAGAGGGCTTTGACGATCCGTCCGTTGTGACCGATAGGGACCACCCCTTTGCGTATAATCGCATTTTGTCCCAGTCTATGCTCAACGGCGAGGGGCAGACCTTGTACGCCTTTGCAGAGCCGGAGGGCAGGGAAGCGGTGGTGCTTTATAATACGGAGACCATGCTCACCCCGGACAACACCATTGAGTATATGATTTAAGTCCATTTGCCCGGCGCAACCGTAAAGTGGCAGAATGTAGACCCATTTTCCATAGACGAAAGCGGGCGTATCTGCTACAATGAGGGCACCAAGGGCAAAGGAGGAGCCACGATGACATTTAGCGACAATCTGCGGGCACTGCGCCGTGCAAAGGAATATTCCCAGGAGTCTTTGGCCCAGCAGTTGGGAGTCACCCGCCAAACCGTCTCCAAGTGGGAGAACGGTACGGCAATGCCGGACTTGAAGAAACTGACGGAGATCGCCGCCCTGTTTGATACCGCTATGGACGCCCTTTTGAGCACCGATCAACCAGCGGACGGGGACCACCAGGCACAGACGATGTAACGGCAGGCGATAGCTGGCAGGTGAAGGTCAACGACGACAAGACCACGGAGCGGTGGGATTTTTACGCCGGACTGGCACCGACCAAGAGGACAAGGTGTTGGTGAATCAGCCGCTGCATATCGTCAGCCGTGGCGAGGGCAACCTGGCGCTGGTGAATTTGCCTAATATGACCACCAAGTCGCAGGTGCAGAATTTTCGCCTGGACTTTACCACCAAAGAGGGCGTTAAAGGTACCATCAACTGGCAGGACGAGGCAACAATGACCCTGACCTTTCCCGGCGGCGGAGATCTGGTCTGTTATTTTTAAATAAATGAAAAAGAGACCCGTGTGGGTCTCTTTTTCTATCTTGTATTAAAATTACTTTGTATTTTGCTTTTGCGGGTCAGTACTGACGGAGTTGGCGTAGATCTTGTGCATACGCGCGTCGTCAAAATGTTCGTCCAAATAGCTTTCAAAGGCGTTGCGTGGCGCTGCGCCCTTGTCCCGTTGGTCCATACGCAGTGCGGCAGAGGCGGACAAAATGGAGTCAAAAATAAAGAAGATGACAAACGCCCAGGTGAGCACCTTGCCCAGTTTGATGGGCAACTTCTCAATGAGCTTTGCCATGGGCGGATAAATCAGCTTGATCCACACTATACCCAGAATGCCCCAAAAGATGGAGTACAGTAGGCATACACGGCCGTTTATATTCAAAGGCACATTGCTGTAATCCCAGGCAACAGAGCCAAACAGTAGCTCTTGCCCAAGGGAGCATATATACTCTGTTACGGTGCCAACAAGAAAGGACATGAAAAAAATTTTCCACCATTGAGCGTTGCGGAATTTATACAGTGCCAAGGTCAACACCACCGCCCCCATGCCGTAGGCCACGGATAGGGGACCGTAAACCAGAGACTGGCGGCTTTCAATATAGCCATGGCGAATATAGCACCAGAGGGTTTCTACCAAAAAGCCGACCACGCATGAGATTAAAAACACCCACACCAGCTTGCTGAAGCACAAGCCGGGCGCAAACGGCTTTTTGGATAATTGCGCTTGATTTTGTTTTGCAGACATAAAAGGACACCTCTCTACAAAAATGGTAGCAATTTTGCAGAGAGATGTAAATAGGCATTCGTTTTATTTTGTCTGACTCGCTTACAGCTCAAGCTCCGCCCAAACCTGGGACAGCTGATTCGCACCATGATTATTACCGGCAAGGGCGCCGATGGCCGTAACTGAGTGGTCACGGTTGCGAAGCAATCCCCGCACAAACCGGTGTAAATAGGCAAAGCTCAAAAGATATGGCTTCTTTTCCAGATAGGCAAACTGATAAGTCATATAATCCAGTCCTGGAAAGCAGTAGGAAAGCAGCGCCTTTATTCTTGAAAACAGGCTTATTTTGCCATCTGCGGCCTGTCTGCGGGCAAGGAACACCGCGCCAGTATTGCCGTTGCCGTGGCCGAATACGCCGCCGCCTAAAATAACTGCTGTAAAATTCTCTTCTGTGTCCTTGTCCATTGCAGGAACCGGGCAGGGGAGGGGCGTTGCTAACCACTGATGACACAGAAAAAAGATGCAGTTAAAAGATCGCTCCAGTCCGCTGTCTGCGGCCAATTGCAGAGCACCATGCATGAGGGCCGGATCGTCGCGCAACTGCAGGTCTGTGTCCAGCAGCATACGAATGCCTGCACCGCCGGTTTTGATATGATATAGCAAATGCAGCACGGTATAGTACAGTGCATAGACAGGTAAAAGCGCATATCGGTAGGTATCAACAGGCGCAGAAACTGTTGGTGAAAAAGGGTCTGCTAACAGCTGCGCTGCTGCGTCATTCACACTTTCCAACCGATTGTGAAGCTCAAATTCAAATCCACGCAAGACCAGTACATCTACATCTTTGTGGGTAACCTTTCTAAGAAAACCTTTCTGTTCCAGCAGTGCAACGGCTCGCTTTTGATTTTCCGGTGTAAGGATGACATCCGTATCTCCACTGGTACGCAAAGGCGGATCCGGATAGGCAGCGGCGGTGCAAGCGCCCTTAACAATCAGATAGGGAACAGAGCCATCTTTTAATATCCGCTCCATAATCTGAACAGCCGCGTTGCGGCGTTCGTGATTCATCAGAGTTTGACCGACAGCCTGGCGAAAGGCGGTAGCATAGGGAGCAGGCGGCTGCTGGTTGGATGGTAAATCCGCTAAAATGCGGCCAATAATGCCGGTCACATTATGATTTTGAGACAGCTCATACAGCGCCTGCCAGTCTACAGTGGGCAGCGCATTCAATTTTTGGCCGCAAACATAACCCCGCAGCAGAGAGAGAAAGACCTGTTCCGTCCGGTTCATACCTGTCCTCCAAAGAATGAAAAAAGTCCCTATTCCGCAGAATAGGGACAAGAATTAGCGGATCATTTGGCTCATATCGTACAGCCCGGCGCCTTTACCGCACATAAAGACAGCAGCGTTCACTGCGCCAACAGCAAAAATTTCTTTACTGCGTGCAGAGTGAGACAGGGTGATAATTTCGTCCCGACCGGCAAAAATGATCTCGTGTTCGCCTACAATGGTTCCACCCCGTACAGCATGAATACCGATCTCGTCCCGGGTGCGCTTTTCGCGCTTGGCGTGGCGGTCATATTCGTACTTCATAGGGTGGTCGATCTCCCGACACATAGCGTCAGCCAGCATCAGGGCCGTGCCACTGGGTGCGTCGATCTTCTGATTATGGTGCTTCTCCACGATCTCAATATCAAAGTCCGGCCCCAGCACATCAACTGCCTTTTGTGCCAAGGTGGCCAGCAGGTTGATACCCATACTCATGTTATAGGTAAAGAAAATGGGGCACTTTTCAGCCGCGGCTTCGATCTTCGCCTTTTGCTCCGCCGTGTAGCCGGTGGTGGCGATCACCAGAGGCATAGACTTGGCGGCGGAATAGGCCAGCAGATCGTCTAAGAGGGCAGGGTTGGAGAAGTCGATGATCACATCCGCCTCTTCCTGCACCTCGGCAATGGTCTTGTAGATAGGGAAGTCGGCTGTCTCGGTGTTAAAATCCACACCGGCTACCACCGTGCAATCCTCCCGAGCGGCTACAACGCTGCGGATCACATGACCCATTTTGCCGTTGGCGCCGGTAATAATGATTTTAGTCATAGCTTTGAACTTCCTGTATTTCTTATTTGATCAGGCCGTACTTCTCCAGCGTTGCCTGCATCTTCTGCTGATTGGCCTCGCTCATGGGCACCAGCGGCATACGGCAGGGACCGGCAGCGTAACCGATACGGTTCACAGCGTCCTTTACCGGAATGGGGTTCACATCGCAGAACAGGGTCTTGGCCAGCTCAAAATAGTGGTCCATCAGTGCCTTGGAGCCGTCCACATCGCCGTCCAGATACTTGGCCACAATGTCGTGGGTCTCCTGAGGGCACACATTGGACAGCACGCTGATCACGCCCTTGCCGCCACGCTCCAGAATGTCTACGATCTGGTCGTCGTTGCCGCTCCAAATGTTCAGCGCGTCGCCGCACAACTCGTGCACCTTAGCCACCTGATCCAGGTTGCCGGAGGCTTCCTTAATGCCGTTGATACGGGGCAGCTTGGACAGTTCCTGCGCTGTCTCCGGCAGCAGGTTCAGCCCGGTACGGGAGGGCACATTATAAAGGATAATGGGCTTATTCGTAGCGTCGTGAATAGCTGTGTAGTGGGCGATCAGACCGGCCTGGCTGGTCTTGTTGTAGTAAGGGGTCACCAGCAGCAGGGCGTCTGCGCCGTATTCGCAGGCTTCCTTGCTCATCTCAATGGCGCTGGCGGTGGAGTTAGAGCCTGTACCGGCGATCACCGGCACACGACCGTTTACATACTCGATGCACCACTTGATGCACTCCAGGTGCTCGTCAACATCCAGGGTAGAGCTTTCGCCGGTGGTGCCGCAGATCACAATGGCGTCTGTGCCGTTATCGATCTGCCAGTCCACAAAGCGGGCAAACTCGTCATAATTTACGCTGCCGTCCTCATGCATAGGGGTAATAATGGCAACGGCTGCACCTGTAAAGATAGGATCCTTCTTCATATCAAAAATCTCCTTTTCGCTGTGTTGTCAGTCCATATAGCCCTCGGCTGCCAGCAACTCGGCCAGCAGTACAGCACCGCCGGCAGCGCCGCGCAGGGTGTTGTGGGACAGGCATACGAACTTGTAGTCATACTGGGTATCCGGGCGCAGACGGCCGATGGAAACGGCCATACCGTGCTCCAGCTCACGCTCGCTGTGGATCTGCGGGCGATCCGGCTCGGTGAAGTAGTGCAGGAACTGTTTGGGCGCGCTGGGAAGCTCCAGCTCCTGGGCGCGACCGGCGTAGTTTTTCCACACTTCGACGATCTCTTCCTCAGAGGGTTTCTCGCCCTCAAAGTCCATAAATACGGCGCCCAGGTGGCCGTTGGTTACCGGCACGCGAATGCACTGGGCGGTAAAGGCCGGTGCGTCGGCAGACACGATCTGATCGCCATCAATGCGGCCCATCAGCTTCAGCGGCTCTTTCTCACTCTTTTCTTCCTCACCGCCAATGTAGGGAATCACATTGTCGATCATCTCCGGCCAGCGCTCAAAGGTCTTGCCTGCGCCGCTGATGGCCTGGTAGGTGCACACCAGCACCCGCTTAATGCCGTACTTCTGATGCAGGGGGAAGATGGCGGGCACATAGCTCTGCAAAGAGCAGTTGGACTTTACGGCGATAAAGCCGCGCTTGGTGCCCAGGCGCTTGCGCTGGGCGGGAATAATATCAATATGCTGGGGGTTCAGCTCCGGCACCACCATGGGCACATCCGGAGTGAACCGGTTGGCAGAGTTGTTAGACACCACCGGGCATTCGTGCTTGGCATACTGCTCTTCCAGGGCGCGGATCTCGTCTTTCTTCATATCCACGGCGCAGAATACAAAGTCCACCATAGAAGTGATCTTTTCAATATCTGCCTGGGCGTCATACACCGGCAGGTCTGCCATGTTGGCGGGAATGGGTTTATCCATGCACCATCTGCTGCCCAGTGCCTCTTTGTAGGGCTTACCAGCAGAGCGTGCAGAGGCTGCCAGGCAAACCACCTCAAACCAGGGGTGATCCTCCAGCAGCAGGGCGAAGCGCTGACCGACCATACCGGTTGCGCCGACGATACCGACTTTGTACTTTTTGCTCATTGTGACTCTCCTTAAAAAAATGCCTTGTAAAACGCAGCATTTTGCAATATAATACTTTACAGCGCCGGCGGTGGGCAAACACCGCTTGCTTTTAGATATAATATCACTTACTCTATATATATGTCAAATACTTTTGCGGAGATAATTATGAAAACTTCTGATTTTTATTATGATTTGCCGGAAGAACGGATCGCTCAGACCCCGGTTGAGCCACGAAACAGCTCTCGCCTGATGATCTTGCACAAGAACAGCGGAAAGTTGGAACACCGAATTTTCAAGGACCTGCCTGCGTACTTACGCCCCGGGGACTGCCTGATCCTTAACGACACCCGGGTTATTCCTGCCCGTATCTTTGGCGTAAAGGAAGAAACCGGCGCGGTGGTGGAGTTCCTACTGCTGACCCAAAAGGAGAATAATGTTTGGGAGTGCCTGTGCAAGCCGGGCAAGCGGGCCAAAGTGGGCACCCGCTTTAACTTTGGCGAGGGCAAGCTCTACGGCACGGTCATTGAAGTGCAAGAGGACGGCAACCGGCTGGTGCAGTTCGACTGCCAAGGGAATATTTACGCAGTGCTGGACCAGATCGGCCAAATGCCTCTGCCGCCTTATATTAAGGAAAAGCTGCAAGATAAGGAGCGCTACCAAACGGTGTACAGCCGGGAGTTAGGCTCCGCTGCGGCTCCCACAGCCGGGCTGCACTTTACCCCCCAAATGCTAAAGGATATTCAGGCTATGGGGGTGAATATCGGCTATGTGACCCTGCATGTGGGGTTGGGTACTTTTCGTCCGGTAAAGGTGGACGATGTGACCAAGCACAAAATGCACACCGAGCACTATCATATGCCGGCAGAGACGGCAGAACTCATTAACCGCACCAAGGCATGCGGTGGCCGTGTGATTGCCGTGGGTACCACCTCCTGTCGTACCATTGAGTCCGTTGCCACCAAGAACGACTGCATTTGCGAGGACGACGACAACACCAGCATTTTTATTTATCCCGGTTATGAATTCAAGTGCATGGACGCGCTGATTACCAACTTCCACCTGCCGGAGAGCACGCTGATCATGCTGGTCAGCGCCTTTGCCGGGTTTGACCACATTATGCACGCTTACAACACCGCCGTGGCAGAGAAGTACCGCTTCTTCTCCTTTGGCGACGCAATGTTCATCTGCTAACGGAGAGAAATATGGCAAACTATACCTTATTAAAAAAAGAGGGCAACGCCCGCCGCGGCACCTTCCAGACCGTGCACGGCACGGTACAGACCCCGGCGTTTATGAATGTAGCTACCGCTGCGGCCATCAAGGGCGGTCTGTCTACCGAGGATTTAGAGAATATCGGCTGCCAGGTAATGCTTTGCAACACCTATCACCTACATGTGCGCCCCGGGGATGACCTGGTGGCGGATATGGGCGGTCTGCACCGTTTTACCGACTGGCAGCGTCCTATTTTGACGGACAGCGGCGGGTTCCAGGTGTTCAGCCTGGCTAAGCTGAACCAGATCAAAGAGGAGGGGGTCACCTTCCATTCCCATGTAAACGGCAAAAAGATCTTTATGGGTCCGGAAGAGAGTATGCAGATCCAGTCCCACCTGGCGTCTACCATTGCCATGGCTTTTGACGAGTGCGTAGAGAACCCGGCCACTTATACCTACGCCAAGCAGTCCTGTGCGCGCACACTGCGCTGGCTGGAGCGCTGCAAGGCGGAGATGGAGCGGCTGAATGCTTTGCCGGACACCATCAACAAAGACCAACTGCTGTTTGGGATCAACCAGGGCTGCACCTATGACGATCTGCGGGTGTGGCATATGCAGGAGATCGCCAAGCTGGACTGCGACGGCTACGCCATTGGCGGCCTGGCAGTGGGGGAGCCGGCGGAGGATATGTACCGCATTATCAGTGCGGTGGAGCCGTATATGCCGGCGGACAAGCCCCGGTATTTAATGGGCGTAGGCACCCCGGGCAATATCTTAGAGGGGGTCAGCCGCGGGGTAGACCTGTTTGACTGCGTTATGCCCTCCCGCAACGCCCGCCACGGCCATCTGTTCACCAAGGACGGTATTATCAACTTGAACAACGCCAAGTACGCCCGGGACGACAAGCCCATTGATCCCCGGTGCGATTGCCCGGTGTGCCGCCGGTACAGTCGGGGCTACATTCGCCACCTGCTCAAGGCAGGGGAAATGCTGGGTATGCGCCTAGCGGTCATGCACAATCTGTATTTTTATAACAATTTAATGGCAGAAATCAGACAGGCGTTGGATAACGGCACTTTTGCGCAGTACAAATCTGAATATTGTGTGAAATTGGACACCAGAATATAGAAAAGGACTTGCAATCCGGCTAAAACTTTAATATAATAGTCGTACTATGTTCAGGAGGAATTAAAATGAACTTTATTTTACTACAGGCCGCAACCAGCAGTTCCAGTCAGAGCGGCGCCAGCCAGTACAGCTTCATTATCTTAATGGTGGTTATGGTTGTGCTGATGTACTTTACCATGATCCGTCCCCAGAAAAAGCGCCAGAAGGAAGAGCAGGAAATGCGTTCTTCTCTGGAAATCGGCGATGAGATCGTGACCATCGGCGGTATCGTGGGCAAGGTGGTTACCATTCGCGAGGAGGACCTGATTATTGAGACCGGTGCCGATCGCAACAAAATGCGCATTCAGCGCTGGGCTGTAAACACCAACAAGACCAAGGCCGAGCAGCACAAGAAGGAAGTGGAAGCTGCCAGAGAGGCTGCCAAGAACAAGAAGAATAAGAAGAACAAGGACGACGCTTTGACCGAGAAATCCGACACTGCCAAAGAGGCGGAGGAAAAGATCGAGAAATAAGCAAGGATCGCAAAGCAAAAGGGCTGCTCACCGAGCAGTCCTTTTTTCGTTCTATTTTTTACCGGCAGCGCATACGGTATAGCGAGGGTGATGGTATGCCAAAAATTCAGGTAGGCAAAACAAAAACCGTATTGCTGCTTTATCTGCTGCGCGTGGCAGCGGCCACCGTGTGCTGCTTTGGCGCCTGCTGCGCCGTAGGGGCGCTGGCGGTGTACAAACTGGATCTGGACTTTAAGCTGATCGCTTATATTTGTGCCGGGATCGACTTTCTCTGCGCCTTTTTCATTGCCAAATGGGCGCTGCGCAGGGTGAAAAACAGCCGCTTGTCCCTGGCCCTGGCTGCCATTGTGCCTGCAATGATCCTAACGGTGGTGCACTACTGTATGGCGCCTTACGGTGCCGGCTTATTGGTGCTGCGCCTGCTGGGTATGCCGGTGTGCGCTGCGCTGGCTGCTGTCGGTAAAAAGCGGGTGCGCCTATGAGCGAGCCGCAGGAAAAGCGGGACCTGGCTGCCACGCTGACAGATGAGCTGCGCACATTTCGCTGGGAGACCCACCGGACTTACATATATTCCTTGGTGTTTTACACCTGCGGGCTGGTGCTGGGCAGCGTGCTGTACCGCCAGATCCGCTCCGATACGGTCAATGCGCTGCTCAGAGTAGGGGAGAACCGCTTTTTACAACTGTTTCTCAATGATTTTTGTCTGTATTTCAGCATATTTTTAGTCACGGTCTTTTTGGGCTTTTGTATGATCGGCTTTCCGCTGATCCACTTTGTGCCTATGACCTGCGGCTTTGCCTTTGGTATGCAGGTGTGCTACTACTATATGACTTTTCGACTGAAAGGCGTGCTGTTTTGCGTGCTGATGGTGATCCCGGCGGCTGCTATTTTGCTGACGGTGGTGATGCTCACCATTAAAATCAGCGCCGAAATGTCCAAGTCCATCTTCCATTTGTCCGTTAAACGAGAGGATTCGGCAGGGGAGTCCCCGGCGGAAATTCAGGTGCGGGATTACCTGAAAAAATACCTGATTTTAGCCGCATTTGTGGCGCTGGCCGCTTTTTGTAATGCTGGGCTGACCAGTCTGTTCAGCTCTGTAATCTCGATTTAGGGTCGCCAAGATCCGCAAGGGGATTGGCCTCAATGGCTGCCTTGGCTGCGTCGTCGCTGATGTGGGTGTAGATCTCTGTGGTGCCCAGGTTCTCATGGCCCAGGATCTCTTTGAGCAGCAGCAGATCCACATGGCCCTCCTGGTACATCAGCGTGGCCGCCGTGTGGCGCAGTTTATGGACAGACAGCCCGCGATCGCCCAGACCGGCCTTGTCCAAATAAGCGTACACCATGTGCTGTACCGTCTTGGGACTGATCCGCTGGTTGCGGCTGCTGAGAAACAGCGCTCTGTCCTTTACGCCGTCGTGGGGCCGCATCCGCATATAGGCGTCTATAGCTTGCTTGCAGGCTTTGTTTAGGTACACGGTGCGCTCCTTGTTGCCTTTGCCGGTGATCACCAGTGTATCGTTTGATTTTATATCATTATAATCAATGGACACCAGCTCGCTGAGTCGCATACCGCAGTTCAGTAGCAAGGTCAGAATGGCGTAATCCCGTTCCTTGTATTTGCCGTCTACAACGGATAATAAGTGCCGCGCTTCTTCCAAAGTCATGTACTTTGGAAGGGCTTTTTTTGTTTTCGGCGCGTCCAGCACTTTCATTGGATTTTCCTCCAGCAGGTGCCGGTTATCCGTTAAGTAGATAAAAAAGCGCCGTATGGCGATTACACGCCGTGCACGGGTGGCTTCCGAGTTGCCGCGCTGGTTCTTGCAGTAGATCAGGAACTGGTAGGCGTCGCTGAGTGTAATGGTCTTGATAAAATCCATATTGATCCGGCGCAGATCCATTTGATCGTCCGGCGTGTCTGCCGGGTACAGACCTTTTTCCTTGGCAAGGTAGCGAAAGAAGGTGCGCAGATCGGACGCATATTCAATCACAGACAATTCGCTGTGGCCTTTAATGGCTTCTAAATATAATAGATAGTCCTGTACCGGTACCGGTAATTGGCCAAATTCGGCTTTTTTCATAACTTTAACTCCCCTGAATTATACAAAATATCTCTTTTGTTCGCGTGGCCAAGGCGGCCTTATAATTGCAGTGCCACTGCAAGGGTGGGCGCAGCCCACTTGCGGAGCCCTTGCGGGGGCTCCATATAAAAGGCAGCATAGGTGAAAAGGGGGGCACCCCCTTAACACCCACTCGGCGCTCCCCCCAGCGGGGGGACGGGAGGGGGGAGAACGGAACCGCACCCCGACCAACTGCCAACGGCTACGAACGGAAAGACCCATTTATGGCTGCCCGCGGTGGTGGGCAGCCGCCCCCCAAGCGCCCCGGGAGGGCTCCCAGCCCTCAGCGGAGCCCGGCGGCGAACGCGCCGGGGCGCTCAGAGGGCCGGAACGGGTAGCCGCGGGAAATGCGGCGCGAGTGCTGAGGGCCGGTAGTGCGAGCAGTGCGCCCGGGGCGAGCCACAGCGGAAACAGGCAAGGGTGGGCGCAGCCCACTTGCAAGGCCCTTGCCGGGGGCCGCTGGGCGAGCAACCCGGGTTGGCTTTGTGACGACTGTCGAGCGCCGCGAACGCCGTCCGGCGTGATGGCGTAGCAAAGCGCAGCCGAGCTGACGGCGGCGGCGGGAAGCCCCCGCAGGGGGCTGACACGCATTGACTGACGACCGAGCCGAGGGGGCGCCGCTTACTGGTGCCTGAATAGGCGACCGCCGGCGAGCAGACACCGATTGATGACCTTTATGCGAGCGAGCGCAGCACCGCTGCGCGCCTCCTGCGTTTTGGTGAATATGCTGCATTTAACATATTCTGGTGAATATGCTGCATTTAACATATTCTGGTGAATATGTTGCATTTAACATTTTCTAGATTGTTAAAAGTCCACAAAGGACTTTTTGGCAAAAGGGCGTAGCCCTTTTGAATCTTCACTTGATAATATAGAAACATCTCGGCACTGCAAAAATAGGTCAAAAAGCGCGCTGTTAAGCCAAAATGAGCGAAAACAGTAGCATAGAAAAGAGCATAGAAGAGTACACCAAGTACAAGCGGGCGGCATTGACTGTCACCACCCTTATTCAGCAAAATGACATAGCGTTCTTTAATGGCCGGGTGGTCGGTGACAAGGGGGCAAAGATCGAGCAATGCGGGCAACACCTCTATTTTGAGGGCGGGCGCCTGGTCGGCGCCGACTTCTGCCGACAGCGGATCTGCCCAATGTGCCAGTATAGAAACAGCATGCGGCAGTATGCCCGCATGCTACAGGTGGCCGAGCGCCTGGGGGCGCAAGGCTACCGTTTCTTGCATTTGGTCCTTACGGTACCCAACTGCACCAGCGCAGAGCTGGCAAACACCGTGCAAAAACTCTATGACGGATACGGGCGCCTTATGAAAGAAAAACGGCTAAAAAGGGCGTTTAAGGGCGCATTAAGGGCACTGGAAGTGACATTTAACGCTGAAACATGGACTTTTCATCCACATTTGCATTGCTTGATTGCCGTGCGCAAGTCCTATTTTTCGGACATAAAAGTATATTGTTCACAGCAATTAGTAAAGGAATTGTGGAAAAAATACACAGGCGCCGAGCAGGTACATATTGCAGCAGTCAAACCGGGGGACTGGCAGGGCGTAGCCGAGGTGTGCAAATATTGTGCAAAACCCTTTGACTATATGCAGCAGCCGCAGGCGGCAGTAGAGATGATTACAGCGCTGGGCGCGACCCTGAAAGGGCGGCGCTTTGTCCAGCGCTACGGCGTGATACGTAAAGAGTACAAGGCAGTCAAGGACGCCGAGGCGGAGCCCGGCGGAGTTGACAGCGGCAGCGTCGCCCGCTACTCTTTACACTGGGAGCACGACCGATACCGCGCCCAACTGGGGTGAAAAAATGAGATCTGACTACTTGGCAACAGACGCGCTGGCCGCGCTGCTGTGGGCCATGCAGTCTGCCAACGCGCTTGCGGCAGAAGTGGCATTAGCCACCGGCTGGCGCATTGATGATGTGTTGCACATCAAGACGGAGCAGCTGGAGCACGCGGCACAGCTGAAAAGGCCACGGCTGCGCGTGCTCGAGAAAAAGACCGGCAAGCCGTCTACACGGTACATCAGCAGGCCGCTGTTGGAGCGTATGCGAAAGCAGGCAGGGCGGCGTTGGTGCTTTGAAGGCGCGCGCGACTGGCGAAAGCCAAGGACGCGGCAAGCCGTCTACTATGATTTGAAAAAGGCTGCTGCCAAATTCGGACTGCCGCAAAACATAAGCCCGCACACGCTACGGAAAAATTACGCTGTGTATTTACGCCACAACGGCAAGACTATTGGCCAGGTTCAGCGCACGCTGAACCACTCAAATGCAATGACGACAATGCTGTATATGTATGCTGATAAGCTGACTGAGCAAAAGAAAAACCCGAGCGCTTGACACGCTCGGGTTTTTGATGTTAGAATAGCCGCAGGAAACCTGCACGGCCTAACGGGCTATTCTGTGTGGGTTACACCCACTCGGCACCTTTACTGTACCATAACCGGAAAGGAATGTCAAGTGTATATTGTACCGGAAAGGAGCAGCGCAGCTGCTGGTCATGGTACAAAAGACGCTGTTTTGTATAATCGAGTCCCCTCGATTATACAAAATATTTATTTTGTATAATCGTAGCACAAAATTCACCTATTGTCAATGCCCCATTGTCTTATTATATTTATTGCGCTTCGTACATGTTACAGATTTGGTAAATAATCTTTTAGTTGCTGTAACTGCGCATCATTGCTCAAAAAGCGATCCTCTTTCAGTTCGCCCTCCAGCAGCAGTGTGTTTACCCGCTTGCTGTTGCGCACCTGCACACTGTCCTCATCAATGGCAAGAATATTTTGCAGACCGCCCAGCTCCTGTACCAGCGGGCGCAGGTCCTCCGGCAGCCAAATGCGGCTGTGGTCTGCAATGCCGTAACGCACCACCGCGTAGCGGCTGACAAAGTACGCCAGCACGCAAAATACCACACCCACCAGGTACGGCAGCGCGCCGCTGCTGTTGTGCAGCATGAATTCCACCATCCCGCCGTCCTGCAAAAAGCCCCAGTGCAGATTCAGTAGTGCAGACACCAAATAACACCCACCGGTCAATCCTGCAATGGCCAGCAGCAAAAACGGACTTTCCAGCGCCAAAAACAGGGTGAAAAGCTCCGTGTGCCCGCTGAGCACACACCCGGCGGTAAACAGTGCCAGCGTGGCTTTGCTCCGTGCTTTACCGCTGTCCGAAAGCGTCAGTGCAAACCCGGGCAGCAAAAACAGTTGCAGACCCTTGCCGGATAGAAACAACGCAGCAGCCAGGCTGTCCGGTTTGGCGACAAAAATAGGCTGGGCGCCGGTATAGATCTGCCCGCCCAGCCACACGGCGCCACCTGCACTGTGCTGATACACCGGCTGCTCAAATACGCCGGACAGCGGGCGCAAAAGCGTATTCAACGCGCCAAACACCGTGCCGGAAACAGCGGTGTTGTTGCCAAGCTTACCCAGCAGCCACAGGAGCGCGTTCTCATAATAACCGTGCGCGGCACCCAAGAGACCGCCAAGGGTCAGTGCCAGCACCGGCAGCAGCAACAGTCCTTGTTTCTCCCCTACTCTGTCTACGCACAGCATTGCTTCCAGCCCCAGCAGGATCGGCCATAGCATCCCCGGCTCTCTGTCGGTAACGGCAGTAAACAAGGTAGTAAACAGACCGTAGCCCAAGGCACTCCACAACCCGCACCTGGCGCGGGCGCCGGGCAGCAGATGATACGGCAAAGCAAATGCGATTAAATAAGGCGCCATTTTCTCCGCCTGTCGGGCAAAGGCGGCAGCTATGCCGGTCCACTGATTATTCCATAAATCTTCGCTGATCCGCAGCAGCTGGCAAAAGGTCAAAAGGGTGGCTGCAATGCAGAACGCACCCCACAGGGCTTGCAGCCAGCGGCCGCTCTTTTCATAAAATCTCATACCCCCAGTATGGGCCGAACGGCAGATTTTCATACAAAAAAGCCGACCTGAATATCCATTCAAGTCGGCTCAAATCACCACATTCTGTCCTCTGCATTGGGGCAGGCACTGTCTTTCAGCGCAGCGCGCACCTCCACATAGCAGCCGCATTTGCGGCACATACCGGCGATCAGCTGATTGCACTGGCGGCATAGTTCTAAGCGGCTGTTCCGCACAGCCGGGCTTGCCAGTTCTTCCGTTGGCACCGTGTCCAAATACGCCTGCACCTGAGTGTAGGCTGCCCGCTCCCCTGCCTCGTACAGCAGACAGCGTTTGCAAAGTTCACTCATTCATTTTCGTTAATCACGAACTTTGCCACGCTGCACGGGGGCAGCTCTGAAACAAAGCCATCTGATAACTTGCGTACACCGTCAAAAGGACGCACCTGCACCTTGTCCTGATGGGCAAAGTCGTTTTTGTCGTGCATATCTCCGGTGAGAATTTCTGCCCGCAGGGTAGAAACCTTGGTATCGGCGATCTGGCACTTGATCTTGGCCTTCTTGGTGGCACTGATGTTGGCGACAGTGGCATAAATGGTGCCGTTCTCGTCCACAGAAGCAGACTCGATCAGCTGGGGCGCACTGCACTCCTCGCACGCCACGGTGCTGCTGTTGGTAAGGTAGGAGCCAATCAGCGTGTTTTGCTGGTGGTCCTTGTACATTTTGAACACATGGTAGGTGGGGGTCAGCACCATCTTGTCTCCCTCGGTCAGGATCACCGCTTGCAGCACATTCACCGTCTGGGCGATATTCGCCATCTGCACCCGATCGGCGTGCTTGTTAAAGATATTCAGGGTCAGCGCAGCCACCATAGCGTCCCGCATGGTGTTCAACTGGTACAGAAAGCCCGGGTTGGTGCCCGGCTCCACATCAAACCAGGTGCCCCATTCGTCTACGATCAGATCCACACGCTTTTGAGGATCCAGCGCATTCATAATCTCTGTATGGCGGCGTACCAACTCTTCCATTCGATAGGCCTTGGCCACGGTGCGATCATAATCCTTGGTATTGAACTCCGTGGCAGAGCCTTTGTGATCCCAGTTATAGGGTACAGTGTAGTAGTGGAGCGACAGACCGTCCGCCTGGCCGGGCACCTTGCGCATCACCTGCTCCGTCCACTTAAAGTCAAAGGCGTTAGGGCCGCAGGCTACCCGGTAAATATGCTCTCCGGCGTTATAGTCCCGCACATAGGTGTTGTAGCGGCGGAATTCGTCCGCATAGTAGTCGCCGTTCATGTGGCCGCCGCAGCCCCAGCTTTCATTGCCAACGCCAAAATAGCGCAGCTTCCAGGGCTTGTCCGCACCGTTCTCTTTACGCAGGTCCGCCATAGGCGACACGCCCTCAAAGGTCATATACTCGACCCACTCGTTCATCTCGCGCACAGAGCCGGAGCCTACATTGCCGTTTACATAAGCGTCGCACCCCAGCTGGCGGATCAGCTCAAAATACTCGTGGGTGCCAAAGGCGTTGTCCTCCACCACGCCGCCCCAGTGGGTATTGATCATCTTTTTGCGATCCTTTTGCGGGCCGATACCGTCCATCCAGTGGTACTCGTCTGCAAAGCAGCCGCCGGGCCAGCGCAACACAGGAATGCCCATCTCTTTCAGCGCTGTGACCACATCGGTGCGCATACCGTTTACATTTGGAATTTTAGAGTCCTTGCCCACAAAGATACCGTCATAAATGCAGCGGCCCAAATGCTCGCTGAAATGGCCGTAAATATCCTTGCTGATGGTGGCGATCCGCTCATTAGGATTGATCAAATATTTTTCCATAACTACCCCCGGAAGTGATAAGATTTTGTTACAAAGGAACGATAGCACACCCCCGCCCGCCCTGTCAACATAAAAGATACAAAAAAGACAGAATTTTAGAATTGACAAGTAACAAATCTGTGCTATCCTATTGAGTAGGTGATAGTATGCATACAGAGAAAATGATGAACTATGTAAAAACTGCCGGCGCAGACGCGCTATTGCTTCTGAATGAAGCCAATATGCACTATGTGTGCGGCTTTTCCCCCAGCGAGGGCATGATCTTGGTGACCCCGGCGGCGGTGTACCAGCTGGTGGACGCCCGCTATACGGAGATCGCCCGGCTCCACGCCAATGATACCGGCGTGCAGGTAACGGAGATCACCACCGGCTTTTGTGACGAACTGGGCGCCCTGCTGGAAAAGATCGACTGCAAGACCCTGCTGTTTGAGGACCGAACCATCACTTACCGCCAGTACAAGCAGCTGCAAGGGATTTTCAGCGGCGAATTGCGCCCCATCGGTAGCGCAGTGATGGACCTGCGCAATGTGAAAGAGCCGTGGGAGATCGACCTGATGAAAACCGCCAACCGCATTGCGGAAAAGGCGTTTATAGAGCTGCTCAACGATGTAAAGCCCGGAAAAACGGAAAAAGAATTGGCTGCCCGCTTTGACTATTTAATGGCGCTGGGCGGGTCGGACGGGGTCAGCTTTGACACCATTCTCTTGACCGGTGCCCACACCTCTATGCCCCACGGCGTACCGGAAGACCGGGTGGTGCAAAAGGGCGACTTTGTGCTATTTGACTTTGGCGCCACGTATCGGGGCTACCACTCGGATATGACCCGTACAGTGGCTGTGGGCAGCGCCACGGCAGAAATGCAGGCGGCGTATGACCTGGTGCTCCGTGCCCAGCTGGCGGGTATTCAGGCGCTGAACGCCGGCGTGCCCTGCAAAGAAGTTTACCAAGCAGCCTACGATGTACTGGCAGCGGAGGATAAAGCGCAGTATTTCCGCCATTCCCTGGGCCACGGCGTGGGACTGGAAATCCACGAGGGCTATAACGCCTCCCCCCGCAGCATGGATGTGTACCAAACCGGCAATGTGACCTCTATGGAGCCGGGCATCTATTTGCCGGACAAATTCGGCATCCGCATCGAAGATGTGCTCTACCTGTCCCCTCACGGCCGGGAGAACCTGTCAAATGTAACCAAAAAACTCATCGTGCTTTAAGGCACAAAAATAACCCCGATCGCAGTGGATCGGGGTTATTTTTGTGTTATTTACAAAGACATAGCCAGCTGGTAGGCGGCTTCTGTAGCATTATGGATACGGCCGATCTTGTTGCTGTCGCCGATATTATACACGCGGCTAAAGCTGTTTTTGATACTTTCATACAGGCCGTTCTCCGGGCGCACACCCAGGGAGAGCACCACCAGATCGCAAGGCACCATGGTCTTGCTGCCGGTATTCACCTGCTCCAGTTCAATGCTGTCCTGATGGACGGCCAGCAGCTTTTGCCCTACCATAAAGACAGTGTGGGCTGCCTGCAACTTGGGCATCGCGTCGTCCACATGCTGGAAGTACGCGCCCGGTGCAATGCGGGGCGCCATCTCCACAATGGTCACTCGGTTGCCCTGGCTCGCCAGCAGTTCGGAGGTCTCCAGCCCGGTCATACCAGAGCCGATCACCGCCACCTGCTTGTTTTTCACTTTCACCTTACCGGTGAGAATGTCCGTCACTGTGCACACATTCTTGCCGCTAAAGGCCTTTGGGTGCACCGCATTGCCGCCGGTGGCGCAGATCACGGCATAAGGATCATAGGCGGCAATGGTTTCCGCCGTGGCCTCTACCCCGGTACGAATTTCCGCACCCGCAGCCTTAGCCAGGGTGGTCAGATCTTCCGTACACCAAGCCATACGCTCCTTATGGGGCGGTTTGGCTGCCAGCAGCACCTGACCGCCGGGGGTCTTGGCTTTTTCCAGTACCGTTACATCAAATCCACGGCGAGCCAGCAGCTCCGCAGCCGTCAGTCCCGCAGGACCGGCACCGGCAATGACTACCTTGCGCCCATTCCCGTTTTGCACCAGCAGGGTGCGCTCTCGGCCGACAAAGGGATTCACGGAGCAATGGCCATGCTCGCCCTTATAGGCGCCCTCCATCATACTCTCAAAGCAGTACAGACAGTTGATACAGTGGCGAATTTCATTTGCCTTCCCCTGCTCTGCCTTGTCTGCCCAGTAGGGATCGGCGATCAGCGGGCGACCAAGACCTACAAAGTCCTGAATACCTTGTGCCAACTGCTTCTCCGCCTGCTCCGGAGTACGGATCAGATTGGCGGCGATCACGGGAATATTCACCACTTCCTTGACTGCCTGGGCCAAGTGCTTGCGCCAGCCGCAAGAGAAAGTTACCGGCTCCAGCCAGTAGTTGAATGTATCGTAACACGCAGAGGACACGTCAATGGCGTCAATGCGTTTGTCAGACAGAATTTTGGCCATTTGCAGGCCCTCGTCCAGGCCGTAGCCCTTGCCCGGCTGGCCGACACGGTCGTACATCTCGTCCACCGACAGGCGCACCACAATGGGAAAATCCCGCCCGCAGGTAATGCGAATGCCGTCAATGATCTCTGTCAAAAACCGCATTCTGTTTTCCAGCGAACCGCCGTATTCGTCCGTTCTCCGGTTGGTGTTGGGGGACAAGAATTGTTGAATCAAATAGCCATGGGCGGCGTGCAGTTCCACACCGTCGCAACCGGCTTTTTTTACTCTTTGCGCTGCCTCAATAAACTGCATAATCAGCCGCTGTACGCCTTTGTGAGACAGGCCGCGGTTGACGCTCTCGCTCATTTTGCTCTTTTCGCACCGACTGGGCGCTACGGTGCGAGGCACAATGTCCTTATCCTGCAGCTTCTTGCCGGGGGGGATCACACTGCCGTACAGCAATTTGGCGTAGGCGGAACCGAGGAAGCGGTCGCCGGCCACGCAGATAGGTAATGTGCCTACCATCAGACCCAGATTTTGGCGCCCCGGGTGGTGCAGCTCCACCATCAGCTTGGTGCCGTGGCGGTGTACCCGCTGAGCCATGGTACGCAGGGAATCGATCTGGTAATCATGGCTCATGCCCAGCTGACCGAAGGAAGAAGCACCGGTCAGATCATTGACCCGAGTGATCTCTGTAAAGATCAGCCCAACACCGCCTTTCGCCCGCTCCTCATAGTAGTCCATCATGGTATCCGTTGCTTTACCGTCAAACTGGCCAAAACCCATGCACATGGGTTCCATAATAATCCGGTTCTTTACCGTTACATTGCCGATTTTGGCGGGAGAAAACAATAAATCGTAATTCATAAGCAAACCTCACTCTGCTGCTGGCAGACTTATTTTTTGCGCTTCTTTTTGTCAATTTCTTTGCCGCCGTGGGCAGCCAGCTTTTGCCGTTCCTCATAGCGGGCGTCCAGTCGATACCAAATATAGATCAGCACGCATACAGCGATACCCACCAGTACCCAAACAGTAATGGTCACTGCTTTTTGGATGGCGTCAACCTTTTCGGCAACCTTGCCAAGGAATGCGATCAGCACCTGGCCGTTGTGGCCGTCCTCTTTGTAGGTGCCGCTGGGCAAATCTACTTCCTTGCCGTTATCGTCCAGATAATAGCAGATAAACATTGGCTCATTCGGTGCTTCTTTTTGGTCGTAGTCCGGGTTTACTTTAATATAAAAGGTCTTGCCGTAATCCTCGATTTTGTCCGGTGCCAGGGTTACCACCAACTTGTTGTAGAAGCCGTAGTTGTTCATATGCGTCACCACATAGCCGGCAATGCCAACCAGCAAGACTACAACGGCCACCACCACAGCGGCAATAATTCCCTTTTGCTTTGGGGTGCGCTTTTTCTTTATTTTCGCTTTCTTCTCCACTGCCGTGGTCAGCGCCTGATTTTCATCTGCCATCGTATCACTCCATATTATATAGTCTTTCATTTATTATACCAAAACCGCCTTTGACGGTCAAGGCAACAAAAAAGGAGCCGCAGTCCCGGCCGATCCGCCGCAGCTCTGCCGCTCCCGTTTGCTTATTTCTTGTTCTTGCGCTTTTCTGCCTTAGCAGCCAGCTTGCGCTTGGCTTCCTCCACCTTGGCTTTTTCTTCCTCCTGGGCTTTTTGGGCAGCCTGCACCCGTTCCAGTTCACGCTTTTCATCTGCCAGGCGTTCTTTTTCTTCCTTAGCAGCCACACGAGCCAGGCGCTCATTCTCCAGTTGTTCGTCGGATTTGGCTGGCGCCTTAACAACGGCGATGTTCATACCGGTAGCCACCAGCAGCAGAAATAGTGCTGCAAAATAGCCCCAACAAACGGAGCCGCCAGGCGCATAAGCGGCATTACCGCCGAAGCTGAACGCCCCCAGATCTGCGCCCCGCTGACCGCCTACGATAAAACAGACAACGGCGGCAACAGAAGCTGCGATGGACAATGTGTCAAATATAATTGTGGTTTTCGTTTTGGAATTCTTACAGCGAATCAATACCATAAAGAATGCAATCACAATAAACAGTGCGCTGAGCAAAAACAACAGATAACCGATAACCCCCAGGGTCACTGTACCGCTGTAGCCCTCCATACCCATGGTGGTGGTAAACAGCCCGGTATCTCCAAAAAATGACTTGAAAAAGTCAATCAGCGATTTGCTACCGTCAAAAGCAAGAATACTCAGCACAAAACTGGAGCCGGTGCCTTTGATCTGCGCCCAGGGCAAAATAAAGCCCACAGCCGGTAAAAAGGTTAGTACAAGACGGGCGATGCGCAGCTTAGTGCCCCACATGGAATAGGCCATACGACTGAGCGTGCGATTAAAAACGCCAAAGGCGTGTTCTGCATTGCGGTTGTCTTCCTCCAGTCTGGCCTCCCAGTTATAGTTGGGAATACTCACACCGCAGGCGGAGCACTCCGCCTTAATGTTCCAAAAATGCAATTTCTTGCCGCAGTTGGGGCAGGTCGATGCCATAGTCTACATCCTTTCGGCGCCGTGGCGCGGGTATCTGTGACGAATGAATAAAAATCGCCGATCAAAACCGGTAACAGTCATTCATATTCACCAAAATATTTTATAATGTTTGGTCCCGGTTGTCAATAGAATTGCCGCCAAAAAACAAAAGCTGAAAGAAATGTTACACACCGTTTCGTATCGTACATTATCTTGTCACTTTTGTACAGAAAAAGGTGTTGATTTGGCGTAGTTCTTATGCTAAAATTATATCGTTATGATTTTGTTGGGCTACGGCCCTGAAATGAGGGAAAATTTTGGCAGAAAAAGTCGAGTCTCAGCAGCTGAATGCGTCTGAACTGGAAGAATTGGAAAAGCTGGCGTATACCAAAAAACGCTACCTTTCGCCAAAGGAGATTGCCGCCTTTGTGCTGGTGAATTTCGGTAAGAAGAACCTGGATCAGTTTACAAGTGCGTTCAAGGAATTCTTCATGATTCAGTTCTTAAAGCTGAATACAACCGCCTATGCAAATATTAACTTGTTTGCCTCGATTTACGACGCGGCGGACGATACCATCAGCGGACTGATTATTGACCGTACCCGCACCCGCTGGGGGCGTATTCGGCCGTTCTTAATTCTGTCGTTGCCCATGTGGCTCATTGGCGGATATATGATGTTTACCGCCCCGGACCTGAACTCTACGCAGAAGATCATTTGGTCTGCCGTGGGTATCTTGCTGTACGGCCTGGGCATGAGCTACTTTGGCGCCTACTGGCTGCTTGTCTACAACATCACGCCAAATAATGACGAGCGAAATAATTTGATCACCACAACCAAGTTCTTTGAGCTGTTTGGTACCTGGCTGCCCTCGCTTGTCCCTGTGTTTGTACAGCTGCTGCCGAAAATCAACAAGAACATTACCATGCAGGGCGTGTACACCGGCTTTGCCTACTGTATGCTGATTCTTTGCGCCGGGTTCTCGGTGTTTGGGTTCTTCAATATGCGGGAGCGAGTGCCGTTGATGAGCCGTGAGGAGATGAACGAGACATCTATTCTCCAGTCCATTAAAGAGATCTTCTCCAACCGTCCCCTGTTTGCCATCATTCTATCCGATTTCTTCAACAACTTTAAGGCCGTGGGCGGTTCTTCTGAGCAGTATTTCTGGCTGAACAATACCGGCGCAATTATGAACCAGACCATCTGCGGCCTGTTTACCGGTATTCCCAACTACCTGATGGTGCCCATGGCCGCCAAAATGGTAAAAAAGATGGGTGCCCGTGTAACCGCTATCCTGGCAGGCGTGTTCGGCGGTGTGGCTTACTTCACCCTGTTCTTTATCGGTTACCACCCCTTTGGCCAGACTTTCTCCGACCACAGAATTCTCAACTTCATTTGGGTGGTCTTTGGCCTAACCATTTGCGGTCTGCCTAATAAAGTCATTCAGGTCGTCAACCCCATCCTGACAGCAGAAGCGCTGGACTATATGGAATGGAAACATGGCCTGCGTAACGAGGCACTGGTAACCACCGTGCAGGGTTATTTCACCAAGCTGGCTATCTCCATTACTTCCTGGCTGTCCGGTATGGTGCTGACCTGGATCAACTACATTCCCCTGACCGACTCTCTGGGCAACGCTGTGCCCCAGACGGATCCCGGGATCCTGTCCGGTATTTGGGCTGTGTTCTGTATTCTGCCCGGCTTGGCTCGCGGCCTTTACGGTCTGTCTTTCCTGTTCTATAATATTCATGGCGATTTACAGCAGCAGATGATCGTAGAACTGGCTGAGAAGCGTGCGGCTCGTTTGCAGGAGCAAAATGAAAAAGCTGCTGATTGAGACCAGCATCCAATTTTATAGTGGTAAAAACAGTACAGATTTTCTGTGCTGTTTTTTTATGCATAGAAGTCGGAAATCTTTCTGTTCGATTGAATGCTTATACAATTATACCACCGATTTTGTATAATTTTGTCTAACATGAACAATAATTACTGCATATGACCGATTTTGTTTGTTGACTTTTTTGTACAAGTATGGTAAAAATAAATTAAAGTACATGAATTCCCGGCATTGCCGGAATTCGGACCGGGAGAGGTTGTTTATGGAAAAGTTATTATACCTTGTGCCTGTGTGCGGTTTGGTGGCGCTGCTGTTTGCGCTGTACACTGCCCACTATATTCGTAAAAAGGACGCAGGCAATGCCAAAATGAAAGAGATTGCCAACGCCATTTCTACCGGTGCCCGTGCCTTTCTGTTTGCCGAATATCGAATTTTAATTATTTTTGCCTTGGTGCTGTTTTTTGTAATTGGCTTGGTCATTAACTGGCTAACCGCCGTATGTTTTGTCATCGGTGCGTTGTTCTCTACTTTGGCCGGATATTTCGGTATGACCGTGGCCACTAAGGCCAATGTGCGTACCGCCAATGCTGCCCGTGAGCGAGGTATGAATAAGGCACTGAAAATTGCCTTTAGCGGCGGCGCCGTTATGGGTCTGTCCGTGGTGGGTCTGGGCGTGATCGGTGTTGGGCTGATCTTTTTGTTTCTAAATAGCAGATACGATCTGGTCAGTGACACTTCTGCGCTGAATATTCTTACCGGTTTTAGTTTGGGTGCGTCTTCTATCGCTTTGTTTGCCCGCGTTGGCGGCGGTATTTATACCAAGGCTGCGGATGTAGGCGCTGATTTGGTGGGTAAAGTAGAGGCTGGTATTCCGGAGGATGACCCCCGTAATCCGGCCACCATTGCAGACAATGTGGGCGACAATGTGGGTGACGTAGCCGGCATGGGTGCCGATTTGTTTGAAAGCTATGTAGGCTCCATTATCTCGGCCATTACACTGGCCTTTGCAGCTACCGCGGTTAGCAATCAGCTGTATGCGGCCATTTTCCCGCTGGTGTTGTGCGGCGTAGGCATTCTTGGCTCTGTGATCGCCACTTTCTTTGTGCGTGCCAAGGACGGCACCGACCCGCAGCGCGCCCTGAACCGTGGGGAATACACCGCGACAGCGTTGGTGATTATTGCCGCCGCGGCACTAAGTCATTTTATGCTAAACACCATGAACGGCTTTTGGTGTGTGCTGTGCGGTCTGATTGTAGGCACCGCTATCGGCAAGCTGACGGAGATCTACACATCAGATCACTATAAGGCCGTAAAAGAAATTGCGGAGAGCTCCAAAACCGGCGCAGCCACCAACATTATCAGCGGTATGAGCGTTGGTATGCGCTCCACTGCTATTCCGGTGCTGTTTATCGCCGTGGGTATTTTGGCGTCTTACAAATTCCTTGGTCTGTACGGTATTGCGCTGGCTGCCGTAGGTATGCTGTCCACCACAGGGATCACCGTGGCGGTAGACGCTTACGGTCCCATTGCGGACAATGCCGGCGGTATTGCTGAGATGAGCAACCTGGACAGTTCTGTGCGCAAAATCACCGATAAGCTGGATAGTGTGGGCAACACCACAGCTGCGGTAGGCAAAGGCTTTGCCATCGGCTCGGCTGCTTTAACGGCACTGGCGCTGTTTGCCTCCTTTGCAGAGACTACCAATATTACTGACGGCGGCATGAGCATTTTGGATGCCAAAGTGGTGGTCGGCCTGTTCCTGGGCGGTATGCTCCCCTTCCTGTTCTCGGCCTTTACCATGAGTTCCGTGGGCAAGGCGGCTAACAAGATGATCGAAGAAGTGCGCCGCCAGTTCCGGGAAAAGCCCGGTATCTTGAAGGGTACGGAAAAGCCGGACTACACCAAGTGTGTGTCTATCTCCACCACCGCCGCGCTGAAAGAGATGATCCTGCCCGGTATTATGGCAGTAGTGGCTCCCCTGCTGGTGGGCTTCCTGCTGGGGGTTGAGAGTTTGGGCGGTTTGCTGGCCGGAGCACTGGTCAGCGGCGTAATGATGGCGATCTTTATGGCCAACAGCGGCGGTGCCTGGGACAATGCCAAGAAGTACATTGAGGGTCTGGAAGACGGCGGCAAAGGCTCTGAAGCCCATAAGGCTGCTGTGGTGGGCGACACGGTAGGCGATCCCTTTAAGGACACCTCCGGCCCGTCCATCAATATTCTCATCAAGCTGATGACCATTGTATCCTTGGTGTTCTCCTCTGCCTTTATGGCTGTCAACGGCGGCGCAGGTCTGCTGAACTTCTAAGATTAACCAGATGCAAAAGCCCCGGAGTTTTGTGCTCCGGGGTTCATTTTATATTTTTCATTCTGTTTCGTCGTAGGTGTCCAGGAACGAGTGCAGCTGACCGTGCTGCTTATAGCCGATCACCGTGTCAATATTCACATGCTCCACACTGCGGAAGATGTTGCTCTCCACCTGGGGGCTTTCTGCATGGAGCATTTGGATCAGCTCCTTGGTACGCTTGCGCTTAGAGGTATTGTCCGGATTGCAGGAGGTGCAAGTGTCCGTAAACTTGCAGGCGCACTGGATAAAGTGCAGACCGTTATAATCCCGCCAGTGCTCAATGCTGCTCTCCCGCACCAAATACAGCGGACGGATCAGCTCCATACCGGCAAAGTTGGTGCTGTGCAGCTTTGGCATCATGGTCTGTACCTGGCCGCCGTACAGCATACCCATTAAGATGGTCTCGATCACATCATCATAGTGATGGCCCAGGGCGATCTTGTTACAGCCCAGTTCCTTGGCCTTGTTGTACAAATGCCCCCGGCGCATACGCGCACAGATATAGCAGGGTGATTTTTCAATATGCAAAACGGAAGAGAAAATATCCGTCTCAAACACGGTAATGGGCAGGCCTAAGATGCGGGCGTTGCGCTCGATCACCTCCCGGTTCTTGGGACTGTATCCCGGGTCCATCACCAGATACATCACCTCAAAGGGAAAGCGGCTGTGCTTTTGCAGCTCCTGGAACAGCAGCGCCATCAGCATACTGTCCTTGCCGCCGCTGATACAAACGGCTACCTTGTCCCCCGGTTGCAGCAGTTGGTATTCGTCCAGCGCAGCGGTAAATCGGCTCCAGATCTCCTTATGAAATTTCTTGTGAATGCTGTGCTGTACTTCCTTTGTCTTGTCCGCCTCACAATGCAGGCTTTGCATCAGGTAGCCGTAATAGCCGCCCCGCAAATTCATGGCCTGCACACCGTGGGTGCGCAGCTCCTCTGCAACCGCGTCACTAAGCAGACCGCTTTTGCAGCAGATGATCACCGGCTTGTCCTTGGGGAGCGTATCCAACCCTTCTAAGATCGCCGCCTGTTCCTTATGCTCTGCGCCGGGAATGGCGCCGTAATCAAAGGAATAACGATCCCGCATATCGTAAAGCAGGTAACTGCCCGGCTCAAGCGCCAGCAGTTCCTCAATGGTGATTTGTTCTTTCATACGCTCTCGTCCTGTCTTAAAACTTCCCCGCTATTATACTACCAAATTCGCCGATTGGCAACCGGGTTTTGCCGCCGTTATCAGACGATGATAAATATTTTTGTCTACTTATTTACAAAAGAAAAGGTTTGTGCTACTATGAGGGCGTAAGGAAGCGATAAAATGAAACTGGCAATTTTGTATCAAAAAAGCGAGCCACCGGCCATCGATGGCATACGCAAACCGCGAAAGCCCACCGGCTATGCGGACAGTGGCGCAGATATGGCCTGCTGCCTTGCCGAGAACGGCGTAGAAGTGATCACACCGGCCAAAGCGCCGGATATAAAAATAGACCTGGACTGGGTCTTCCCGGACACCGCATACGGCATACAGGCCGCCCTGGACGCCGGCGCAGACACCTTATGGCTGAATACGGTGCTGCACGCCACCCACCCGGTACAGCAGTTCCGTGGACATGGCTTATACCTGATCGGCCAGGACCCGTCCGCTATGGACGCGCTGGACGATAAATACGCCACCAATCGCAAGCTGGCAGCACTGGGTCTGCCGGTGGTGGAGGACACCATCGTGCAATCCGCCGCCGATTATAAAGGCCCCTACCCTTGCGTGCTGAAACCCATTCGCGGCCGCGGCAGCCAGGGCGTGGTGCGGTGCAGTGACCAAACGGCGCTGGAAACCGCAATAGCGTCCGAATTAGCGGCAAAAATTTATGGCGATCGGCTGATGGTGGAGCCGTACCTGAACGGGCAGGAGATCACCCTTTCCGTCTTTCCGGACGGCACCTGCCTGCCGGTGGTGGCCCGGTATCAGCACCGGGACGGTATTGCCCCCTATAACGGCGATGTGCCGGTGAGCGAAAACAGCAAGGCTGTGCCTACCGACAGTCTGGAATTGGAAGCTATCGTTGACGCCTGCCGCCAAACGGTGGAGCCGCTGGGTCTGCGGGCGCTCTCTCGCGTTGACTGCCGTGCCGATGACAGCGGCAAATATTTTATTTTCGACTACAACCCCAAACCCAATATTACCGGTGCAGTGCGGCCCCATCGGTTAGATCAGGACTGCTTAACCATGATCGCCGCCCGTGCGCTTGGGTGGACCTATTTTGATCTGTTGCAAAAAATGATGAATACCTGCTGGCTGTTTCGCTGATTTTAAAAAAAGGAACACCACTTCAACATAAGTGCTGAAGTGGTGTTTTTTGTATGATTATGTAGGATTACTCGCCCTTCATTTCCAGCAGCTTTGCCTTGCCTTCAAAGGAAGCCTTTGACAGAGCGATGGAGTCAAAGATCGCAGCCTCGATATCATCGGGGGTGCAGCCCAGTTCCTTGGTGTCATCGGTGGGGATGAACAGATCCATACCCATAATATCTGCCAAGCCAACCGGATCAATACCGGACTGTACATTGCGCTTTGCATAATCCTTGCGCATATACAGACCGAATGCCTGGAAAGTCCACTTGGGTACATCCACAATCTTACGATCCTGAATACCGTCCATAGCACGATAAACGATCTTCAGGAACTCTCTCCAGTGCATATTGTAGCAGGAGATACCGTAAGCACGGAAGCCCTGTACCTGCTCAGCAGCGCCAACGATGCACTCACCTACTTGACGCACGGTCAGCATAGCCGTACCGCCGGCCGGATACATGGTGAAGGGCATCTTCTCAAACCGCTGCAACTGTTCGATCAAAATGACCCACACGGGACGACGACCGGGCTGTGTACCAAAGATGTAAGGCAACTCCAGCACGCCAACGCCCATGTTCTCGTCTGCATACTTGGCAGCCACTTTCTCCTGGTCCACGCGAGAGCGGATGTAGGGGTGTTTGGCGCACAGATCCATCTCCGGGCGAGCTTTAGCCAGCCACGCGAAGTAGGAACCCAGCACAACGCAGCGCTTAACGCCACACTTCTTGGCCATAGCCAGGCAGCGATCCACCGGGTCAATGTTGTACTTCTTATAAGCGTCATATACGGGTGCGGGGAATTCCACGCGCTCGTCTACGCCTGCAGCGTACACAAAAGCGTCAATGCCGGTCATTGCAGCTTCCAGCTGCTCATCGGTCAGCTCCAAGAAGTTGCCGAACTCGATTTCCATCTCCTCAGGGATGGGCGCACCTTCCGGAAGCGGAGGCAGAGCAATGGTCTTTACATGATGGCCTCTGTCAATAAAAATCTGTGCAGCGGCGGAGCCTAACAAGCCGGTACCGCCAAAAATCAATACGTTCATGAAATTCCCTCCGTTAATTTTTACTGAATAGATTATAACACCGGCAGTTGGCAAGGTCAACAAAAACTTGCACCAAACGGCCTTTTTTTCAGTAAATAGGCACTTTTGGCAAAAACAGTACACCAGTGCCGCTTATCTATCTCCCCTGTCCTGAACGATCGCGCATGATCAACAGAAAAAAGGCGGAGTTTAACTCCGCCTTTGCAGTTATACAGCGTGGATTTTTTTCTCCATATCGTCATGTTTACCGTCCAGACCGTACTTCTTGTCTCTTCTCTTCTGGAAGAACTTTACGGCAACCTGGCCGAACTGAGCATAGGAGAGAATGTCCTCCTCTTGCTCGTAATACTCGGCAATATCCACTTTAAAGTCGTCGATCTTATCATGGATCAGGTCTGCCGGGCGGCAGGTAATGATCTCCTCATCACCAACGATTTTCTTCTGGAAGTCCGGGTCAATAGAACAAGGCGTTTTGCCGTACTTGCCGGCAACCATATCCTTAAATTCCTTGGTAACCATTTTGTACCGTTCGCCGGTGATTACATTGAACACGGATTGGGTGCCCACAATTTGTGAGGTGGGTGTCACCAGCGGCGGATAACCGCTGTCCTTACGCACACGCGGCACCTCAGCCAGCACTTCCTCCAGCTTGTCCTCCTTACCGGCTTGCTTTAGCTGGCCAAGCAGGTTGGATAGCATACCGCCGGGCACCTGGTACAGCAGTGTATTGGCATCTACGCCCAGCATCTTCGGGTTCAACTGACCACTTTCCAGATACTTTTCACGCAGGGGGACAAAGAAGTCGCGCACCTCGGACAGGGCTTTCAAATCCAAGCCGGTATCATAGGGGGTGCCCTGCAGAGCAGCCACCATAGACTCGGTAGCCGGGTGAGAAGTACCCATAGCCAGGGGGCTCATCGCGGTATCAATCACATCCACGCCCGCTTCAATACCCTTTAAGTGAACCATGGAGGCAAGGCCGGAGGTGTAATGGGAATGCAGCTGAATGGGAATGTCCACCGTCTCCTTCAGCGCCTTGACCAGGTCATAGGTGCCGTAAGGGGTCAGCAAACCGGCCATATCCTTAATGCAGATAGAGTCTGCACCGGCCTCCTCCAACTCCTTGGCGTAATGACAATAATAGTCAATGTCAAACACCGGGCCGGTGGTGTAGGAGATGGCTGCCTGCACATGGCCGCCGTACTTCTTAGCAGCGTTAATGGCGGTTTGCAGGTTGCGCACATCGTTCAGTGCGTCAAAAATACGCAGAATATCAATACCGTTATCGATACTCTTTTTAACAAAGTAATCCACCAGCTCGTCGGAATAATGCCGATAACCCAGCATATTCTGCCCGCGAAAGAGCATTTGCAGCTTGGTGTTGGGACACTTTTTGCGGATCAGGCGCAGTCTGTCCCAGGGATCCTCATCCAAAAAACGCAGGCATGCGTCAAACGTGGCACCGCCCCAGCACTCCAGAGAATGATAACCAATCTGATCCATCTTCTCTAAAATGCCTTCAAATTCATCCGTGCGCATGCGCGTGGCAATCAGGGACTGATGTGCGTCACGCAGCACGGTTTCCGTAATGCCGATTTTAGCCATTCTTGTACCTCTTTATCAGTTAAGAGAAGCCAGGGTCTGACCGGCTTCTACGCTGTCGCCCTTGTTCACGTTGATGCTGGCCACCGTGCCGTCCTGGGGCGCTACGATTTCATTTTCCATTTTCATAGCCTCCAGAATAAAGAGCACATCACCACTCTTAACCGTCGCGCCGGAAGCCACCTTAACATCCAGAATGGTGCCGGGCATGGGAGACTCAATGGTCACGGAGCCGGTCACAGCAGTGTCGGCAGCCGGAGCGGGAGCAGCGGCAGGTGCAGGAGCTGCTGCGGGCGCGGGAGCGGCAGCAGGTGCCGGGGCAGCTGCAACAGGCGCAGCGGCGGGAGCGGCAGCGGAAGTGCCCTCCTCTACGGATACATTGTAAGCCGTACCGTTTACGGTAATGGTGTAATTCTTCATAATATTGAAACCTCCAGATTATTTAACAGAATGCTTTCTCGGCAGCGTGTTCTCACGCTTACCGGCCAAAATATCCAGCGCAGCCATGATCTTCGCACGGCTGTCGGCAGGAATGATTACATCGTCAATGGCACCGCTGGCAGCCGCAGTATACGGAGAAGCCAGGGTCTCTTTATATTCTTTCACCAGCTCTGTGCGGTTTTCCCCTGCGGCTAAGCGATCACTGTACAGGAACGCAACGGCAGCCTCCGCGTCCAGCGGAGAAAGCACTGCGACATCCCAGGCAAAAGTCAGATCCGCATTGGCGCCCTTACCGGCCAACGCAATGTACGCGCCGCCAATGCTCTTGTTGGTGATCAATGCGATCTTGGGGCAAGTAGCGGTGGCATACGCCGTCTCCATACGGGTAGCGGCGGTGAGCATTGCGTTCTCCGCGTCCTTTACAAAGCCGTCTGCATCAGCCACCGTAATAATAGGCAGATTATAGGCATCACACAACTTCACAAAAGCCTCTGCCTTATAGGCGCAGGCGGGGCAAACCGCAGAACCGTCAAAGGCCACAAAGCCGGCGGTGGTGCCGCCAACAGTTGCCAGCGCAGTCACACAGTGGGTGGCATAGCCGCCCTTTAGTTCTACCACACTGCCGGCGTCAGCCACAGCGCAGATCACATCCATTGCGGATGCACCGGCGTCTACGTTCACTGCCGGTGCAGTAAAATCGTACACCGGTGCCGGAGAAAGATTGTTGCCCGGCAGCAAAGCCACCACATCTTTGGCTGCAGTCAGTGCGCCGTCCAGGTCATCTGCTAAAATATCTACTGTCCCCTGCTCGTAGCAAGTGTCCGCGGTTACGTCGCTGGGGGTAGTTACATAAAAATCGGCGTTCTTAACAGCGATCACCACATCCGCCATATTGGCCATCAAGGCACTGGCACCCAGGCAGCTGCCGGCAATAATGGAGATTTGGGCGCAAACGCCACTCATTGCCGTAGAAGCCTTTACCAGCTCGCCGTAAGCAGACAGAGCCTCGAAACCCTCATCCAGCTTTACGCCGTTAGAATCATAAATGCCGATCACAGGGCAGCCGGTCTTGGTCGCCAGGTCATAGATCTTCTTCAATTTTGCGCATTGAGCCACACTAATGGCACCGCCGCTTACATTTACATTCTGTGCAAATGCATAAACGGGACAGCCGTTGACTGTGCCGAAACCGGCCGCAGCCTCCACATCGCCGGACGCAGATTTGGCGTAGCCGTCGATCTCAGTAAACGCGCCGTCGTCAAACAGAGTAGTCAGCCGATCCGCAGCTAACTGTTCCTTCTGTGCAAGTTCGCTCACTTGTTGTTCCTCCTGTACACTCATTTGCGCTCCGGCTCTATGCAAAAGCGCAGTTCGGCAAATGCCGACAGAATTCTCTGTCCAAACTTACCTACCCTAATTATACCACCGTTGTCGCGGAATAGCAATAGCATAATCTATACAAAAAGTGCAGAAATTCCACGGCCTTTTCGACAGTATTAGCAAGGGAGGTCAGTTATTTTTATCCTCCGTTTGCAGGGCGCCGGAGCGCATGAGTTTTTGCACCTCGTTATCCGTTAACTCGCGCCACTTTCCTACCGGCAGCATGCCCAGTTTTAAGGAGCCGATGGCAATGCGCTTTAAGCGGATCACTTCCAACTCCACGGCTTCGCACATGCGGCGGATCTGGCGGTTGCGCCCCTCGTGGAGCACGAATTCCAGAACCGTGCGGTTTTCCTCTGCAGTCAATATCGTCACATCACAGGGAGCGGTCATTCGACCGTCCAGCTCGATCCCCTCTCGCAGTTTCAGCAGCGCACTGTCATCCACCTTGCCGCGAATGGTCACCCGGTACTTCTTGCTATACGCGTGGCGAGGGTGTGTCAGAGCGTTGGCAAAAGCACCGTCGTTGGTGAGCAGCAACAAGCCCTCAGAGTCCTTGTCCAGCCGCCCTACCGGGTACAGGCGGGCGTCAATATCCCGCACCAGGTCCATTACCGTTTTGCGGCCCAGTTCATCGGACACGGTGGTCACATAGCCCCGGGGTTTGTGTAGCAAAATATAGTAATTCCGCCGGGTCTTGCGCACTTTCTTACCACGCACGGTGACCAGGTCCCGGCGAGGGTCGATCTTGTCGCCGATCCGGGCCACATGGCCGTTGACCTTCACTTTTCCGGCGGCGATCAGTTCCTCGCTCTTTCGGCGGGAAGCCACGCCGCACTCGGCCAGGTACTTTTGCAGTCGTTCTTCATTCTTCTGTGGCATAAATTTGAATATCCTCCTGTGCCTGGATGGGCACGGTTTTTTGATTAATACAAGCGTAGCCGATCACATCGCCCTTCTGCACCGGCGCATAAACAAAGGGATAGTAATAGAGCCGCACGGTATAAGTAGCGTTCAGCGCCGTTTGGCTGTACCGAAAACCGGCGGTCACATAGGACTGTCTGCCGCCCACCACCGGTACCTGCACATTCCGGTCCAGTTTGTAGGTGGTATATTGCTTTTTACAGGCTTGCAGCAGAGACCGGTGGTCCGCCCAGTCGTCCGGGTCGGACAGGGTCACGCAGATCAGGGTATTGCCTTTATACTTGATCGCGCTGACCAGGCACCGTCCCGCCCGCTCTGTGTAGCCGGTTTTTATCCCTACGCAACCGTCCAGGGAGGTGAGCAGCCGATTATGGTTATACACCATCTGCACCTTGCCGTTAATGGTCACTGCGGCACTCGGCGCGGCACAGATCTTGGCAAAGGTCTTATTTTGCAGGGCGTGAGCCGCTAGCAGTGCCATATCGTAGGCGGTGGAATGATGGTCGCCCCGATCCAGCCCGGAGGGGGTCACAAAGCGGGTATGGTGCATTCCCATTTCTTTGGCCGCACTGTTCATTTTGGCTACAAACGCCTTGGTGCTGCCGGAAAGAGCGACCGCCGCCGCGTTGGCAGCGTCATTGCCGCTGACCAACAGCATACCAACCACCAAGTCATACAGGGTGATCCGATCTCCTACATTCAGTCCCAGGGACGAGCCCTCCGCGTCCGCCAGCATAGCAGCCGTTACGGTCACCGTTCGGCGCAGATCCCCAGCTGCACAAGCCAGGTAGGCGGTCATTATTTTAGTGGTAGAGGCCATAGGCCGTTCCTCATAGGCGTTTTGCTCATACAGTACCGTATGCCCGGCTGCGTCCATGACCACAGCGCTCTGAGCGCTGGTGGCTGCCCGGGCCGGTATCGGCACCAGCAAAAACAAGCATAAGAGAGCGGCAAAAATACGCTTTTTTACATACAAAAGAATCACCCACACAAATATATGCGGGTGATCCGTACATGATTATTCGGCCGCGGGGGTCTCCGCCTCTGCTGCCTTGCCGTCCTTGGCTTTCAGCAGCTCGGTGAGCTTGTCTACCAGCTCCGGGATCATAGACACGGCACGATCCGCAGAGGAAGTGTAGTTGTTGATCTGCATCATACGGCACTTGCCCTTCTCGATCACGATAAAGGCCACCGGGGTGATGGTGATGCCACCGCCGCCGCCACCGCCGAACAGCTCCTGGTTCTGCTGCTTAGTGGGCAGGTCTGTACCGCCGCTGGTAAAACCGTAAGACACCTTGGATACCGGAATGAGCGTGGTGTCACCGGTGACCATCGGGTCACCGATGATGGTAGAAACATCTACCATTTCACGCATTTTTTCCAGCGTGTTTTCCATAATCTTGTTTACCGGAGTTTCTTTCATAATACTTTCTCCTTACTTATCTTTAATAAAGTTTTTCAAAAAGACGATACCGGCCCGCAGGAGCATGCGCACCAAAAGACCGACGCTGAGACTGCCGATGAGCTGGAACTCGTACTCCGAGCGGGGCGCGATGAAATCCGGCTGTATGTAATCATCGTATCGGTCCACCTTCATGCCGTTTAAGATCATGCCCTTAACGGGATAATAGAACGAGCAGAGGGTGCCGTACTTCTCAGCTATATCTGCGGCATCTGCGCCGCCGATAATCATTTTAACATATAATGAATAAATATGGAAGCCCCTAAATAAAGTTGTTACTGCAGAGGAGGCCGTCTCCACTAAGTTACTGATGAGCGACAGATAGCCAACAACGCCGTCCTTGTCCCAAAGCTGCTGGAAATAATTGGGCTTTTTGGGCTTATCTTCCGTCTTCGCCGGCGGTTCTGCAGTGTCTGACAATTTCGCTTTATCCGATTCAGTTTGTACTTCTTTCTCAGACGCAGCCTTTGAATTGTTCTCTCTTTCATCCTTTTTCTCTTTTTCCTTTTCTCGGGCCTGCTCGGCAGACTTTTCCGGGAACAGGATAAAGGACAAAATCTGGGACAGCACAATGTCTTTCTTAATAAAGAGCACCTGCACGCTGGTGTGCCAGCCGCCGTCATAGATCAGGGTCAGGGTGGCGGACAGGGACATCAGCAATGCAATGAGCACCACCAGCACACCCACTATAATCAAAAAGACTTTCAAATCCTCACCTCTCCCGCTCAGATCTCTTTTTCTTCGTCGTTATTGGCGCTTTCCAGCGCGTCTGCCGCTGCGGACAGTGGGTCGTCCTTGCCGTCCTCTTTCTCAAACAGGGAAGTTTGGCCGTTGTCCTTGGCGATCTGCTCCACTTCCTCCGTGGAGGGCAAGTCAGGCAGGTCGTCCAAGGAATTTAGGGAAAAGCAGCGCAAAAACCGGTCCGTGGTGCCGTACACCAGCGGGCGGCCGGGCAGATCCAGTCTCCCTTTCTCCTCGATCAGGCCCTTTTGGACCAAGCCGGAGATGGGACCGGAGCAGTCCACCCCGCGCACCTGCTCCACAAAGGAGCGTGTCACTGCTTTATTATACGCTACAATGGCCAAAACTTCAAATGCAGCCGGGCTTAGGGGCGTATTTTTTTTAATCTCCAAAAGAGCGCGCACACCGTCTGCATAGGCTTCTCTGGTGCAGATCTGATACTTGCCGTCTACCCGGATCAGCCGCAGTCCGCTGCCGCTCTCGTCGTATTTGGCCTCCAAATACCCCAGCATTTTAATCACGTTTTCAATATCCAGTTCCAGCACATCCGCCAGCTTTTCCGGCTCCACCGGGTCCCCGGCGGCGAAAAGCATGGCCTCTAACTGGGCAATGGTGTTGTTCTTCTCACTCAACGGTATTTACCTCATTTATGATTTGCACATCCGGGTCCTCCATGGTCCCGTCAATGGTGATCTTCTTGGTCTTGGCCAGTTCCAGCACAGCCAGGAAAGTAGCGACCATATCGCTGCGGGTCTGGGCGTCCTGAAAGAGGGACAAAAAGCGCACTTTCTTGCCGTTCCACAGCTTGCGCAGCACCGTCTGTACCTTAGACGCCACATTCACAAACTTGCGGGCCACGATCACCTTAAAGCTGTCCAGCGGCGGCGGCAGCTTGCGCTGGGCGCGCCCGGCAGCGTTGATATACGCCTGCAAAAGCTCCTCTCCCTCGTGGAAGCGCTCGTAGGCATAATTCACATATCCCTCCTGGGGCGGGCGCACATAGCGGTCAAAGCCGTCGGTATGCTCGCTCAGCTCCTTTGCCATCAGTTTGCAATCTCGGTACTCGATTAGTTCGCCGGTCAGCTCTTTTTTTAAGGTCTCCGCCTCCTCGTGGCGGGGCAGCAGAGATACAGTTTTAATATAGATCAGGCGGGCAGCCATCTCCAGGAATTCCCCGGCAATGTCAAAATCCTCCTGCTGCATTTGGCGCACATAATCCAGATATTGATTTACAAGCTCAATAATGGGAATGTCGTTAATATTCAGTTTATGCTTGGAGATCAGGTGGAGGAGCAGATCCATGGGTCCCTCGAAGATCTCCAGTTTATAACTTGGTTGTTCCATATTACCTCAAAAAGATCAGCGCCGGGATAATGGAGATAAACTTCATCATCGCCGTACTCAAAGTAGAGATTACGCCGTCCAGCGCGCCCACAAACAGCAGGATCATCAGTGCGATCATGATATACTGCTCGTAGCGCATATATTTATTGTATGCCTTGTAAGGCAGCACAGCCGCCAGTACCTTGGAGCCGTCCAAGGGCGGAATGGGAATTAGGTTAAATACCGCCAGAGACACATTGATCCAGGCAGCGAAATAGAGAAAGTACTCTACGGCGCCTAAAAATCCGCTTGCCGCCGGTGCTTTGGCGTACAGTGCGATATAAGCGAAATTAAAGATAAATCCCATCAACAGATTAGCCGCAGGTCCGGCCAGGGATACCAGCGCCATACCGCTTTTGGGGTGCTTGAACCGATTGGGGTTCACCGGCACCGGGCGGGCATAACCGATCCCGAAGAGAAAGATCATAATGGTGCCGATGGGGTTCAGGTGCGCCAAGGGATTAAAGGTCAGTCTACCCTCGTCCTTGGCGGTGGTATCGCCCAGCTTGTAGGCCACCCAGCCGTGCGCCAATTCATGCACAGGCAAACAACAGAATACCACAAAACAACTGGAAAGAATAGAAATCAGCGCCAGTAGGTACTCACCTTGGCGCAAATAAGAAAGAATAGATAGCATAAAAGCATCCTTTACAATAGCGATAAGGATAGCATACCATTATCCCTACGCAATAGTCAAGAAAAATTACGAGACAGTGGCGGTTAATATACGATCCTTGCCATAAATGTCCTGCCTCACCTGCACATCTTGGCAGCTGGCAAACAGATCTCGCACCGCCCTGCCCTGCTCGTCGCCGATCTCCAGCAACAGCCGGGTACCGCTGTCCAGGGTGGGCGCGATCTTCTCGGCGATCAAGCGGTAAAAGTCCAGTCCGTCCGCACCGCCGTCCAGTGCCATCATCGGTTCCTTTTGCACCTCCGGCTGCAAGGTGGGCAGCATAGGGGCAGGAATGTACGGCGGGTTGGAGACCAACACCTGCGGTCTGGGCATCGCAGTCAGATCGCCGCCAATGTCTGCCAGCACCGGGCGCACATTGGCAACGGGCATTGCGTTCTTTTGCAGATAAGTAAAGGCGTCTGCCGACTTTTCTACACAGTAAATCTGCGCATCAGGACAAGCCTTGGCAATGCTGATACCGATACAGCCGCTACCGGCGCAAAGGTCCCAAACAACAGGCGCCGCTCCGACAGTTTTCACCTGCTCAATGGCAAGTTGTGCCAGTTCTTCCGTCTCCGGTCGGGGGATCAGTACCCCGGGACCTACGATAAAGGTGCTGTCTAAAAAGTCCCACTCCCCCAGCACATATTGCAACGGCGTACCGCTTTTTAGCTGCCACAGGCCGTCTGCCAACTTCTTTTGGCTCACTAAATCACCCAGGTGGCTGTGATAGTCCCGATTGGCAATCTTTGCCAAATGGCACACCAGGCACTTGGCCTTGAATTCCTCTTCGTCCACACCGTTGGCGCCTAAGAAATATACGCTGTAATTGTACGCTTCCTGTACCGTCACTTGATCTCATCATCCTCCGGGTTGTCGGTGATCACAGCCTTTAGTGCTGCAATGCCCACCTCCATCATAGAGTCGTCCGGCTCCCGGGTGGTCAGACGCTGCATCCACAGTCCAGGTGCGCTGACGATCTTCACAAACAGATTGTCATGCTTACCGGCATAGCGGATAAATTCATAGCCAAGACCCATTAAAATCGGCAAAAACACCAATTTCAGCAGCATCCACAGCACCCGCTGTGTGGCAATCACCGGGAAACACTTGGCTAAGATAGAGTAAAAGATCACGCTGAAAATCAGCATTACAAAGATAAACGAGGTGCCGCACCGAGGGTGGAAACGGGTCATTTTCTTCACATTTTCCACCGTCAGATCCAGCCCGGACTCGTAGCAGGCAATACTCTTGTGCTCCGCACCGTGATACATAAAGGTACGGCGAATGTCTTTCATTTGGCTCACCAAAGCGATATAAACAATGAAAATGATGATTTTTGTAACGCCCTCAATGGTGCCCTGGGCCGGGGTCAACGCACCGTCAAAATGTTTGTTCAGCACATTAAACAGCAGTACCGGCAGGTAGAAGAAGATCAAAAATGCCAGCGCAAAGCCCAACACAGACGCAAAGCCGGTGAGCACTTTCATCAGCTTGTCGCCTAACTTGTCCGTCAGCCAGCGCTCAAACTTGCTCATTTCTTCCTCTTCCACTTCCTCCATACCGGAGACCTCAGCTGAGTACATCAGGGTCTTGTACCCGATCACCATAGACTCAAAAAAGTTTACGGCACCGCGAATCAGCGGCCAGCCTAAGCATTTATACTTTTCCCGCAAATGGTGAAATTCGTGATATTCGGTGAGAATATCACCGTCCGGCTTGCGCACGGCAGTGGCCATACCCTTAGGGCCTTGCATCATAATGCCCTCGATCAGCGCCTGACCGCCTACCGATGTTTTATGCGTTTTTTTCTCCTGCATTGGCATTGTTACCTCTCAGTTCCATACTTTGATCCACTTCCCTGGTCTCTGCTGTCTGGGGTTGCTGTGCCAGGTCCTTTTTGCTGGGAGCGCTGTTAATAGGCAAATAGATGGTTACCAGCGTACCGGTACCCTCCTCGCTGTCGATCTCCAGCGTACCGCCGTGCAGCTCCACCAGTTCATTGGTGACCGCCAGCCCGATCCCGGAGCCCCGCACAGACATATTTGCTTTATAGAATTTCTCTTTCACATGGGGCAGATTTTCCTTGGAAATGCCACACCCCTGGTCCGCAAAGGCGATCTTAACATAATCCTGACCGCCTTTTTTAGCAAATTCTGCTTTTACAAAAATTTTGGCCGGTGCTCTGGAATACTTCAAAGCGTTATCCAGAATGTTCATAAACACCTGCTTTAACCGATTGGCGTCTGCATTGGCCGGTGCCGGCAGATCAGGAATGCTGTATTTCAGCTCGATCCCCTCCCGCATAGCCCGCTCGCGGAAAGTAAACACCGTTTCGTCCAGCTCGGCAAAAATATCCGTAGGCGCCAGGCGCAGCTTCATTCGCCCGCTTTGCAGGCGGCTAAAGTCCAATAATTCCTCCACAAAGCCCTCCAGGCGCCCGGCCTCGTGGACGATTACCTGCAGTCCCTTTCGGGTAATCTCGTCCTCGTTGTCGTTCTCAGCGAACGCCAATGTCTCGCCCCAGCCTTTAATAGAGGTCAGCGGTGTACGCAGCTCGTGGGAAATGGTAGAGATAAAATCGTTTTTCATTTTATCCGTGGCGGAAATGTCCTCAGCCATTTGGTTAATGGAGTCCGCCAGATCGCCAATCTCGTCATTATATTTCTTCTCAATACGGACAGAATAGTCTCCCTGTGAGATTTTTTTGGTTGTCTGGTTGATCTGCTGCAACGGGATAATAATGGAGCGGATAAAGAACAAATTGGAGTACAAGATCACTGCAAAGATCAGCACCAGCGCCAGGAAAATCAAGAGCACAATGGTGCCGATCTGCCGGTCGATCATCTCCAGTGAACTGATGACCCGTACCGCGCCCATCGGCTCGCTGTCGCTGCTGTAAATAATACGGGTAACGGCCATGCATTTTTCGCCATCGTCGGTAATGTGGCCAACATAGCGGGCACGCCCGGTGTCGCTGGACAAAGCCTCCTCGTAATCCGGCATCTGCACCTTCTCCACTGCAAAGCCGCTGGAGGAGGTCACCACACCGCCTGCGTTATCAATAATCCAGATTGTGGTCTTGTCCCGGTAGCTGAAGCTGTCAATAAAATCCGCTGCCGATGCCTCCAATGAGCTACCGCTGTCCAGTCGGCCGGAAAAATAATTTGTGGCCGTGGTGGATGCGCCGGAATTCAAGATACTTTCTACTGAATTGTAATAATAAGCCTTGATCGTGATGGCAGACACCACAAAAACGATCACAAAGAACAAAGCAATCACGGCTAAAATATTGATTACCCATCGCTTTGTGATGCCCTGCAAACGTGCGTCCTGCAAACGCCCGATTTTATGCAGTTTTGACAGCCATCTTTTTTTCATTCTGCGGTTCGTCCTCTTTGGTTAGTTATTTTTGGTGACCCACTTGTATCCCAAACCCCAAATGGTAGTCAGGTACACCGGGTTGGAGGGGTCGTCCTCCACCTTCATGCGTAGGCGTCGGATATTAACATCTACGATTTTGTCATCGCCAAAATAGTTATTGCCCCACACGGTCTTTAGAATATCCGTGCGGGTCAGCGCTGCATTTGGGTTTTTAAAGAAGTACTCAATGATCTGGAACTCCACCTGTGTCAGCTCAATGTTGGTGCCGTTCTTAGAGAGGGTGCGATTGCGCAGGTTCAACTCAAACTCATCCAGCACCACCGTGTCGCCGGTGGTGTCGTTCTTGCGAAAGCCCCGGGTCATCTCTACCCGACGGTACACCGCATCTACCCGCGCCATCAGTTCACTGGGGGAAAAGGGCTTCGTTACGTAATCATCAGCTCCGAACATCAGCCCGGTGATCTTGTCCATCTCCTGGGTTTTTGCGCTGAGCATAATGATACCCAAATCAGAAGATTTGGCGCGCAGCTGCTTGCATACAGCCAGACCATCTACCTCCGGCATCATAATGTCCAGTATTGCCACATCAAAGCCGCTTTCGTCTCGGGCAAATTTTTCCAGCGCTACGGCGCCGTTCTCCGCCTGTTCCACGGTATAACCGCTACGGGTCAGGTTAATGACAATAAATTCGCGAATGGACTCCTCGTCCTCTGCAACCAGTACTTTCTTCATACATCCTCCTGTTAAAAGGTAATGATCCAGTCTTTCAGTGTGTCTGCGGTCACAGCAAAGGCGGTGGAATCGCCGCACCTTGCTAAATATACATAGCCGCCCTCCCGCAGGAGTTCGGTATAATCCTTATAATTATTCGGGTTGGCCTCATACCTGGCTTGTAACACAGGCATCACCTCGAAGGCAATCTTTTTGTCCGTCTTAGACTTAACCGTCAAAGTGTGGCTCTTTTCAGCATAACTAACAGTTACGGCCTTAAATTGCTTTTCCGGCAGCACAATTTGATAACCGTCCTCCTGCACCGCCAAGGAATAACCGGCGTGTACCAGCACGGAGCTTTTGTACCTGCACCAGTCCACCCCGCGCACCTGGGTCGGCAGCCCTTTCAGCGTGGCATCTGTGGGAATTTCCAACAAGCCATCATCATTCATATCCACACAGGGTACCATGGCGTCCCGGCTAGTGTCTGCCGTCAAACCTGTATTATAGCTGTAAAACGGCGATACAATAGAGTCGTAATATTCACTCCAGCAGATCAGTTCCGTAAGCATAGACGACCCATCGGACTTGACTGCATCCGCATAGACTGCCGGCTTGTCGTCCGCTTTGCCCACCTGCAGCTTGTGATAGGCGCTTACATGTCCGTCCACCCGGGTCTCGCCAAGCAAACTCTGCTTATCCCCCTTATAGGAATACAGCGCTGCGCTGGCGGACAGAGATTTCATTTGATCTGCAGAGAAAAAGAGCACTTCCTGCAGACCGTCCGAATTCAAATCCACAGGAATGTATGCGCTGTACTGCATCGGCTCTGCCAACGCGGTCAGCTTGGCGCTATTGTCATCTGATGTGTATTTGTACACGGACATTAGGTGGCTGGTGGAATTGCTGATCATGTTCCAGGAAATCAAGAATTCCGCCTTGCCGTCGCCATTCACATCACAAAAATCCACACTGTAAACATCGGTGCCCTCACCTTGAATACTGGTGAGCACCTGCCAACTGTCGCCGCTTTGCTCCAGCACAGCCATGTCAATTTTGCCCAACGCATCATTAGGCTCATAAAAAGCCAGGGCTTCCTTTTGCCCATCGTTGTCAAAATCATAAAAAATATAAGATGTGGTATAATTTCCTGCCGCAGGAATTTTTACGGAATAGCCGCCCTTGCAATAAGCATCCATGGCGCTTTGCACATTTGCGTCTGCACCGGCAGGTGCTACAGGTGAAATTAAATCGTCGATGGAAGAGGCCAACTGCAGCCCGCCACAGCCGGAGAACAATAGGAAAATGCACAGCACAGGGATCAGAATTTTAATTAATTTCACAATACTACCCTCCATGCATCCGCTTTTCGCAACTCTCGGCCGCTAACCAAACCGCCTACCGCACCATTATAACAGAATTCGGTTACAAAATAAATACCAAAACAACAAAAAAATGACAAAACCGTGACACAAAAGAAGCCATTTATAAAAAGCCACTGGATGCGATTTGAATTTCTCATAAATTAAAAAAACCGGAAACAGATGAAAATCTGTTTCCGGATATCCTATGGCAATTTGTTTTCACAATCTCTGGATCGTTGGACAACTATTCATAACGCAGTGCATCAATCGGATCCAGCTTAGCCGCTTTATTTGCCGGTGCAAAGCCGAACAGCAAACCGATGCAAACGGAAAATCCAACTGCCAGTACAGCTGCGCCGGCATGTACCGTTACACCGTAGCCAAGGATTTTGCCGATCACAGCGGCAGCAGAAATGCCAAGAGCCACGCCGATGGCGCCGCCAACCAGACAAATCACAACAGCCTCGGTGACGAATTGTAGCCGTATAGAGGCGTTAGGCGCACCCAGCGCCTTGCGTGTGCCGATTTCATTGGTTCGCTCTGTAATCGAAACCAACATAATGTTCATTACACCGATTCCACCAACCAACAGGCTGATTGCAGCAATGGCAGCCACTGCGTAGGAAATCGTCTTAATCGTACTGGTAACCGTGGTGAGCATCTCCTGCATAGAACTGGCCGTTACGGTCCAGGTATCGTTTTGGGTGTAAAAGGACGCGAAAAAATCTCCTGTAGTATTCATAAAAGTCTCTGTGTCCACACTGTTGTCTGCAATTACCGTAATACTTTGATAGCCTGTGCCGGAGCCGATCATCTGCTGTGCAAGGGCAAGCGGAATATACACAGATGTGGTCTCGCTGCTGTCCTGATCCTGATCTGTGGACACGGTCTCGCTTTCATATTTATAGACCCCGGTAATATAGAATTTAACCGGCGTACTGTTTACTGTCACAGTAAAGCTTGTACCCACTGCATCTTTGGGATCCAAATTCAATGTGTCCTGCACAAAACTGTCCGCTACTACCGCCAACTTTCGCTTTTTGTCCGTGCTGTTTTTGATAAATCTGCCATACAGCAAATCTACGCTCTCTGCCTGGCAGTAATCGTCATTAACACCTAAAACAGATATATCCGTATCTTCATAGGCACCTGTACCTGCATTACAGGTGGTTTCGATGTAGCGAATGGCATCTGAAAAAGTTTCCTGATATGCCGAGATCATCGCATCGGTCAGCAGATCTGCAGTGGCGGGGCTATCGTTCTGAAAATTGCGCACCTTTACAGAATTAGACGTGCTTTTGCTGTCACTGTCACTGGATTTTTGAGTCAAAGACACCTGTATGCTGTAACCGCCCAGCGTACTCATGCTGTCACTCACATAGCCGGTCAATGAGGTGCCTACGGTGCTGATGGCAATCACTGAACCAATACCGATAATGATGCCTAACATGGTCAAAAAGGAACGCAGTTTATTCACGCGCAAACTTTCCAGCGCCAATTGAATATGATCAAGCAGCACCTGTATCGCCTCCCTTCTCAGTTATAAAACAGCCGTCCTTCAACGTCAGCACGCGGTCACACTCACCGGCCAAATCCCGATTATGGGTAATCAGAATGACTGTCTTACCCTCATCTCGATTTAAATGGTGAAACAGGTTCATAATACTTCTGGAGGTGTCACTGTCCAGTGCGCCTGTTGGCTCGTCGGCCAATAGTAATGGCGCATTATTGGCCATAGCTCTTGCAATGGCCACACGCTGTTTTTGACCGCCAGACAATTCATTTGGCTTATGTTCTATACGATCCGCCATACCTACAAGTTCCAACAGCTGCTTTGCGCGGGCATGTCGTTCGCTTTTCGGTACGCCCGCATAAAGCATGGGCAGCTCTACATTCTTCAACGCATTTTGCCTACCAATCAAATTGAAGGTCTGAAAAATAAAGCCGATCTTTTGATTGCGAATGGCGGATAGCTCTCGATCTCCGCACTTAGAAATGTCCGTGCCGTCCAAAAGATAGGTGCCGCTGTTCGCCCGATCAAGGGCGCCGATCAAATTCATCAGTGTTGATTTACCACTGCCGGATTCACCGACAATGGCCACAAACTCCCCTTGCCGAACGCAAAGATCTATGCCATGCAACACCTCAAATTCATTTTCCTGACCCACAAAAAATCGCTTGCGAATCTGGTGCATTTCAATTACCGGCTTACCCATTTCCGTTTCCTCCGCCTGCATTCATTTCACCGGGTCCGTCGCCTTGACCGCCTTGCTGTCCGCCGCCGGAGGGTGGTGTGCCGCCTTGGTCGGAAGGCCCGCCTTGTTGATCCCCGCCGCTGCCCAGATTGCCAAACAAACTGAATTTGCTGCTGCTCTTGTCTTCATTATCTACGGTTTCAATCCCTTGGGTCAGATCGGCACTGGAACGGATCACATCACCGTCTGCCAGCTGGTCAGACTCCACTTCCACATAATAATCATTTTCCGCACCGGTCGTTACATATACCTTTTCAAATGTCATATCCACACCGGAGCCGCCGGTTTGCCTATATAGATATGAACCTGTGTCATCGGTGCCCACCGCGTCAATAGGCACCTGGTATACATCCTCGGTGGAGGATATAATAATCTCTACCGTAGCGTTCATACCGATTTTCAGCTTTGTATCCGTGTCCGTAACCGTAACTGTAGCACTGAAGCTGCCGCTGTCTGATGCAGTGGGGTCCACCTGGGTTAAGGTACCTGTATAACTGTCCGTCGCTGCATCTGTGGTGATTTTGCAGCTGAGGCCAACGGCAGCCTGATTGATGTCCGCCTCTTCAATGGAAATGTCCACCGCCAGCTGGGAGGTATCCTGAATTTTTGCAATGGTGTCCTTGCAGGCAGAGCCAACGGTTGCATTCATGGCAGTTATTGTACCGTCCTGACCAGCTTTGATGGTACAGGCATCCAGATTATCCTCCAGCTCTTCCAGCTCACTGTCATCCCCCGCGTTTTCCAAATCGTCAGCCGCCTGCTCCAGCTTTGTCTCTGCTTCTGCAAGCTTAGACTTCGCTTGAGATAAGGTATCCTTAGCTGTGGTATAGGTCTCCTGCGCTTTTTCATATGCTGAAGTTCCGTTCTGCTCGTCACCTGTCGATGATTTGGACTTTTTTGCCGCGTCAAGCGCTGATTTAGCTGACTTAACTGCCGTTTTAGCGCTCTCGTATGCACTTTTTGCCTCTGTATAGGACTGCTTGGCGCTGGTGTAACTGATTTTGGCAGTTTTTTCTTGCTTTTCAATATTTTCCTTTGCCGTCTCAATCTGCTTTTCCAGCTGGGTGGTGTCCAAGGTGGCGATAACATCACCTTTTTTCACCGTGTCTCCTACCTTAACGGAAATACTCTTTACCGTATATTGCAGCGAGGTAGTCACATTGGAGGTTTTTGAGCTGATTACGGTGCCGGTGGCGGATATGGAGTCATCCAGCGTGCCTTTGGAAAGTGTGGTTGTGCGCACAAAGGAGTAGGACGCATTCTTCTGCCTGCTGTTCACAGCAAATACCGTGCCTCCCGCAATAGCTGCCACCAGCAGCAGCGCCACAAGAATAGTAAGCACCTTGTGCCGCTTTATGAAATTCTTAAATCTGTGTTTTTTTCCTTTTTTTGTAGCCATCGCTACCATCCTTTCTGTATCTGCAATCCGATTTGCACACAGTATGACGCGCGAAGATTAAACAAAAATTAAAAGCAAGAAATTATGAAATAAGCAGAAAAGCAGCCATATTGTTAATAAATACCAGAATATAAAACAACCCGGCACAGCAGCGAGCTGTAACCGGGTTGTTTGCTCATTTTCTGTTTTTTGCGCTTCTTTATCTCCTGAATAGAACTAAAAGCCCAGTCTGTCACTCAATCCAATGTATGCCCATCTGTAGACAGAGTCACAACCTGCCAGGGAATAAATTTGCCGCTGTTTTGTAACGCTGTTTTTGCTGCATATTCCAGTCCGCCACAGCAGGGCACCTCCATGCGCACGACCGTAACGCTTTGAATATCGTTATTTGCAATAATCTGGGTTAGCTTTTCTGAATAGTCAACGCTGTCCAATTTCGGACAACCGATCAGCGTTATGTGGCCCTTCATAAATCGTTCATGAAATGCTGCGTATGCATAAGCGGTACAATCTGCGGCAATCAACAGCTTTGCACCGTCAAAGTAAGGCGCTTGGACCGGAACTAAACGAATCTGAACCGGCCACTGTGCAAGGCGGCTCACCACCACATCTGAAACCGGCGATGTGTCCTGCGCAGTCTCGTGGCGGATCGTTTGCATACGCGCACCCGGACAGCCTCCGTGAATCGGCATCCCCTGATTTTGCATTTTCATCTGTTTATTGGCAAGTACCGCTTTTTCATCATAAGCAGCAGCCTCGCGCTCCACAAAGGCAATGGCACCGGTGGGACAGGTAGGCAGACAATCCCCTAAACCATCGCAATAATCATCCCGCATCAGCTTCGCTTTGCCATTCACAATGGCAATTGCACCCTCGTGGCAGGCAGCGGCACAGGCGCCGCATCCGTTGCATTTTTCCGGATTTATCTCAATAATTCGTCTCTTCATACAAATTCCTCCTTGTTCTGATACGCAAATTATAGTATAATCGAACTCGAAAGTCTGTTGAATTTTCAACGCGGAGGGAATATTATGCCTGAATATTTTTCCATATTGCGTAGAACTCCCCTTTTCTCCGGTGTATCGGAACAGGAACTGTCAGCCATGCTGAGCTGTCTGGATCCGCAATTAAAACAATTTGAAAAGGATGAATCCTTGCTACGAATTGGTGAAAAAACCGACGCCATCGGTCTTGTACTCTCCGGAAGTGTTTTGATTGTTCAAGAGGATATTTGGGGAAATCGCAACATTCTCTCCAAGGCCGTAGCCGGGCAGACCTTTGCAGCTGCTTTCGCCTGCGCCCCCGGTGCAAGACTGAATATCAGCGTGGTGGCGGATACGCCGGTAGATGCCATGTTTTTGAATGTTAAGCGGATTTTGCAGGTATGCCCGTCCGCCTGTGCACACCATAATCGAATCATTCAAAATCTGCTGGGCGAACTGGCCGAAAAGAACCTGCGCTGCAACGAAAAACTCATCCACACAGGGCAGCGCACGACCAGAGCGAAGCTGATGTCCTATTTTTCTGCTGAATCGCAGCGGATCGGATCCTATACCTTCGACATCCCCTTTTCCAGGCAGCAACTTGCGGATTACCTGGGCGTAGAGCGCAGCGGCTTGTCGGCTGAATTGAGCAAATTAAAAAAGGACGGCGTACTGGACTATTATAAAAACCGGATTATTCTTCAACAAAAATAAAAACGGATAATCCGGGCAAAAAGCAAAGAACCTTGCAGCAGCAGGGTCCTTTTGTTCTGTCAAAAGATCACTCTTTCACCGTCAAGGCGCTGAATGCGTCGCGAACGGTGCGCACCGGCACAATGTCCAGCTCTTTTTTTAAGTCCTTGGACAGAGATTTGTAGTTATGGAACGGGATCACACAGCGCTGGAAGCCCAAGCGGCCGGCCTCCTGCACCCGCTGTTCGCAATGGCTGACGGCACGAATTTCGCCGGCCAGGCCGATCTCGCCAAAGGCCAGCACCTTGTCGCCGATCACCGCGTCCTTTAAGGAGGACACCAGCGCCATTGCCACGGACAGATCCGCCGCAGGCTCGTCCAGCCGCAAACCGCTGACCACATTGATATAGGCGTCCATGGTGTTGAAGAAAAAGCCCGCCCGCTTTTCCAGCACGGCAATGAGCATTGCCATACGGTTAAAATCAAAGCCGGTGCTCATCCGCCGAGGCGTGCCAAAGCCGGTAGCCGTCACCAGCCCCTGCACCTCCGCCAAAATGGGCCGAGAGCCCTCCATTACACAGGCCACACAAGTGCCGCTGGCGTTCTTAGGTCGGCCGGAGAGCATCATCAGCGACGGATTTTCCACTTCCAGCAGTCCCTCCTGGGTCATCTCAAACACGCCGATCTCATTGGTGGAGCCAAAGCGGTTCTTCACGCCCCGGAGAATGCGGTAAGAGTAGTTCCGCTCCCCCTCAAAGTACAGCACCGTATCTACTATATGCTCCAGCACCTTTGGCCCGGCAATGGCGCCGTCCTTGTTCACATGGCCCACCACGAAAATGGGAATGCCATAGGACTTGGCGGTGTGCATAAAGATATTGGTGCACTCCCGCACCTGGGTCACAGACCCGGCAGAAGAAGTCACCTGATCGTACACCATGGTCTGAATGGAGTCAATGATCACAATGTCCGGCTTTTCGCTGCGGATGGTCTCTGCAATGCTGCCCACATCCGTCTCTGCCAAAATGTACAGGTTGTCCGTAGTCACACCCAGCCGGTTGGCCCGCAGCTTGATCTGATTGGCAGACTCCTCACCGCTTACATAAAGAATGGTGTGGCGCTGACCCAAGTGCTGGCAAGCTTGCAGCAAAATGGTGGACTTGCCGATGCCCGGGTCGCCGCCTAAGAGCACCAGGCTGCCCTCTACAATGCCGCCGCCCAGCACCCGGTCAAACTCATGAATGCCGGTGGAGATCCGCCGCTCCACATCCTCCGTGATCTCTGACAGGCGCTTTAGTGATCGCGGTGCATAACTGCCGCCGCTGCGCTTAGTGCCGGTGGATTTGACCGCCGGAGCCTCCTCGTTCATGGTGTTCCACTCGCCGCAGCCCGGGCACTTGCCGTACCACTTGCCGCTCTCATAGCCGCATTCGCTGCAAATATACATACTCCTCTGTTTTGCCATTACGGTAACTCCCCTGTTTTCATGGTGTCGCTAAGCCCTGCCAAAATGCAAAAGGCCACGCGCCGCCGATACTCTTCCTGTTTTAACTGATTATTTTCTTTTACATTGCTCATAAAGCCGCACTCTACCATGACGGAGGGCACTTTGGCTTTATAAAGCAGATAATAGCTGTCGTCCGAGGGCTTGTTCTCCCGCCGGTTTCCCGGCTGCAAGTGCTGTTTGTCGTAGGCCAAAATGTTGGCCGCCAGTTCCTTGCTCAGCGGATCATTGACCGTGTACCAGATCTGCATCCCCCACTGGGAAGTGTCGGCAAAATGGTTTTGGTGAATGGACACCAGCACTGCATTATCCACGCTGTTGATATAGTCAAAGCGGTTATACAAATCCGAGCGGCGCTTGTCGTCCCCGGCCTTGTAGACCAAGTAGTCCCCGGTGCGGGTCATAGATGCGGGAATGCCGCTGATCACCGCAAAGGCGTACAGATCCCGGGCGACGGCCAGGTTGATCTCTTTCTCCACCGTGCCGTCCGCCGCTACGGTGCCTGCGTCAATCCCGCCGTGGCCCGGGTCGATCACCAGGTTATAGCGTGCCCTGGGGTATTGCACCGCCGTGGGTGCAGACTGCCGCAGCAGCACTTGCAGGGACAGACAGGTCACAAATACAAATGCCACACACAGCACGGCAGGAAAAACACGCTTCACAAAAATCACCCGTACATACTATGCAGACACCGTTCTGCATATTATTATAACCGCACAGTCCACATGGCGCAAGTATCGGTTGCATTTTCCGCCTGACTGGGTTATAATTTGGACAGAAAGGCGTGATATTATGAAAATTGTCAACTTAGACGGCTACACCACCAACCCGGGGGACCAAAGCTGGGACTGGCTGGGCAAATACGGCGATTATACGGTCTACGACCGCACCACAGCGGAGGAAGTACTGCCCCGCGCCAAGGGCGCCAATTTGCTGATCATCAACAAAACAGTGCTGGACCGTGCGGCGCTGGAAGCCCTGCGCCCGGAGCTGGAATACATCGGGCTGCAATCCACCGGCTATAATGTGGTGGACTGCGCGGCGGCCAAGGAACTGGGCATTACCGTGTGCAACATTCCCGCCTACTCCACCAACGCGGTGGCGCAGCTGGTGTTTGCCTTTATTCTGTCCTTTACCAACCAGGTGAGCACCCACGCACAGGCGGTGCAAGCAGGCGAATGGTGCCGCTGCCCGGACTTCTGCTTTTGGAAAACACCGCTGATGGAACTGGACGGCAAGACCCTGGGCATCTTCGGCTTCGGTGCCATCGGTCACAGAGTGGCGCAGATTGCAGAAACATTCGGTATGCAGGTGCTGGTGAGCACCCCCCACGAAAAGCCCCTTGACGGCCTGCACAGCACTCGATTTGCCGATCGTGATACAGTACTGGCACAGAGCGACATCATCACCTGCCACTGTCCCCTAACGCCAGACACACAGGGCATGATGAACGCAGCGGCTTTTGACAAGATGAAAGACGGCGCCATCTTTATCAATACCAGCCGTGGGCCGGTGGTAGACGAGCAGGCGCTGGCAAACGCCCTGAACAGCGGCAAGCTGGCTGGCGCCGGGCTGGATGTGCTCTCTACCGAGCCACCAGCCACAGATAATCCTCTGCTCACCGCCAAAAATTGCCTGATTACCCCCCACATTGCCTGGGCGGCGTATGAGACCCGGGCCCACCTGCTGGGCATTTTGCAAGAGAACATTGCCGCCTATCTGAACGGTACGCCGCAGAATGTGGTGAATGGGTAAAATATAAAGTAAGAGGCGGCAATCTGCCGCCCGAATAATCCCTCAGTCGCGCAAGCGCGCCAGCTCCCTTTACAAGGGAGCCTTATTGGATACACATCTTTGCCTCCCTTGCAAAGGGAGGTGGCAACGCCGTTAGGCGTTGACGGAGGGATTGCACAAACACAAAACAACACCCTCGACCAAGACGGTCGAGGGTGTTTTCTGTTGCTATTGATTAGAACTGGGTATCCGGATCTTCTTTATCCGGATCGACTGTTGTGCTCTCCGTGAACACCGTTTGAACAGTGTACCATTCAATCTCTAAAGTGGGAGTATCGTAAGTCTTCAAATGATCATCCTCCTTCTTTAGTTGTTGACGGCAGATACGCTGCCGTCAACGCACTGGTACACATCGCCGTAGACCACAAAGGGAACCTGGGTGCCCTGGCGCTCCACACGATAGCTAACATAAGAGCGCATGTAGTGGGTGCCGGTGGCGCTGTCCTTCTTGGTCATGGTGTAGGTACCGGAATTCTCATTATTATCATTCCAGTGGCCGATGTTACGAGACACAACGGTTACCGTGCCATCGCCGCCCTTTACAAGCTCGTCCTCGCCGGACTTGGTAGCGGAGTAAATGGCGCCAACTTCCAGTACAGTTACCTGACTGCCGGCAGAGAAGTCACAGGCCAGGGTAAACTTGTCGTTTGCGAAGTAGCCCACACCGTAGGTAACGGGGGTGCCGCTCATGGCCTGATCCTGCAGCTGCGAGGGCAGATCCGAGGAGGAGGCATATGCGCGGAACTGGGTGTCCACACCATTGCTAAACAAGGTGAAGTTCTGCTCATAAGAGGCCAGCATCTCCACACCGTTTACTGTGCGGGTCCAGAACTCGCCGTTGGCAGAGGTCAGCTCCATTGGCGTGCTCAGCCCGGTGGTGTCCAGGGTGGTGGCGTCATTAATCAGCGCGTCGGAGGCGGTACCCACACCGATGGTGTAGGTGGCAACCCCCGCATTGCGGGTGCCCTTTTGGATCAGCGTCATCACCTGACCGCTGGCTACCGTATAGGTGCCGTTCGCCTTGCTCCAGCCGGTAAAGGTGTACTTGGGCGAGGGCTTCATCTCCACCTGGGTGCCGTCTACCGTAACAGTGGTGCCGCTGACGGTTACACTGGAGGCGTTGGTAAATGCCGCCAGAATGGTGCCAAAGTAGTCCTCTACCAGTACATTAGGCTCTGTGGCGGTGGTGACAGTCACGGTAATATCCTGCTGTACCAGCAAAGACAGCTGGTAGTTGCAATCCGCCAGGTCAATCTTGGTCTCCGTTACATCAATGCCGGTGCCGGAGGTAACCAAACACACAGTGTTCGTGCCGCTGTAAGCGCTCAGGTCAATGTGTGCCACCGTGCCGTAATAATACTTGGTCTTTTGTTCCCTGGTGGCAAAGTCCGTACCGTCCACCTTGCAGGTGACCGTAAAGGTGCGGCCGCTCTGGGAGTCTGTGTCTACATTCATCCGGGTCAGCAGATCCGTGGTGTAGCCGTCTACTGTGCCCTGGTCAGTGGCAGGCACATTCACATAATCCTTGCCGTTATAGGCCTTATAGATTGTGCTGTTGCCGTTGGTCACCGTGGTAGTAATGGCTTCGCCCTTATCCTCGTAAGCAGTGCGGTCAATGGTGCCGCTGAGACTGCGGGCAGACTCGTAAGCAGAAGCGTCCGCCGCCGCCACCAGTCCGGCGTTCTTTAAGGTTTCTGTAGCTGTATCAATTTCGGTCTGCAGGGTCTTGGTGTCAGAGTCCGGGCCAACGGTATAGCCGGCAGTATTGGCACGGCTGTTCTCCGGATAGTCCTCCAGCAGCTGGGCACCGGCCTCATAGGCAGAGGCGAAGTTCTCCCAGCTCTCTACAGTATAGATGTTCTGGTCGCCGGTAACATTGCCCTCAAAGCCCTTATCATAGGCGCTTTGGGTCTGCTCTACCGCAGCCTCCAGCTCTGTAAAGTCCGCACGCTTTGTCAAGTTGGTATACGCTTCATCCAAATCCGTGCCCACCGTGGCGGTGCTGGCGTCTGTGGTCAGCAGAGTGTAGTTATTCAGGTAAGCCTCGGTGTTCAGCAAAGCGGTGGTGTACTTGTCCCAAGTCTCCTTGGTGTAGTCCGTGGACACACGCACCTTGCTCACTGCCTCATTATACGGCGTACGCTCGTTGCTCTTGTTGCAAACTTTTACCTGTAAAGTCAAACCGAGGTTGACATAATTATTAACAGAGTGTGTTATTAATCCCCAAGTGTTAGTGTCTGCTATATTTGACTGTGTTTCCGTAATCACGGATTGATCTTCAGTCGAATTAGGAGCGACAGTGGCCGTACCGCTAATCGTTTGGTATTGCTTTGGCCCAGATCCCATTGTATAGGAGCTAAAATAAGTCTTGTCCGCAGAAAAACCTGTACCGGATACATAATTAAGATTATCCGCATTTGGAAATGAAACTGTGCCGCTATCACCACGACTACCCTGCGTCTTCATCGGTACGTAGGCCAAATTAAACGAATAACTGGTACCTTGTGCATTATTACGAGTAATACCCATATTCTGATCACTACTCATATCATAGTAGTAGTATGCAGATACGGACCCACTGTCCTTAACTTCCAATCTACGCTCTGTAGGATTGTTCTTCTTCCATGTATCGGACAGACCTACGATCTTATCACCGGTGCTGGTAGAAAACAAATGGCCACGAGCAGTGTCACCGCCACTAGTATACTCATCCTGGTAAACCAGCGCATTGGCATCTTCAATGTTATACGCATTCTCGATTTTGCATGTGTCAGCCGTTACTTTACGATCTGTGTTACCGTATGAGTTCTCAGCGACATAAATTGCGCCCAAAGCTGCAGAAGCTGTAGTAGTAGTACCATTCCACAGGTTTTGAGCACCTACACTATGTCCCGCAACCGGGTTGGAAGCTACATACAGCTTGTCCGTTTGGGTCCAGATATTGCCGTCCGCGTCCTCCAAAGTGGTCTCCAGGGTCACGGTCTCGCCCTTGGCATAGCTGATATAATCCGTGGTCTCGGCTTTATTCAGGGTGCCGGTCAACTTGCCGTTGGTGCAGTTGATGGACGCAGAGGGGTCCTCCTTACACTCAATGCTCAGGATTTTATAACGACTGTCGTTAATGGTATACTTGGTCTCATTCTCACCGGCCTGAGAGCCGTCTGCAATGGTGGAGCCACAGTACATATAGTCCTGGCCGGTGGAGGTTGCGCTGCCGTGGGTATAAATCACCGGGTCATAGGTAACCACGCCGGTAACGGCAGACTCGCCGTCCGCCACGGTAACCTGGTAGGTATTCAGCCCGCCGGTCACCGCACAGGAGCCGGTGGCCTTGGCGGTAATGGTGGCGGAGTAGCCGTCTGTGGTGCTGCCGCCGTTTGCCTTTAAGCAGTGGGCATACATATCCGTGGTGGAGGTGGAGGGGTTCAGCAGGTAATAGCTGCCGCCGGAGGGATATACAATCAGATATTCCTCGCCGTCGTCCACGGTATTTACACAGATATAGCCGGGCAGCTCCGTAGAGCCGGTCTCGCCGTCCCGCACACGGCGGTACAGCTGGAAGGTGGTGTGGGCCAGCACAGTGGCCTCGTCCTGGTCATCCTTGCCCTTACCGGTAAAGTCCCAACGCTCAAAGTGGTTGTTGGCCGTATCAAAATACAAGCCGTAGTGGCCATCCTGCTTCAGCTGGAAACCGCCGCCGTCCACAGCAACCAGCGTTACATTGGCGGGAGTGGAAGCGCCGGGATACCCGGCCTTACCGTTGGTACCCACGCTGAGATACATGCCCGCATGGGCAATGGTATACTCCTCGCCGGTTTTGGTAAAGGTATACAGCGCCCGCTTTACGGACACATTCTCGCCGCTGAAGCTGCTGTCAGAGCCACGGTTAGCTGTAGCGCCGGGCAGCTCTTTAATGTCAGACACTGCAGCAACGCCGGTGTCAGTGCTGGTAATACTGCTGTCTGTAAAGTTAACCGTCTTCTTTTGGCCAACATTCATGCGCAGCACCGTGGTAACCGGGGCTTCCACATCGCCGCCTGTCAGGCCGGACACATCATAAATCTTAAAGGCAAAATCCTTGCCGCCGTTCTCATACAGATCGGCCACACGACCGTCAGACAGCACTGTCAGGCAGGAGTACTGGAATGTGGCGCCGGAAGCAGTAATGTCTTTCTTAGTATATTCAGAAATGGAGTTATCGCTATTGAGCAACAGTGCATAAATAGAGCCGGTGGTACGACTGTCCTCATCACTGGGGCAGGACACCAGAATTGCACGCTTGCCATTGATGTTATAGGGATACATAATGGCAGAGATCATACAATCGGAGCAGTTGGTGATACCGGTGGTCTGGTAACCGTTAAAGCTATAGGTGCTGCCGGACAGGGTAGCATCTGCATAGCAGATCTGGTCCTTACCGTTACGGAAGAAGCTGCGAATGGTGCCGTTGCCCAAATCCACTAACTGGGACTCACTGGACCAGTTGGATCCGCTGTTGCTGCCGCTGAGAATGTCATTGGTACGGCTCCAGGTTTGGCCGCCGTCTCTGCTGTAAATAAAGCTGCTGGCCTGGGTATAGGTATAAGTTACAACATAGTTGTGCCGTTCCCATTTATACACAGGCAGGCAAATGGTGCCGTCCTCCAGCACAATGCCTCGACCGGGGCCGGCGCCAACGAACATCTCGTCGCTGCTCTTTACATTCACCAGAGTAATGCGGCTCCAGGTTTGACCACCGTCAAGGGACTTACGGAAAAACAGGTACTGGGTTTTCAGCGCCTGGAACTTGCAATCCGAATACCACACGCAGCCGATGCGGGAGCCGTTCTGGCACAACTCGTACTCACCATTCACCTGGTAGCCGGTGGCATTATTGCTGCTGTCCAGCACAGGCGCATAGCCGTCGCTGTCAAAGTCACCCACATGGTAATTGTAGCTACTGGAGCTGCTTTCACGCAGCAGCAGCTGGCCATTGGAATTCAGGCCGGAGCCGCTTTCCGGAAAATCATTGCCAGAGCTGTTATTGATGGCCACGCCGGAGGCAAAAAAGGTAGAAAGCAGGTACACAGTCTCGCCGTCCGTGGTAATATTGCTATCGCAATAACCGGTGGAGGACTTATTGAACGCATTGCCGTTATCGCCATAGTAACCGGCCATGGTATAGCTCCAGGTATTGCCGTTATCTGTGGAGCGGGCGGTGATTACATCGTTACCGCCGCCGTCCTGCTGCTTGTCCCAGCGGGCGTCAGCCACTGCAACGATGGTGCCGTCATCCAGAGTCACCATACCGGGGATACGGTAGTTCTCTGACGGGGTGCCGGAGACAAAAGGTCTGTTCCCCGTGGTGCCGTTCTTCGGCTTGGTGGCCTCACTGCTCCCGGATGCCATGGTGACAAAGGGGAACGAGGTGAGAATCATAACCACTGCCAGCAGGGCTGCTGTCCATTTTTTAGCCATAATTTCACGCTCCATTTACGCAGCGCACTTGCGCTGCTGATCTAAAAGAATTAAAAAAACAAGAGAAATGGGCATAGTTCACCCACTCCTCTCTCTTTCCGTCATATTATAATTAAATGGACTGCCTCTGTCAACTGTTTTTGACAATTTGTGGCGGATTTTTGTGCCACCGCAGAATTTGCAATACAATGGTGATTAAAATGGGGGGCGCGGGGCGCACAATCCCTCAGTCACTTCGTGACAGCTCCCTTTGCAAGGGAGCCTAAAAAGATGTAACCGATCAGCCTCCCTTGTAAAGGGAGGTGGCAACGCCGTAGGCGTTGACGGAGGGATTGATGCACTCGTTACGAAACAGTCCCCCGGACTGTTTCTCCCAAATGCTGACGCATTTGGAGCCTCGTGTCTCTTGCACTCCGTGCAATTCACTCGGGAGCAAACCCTCACCCTACGGTTGAGAAATGATTGTAGGGTGCGATGCCCACATCGCACCGCGTTTCATAAAAAGGCCCGCGGGCGGATACTATCCGCCCCTACGGTATTTTTGTGTTTGAAAGCCATTTCAACCACAAAAAATAAGGGTGACGAACGGTCACCCCTTACCTGTTGTTATTCACTTTCCGTCAAAAGTTCGATAGACTGAATTTTGCCGTGGAACTGGTCCAGGCGGTTATAATTGCCGTTGACCCCTGCAGGGATCTTGGTGCGATCCACATAGAACTCCACCACATCCTTATTTTTCTTGGCATACTGGTGCTTTTTGTCCGTATGGCGGTTAGACTTAGTATCGCAGAGGATAATCTTAAAGGACTTGCCGCTGTCCAGAGTGACCTTATACTTGGTGCCCTTGGTAGTGCCGTAAAAGGTGCCCAGCGCAGCGCAGTAATACTCCCCTACCATACGGATACCGGTGGCCTCGTCGGTGGTGGTCTTGTAGGTCACGCCGCCGTATGTGCCGGAATTCAGCACCGCATAGGCGGGCGAGGTTTTATCCGTCACTGCGTCATAATAGGCATAGGTTTTGCAGGCGCCGGAGACTTTCGGCAATTTTAAGGTCTTGGCGGTTTTCACCGTCACAACTTGAGAATAAGCGCTTTTGCCCTTGCTTTCCCGATTCTCCACCACTGCGCGAATTTTATAAGAATACGCGGTTTTGGGCGACACATCCGTATCGGTATAGCTGCGCTTTTTGCCGCTGATTTTGGCAATTTTTTGATACTTGCCGTCTTTCCCCGCCCGGTACAGCTCGTAATAGGCCGGCGTGTACTTGGTGCTCCACTTCAAAGTCACCTCAGTTGCCCCCAACACGGACAGCTGCATTTTACAGGCAGACGGCCGGGTATAAAAAGCCGCCTGGCCGACGGTACGCTCCTGCACGCCGTCGCTGCCGGGAACGGTGATCTTGAACTTATAGAACATAGCCGGGGTCAGCTCCGTCAACTCCACGGTATTCACCCGCACCTGGGTATACAGGCTCCAGCTCTTTAAGATATAATCATACTGATAAACATTATAAATAGAAAATGGACTGTCGCTGTTCCATGTAAGGACAGCACGCTTTCCGGTGAGATTTTGTACCTGTATCTTGGCACGCACCGGGTCCGTCTGCTGCTGGGTGCTCATAATATTCACCGGCAGGGCCGGGCTATCGTCCACAGTGGTCTGCACCGTTGTTTTTGTCACAGGCAAGGCCATTGCCGGCGCGGCGCTGCCCAGGATCAGACTGACACTGACTGCCGCTGCAAGCAGCCGTTTTTTGTTGATAAAAATAAAAGTTCCCCCTTTGAGCAAATACTCAAACGCCAAATATTATACCCCATTTAGAGAAAAAATGCAAGTTTAGCAAAATTGGAGTACGACGCGAACACCGAATTTGGCGATCATAACGGCGGGAGCAAGCCCCCGCCCTACGATGGATAATGAATGATATTTGTAGGGTGCGATGCCCACATCGCACCGTTAATCCCTCCACCGCCAACGGCGGTCCCCCTCCCTTTACAAGGGAGGCTGGTCATAAAAAAACGGCTCCCCTTGCGCACAAGAGGAGCCGAAAAAGGCAATTTTACTTACCAAAGAAGAACACAGACGAAGCGATCAGGTACTGGCCGGCGTAATAAGTAAAGTGGTTCAGGAACAGCCAAATGCTGCCGTCAAACCCGCGGCCAAAGTAGGTGTTACAAAGAATAGCGTCAGAAACGGTAAACAGCGTAGCACCGATGGCCATTAAAATCATGGATTTTTGCCCGGTGGTAATGGCGGCAAAAACAGCGGTTGCATTGGTCATTACCAAAAAGCAAACATAAAAGAACACAATGCGGCGATACTTGCCGAAGTGCACCCGCATCAAGTTGGCACAGGCAATCTGCCCCGCACCTACGGCGACGGCAATGGCTGCGCTGATGAGCACCTTCCACCACACCAGGCGGGTAAAGTAAATCATTGACGCGGTATAAAACACATGGCCGATGAGGAAGAAGACAAAGCCGCCTTTCAAATAATTATTGGCGTCTTTTTTGTAAACCCCTTTCAGGTCTAGCAGAATGTCGCCAACCAGTCCCAGGGCGCCGCCCATAATAATCAGCGAGCCATACTGGGCTGCATTGGTATAATTCTCAATCACCGCAAACACCGCAGACAGCATAAAGAACAGGCTGGACACGGACTTAAAAATCAAATTGCGTACTGAGTTCCCCCCGGAGCGGACAAAGACGAAGGCCAGCGAAACCGCCACGCCCACGCCCATAGCAATGTAATAAGTCATAATGAATCCCCCTTATTGATTTGACAACTTATGCATTTGCTTGGCTTCCGTTAAGTATAGCACACATACTGTCTGCTCTGCAAGAGGAGTCCCTACTTAATCGACACAGTAGAAAAAATTCTAATCTTCTTCTGCTGCAAAGAATTGGCGAAAGGCGGTAGGCAGGGCGTAATTACGCCTCACTTCGTCCTGCGGCACCCAGTTATAGTCACCGCAGGTCTTGCGCAAGGTAATATAGTAACAGCGCATTTCCCATTGAATGTGGGTAAAAATGTGTTTGGAATGAACGATCTTTTGCAGTTCCAGCGGCTCTAAACCCATATTTTGCAAATATGCAAGCGCCGCGCTTTCGTCCAAAAATCCTTCTGTATTCGGCAGCTGCCACAAACCGGACAGCAGACCCTTATTGTCCCGCCTAGAAAGGGCCACCCGATCCCCGCAGGTCAGAAAGAACACCGTACGGTTTTGGTGCCGTTTGGGCCGCTTGGGCAACTTAAACGGATAATCCGTTTGGTGACCGGAAGCGTTGGCAGCGCACGCATCTGCCAACGGACAGGCATTGCATTTCGGTGACTTTGGGGTACACACACAAGCGCCCAGTTCCATCAGTGCCTGGGTAAAAGTGCCGCACGCCCCTGCCGGGTACACCTGCTCCAAATCTGCTTTTATTTGGCTTTTGGTGGATTGCAAGTCAATCGGCGCTGCATTTTCCGTAAAGCGGGTGATCACACGCAGCACATTGCCGTCTACCGCCGCCACCGGGCAATCATAGCAAATGGACGATACCGCCCCGGCTGTGTACGGTCCGATCCCCGGCAGCGCCAGCCAGCCGTCATAATCCGTTGGAAAGTGGCCGTGCAGGTCATTGACGATCACCCGGGCGCACTTTTGCAGGTTACGGGCACGGTTATAATACCCAAGGCCCTCCCACAGCTTTAGCAGCTTGTCCTCCGGCACATTCGCCAGGTCCTCCACCGTAGGCAGTGCAGCAAGAAAGCGCAAGTAGTAATCCCATACCGCCTCAACACGGGTTTGTTGCAGCATGATTTCCGACAGCCAAACATGGTACGGTTGACGATCCCGCCGCCAGGGCAGATCTCTGGCATTCTCTGCAAACCAGGGCAGCAGCCTCTGGGGCAATATTGTCAACGGATCCTGCATACAGGCACCCCCTTTTCTGATCTTTGCAAGTAGTATAGCACACCCCTGTCCCCCGGGCAAGGCAAAAAAGCAACTTGTACCACTTGGAAATTGCAGCCATTTATGATATAGTGGATAGCAGAAAGGCAGGTAACAGTATGGCAAAGCGGATCGGCAGCGTGGATATACTCAAGGCACTGGGCATTTGCTCTGTGATCCTGTACCATACGGAGACTCTGCCCGGAGCGGTAAATGCCTGGATCGGATCCTATTTTATGCCGCTGTTTTTCTTTGCCTCTGGGTTGACTTTCAGTGCAAAGCAGCCCAAGTTCGGTGCATTTCTGAAGAAAAAATGCGTTTATCTGCTTCTACCTTATTCACTGTATTTGCTATGCTGCGCTGCTACAGGCGTGCTCAAGCACATCGTGAAAGACGTTGCATTTCCAATAGGAAACCTCCTTTTGGGTGCTGTCAGCGGACTGCCAAATGTAAGTGATTATACCGACAGAGCCTGGTTCATTTACTGCTTTTTTGTAGCAGAGGTACTGTTCTACTTCTTGATGAAATGGACAAAGGGCAAACACGCACCACTGTTTCTGGCTGCACTGGTCTACCTACTTGTGGGGTTTGCTTATGCACGCTTATTTCCGGATTTTGCCTCTACACTTTGGCGCTGTACAGACGGCATGGTGGCCGTATTCTTTATGGCAATGGGCTACCTGCTGCGGGACGTTGTGCTGAAACTAAAAAAAACCGGACTGCTGTTTATTGTGCCATCTGTAGGCTTTGGATTGCTGAACTGGAAAATAAACGGACTCGGTCTTGTAATGGCCTACTCTTATTACGGCGAGCTGGTACCTATGGTGGCGAGTGCACTCAGCGGGTGCCTGTTCTTTGCGGCGCTGTCCAACTGCCTGAGCAGCCGCTATTTGGAGTATATCGGCCGCAACACACTGTTTATCTATCTGTTCCACTTTTTTCTGTGGGCATACCCTTTGCCCAGACTGCTGAACAAGATGATGACTGCCGGCACAACCGCGTACAACTGGCTGTATGCTCTGTTGCTTTTTGCAGAGGTGCTGTTGATCTTTAGCCTGCTGATCCCGGTTTACAACCGTATCATGCAGCCTTTGCAGTGCTGCCTACTGAGCAAAAAGAATGAAAAATAGCGCAAATTCTCTATTGACACACCCCGTCAATTCTGCTACACTATGAGTGTTGATATTCCTCAATAGCTCAGTTGGTAGAGCATGCGGCTGTTAACCGCAGGGTCGTTGGTTCGAGTCCAACTTGGGGAGCCAAAAGAAAA
>CAVCUL010000002.1:0-246175 GCA_963605415.1 bacterium | reverse complement strand
ATTCTACCACAGGAGGGCTCTTTTTTCTATTGTCCATTTTTTACGGACTTGTTCAATTTGCACTCGGTTTTCTTTTTTGTTCCAATATAGCAAAAGGCCGAGACAGTTTTGGACTGTCCCGGTCTTTTTCTCTTTTTATGCGCCTGCTGCGGCGATCCGTTGCAGCAACACATAATCACGCAGGTTGATGATGCCATCCTTATTCAGATCGTACACATAACCGAGAGCGCTCTTGTCTGCCGCACCCATGTGATCAAAGAACTGTGCCTCCACCACAGCGGCCCGGCGGCGTTCCGTCACCCCGCACCGAGTACAAGTATAAATGCAAACACCCGACTCAGAACCGCTGTATTGGAAAATATGGCCATATTCCGGTGCCGCTGCAATCACCTGGTGAACTTCTTCCCGACACACAGTACAGATGCCGATGCGCTGACCGTCCGTAGCGCAGGTGGGATCCAGGGTCACCGTCCACTGCTCTACCCGGTGCCCGGGGGCTTCCGACTCCGTGCGCAACTGCGCCGTACAATTTCCATTGCCGGTAGGGTCTTCGACTGTGCAGATCCGCTCCACGATCTTTTTGTGGGTGCAGTCCCCGGCCTGAACCACCCGGTCCTGATAACAGCCGGCTTTCCACACATACCGACCGCTTGCATCGGTCACATGGGTGGTGCGAATGGTGTCCGTAGATGTATCCATACACCGCGCACAGCGCAGGTATTCAAAAATGTGTCCGTTGCTCTCCGACTGGTCATCGGTCTGGATCACCTGCAGATCATGCCCCAGCGGTGCTGTAAACCCGGTGGTGTACGCACTGCCACAAACGCTGCAAGTGTAGCAATCGTATCCGGCTGCGGTACAGGTCGCCGCTACCGTCGTTTTTACAAAGCTGTGTGCCCCGGGCTGCGTGTAATCCGCGCGATAGCTGTACCCGCACACTGTACAGGTGTATTGCGTGTAACCGGACTGGCTGCAAGTGGCCGCCACCACTTCACTTTGATAATCGTGCGCCGTGGCGGGGATCAGAACTTCTTTCACTTGCCCGCAAATCGTACAGGTGCATCTTTCTCGCCCATCTGATGTACAAGTGGCAGGTTGCAACACCTTGTGAACATATTGATGTGCGCAATCCGCATAGATCACTTTGTACCAGCACACTTCCGGCTCAAATGTGTAGTTACTCACATCCTTTGTCAACTGTAAAGTACCAAAATGACTATCGGTAGGCAATGTGATCGTTTGATGTTGTTGCCCATCAAGTATGGTTTTATGCTCCGTACCGAAATCAAATCCGTCGTAGCTCTCCACATTGCCGCCGATACGAAGCACGCCCGCGTTCATCTCTCCGTTTTCGTATTCAATAAAGTTACCACCCACGGTCATTCTGTCATTGGCATTCTTCATATTTAATCGGTTGAAGTATGAATCTCTACACCGATATTCCTTTTTCCCGGCAGCATTTGTCACCACCGTGGCACCGATGTAATCTCCGCCCACATTCAATGTGCCGCCATTCAGCGTTAATCCACCGTATGTATGATTGAGTGAGCCGCTAAAGGTTGCAATACCACTTGACAAATCAAATGTATCACTGATAACCGCATCACCATTCACGGAAAGCTTGCCGCTGTTCAGCATCACTGATTTAATATCCGTCAATCCGCCTAAAACATCGACCGTATGCCCATTTGCGTCTAACTGTGTGATCTGCAAGTTATCCGGCTTGATGGTCATATCGGACAGTAGCTTTTTGGCACCAAAATACTGCGTTGCGTTAATTTGGCGGCTGTCTGTATTTTCCACTTCCAACTGGCCGAATTTGATACTTTCACTGGCATAGATTCTTTGATTCTGCGTACCGGTCAAAATCGTTTTATGCTCCGTACCGAAATCAAATCCGTCGTAGCTCTCCACATTGCCGCCGATACGAAGCACGCCCGCGTTCATCTCTCCGTTTTCGTATTCAATAAAGTTACCACCCACGGTCATTCTGTCATTGGCATTCTTCATATTTAATCGGTTGAAGTATGAATCTCTACACCGATATTCCTTTTTCCCGGCAGCATTTGTCACCACCGTGGCACCGATGTAATCTCCGCCCACATTCAATGTGCCGCCATTCAGCGTTAATCCACCGTATGTATGATTGAGTGAGCCGGTCACCGTCAAGTCGCACCCATTCAAATCCAGGCTTCCTTTGATACAAACATCACCGTACATAACCGTATTGGCTGACAGTGTTGTATCCTTTTCAATTACGCCCGCATAACTGGTGGAAACCCGTTTGATCGTAGAAAGACCGGAGGTATAGCTCTCCTCACTGATACCGGTATCAATGGTCGGGATCTGCATTTGATAAATCTCATCTGCATACACCTGCACATTCTCAGCATACAGGCGATCTGCGACACTCTCATTAAATGCGATTGCACTCTTAATACTTGCAATCAGATCGTCCACAGCGGTCATCAATTGCTCGTATTCCGCATCGGAAATGCCGTTTACATAATCGCCCAATGTACCGCTGTGGTAATTCTTTTGAATAAATGTTTTATATACTTTCAAACCGGCAATATAAGTTTTGCAAAGGAGAACGACACCGGTGTTAAATCGCTTCGCAGTCGCCGTATTTGTTGTTACATCGGATCGGGTACTAAGCGACTGCATAACTTGCCGCAACAGAGTTTCGAACCGAAATACTGCTCTTAAACGGTAATAGGAATTCACAGAGTCGGAAGTGCCAAAAAGCGTATCGGCTGCGAATTTGCCTACAGCCTGCCCGGCACCAACAGCCAATCCGTATAAGTTTGCACGCTCTAAAACGCTCTTGTAAATTTTCTTCGCCACATATTTAAGGCCTTCTGCCAGTACCGTCTCACCCGAAAACACAGCCACCGCAAAGCTTCTGTCCACCGTATCATCAGTAAATCCCTTAAACTCGGCGATTGCAGTTTGCAAGGCTATATTGTCATTGCTCTTTTTAGAAATCTCTTCGAGCAGTAAGTTGATTTCTTTTGCAGAATCTAACACCACCTGTACCTTACACATATTTTCCACTAACTCATAAAATGTACCGGCATAATCGGTCAAGGTGGAAATATCGTCTAACAAATTCGCAGCTTCAGATACAGTGGAGCAATTTTTCAAAACCTTCAACGCTTCCAGATACTGCGGGTCGGTAGGCGGCGTGTCTTTTGCAATTTCGCCATATAAATCGGAAACTTTTTTGAATGTTGAAGCGCTCAGTGCTTTTTGTACGGAATTAACCGTTTTTGTCAGATCAGAATATTCAGACATAAACGACTGAAAAATCGTCCCACTTTGCTCATCATATAGCAAGTCGAACAACAATGTCTCATAATAACCGATCTCTTTTTTTGCATAATCCACTTCACTGGCAACATTGAATGTTGCTACACGCCAAGCAGTCAGCATTGCCTGGTATGGTTTGTTATCTGCCAAGTTCTCTAAGTTCGTCTGATATACGCTTCTGTATGTATTCAAAAAATAAGCGTAATCCGAAAAGTTCAAATAATAGTAAGCTTTATAAGTGTCTGAACCGGCCGCAAGTGCCGTCAACTCATCATCTGCCGCTGCGGCGGAAAAATCCACGCAAAGCACAGATGTGGCTATAAGCGTTATGGAAATAAGCATACTGAGCAGTCTTTTCATATTTGATCTCCCATCTAATCCGTTACTCAGTATGATACCATATTTTGCCTCTATTCGCAAGCCAAGCCCCCTGCTCTTTTTGCGGATTGCACAAGGGCGTGGGCGTTTTTTTATGCAATATGTGAATTGACTTCACCGGATCGACAACTTATAATTAAGATAAGGGTAATTCTATGCACTTTTGCAACGGAATGGGCAACTGAATATGAAGACGAAATTACGCAGCCTGCTGTGCGGTCTGCTGGCGCTGGTGCTGGTGTGTTCCTGCGCCGGTGCGGCCTTTGCCAAGGACAACGGCGCCACGCCGGTGATCTCTGTGCACGGCATGGGCGGCTCCGGTCTGGCCGCCTCCGGCGTGCTCTTTGCCCTGCATTCCCTGTTTGCCAAAAAGAAGAACGACGCAACCACAAAATAATACCCATACATAAACCAACGCCCCCTTGCATCAGCAAGGGGGATATTTTTCGCCAAAAATCCAAAAAAGTTGCGGGCCGATGTGGGCATCGGTCCCTACTTACCAATCCCTCCACCGCCTACGGCGGTCCCCCTCCCTTTACAAGGGAGGCAAAGTGGTAAAAAACACGGCTCCCCTTGCAGCAAAGGGAGCCGTGTTTTCTGCTTATTTTGCCTTTACATTGCGCACATTGGACCAGGCACCGTAGATCTTGTTGCCGTTCACCGTCTTATAGGCGCGCACTTTCACATAATAGCGCTTGCCCTTGGTGAAGTTCTTGCCGGTATAGCTGGTCTTCTTCTGCCCGGACACGGTAGTCTTAGATACCACTTTCTTAAAGCTCTTATCCTTGGCCCAATAGATTTGGTAGCCGCTGGCGGAACCGCCCACCTTCTTCCAGGTGGCCTTGATCTTATGGCCGCTCTTGATGGCGCTCAGGCCGGTCAAATTAGGGGTGGCCGGCTTGGTATAAGCGGTCATATACACCCAACCGCTGTAATAATTCTTGCCGCCCACTGTGCGGTATGCCCGCACCCGGTAGGTGTAACCGGCACCGGCGGACAGGCTCTTGTGGGTATAAGAAGTGCTTTTTACCGTTGCCAGGGCCTTGTAGCTGTTGCCGCTCTTGCGCTGCAACTGATAGCCGGTGGCGCCGGCCGGTTTGTTCCACGCCAATTTCAGCGAGTTGCTGCCCCGACTGCTCACCCGGAATTTGCCCGGCTTACCAACGGCATAGTTCACCGTTACGCCATACTGGCGACCGCAAGCGGAATGATCGCCACGAATTTTTATGAAATAAGTTCCTGCAGACAACACTTGAGTTGGAAATGTATAAGTACCATCGCTGACATAAACATTCCGATACGCTATGATTGACCGGCGGTTTCCACTACCTACATTATACAAATCAACATACCAAACCCCGTCTTTATTTGCCTTGGTATGCGTAAAGACAACGGATACACTGGCAGAGGAGTTCAATACAAATTTATAGCAGTCATAGTCACTATAATCCGTACAAACTCCATATCTTATTGTTCCCATGGTCAAAGGATCTGCTGTGGCAAAATCATCATTGAATTCCGTTTCCCAGTTGGATACATAAGTGCACTTCGGCGTTATGCCATACTGCCGACCGCAAGCAGAATCATAGCTGAAAACACATACAAGGTAGGTTCCGGCCGGCAGGCCAGCTGTGCAAAAAGTATAACTACCGTCACGCACATATATCTTGTCGTGCTCTAAACTGTTGTTGTCGATTCTACCATCATATTTGTATAGTCCCACTTGCCAGTAGCCATCTTCGTCTGCACGGTCAAAAGCAAATTGAAGATCAATTTTTGCGGGTGAAGATAAGGTGAACTTGTACCAATCCGCATCACTATTATTTGAACACACACCATAAATGGTAGAATTCACCGGCACATAATCCGCAGAGGAATAGTCGTCGTTATCCTCTGTTTCATAATAGGTGTCCCCTGCATACGCCGTAAGACCCAGTCCACTGATCACGCTCAAGAGCATCACCAGGGACAGCGCCAGGCTAAGCACTCTTTTCATACTTTTGACCTCCAATAGAAATAAATTTTGTACTTCCATTGTAGGCAACTGCGCTGCCAAAAACAATACGCCGCCAGCGTACACCGGGGCGTTTTTTTGAAAAAATTTCAAATTTTTTATGCTTTGAGCAAAAATAGCGGCTCCCCCTTTGCAAGAGGAGCCGTGTTTTTTGTATGGAACTGTGCTTTACTTTTCGTCTGCGCCGAAGGCGAAGATTTGGCCGGTGTACACATTGAACTGCATGGTACAGGGGCGGTCGCTCTGGGTATAATGCACGGTGAGCACATCGCCCTCCTGGCTCACATCCGTCAGGGTAGCGGTATCAGCCAGGGTGTCCGCAAACAGACTGGCCTGCTCCGGCTTATAGGTACTCACATCGTCCGAGGTAAAGAGCACCTGGCCAAACAACTGAATAAATTTAGCCAGCAGCGCCTGCTGCTCCGGGGTAAAGCTGATATTGTTGCGCCGCAGCAGGAACACATCCGGGTCGTTGAGAAACGCCCGACCGTTCAGTCCCCGGCGATACACGCTGTTGAGCACCGCATTGGGTGTAGACACATCCTCCCGGTGCATATAGCGACGCCGTGGCGAATGGGGCCAGCCCAGTGCCATATCCGCACCGATGCGCATATAATCCGCCACACCGTAGCTGGGCATCATCGGTGCGCCACAGGCCAGCAGCAGTTTATCCTCGCCCACGCACTCCCGCAGCAGCTCCATAGCGTCATAGGCCACCTGGCCGCGGGTCTTGCCGTACAAGGGCTTTACGGAAGCGGCGTACAAAAAATCCAACTTCACCAGGTCAAAGCCCCAGGTATGCAGCACCGTTTGGAACACCTGCTTAATATACGCCCGGGCCTCTTTATGGTAAATATCCAGGGCATAAAAGCCGCCCCAGTTGGCGCCCACCATCAAGGGGCTGCCCTTTTTGTCCGTTACCAGCCAGCCCGGGTGCTTTTTGGCAATATAGGCATTCCTTTGCACCGCAAAGGGTGCCAGCCAAAGCCCGGCTTTCATCCCACGCTCGTGGATGGCGTCTGCCACACGGCGCAAGCCAAACGGAAATTTTTTACTATCTACAGACAGCCAGTCGCCCACAGCGGTTTGGTAGCCGTCGTCCACCTGGAAGGTGTTGACCCCGGCGCAGGGCGCAATGGCACGCAGGTCGTGCATAATGATATTGTGATTGATATTGCTGTAATAGTTGTACCAGGAGGTATAACCCCGCAGCTTTTCCGTTTGCCGGGGATGCACGCCCAGAGCGGCAAAATAGCCGTCAAACACCGCGTCATAACTCCCCTGCTGCATATAGAGATCCAGCACTGGATAATCCTCGGTAAGCATCAGCCCCTCCAGATCTTTAGATACGGCCAGCACATTGCGGTTCATATCCGCCGTAATCACAGTAAAGCCGGTGCGGTCCGTCAGGGAGCCGATAAAGTCCAGGGTGTGGCCGGTGCGCACATAAGCAAAGCCGTGGGAATGGAACACGCCCGCCTGCCTCTCCTCCGGCACAAAGGTATAGTCCCCCATATACTGAATCCCAAAGCGGCGACCTACCGGTGACTTACCAAAGGTGCCCAGCCCTGGCATATGCTCCGTAGGGCCAAATTCCCGGCTGTCCGTCCAGGACTGAAAGCCGTTGGCCATAAAGCGACTGGCCGGCGTAAACAAAAACGGCAGTTCCAGCACAAAGCTGCGCACCTGCATAGGCGCAGTGGGGTGCAAAGTCACCTGCAAACGGTGCTCACTCTCCTGCACCTGCAGAACCAGATCCTCATTGCTTCCGGTAGCCGTCTTAACGGCGCTGCCCAGTTTGTAATCAATATGATACGAAAAGGTCATGGGGCGATTTTCTCCAATCTTTATTTTTTGAACTGCAAAACGCAGCGCAAGGTCACAGTTTGCAGCTTCGGTAGCTTGTACTGGGGCTTTAAGGTAGCCACGGCAGGCACATCGCCGCCAACGCCCTGCTGGCCGCCGTCAATATTCACCGTCAAATAATCATGGCGGGGCAGGTCGCAGGAATGCTTGGCTGCGTCAAGTTCCTCCAGGGTGTAGGGGTGCACGCTGGCTTCAAATGCACGGCCCGCTGCGTCTACCCGCAGCTTCACATCGCTGCCTACTTCCAGCCAGCGCACATCGCAGCGGTTGCCGTTCTCCTGAGGATACAGATAATCGTGAATAAAGTCCTCGGCGCTCTTGAAGTGATACACGCCCAGGTACGCACCGGTTTTGCGGTCGCAGTAGTTCTCATGGGGGCCTTTGCCGTAATAAGTCACACCGTCCTCCCCTGCCATCAACTGGAAGGTGATGCCATAGCGAGGCAGATCCATGGGTACAATATTGCGGCAGGTCTGGGTCACCAGCACACGGCCGGAGGGCAGCACCACATAGGTGGTCTCTACCTGATCCAGATAACGGCACAGCCAGCGTACCGTGATTTTCACCGCACCGTTGCCCTGGGCTGCGGTAACATCCAGCGGGGTCATGGCCTTGCTGGCATTCTTAAAAGCATTCAGCCCGATGAGGGTACGCACAAAGTCAAAGGGAATTTGAGCAATACGCTCATTGTCAATATTGGCGCGGCCAAAACAGGGGCGCACGCCGCTGCGCAGGCACTCCCGACCGTCCAGCTCATAGGAGCTGAGCTCGCCGGTTTTCTTAGACACAGACAGGCTAAAATGATCACCGCTGACCACATAGGCATCCGCCCGCTTACACAGGCGCACTGTGCCGGGCGCCTCTTTCTTCACAGAGAAATCATATTGCCCCAGCACAAACTGCTCTCTGGCCATCAGGTGACCGGCAGGCAGGCGCATGGCGTCCGTCTTCAAAATCAAATACGCATCCAGTAGCTGCTCACTTTTGGTATTCAGGTCAAAGGGAATGTCCACCTTTACCTTCTCCAAATGGCCAGCTGCAGGCAGATCCAGTGTTTGCTCCTCCAAAACGCCGCTCTCGTCAGACAGAGTCAGACGCAAAGCAAAGGCACTCAGGGGCGTGAACATAAAGCGATTGACAATCTGCAAGGTATTGCCCACCAGGGTAAAGTCCGCCTGTTGATAGCACTTGACCACCTCATAGTAATGGGGATTGGGCGAGCGGTCGCCGCGGAACACGCCGTTAAAGGCAAAGTTGCCGTCGTTGGGCTTGTCGCCAAAGTCGCCGCCGTAGTTCCACTTGTCCTTGCCGTCCTTTGTCTTGGTACGAATGGCCTGGTCCGCAAAGTCCCAGATATAGCCGCCGGCCAGCCGGTCGTACTTCTTAAAATCGTTCCAATAATCAGAGAAATTGCCCATGGAGTTGCCCATGGCGTGGGAATACTCGCACTCGATAAAGGGCTTATCCCGGTACATTTCCGGGGTCAGGCGATAGCCCATGCCACTGTTCCAAAGGGCACGGCTGTGCACATGGGGCTTGTTCTCGCCGATCTCTTTCATGGCCGTCTGCACAGTATACATCTCGCTAAACAGGTCGCTGGTCTCCAGATGAGCATCCGGCTCATAGTGGAAGGGTCGGGTGCGGTCAATCTGCTGCGCCGCCCGCTTCATATCCGGGAACGCCTTGCCGTTGCCACTCTCATTGCCCAGGGACCAAAAGAGAATACAGCTGTGGTTCTTAAAAGAATTGACCATATTGGTCATGCGGTAGCAGCACTGGGCGCTCCACTTGGGATTGCTGGCGGGAATTTGCTGGGCCAGTCCGTGGGTCTCCAGGTTGTTCTCGCTCATCACCAAAATCCCGATCTCGTCGCACAGTTCATAGAACCGGCGGGAATTGGGATAATGGCAGGTGCGCACATTGGTAATGTTGCTGCGCTTGAGCAGCTCCAGGTCGGAGCGAATAATGCGCTCCGGCACGGCGTGGCCGTAATCCGGGTGGAAGTCGTGGCGGTTCACGCCGCAGATCTTCAGCGGCACACCGTTGAGCAAAATAAACGGTCCCCGCTTGGTGTCCGGGTCATAACCAACAATCTTCACTTCTCTAAAGCCGTATTTATGGGTGCGCAGGTCCACCGGTTCCCCGGCCACCAACAAAATGGTCTCTACCGTGTACAGGTACGGGTCCTCGTGGCTCCACAGATGGGGTGTATCCACCTTGCAGTCGGTCTCTACCGTCACCCGGCAGCCGTCCTCCAGCACCGGGCAGCGAGCGTCCATTTTACCGACAACCTTGCCGTCCGGGTCTAAAATCCGCACCTGATAGGCAGCGTCTGGGCAGTCCGTTCCCCGGCACTCCACAGCCACCTGCATACGGAAGTGGGCCGTCTGATAATCCTCAGCAAATTCGCTGTAAAAATAAGTGTCCTGAATATAGGTCTTGGGCTTGAACACCAGGTTCACATCCCGGAAGATACCGGACAGCCGCCACATATCCTGGTCCTCCAGGTAGCTGCCGTCGCAGAACTGGTGCACCGTCACCGCCAGGCGGTTCTTGCCCGGATGCACAAAGCGGGTCACATCGTACTCCGTCTCGTCAAAAGTATCCTGGGAATAACCCACAAAGGTGCCGTTCATATACACCTCGCCGCAGGAATTGATCCCGCCGAAGTGCACGAACACATTGTCCGCCAGCTCCGCCTCGGTCAACTCAAAGTCCCGAATATACAGACCCTGGGGGTTCTTCTTATCGTCAATATGGGGAATATTGATTTTAGAGATGGGCGTAGGGTAATTGATATTGGTATAGTTGGGCACACCGTAGCCCTTAATCTGCCACTCGGAGGGCACCTCCAGATCGTCAAAGCTAAAGGGATCGAATTCCGGGTCCTGATAGCCTTCTACAGTTTGGTCGCTGCCGGGCAGAAACTTAAACTTCCAAATGCCGTTCAGCAGGCGGCGCTTCTCCGCACCGGTTTGCACATCCTTTGGAAAACCGGCGGCACTGCGCCGCTCGGTATTCACACTGAATGTGTCTATATCCTGCCAAATAGGTATATCTTTCTTCATACTGTTACTCCTTATGGTTTAGAATCCCCGCCGCAGGCCAAAAAGGCGAACTGCGGTCACTATCCAGTATAACGGAAACAACGGCATTTTTCAATGCAAAATCCGCAAATCACCGGGATAATGGGCAAAAAAGCAGCAGACCGTCGAGCCATAGACGATCTGCTGTTTTGTTATGCGACACTGTCGCCCTATCAAGCAATAAATGTGCTGTAAAGCTTGGATATCAATCCTCGTATGCGCCGCGCCTGCTTCTCCTTGCGTGTCAGCGGCTGATCCAAATAGCATACCGTGCCGCCCCGCACCTGTACCCCTAAAATCTCGCCCAATCGGGGCACTATGCGCACCGCATTCTCCGTAAACATAGCCCGCTTGTCCCCGGCACTTAGGCCGCTGATCGTCTCCAACCCGCCGGACAGCGCCAGGCAGCCCACATCCGGGGTATAAGGTGTGTCCGAGCCGTACAGCAAATTCTCCGCTTTCACATCCCGCAGCAGGGCATGGAGTTGTTTTTGCAGTGGAAACCCGGCCACATCAAAGTACACATGGCGCATATCCCCCTTAAAGTCCAAAGGCACCCCGGGCGTGCTGCCCCGCATTTGCACCGAGAAGCCGCCGATCCGATCGGAAAGAATGGGTAGGAACGCCCCGGCATGGGGAAAGATCCACTTAATATTGGGATAGCGGCCAAACACATTTTGCATCACCATTTGCATAAATGTACGGGTAGTATCCATAAAGAACTCCATAGCCGGAATGGGCACATTGCCGTTGACCCCGGCAGGCAAACCGGCGGGCTTGGTGGGGTGCACTGCCACCACGGCGCCCCGGTGGTTCAGCACCTCCATCAGCGGGTCATAGGACGGATCGCCCAGGTACACGCCGCCGTAGTTGGTAGAAAGACCAAAGCCGTCTGCGTGCAGAGTGTCCAGCGCATAGCACGCCTCCTCCACCGCCGCCTGCGTATGGGGCAGGGGCAAACCAGCAAACAGACCGAATTTGTCCGGGTGGGCGGCCACGATCTCCGCCCCCTCCCGGTTGATTTGGCGCACCATCTGCACCTCCGTCTCCTTGTCTGCCCGGGATAAATTGGGCGAAGATACAGAGAGAAAAGCAAAGGCCACGCCCAGCTTTTCCATCAGCTGCAAGTGGTGCTCTGCCGACCACTTGGGGGTGGGGAAGCTGTCCGGCAGCGCGCCCTCGTACCGGGCCAAATAATCATAGTATGTAGGGGAAAGATAGTGGGCGTGGAAGTCCACCTTTTGGTTATAGATCATAGTCGCTCCTTACAAAGTCACACAGATGTTGCATTTTGTTTGCATATTTAGTATAATCCGATTATCGACTGCAAACAAGCCGCAATTTTGGCAAAAGTGTTGGACTTTGGAGGACAAAATGGAACGACAAAAAGCCGAGTATAAAAGCGCCGTCCGCTCCCGGGAAAAGCTGCTGGACGCCTACTTTGCCCTACTGCAAGAGCGGGAGCCGCAGCAGATCACCGTGGCGGCGCTGGTGCGAAAGGCAGGGGTCAACCGCAGCACCTTTTACGCCCACTATGAGGATATGCAGGCGCTGACCCGGGCGGTGCACCAACAGCTGACCGCCCGGCTGCTGGAAATTCTCGCCCCGCTGCAGGACCCGCAGATCCTGGCAGCGCCCCTGCCCATACTGGAGCGGATCACCGCCTTTATTACAGAGAACGAGACCCTGCTGCGTGCCCTGACCCGCACCCGCACAGCAGCGGAGCAGATCGCCGGGCTGGAACAGCTGTTTGTGCAGTATATGGAGGACCAGCCCTATACGGACCGCAGCCTGCCCTACGCGGTACGCGCCCAGTTTTACGCCGGGGGCGTGGGCCGCACCTACCTGGCCTATCTGCTGGGTGAGCTGCAATGCCCGCCGGAGCAGTTGGCACCGGCGCTGGACCAGCTGATCCGCGCCTCCTCCCTGCTGTTTGGAGCGTAAGGCTCAGTCCCCTTGCGCCCGCCGATACTGCGCCGGGGTGCAGCCGTACCGCTTGCGAAAAGCGGCGATATAATGGCTCTCGTCCGCAAAGCCCAGATCGTAGGCAATATGGCGGCAGCCGGTGCCCTCCAGCAACATAGGCAGCGACGCTTGCAGCCGCTGCTGCAAAATATAAGCGTGCACGGACACGCCCATCTCCCGCTTGAACCGCACGCCCAAATAATCCTTAGACAGCCCCGCCTCTGCCGCCAGCAGAGACAGGGGCATTTTTTCGTGCAAATGGATATGGATATAGTGCACGCAGCGGCGCACCGGGGGCGACAGCAGTGCGCCGGACTTGGCAGCCGCCACCGCCCGCACCAGCTCCGTTGCCCGACGGCGCAGGCAGTCAATACAGGCGTCCATAGTGTCCAGCCGGTCCACCTCACGCAGGTACGCGTCGCTGAGATGATAGGCGTCCGTCTCGTCCAGCCCGCCCAAAATAGCATAATGAATGGCAATGGCCACGGTAGCCACCGCCCAGTATTTCACCTGGCGCAGCCGATCGCCGGACATGGTGCCCACCACAAAGCCGTGGGCCATATAATCCGCAATGGCCCGGTCCATAGCCGCCTCGTCCCCCTGCTCAATGGCGGTACACAGCGCCCGCTCCAGGGCAAAGGGGGTGTGGGTCTTGCCGCTCTCCCGGGTGTCATATAACGGGTGCGCCGTTGCCGGCAGCACTTCCACTTGATAAGGCATTTTCATTCCCTCCCGGTTGGATTATATCGCGTTTTTCTTCTATTTACAACGCTTTTATTATATTTTCAGCGGCAAAAATATGGTATAGTGCCCATGAATGAAGGAGGAAACGCAATGGAACTTTCGTTAGAGAACTGCATAGACCTGGTCACCGGCAAGGGCACCTGGCACACCCGGGACTGCGGCGGCAAGGTGCCGTCCATTCACCTGTCCGACGGCCCCCACGGGCTGCGCAAACAGGCGGAGGGGGTTCTGCAAAATAACAAAAGCGAAGTGAGCACCTGTTTTCCCACCGCAGCGGCTACCGCGTGCAGCTGGGATCCGGAAATCACCGCCGCCATTGGTGAGGCAATCGGCAAGGAGGCGTTTAATGCGCAGGTGTCCGTGCTGCTGGGGCCGGGGATCAACATCAAGCGCTCGCCCCTGTGCGGCCGCAATTTTGAGTATTACAGCGAGGATCCGTACCTGGCAGGGCAGCTGGGCAGCAGCTATGTGCAGGCGTTGCAGCGCACCGGCGTGGCTGCCTGCCTAAAGCACTTTGCCGCCAACAGCCAGGAGACCCACCGCCAAACGGCGGACAGCCGCGTGGATCCCCGCGCCCTGCGGGAGATCTATCTCTCTGCCTTTGAAACGGTGGTCAAAACCGCTAAGCCCGCCTCCGTCATGGCTGCCTACAACAAGTTAAACGGCACCTACGCCTGCGAAAGCCGGGCGCTGCTGACTGATATTCTCCGCCGGGAATGGGGCTTTGACGGCGCCGTTATCTCCGACTGGGGCGCCTGTACAGACCTGACCCGGGCACTGCAAGCGGGTATGGACCTGGAAATGCCGGACAGCCGGGGCATACACAAAAAGCTGCTGCGCCGGGACCTGGCAGCGGGCAAGATCGACCCGGCGACCGTTGAAACTGCCGCCCACCGGGTGGCAAAGCTGGCAGATACCTACGCGGTGGAACACCGCCATCGGCAAACGCCCTATGCCACCAACCACCATCACAGCCTGGCGGTACGGTGCGCAGAAGAAAGCGCCGTGCTGCTGCAAAACGACGGCATTCTGCCCCTGCAAACCGGGCAGTCCGTGGCGGTGATCGGCGCCCTGGCAAAAGAAATGCGTATACAAGGGGGCGGCAGCAGCCATATCCACACCCGGCCGCTGCAAACGGCGGTAGAGGCCCTGCAAACCGCCGGGCTGCAGGTGCACTTTGCCCCCGGCTACACGCCGGATACGGCCTGGCCGGACCCGGTACTGGAACAGGCGGCGCTGGACCTGGCGCAGCGGCACCAAACGGTACTGTTCTTTGGCGGGCTGACCGAGCACTTTGAGGGCGAGGGCTACGACCGCAAGACCCTGCAAATGCCAAAAAACCAGCTGGAATTGGTCGAGAAGATCGCCAAGGTCAATCCAAACATCGTCTTTGTGTCCTTTAGCGGTGCGCCCTACGATATGGCCTTTGCGCCCCGGGTGCGTGCCATTCTCCACCTGTACCTGGCGGGCGAGGGAGCGGCGGAGGCCTGTGCTCACCTACTCACCGGGCAGTGCTGCCCCTGCGGCAAACTGGCCGAGAGCTTTCCCTACACGGTGGAGGACACCCCCTGCCACGGCCAATTCGCCACCGGCAGCGACCGGGTGCCCTACCGGGAGAGCCTGTATGTGGGCTATCGGTACTATGACAAATTCCGGGTGCCGGTGCGCTTTGCCTTTGGGCACGGACTGTCTTACACAACCTTTGCGTACAGCGATCCTAAAATCAGCAGCAGCGCATACCGGGGCGGCGATCTGGCGGTTACCTGCACCGTTACCAACACCGGCAGCTGCGCCGGGGCGGAGATTGTGCAGCTGTATGTACAGAACCCGCCCTGTGGCGCCCTGCGTCCGGAGAAAGAACTGCGAGCCTTTTGCAAAGTGCGGCTGCGACCCGGCGAAAGCCGAACCGTTACCCTGCACCTGAACGAACGGAGTTTTTCGGCCTACGACCCGGCGCAAAAGGCATTTTGTATGCCCGGCGGGGACTACACCCTGTGCCTGGCGGCGGCCGGTGATGCCATTCGCCTGACCCTGCCGGTCACAGTGGAGAGCGACTACCGCCTGCCGGACCAACGCGCGGCGCTGGCGCCTTATTTTGATCTGTCCGCCAAGCTGCGCACCGTGGACCACAAGACCTTTTGCACCCTGTACGGCGCGGACTTCCCGGAAGACGCAGTCACCCCGCCGGGCGGGTACACCACCGCCAGTTCTCTTGCCCAGTTGGCGGAGCATTCCGGCGCAGCCCGGCGGGTGCTGGCACTGGTGCGGCGGCTGGCATACCTGCTGTTCCCCGGCAAGCCCCACGACGACCCGGAGGTAATGATGCTGCTGGAGGGCATACAGGACGGCACCCTGGACAGCGTGGTGTGCCAAAGCGGCGGGCTGGTGCCCTATCCCCTGGCCAAGGCGCTGGTCAAAAGCGCCAACAAAGGCAGCAGAAGGGCTGAAAAACTGCACAAATAATAGAGAAAAGAGAGGGTGAATTTTTCACTCTCTCTGTTTTTATTCCCAGCCACCGGGGTTTACCTATGAAAAACGCGGGTGTATAATAGTGCCGAATGAAGTGAGGCAACTATGAAAGATACAAAAGCAAAATCCCATCAAAAACAAAACAGCGCCACCATGCTGATGACCGAGGGCAAGATTTGGAAGCAGCTGCTGGTGTTTGCCGTGCCGCTGATCCTGGGCAATCTGCTGCAACAGATGTACAACGCCGTGGACTCTATCATCGTCGGCAACTATGTGGGCAGCAACGCCCTGGCCGCCGTTGGCTCCAGCAATGCGCTCATCAACCTGCTGATCGCCTTTGCCCAGGGGGCGTCCGTAGGCGCCGGTGTGGTAATCTCCCAGTTTTTAGGCGCCGGGGACACCAAGCGGGTGCACCGGGCGGTCCATACGGCAGCCACCATTGCCCTGCTGCTGGGCGTGGTGCTCACCGGGGCGGGCATTGCCCTGAGCCGGGTGCTGCTGGTAGCTATGGACACCCCCGCCTCTGTGCTGGACGACTCGGTGCTGTACCTGCGCATTTACGCCGGCGGTTTTCTCTTTAATGTGGTGTACAATATGGCCACCGGTATTCTCAACGCTGCCGGCAATTCCCGCCGCCCGCTGCTGTACCTGGGCGCCGCCTCCGTCACCAACATAGTGCTGGACCTGGTGCTGATTGAAGGGTGCAAAATGGGCGTAGCCGGTGCGGCCGTTGCCACCGATGTGAGCCAGCTGATCTCCTGCCTGCTGGCGGTGGGATACCTACTGCGGGTAAAGTCCGATTACAGAATTCGAGTAAAGGACCTGTGCCTGGATGGCGACATGGCAAGGCGTATTGTCCGGGTGGGGCTGCCCACCGGCATACAGAATATGGTCATCAGCTTCTCCAATGTGCTGGTGCAGACCAGCGTCAACCACTACGGCGCTATGGCCATGGCCGGGTTCACCGCCTACTTAAAGGTGGACGGCTTTAACATTTTGCCGGTACTGAGTATCAGTATGGCCGTCACCACCTTTGTGGGCCAAAACTACGGTGCCGGTAACCTGAAGCGGGTCAAAAGCGGCATGTGGACCGCCCTGCTGATGAGCACCGTTTATACCATTCTGACCGGCGCGCTGCTGCTGGCATTCTCCCACCCGGTAATGCGGCTGTTCACCTCGGACAGCGTCGCCATTCATTACGGCGTGCTGGCCATGAAATACTTTTGTCCCTATTATGTGCTGCTGGGGGCGCTCAATGTGCTGGCCGGCACCGTGCGCGGCACCGGCAAGAGCATACCGCCCATGCTCATTCTGCTGTTTTCCATGTGCATTTTCCGCATCATCTGGATACAGTTGGCGGTACCGCATTATGACAATATCGACGGCGTGTTTATCCTTTATCCCATTTCCTGGATTATCGGCCTATTGTTGATGGCGCTGTATACCTGGAAAGGGCACTGGCTTTGCTACGGCCACGAAGAGGAACAATCAAAGAACGCATAACTACCGTTAAAAAGCGACTGCGAGTCATGAACCTGCAGTCGCTTTTTTTACAATCTGATTTTCAGTGCACGGGTGGCATTAAGCACCGCCAGTACCATCACGCCCACATCGGCAAAGATCGCCAACCACATACCGGCAATGCCCAAAGCGCCCAACACCAGGCAAATGGCCTTTACCGCCAGGGCGAACACAATGTTTTGCCGCACAATCTGCAAGGTATGGCGCGAGATCTTCATAGCCAGTGCGATCTTGGACGGGTCGTCATCCATCAGCACCACATCCGCCGCCTCAATGGCAGCGTCCGATCCCAGGGCGCCCATAGCGATCCCCACATCGGCTCGAGAAAGCACCGGCGCGTCGTTGATGCCGTCGCCCACAAAGGCCAGGTTCTCCTTGGAGCCTTTCTCTGCCAGCAGCTTTTCCACCTGCTCCACCTTGTCGCCGGGCAGCAGCTCGCTCTCTACCCGATCCATACCGATCTCCGCAGCCACCCGATCCGCCGCAGCCTTGGCGTCGCCGGTGAGCATAACGGTCATTTTTACGCCGTTCTCCTTGAGCGCAGCCATTGCCGCCTTGGCAGTGGGTTTCACCACATCGGAGATCACAATGCAGCCGATATACTTGCCGTCTGCCGCCACATACACGGCGGTGCCGTCGGTATGCTCACCGGGCAGGGCGGCGCCAATCTTTTTCATCAGCTTGGCGTTACCGGCAGCCACCGGGTGACCGTCCACCAGCGCCTGCACGCCGTGACCGGCGATCTCCTGAATATCGCTGACCCGCTCCCCTTGCAAGGGCTGACCGTAGGCGTCTTTCAGGCTTTGGCTAATGGGGTGGTGAGAGCCGCTCTCTGCATAGGCCGCCAGACCCAGCAGTACCTCTTTATCCACCCCAGGCTCCGGGTACACACCGGTCACCCGGAACACACCCTCTGTCAAAGTGCCGGTTTTGTCGCACACAATATACTTGGTATCTGCCAGGGCTTCCAGGTAGTTGGAGCCTTTCACCAAAATGCCGTTTTTAGAAGCGCAGCCGATCCCACCGAAGAAGCTTAGCGGAATGGAGATCACCAGCGCGCAGGGGCAGCTAATAACCAAGAAAGTCAGCGCTCTTGTGATCCAGTCCGCCCACATCGCCGGGTAACCGGCCAACAGGCGGATCACCGGCGGCAGCACCGCCAGCGCCAGAGCACTGTAACACACAGCGGGGGTGTAGTACCGAGCAAACTTGGTGATAAAGTTCTCGGACTTGGACTTTTTCATAGCGGAATTCTCCACCAGATCCAAAATTTTAGACACGGTGGACTCGCCGAATTCCTTTGTAGTGCGCACCACAATACGCCCGCTCATATTGATACAGCCACTGATCACATCATCGCCTGTCTTGGCGTCCCGAGGCACGCTTTCGCCGGTAAGTGTACCTGTGTTCAAAGTAGTGCTACCCTCTACGATCACACCGTCAATAGGCACCTTTTCCCCCGGATCTACCACAATCTCTGTACCTACTCCCACATCGTCCGGATCCACCTGTTCCAGCTTGCCGTCTACCATCACATTAGCGTAGTCCGGGCGAATATCCATCAGGGCGGCAATGTTCTTGCGGCTCTTGCCTACCGCCACGCTCTGGAACAGCTCGCCGATCTGGTAAAACAGCATAACGGCCACGCCCTCTTTGAAGTCTTGCAAGCAAAGAGCGCCCACGGTGGCTACTGCCATTAAGAAATTCTCATCAAAAACCTGGCGATTTTTGATCCCCTTGAGCGCTTTCCAGAGAATATCGTAGCCGATCACAAAGTACGGCACCAAATACAGAACGATCATGGCCCACTGCGGCAGCGAGGCCAGCTTATCCAGCAGGATCACCCCTGCCAGCAGCACCAGCGCAGCGATAATGCGCGCCAGCACTTTCTTTTGCTTCTTATTCATACCTGTCCCTCCTAAGCCCAGGTTTACAGAAAGATCTCGCAGTCGCTCTCTACCCGCTTGCAGTTCTTCCGGGCGGCAGCCATCACTGCGTCCACATCTGCACCTTCTTCAAATTCCACTTTCAGCTTTAAGGTCATAAAACTCAGGGCAGCATCCTGAACGCCAGGCGTTTTCTTAACAGCGTCTTCCATCTTGGCGGCACAGTTGGCGCAGTCCACATCTACTTTGTAAGTCTTTTTCATAGCCATTCTCCTTATACAAAAAAGTTTGTTTCATTGTTCTGAACAGAATTTCATATTCTCATCTGTTCATATGTCATTATATTCAACCAGAAAGAGAATGTCAAGAGATTCTTAAAAAGACTTATCATAAATGGGCAGTATTCCCCCTTTGTTCACCATCCCAGTCTCCGATCAAGGCGAAAGGTAGCAAACCACCTCCGCATTTTTTCACTTGTGGCCATCTGCATTTTCCCAAAATTTGCACAGAAAAAAGAGCAAGCCCGAAAGCTTGCTCTTTTATAAAATTTGTAATTCTAAAATTACTCCTTGATTGCGGTAACAACGCCGGAACCAACGGTACGGCCGCCCTCACGGATAGCGAAGCGCAGACCCTCTTCAATAGCAATGGGGGTGATCAGCTTAACATCCATGTTTACGTTATCGCCAGGCATGCACATCTCAGTACCCTCGGGCAGAGTGATCACGCCGGTAACATCGGTAGTTCTGAAATAGAACTGAGGACGATAGTTGTTGAAGAAGGGAGTATGACGACCGCCCTCTTCCTTGGTCAGTACATAAACCTGACCGGTGAACTCGGTGTGGGGATGAATGGAACCGGGCTTAGCCAGAACCTGGCCGCGCTCGATGTCGGATCTCTGAACACCACGCAGCAGGCAGCCGATGTTGTCGCCGGCCTCAGCATAGTCCAGAATCTTACGGAACATCTCAATACCGGTGCAAACGGTCTTGGAGCTCTCGTCCTTCAGACCAACGATCTCAACTTCCTCGCCGGTCTTCAGCTGGCCTCTCTCCACACGGCCGGTAGCAACGGTACCACGACCGGTGATGGTGAATACATCCTCTACGGGCATCAGGAAAGGCAGGTCAGCCTTACGGTCCGGAGTGGGGATATAATCATCAACAGCGTCCATCAGTTCCTGAATGCAAGCGCAAGCCGGATCATCATTGGACTCTGCTTCCAGAGCCTTCAGTGCAGAACCCTTGATGATGGGGCAGTCCTCATCAAAGCCATACTCGGCCAGGGTCTCACGGATCTCCATCTCAACCAGCTCAAGCAGCTCAGGATCGTCTACTTGGTCAGTCTTGTTCATGAACACGATGATTGCGGGCACGCCTACCTGACGAGCCAGCAGCAGGTGCTCCTTGGTCTGAGCCATGGGGCCGTCGGTGGAAGCGATAACCAGGATAGCGCCGTCCATCTGCGCAGCACCGGTGATCATGTTCTTAATGTAGTCAGCATGGCCGGGGCAGTCCACGTGTGCATAGTGGCGCTTGTCGGTCTCATACTCAACGTGCGCGGTGTTGATTGTGATACCACGCTCTCTCTCTTCCGGAGCCTTATCGATATCTGCATAGTCCTCGAACTTTGCATAGCCCTTGTTTGCAAGGTACTTGGTGATCGCTGCGGTCAGAGTGGTCTTACCATGGTCAACGTGGCCGATCGTACCAATGTTAACATGGGGTTTGGTTCTGTTAAAATGTTCTTTTGCCATTGGAATTTCCTCCTTAAGAATTTACAATAGTCAATTGTCATTGCTATTCTATCAAAATCAGATAAAAATAGCAAGCATTTTTTATTGATTTATAAAATTATCAGTCTTTTTTGGCACGTTCGCTGATAATGCTCTCCGAAATGGACTTGGGAACAGGCTCATAGCCGTCCGGCTCCATAGTGTACTGGCCACGGCCCTGGGTCTTGGAACGCAGGTCGTTTACATAGCCAAACATCTCAGACAGCGGTACGCGAGCATTGATCTGCTTTGCACCGTTGCGGTCCTCCATGCCCTGAATCTGGCCACGGCGGGAGTTCAGGTCGCCGATTACATCGCCCATGTATTCCTCAGGCACAATAACAACAACCTTCATCATGGGCTCCAGAATGATGGGGCCGGCCTTCTTGGCAGCGTCCTTGAACGCCATAGAACCGGCGATCTTAAAGGCCATCTCAGAGGAGTCTACCTCGTGATAAGAGCCGTCGTACAGCTCTACGCGGACATCTACCACATTGTAGCCTGCCAGAATACCGCTCTTCATAGCGCCCTGGATACCGGCGTCAACCGCAGGGATATACTCCTTGGGAATGGAACCGCCCACAACCTGGTTTACGAATTCATAGCCCTTGCCGATACCGGTCTCCGGATCAATGTTGGGCATAATGCGGATCTTACAGTGACCATACTGGCCGCTACCGCCGGACTGACGCTTATACTTGGTATCAGAAGCCGCTTCCTGGGTGATGGTCTCTTTGTAAGCCACCTGGGGAGCGCCAACATTAGCCTCTACCTTAAACTCGCGCATCAGACGGTCAACGATGATCTCCAGGTGCAGCTCGCCCATGCCGGCGATGATGGTCTGACCTGTCTCTTCATCGGTATAAGCCTTAAAGGTGGGGTCCTCTTCTGCCAGTTTGGCAAGGCCCAGGCCCATCTTTTCCTGACCGGCCTTGGTCTTGGGCTCAATAGCAACACGGATCACAGGATCCGGGAAGTTCATGGACTCCAGAATAATGGGATGATCCTCATCGCACAGGGTATCACCGGTGGTGGTGTTCTTCAGACCCACGGCAGCAGCAATGTCGCCGGCGTAGCAGGTAGGAATATCCTCACGGTGATTGGAGTGCATCTGCAGAATACGACCCATTCTCTCCTTATGACCCTTTACAGAGTTGTAGCAGGGAGAGCCTGCGTCAATGGTACCGGAATATACACGGAAGAAGCAGATCTTACCAACGAAGGGGTCGGTAGCGATCTTAAACGCCAGAGCAGCGAAAGGCTCTGTGTCGGAAGAGTGACGATACTCCTCCTCGTCCGTGTCCGGATTTACGCCCTTAATGGACTCAACATCCGTGGGGGCGGGCATATAATCTACGATTGCGTCCAGCAGGGGCTGCACACCCTTGTTGCGGTAAGAAGTACCGCAGGTGATCGGCACCATTTTGTTCTCAATGGTAGATTTTCTGATGGTCTTTTTGATCTCGTCAACGGTCAGCTCTTCACCGGCGAAATACTTCTCCATCAGCTCGTCGTCCATCTCGGCGACATGCTCAATGAGCTGCTCGCGGTACTTCTGGGCCAGCTCTGCCATATCCTCCGGAATGGGTTCACGGCGAACATCATTGCCCAGATCGTCATAATAGATCTCGGCATCCATATTCACCAGATCCACGATCCCGCGGAAGGTGTCCTCAGCGCCGATGGGCAGCTGAATGGGCAGTGCGTTGCACTTGAAACGGTCATTGACCATGTCCAGTACATTGTAGAAATCTGCACCCATAATGTCCATCTTATTGACATAGATCATTCTCGGTACATGGTACTCGTCCGCCTGACGCCATACGGTCTCAGACTGGGGCTCAACGCCACCCTTGGCGCACAGCACGGTAACGGAACCGTCCAGCACACGCAGGGAACGCTGCACCTCTACAGTGAAGTCCACATGCCCGGGGGTGTCGATGATATTGATTCTGTGATTCTTCCAGAAGCAAGTGGTGGCAGCGGAAGTAATGGTGATACCGCGCTCCTGCTCCTGCTCCATCCAGTCCATGGTTGCTGTACCATCATGGGTCTCACCGATCTTATGGTTAATACCCGTATAATACAGGATACGCTCGGTGGTGGTGGTTTTACCAGCATCAATATGCGCCATGATACCAATATTTCTTGTCATTTCAAGAGATACTTTTCTCGGCATAATATCCTCCTAACAAACTGAATGGCTTAATATCTGAAATGAGCAAACGCCTTGTTTGCCTCAGCCATCTTATGGGTATCGTCGCACTTCTTGGCAGCGCCGCCGGTCTTATTGGTAGCATCCATAATCTCGGCTGCCAGGCGCTCCTTCATGGTTCTCTCAGAACGCTGACGCGCATAGAGAGTGATCCAGCGCAGACCCAGGGTCTGGCGCCGTTCCGGACGAACCTCAAGCGGTACCTGGTAGGTAGCACCGCCGACACGGCGAGCCTTAACCTCCAGTACGGGCATAACATTCTCCATGGCAGCTTCAAAAGTTTCCAGGGGATCATTACCCGTCTTTTCTTTGATGATGTCGAAAGCGTCGTACACGATCTTCTGTGCGACACCCTTTTTACCATCGTACATAACGTTGTTGATCAGGCGTGTAACAAGCTTAGAGTTGTACAGCGGATCAGGCAGAACGTCACGCTTAGCGATCTGGCCTCTTCTTGGCATCTTCGCTTCCCTCCTTCATTATCATTGATGAGTTCATAGGTACTCGAGTTTTCCCGTGGAGCCAACAAAAAGGTCATACACTGTATAGCAATATAAAGTATATAAACTTTTGCCGGATTTCCAAACAAGAAGATCAAACTCAGGGATACTGAGCTTGGTGGATCCTTAACGGATCGGCGCTGCTCTTATTTCTTAGCAGCCTTCGGTCTCTTGGCGCCGTACTTAGAGCGGCCCTGCATTCTGCCGTTCACGCCCTGGGTATCAAGAGTACCGCGAATGATGTGGTAACGCACACCGGGAAGGTCCTTTACACGGCCGCCGCGGATCATAACTACAGAGTGCTCCTGCAGGTTGTGACCTACGCCGGGAATGTAAGCGGACACTTCAATGCCGTTAGACAGACGCACTCTGGCGATCTTACGCAGTGCAGAGTTCGGCTTTTTCGGAGTTGCAGTCTTGACTGCGGTGCAAACGCCGCGCTTCTGGGGAGAATTGTTATCGGTCATAACATTCTTCTTGGTGTTCAGCCCCTTCAGCAGAGCCGGTGTTTTGGACTTTTTCTCCAGCGTCTTACGACCTGTTCTTACAAGTTGGTTAAAGGTAGGCAATCGTTTATCTCCTTTCAAATTATTTTGTACGCTTTTGCGCACAAAACCCAAATTTGGCAAAACAAATTTGCATTTTCTGCCCAAAAACGCACCTACGGGGGCAGAACTTTGCGGTTCTGCCCCGGTAAATGGTCAATTTTTGGCTAAAGTTCGATGGAATTTGGGCCAATTTAGCGCAAATCGCACACCGACAAGTTAGCATTATATCACTCGGACATACTGTTTGTCAAGAGCTCTTGCAGCTGTTCCAGGTTCAAAATTTCCTCGCTGCCCTCAGCGGAGAAATAGCTGGGCACCACATCCACCTTGTCAAACACCTGCATACCGGTACCGGCGGGCACCAGCTTACCGATGATCACATTCTCCTTCAGGCCGATCAGCGGGTCCACCTTGCCCTTAATGGCAGCGTCGGTGAGCACGCGGGTGGTCTCCTGGAAGGAGGCGGCAGACAGGAAGGAGTCGGTAGCCAAGGACGCCTTGGTAATACCCATCAGGATCGGGATATAAGTGGCGTGCTTCAAAGTGGTCTCGCCCAAAGCGATCCGCTTATCAATGGCTTCGTTGGCCTCGTCTACCTGGGCCACATCCACCATGGTGCCGGACACCAGGTCGGTATCGCCGGCGTCGTCCACGGTGCACTTCTTGAGCATCTGACGAACGATAACCTCAATGTGCTTATCGTTGATATCAACACCCTGGGTACGGTAAGCGAACTGTACTTCCTTGATCAGGTAGTTGTAAACAGCCTCTTCGCCCAGGATCGCCAAAACATCGTGGGGGTTCACGGCGCCGAGAGTCAGCTCCTCGCCCTTCTTCACATGGGCGCCCTCCACAATGTGCTCGCACAGACGGGCACCGTAGGGGATCAGATACTTCTTCTCTTCCCCGTCCTCGCCGGTGACAATGGCGTGGCGGCTCTTCTTGATTTCCTCAAAGTGAACCGTACCTTCAATCTCAGACAGAATGGCCAACTGCTTGGGCTTTCTGGCCTCGAACAGTTCCTCTACACGGGGCAGACCCTGTGTAATGTCGGCACCACCGGCAACACCGCCGGTATGGAACGTACGCATGGTCAGCTGCGTACCAGGCTCACCGATGGACTGGGCAGCGATGATACCCACGGCCTCACCCACCTGGACCGGCTCGTTAAAGGCCAGGTTGGCGCCGTAGCACTTGCAGCACACGCCGTGGTGGGACTTACAGGTGATCAGAGAACGGATCTTTACGGACTCGATACCGGCGTCCACAATACGCTTGGCGTCTTCCTCCGTCATCATACGATCCGGTTCCATCAGCACTTCGCCGGAGTTGGGGTCGATCACCGGATCTACAACGAAACGACCGGTGAGGCGCTCCTCCAGCGGCTCCAGCACACGGTTGCCGTCCATGATCTTGCTTACGATAATACCATCGTGGCAGCCGCAATCCTGGTCGCGGATAATCACATCCTGGGATACATCTACCAGACGGCGGGTCAGGTAACCGGAGTCTGCGGTACGCAGTGCGGTATCGGCCAGGCCCTTACGGGCACCACGGGAGGAAATGAAATATTCCAAAATATTCAGACCCTCACGGTAGTTGGCACGAATGGGGACCTCAATGGTCTTACCGGCGGTATTGGCGATCAGACCGCGCATACCGGCCAGCTGACGCAGCTGAGAGGTACTACCACGGGCGCCGGAGTCCACCATCATGTGAATGGGGTTATGGGCGCCGTCAAAGTTACTGGTCAGCTCGTTGGATACCTTGTTGGTGCAGTCCTCCCAAGCCTTAATAACGGCGGAAGAACGCTCCTCGTTGGTAATGAGACCGTAGTTGTAGTTGGTGGTGATCTCGTCCACCCGCTTCTCGGCCTCGTCCAGGTACTCTTTCTTCTTCTCCGGGATCAGGGCGTCCACAACGGCAACGGTGGTGCCGGAAATGGTGGAATACTTATAGCCCTGTGCTTTCAAAGCGTCCAACACCTTGGAAGCCACGGCCACACCGTGCACGCGAATGCACTTCTCGGCGATCTGGCCCAGCTGCTTCTTCTTTACAACAAAGCTGATCTCCGGTACAAACTCGTTCTCCGGATCGGAGCGATCCACAAAGCCCAGATCCTGGGGCACCGGCGCGTTAAAGATCACACGACCGATGGTGGTCTTGACCAGGTGCTCGTGCACTTCCCCGTCCACTTCCTTGGAGAAGCGGATCAGGCACTCGGAGTGCAGGCCCAAAGAGCCCTCTTGATAGGCCATCATGGCCTCGTCCTTATCTCTATAAATGTTGTAACGGGTATATTCGTTGCCCTGGGCGTCTTTCTCCACCGTGGGGCAGCCCGGCTCGCCCTCTTTGATCATGGTCAGGTAGTAGGAACCGATCACCATATCCTGGGTAGGCACGGTCACCGGCTTACCGTCAGAGGGTTTCAGCAGGTTGTTGGCAGCCAGCATCAGCATTCTGGCCTCGGCCTGAGCCTCTGCGGACAGGGGCACATGCACAGCCATCTGGTCGCCGTCGAAGTCTGCGTTAAATGCGGTACAAGCCAGGGGGTGCAGCTTAATGGCACGGCCCTCTACCAGCACCGGCTCAAAGGCCTGGATACCCAGACGGTGCAGGGTAGGTGCACGGTTGAGCATCACCGGGTGGTCCTTAATCACCACTTCCAGAGAGTCCCAAACCGCCGGGTTGTTGGCACGCTCCACCATCTTGCGGGCGGATTTAATGTTAGAGGCCACGCCGGTCTCTACCAGACGCTTCATCACAAAGGGCTTAAACAGCTCGATAGCCATTTCCTTAGGCAGACCGCACTGGTGCATCTTCAGCTCCGGGCCAACCACGATTACGGAACGGCCGGAGTAGTCAACACGCTTACCCAGCAGGTTCTGACGGAAGCGGCCCTGCTTACCTTTCAGCATATCGGACAGGGACTTCAGCGGGCGGTTGTTGGGGCCAGTGACCGGACGGCCGCGGCGGCCGTTGTCGATCAGGGCGTCCACAGACTCCTGGAGCATACGCTTCTCGTTGCGCACGATAATGTCCGGTGCGCCCAGCTCCAGCAGCTTCTTCAAACGGTTGTTTCGGTTAATAACACGGCGATACAGGTCGTTCAGATCGGAGGTGGCAAAACGGCCGCCGTCCAGCTGGACCATGGGACGAATGTCCGGAGGAATCACCGGAATTGCGTCCAGAATCATCCACTCCAGCTTGTTGCCGCTCTGATAAAACGCATTGACCACGTCCAGGCGCTTGAGCAGACGCACGCGCTTTTGACCGGTGGCGGTCTCCAGCTCCTCGGTCAGTTCATCACGCAGAGCCTTTACATCAATACCCTGCAGCAACTTTTTAATAGCCTCAGCGCCCATACCGGCCTCAAAGTCGTCCTCATAGCGCTCGCGCATTTCTGCATATTCTTTTTCATTGAGAATCTGCATTTTCTCCAGCGGGGTGTCGCCGGGATCCGTTACGATATACAGTGCAAAGTACAGCACCTTCTCCAAATAACGGGGGCTCAGATCCAGCACCAGCCCAAGGCGGCTGGGAATGCCCTTAAAATACCAAATGTGAGACACGGGAGCCGCCAGCTCAATGTGGCCCATACGCTCACGGCGTACCTTGGCCCGGGTAATCTCTACACCGCAGCGCTCGCAGACCTTGCCCTTATAGCGTACTCTCTTATATTTGCCGCAGTGGCACTCCCAGTCCTTCATGGGGCCGAAAATGCGCTCGCAGAACAAACCGTCCCGCTCCGGCTTCAGCGTTCTGTAGTTAATGGTCTCCGGCTTGGTGACCTCGCCGTAGGACCACTCCCGAATTTGCTCGGGAGACGCCAGACCGATTTTGATCGAGCTGAATTCGTTTTCTTTATTCTCCATCATGGAAGCACTCCTTTATATATAATGTAGTGTCGGAATGGCGTTTACGCGTCGGCCCCGTCGTCCGAATCATCGTCCAGGGCGTTTGCAAACAAATCTGCAAACGAATCCGCTGCGTCTGCGCCTGCTTCCTCGCCGGCTTCTTCTGCATTCTCAATGCCAAAGCCCTCGCTGCCCTCGTCAAAGTCATTGACGGTGGTGAACGCCTTGTCATCAATAGGCTGAATACCGGTGCCATCGTCCAGATCCTGCTTGAGCTCTACTTCCTCGCCGTTGGCGTCATACACACGGGTATCCAGACCCAGTGCCTGCAACTCCTTAAACAGAACCTTGAAGGATTCCGGCGTGCCTGCCTTGGGGATGTTCTCGCCCTTGACAATGGCCTCATAAGCCTTCACACGGCCCACAACATCATCGGACTTCACCGTCATGATCTCTTGCAGGGTGTAAGCAGCGCCGTATGCCTCCAGTGCCCAAACCTCCATCTCACCGAAACGCTGGCCGCCGAACTGGGCTTTACCACCCAGGGGCTGCTGGGTAACCAGGCTGTAAGGGCCGGTGGAACGGGCGTGGATCTTATCATCTACCAGGTGATGGAGCTTCAGGTAATACATATAGCCCACGGTCACCGGGTTATCAAACTTTTCGCCTGTACGGCCGTCAGTCAGCGTGGTCTTACCGTCCTCACGCAGACCGGCCAGCTTCAGGCACTCGCGAATGTCGTCCTCATGGGCGCCGTCAAATACGGGGGTCATCATCTTCCAGCCCAGTGCCATAGCGGCATAACCCAGATGCACCTCCAGCACCTGCCCGATGTTCATACGGGAAGGTACGCCCAGGGGGTTCAGTACAATATCCAGCGGGCGACCGTCCGGCAGGAACGGCATATCCTCCTGGGGCAGTACCCGGGACACAACGCCCTTGTTACCGTGACGACCGGCCATCTTATCACCGGCCTGGATCTTACGCTTTTGGGCAATGTAAACACGAACCACTTTGTTCACGCCGGGGCTCATCTCGTCGCTGTTGGCGCGGGTGAATACCTTAACATCCACCACAATACCGTACTCGCCGTGGGGCACACGCATGGAGGTGTCACGCACCTCGCGGGCCTTCTCGCCGAAGATGGCACGCAGCAGCCGCTCCTCTGCGGTCAGCTCCGTCTCACCCTTGGGGGTCACTTTACCCACCAGAATATCACCGCTGTGAACCTCGGCACCAATGCGGATAATGCCGTCCTGGTCCAGGTCTTTCAGCGCATCCTCACCCACATTGGGAATGTCGCGGGTGATCTCCTCCGGGCCCAGCTTGGTGTCTCTGGACTCTACCTCATGCTCCTCAATATGAATGGAAGTATAAACATCGTCCCGCACAATCTTCTCGTTGATCAGTACGGCGTCCTCGTAGTTGTAGCCCTCCCAGGTCATAAAGCCGATCAGGGCGTTCTTACCCAGGGAGACCTCACCGTTGCAGGTGGCAGGACCGTCGGCGATCACCTGGCCGTCCTCTACCTGCTGGTGCAGGGAGACGATGGGCCGCTGGTTAATGCAGGTGCCCTGGTTGGAGCCGCTGAACTTCACCAGCTCATAATGATCGATCTCGCCGGAAGCAGTCTTAATATCAATGGTACGGGCGTCTACGGCGCATACGGTGCCGCCACGCTTGGCGATCACCACCACGCCGGAGTCGTAAGCTGCCTTGTACTCCATACCGGTACCCACAACCGGGGCCTCGGTCTTCAGCAGCGGCACAGCCTGGCGCTGCATGTTGGCGCCCATCAGTGCACGGTTGGCGTCGTCGTTCTCCAGGAACGGAATCATAGCGGTAGCTACGGACACAACCATCTTGGGGGATACATCCATGTAGTCCACCCGCTCCGGTGGCAAAGTCAGGAACTCATCCCGGTGACGACAGGTCACGCGGCGGTTGGTGAAGTGGCCTTCCTCGTCCAGGGGCTCATTGGCCTGGGCCACAACGAATTCATCCTCCACATCGGCGGTCATATAGACCACCTCGTCGGTGACCACACCGGTCTCTTTATCTACCTTACGGTACGGTGCCTCAATGAAGCCGTACTCGTTCAGGCGGCTGTAGCAAGCCAGGTAAGAGATCAGGCCGATGTTGGGACCCTCGGGGGTCTCAATGGGACACATTCTGCCGTAATGGGTGTAGTGTACATCTCGCACCTCAAACCCGGCACGGTCACGGGACAAACCGCCGGGGCCCAGTGCGGACAGACGGCGCTTATGGGTCAGCTCAGCCAGGGGGTTATTCTGGTCCATAAACTGGGACAGCGGAGAGGAGCCGAAGAACTCACGAATGGCAGCCACCACCGGGCGAATGTTGATCAGCGCCTGGGGAGTAATGGCGTCCTCATCGTCCTGCGCCTGCAGGGTCATACGCTCACGAATAACACGCTCCATACGGGTAAAGCCGATACGGAACTGGTTTTGCAGCAGCTCGCCTACCGCACGGATACGACGGTTGCCCAGGTGGTCAATGTCGTCCGTGGTGCCTACGCCGCAAGCCAGGTTGCAGAGGTAAGACACGGTAGCAAAAATATCGTCTGTGGTAATGTGCTTGGGCACCAGGTCGTCCTGCTTAATGCGGATCTCCTCTTTCAGTGCCTCTTCATCATCGCCGCACTTCTCCAGGATCTCTGCCAGGACAGCATAGCTGACCTTCTCGCGGATACCCAGGGGGGTGCAGTCAAAGTCCACATATTTCTTAATATCCACCATGCCGTTGGACACGACTTTTACCTTGTTGCCGTCCACATCGACGAATGCAAACATAACACCTGCATCCTCGATCTCCATGGCCTTGATCTTGTCGATCTTCTCTCCGGCGTCTGCCAGGAACTCGCCCTGGGGAGAAATCACCGGTTCTGCCAGGATCTGGCCGTTCAGGCGGTCAGCCATACCCAGCTTCTTGTTGTACTTGTAGCGACCCACCCGGGACAGATCGTACCGGTGCGGGTCAAAGAACAGGCCGTCCAAGTGGGCCTGTGCCGTCTCCAAAGTAGGCGGCTCGCCGGGACGCAAACGCTTGTACACCTCCAGGAGCGCCTCCTCCTGGTTCTTGGTGGTGTCCTTCTCAATGGTGGCCACCAGGCGTTCGTCCTCGCCGAAATAGTCAATGATCTCATGATCCAGACCCAGACCCAGCGCACGCAGGAAAGTGGTGATAAAGATCTTACGGTTTTTATCAATGCGCACATAGAACAGGTCGTTGGCGTCGGTCTCATACTCCAGCCATGCGCCCCGGTTGGGGATCACGGTGTTGGTGTACAGCTCCTTACCGGTCTTGTCATGGTCCATATGGTAATACACACCGGGGGAACGCACCAGCTGAGACACAATGCAGCGCTCCGCACCGTTGATCACAAAGGTGCCGGCGTCCGTCATCAGCGGAAAGTCACCCATGAAGATGATGTTCTCCTTCACCTCGCCGGTCTCTTTGTTCTGCAAGCGGGCGCGGACCTTGAGGGGTTTGGCATAAGTCACATCTCTCGCCTTACACTGGGCAATGGTGTACTTGGGGTCCTCGTCCATGGTGTAGTCGATAAAGTCCAGCACCAGATTGCCTGTATAATCCGTGATGGAACCAATGTCGCGGAACACCTCTTCCAAACCTTCGTCCAGGAACCACTGGTACGATTTCTTCTGCACTTCAATGAGGTTAGGCATTTGCATTACCTCATTGATCTTCGCAAAACTCTTTCGTGTTGTGGTACCCAGCTGCACGTCTTTCACGTTCAACATAAAGGGGTCACTCCAATCTTTTTTTGCTCTGAAAAAAGTCGAAATTCAGCACTGTGCCGCTGTCGCAGACCAAAGATTTCGCTTTGTCGGCCAAAGGACACTACATACGCGTGCGCATAAATTTCCATTTTAATCGTGCATATAATATAGACGAACAAACCCGGAAAGTCAACAATTATTTTTATATAAATCCAACAAATGAAAAAACTTTTTGATACACGCCGCCTCGTGCTTCTTGTTTTTCGGCATTATGCACAAGAATTTTTCAAAAATTTCTACAAATCGGAGCCCTAAAAATTGATTTCTTCTCTCCCCTTATGGTATAATAGACGGCAAGAAAACCGACTGGAGCGAACCATGAAACAAAACTGTAAGCGTATCTTCTCACTGCTGCTGTGTGCTGCTTTGCTGTGCGCCGTATTTACCGGCTGCAACAGTCGAGACAAGCAGCTGGATATTATCTACCCCATCACCGGTGACATCACCAGCTTTGATCCCCAGGTCGCCGCCACCCAGGACGAGTATCTGATCGCGGAAAACTGCTACGAGGGACTGGTGCGTGTGGAGGACGACGGCACAGTGAAGCCCGCTGTGGCTGCAGACTGGACGGTAAGCACCGACCAAAAGACCTACACCTTTCACCTGCGCCAGGGACTGAAATGGCACCTGACAGACGCAGTAACAGAGCGCATGGGCAAGAACTGGAACCCGGACATTACTGCCCACGACTTTGTCTTTGCCCTCCAGCGCGCCGTGTCGCCGCAAACCGCCTGTCCCCTGTACCCTTCCCTGTCCGGCATTGCCGGTGCCCAGCAGGTGTATAATAAGCAAAAAAGCGCCTCTGCTCTGCAAGTGAAAGCCACTGATGATTACACACTGGTGATCACTCTGCGCACCCCGGACGCAGAATTCTTTACTGCCTTGTCCAGTGCGGCAGCCATGCCCTGCAACAAGGAATTCTTTACCGCCACCAAGGGACGATATGGGCTGGGCACAGAATATTCCCTCTTTAACGGCCAATTCTATGTGGAAACACAGCTGGATACTTCCTATACATTGGACAAAAATCAGGACTACAAAGGTGTCAATCCCACCAAAGTGGATAACATTACCTTAAATATCAAGGACGAAAACAGCAAGGTGCCGGACAAACTGGAAAGTGGCTATTATGACGCCGCTTTTCTCACCGGCAGCGAGTACGGTGCCCTGAAAAAGCAGGACGATCTGAACGCCACGCCCTATGCCAACACCACTTGGGCATTTTTACTTAATACCAATCAAGGCAGCCTATCCAGTGAAAAAATGCGCCGGGCCATTTGTCTGAGCCTGTCCGCGCCGGATACCAAAAACAGCAAGTACCTGCAGGCGGCCACCGGCATTACCCCGCCCAGCACTACGGTGGACGGAGACACCGTTACCACCGCAAAAAGCAGTCTGGTGCCTGCGCGAGATGCGGACCGCGCCCAAACCCTGTGGAAAGAGGGGCTGTCGGAAACCGGACTGACCACCGTAGCACTGACGGTCATTACCACTGAGGAAATGGATGCCTACGCCAAGGCACTGGTACAGGGCGTACAAAGCAGTCTGGGTTCTGTCACCACCTACGGTAACGGCGACAGCATTGCCTTTTCACTGAAAATCGAAACCATGACCAAAGCGGAGATGGAAACCCAAATGGCCGCCGGCACCTATGACATTGCCCTCTATCCCATAGAGGCTGCCAGTCAAAGTCCGGTGACCTTTCTGTCCGATCTGATCTCCACCAACTATATGAACCTGCAAAGTAATAAAATCAATCGCGCATTGACGGTGGCCAAAAACGCCACGGCCGGTACGGCCACCGCCGCCTGCCGGGACTGTGAGCAGGCACTGATCCAAACCGGTGCCGTACTGCCGGTATTCTATGAATCTGCCTACTATGTGATGGCTAAAGGTGTCAGCGGCATACAGTTCCATCCAGGCAGTGGGAGGGTCTCTTTTGTTGAAGCAGTCAGAGAATAAGCGGTACGCTGCGGTCTTTTGGGTGCTCAGCGCGGTGTGTATGGGCGTGATCTTCTACCTGTCCTCCCGCACGGCGGACCAATCCAGCCGAGAGAGCGGCGCCGTACTGGCCTGGCTCACCCGCCTGCTGGGCGACGGATGGCTCACAGACTTTTTGGTGCGCAAGTCCGCCCACTTTTTGGAATATACCGGACTTTGCCTGCTGCTGAGTTTTGCCTGCGCTGCCACTTGGAGTGCAAAATACACGGCGGCGAGCCTGCCCATTGCCAGTCTTTATGCAGTGTCGGACGAGGTGCACCAACGCTTTGTGCCCGGCCGCTCCTGCCAGGCAGTGGACTGGGCTATTGATACTGCCGGGGCGATGCTGGGGCTGCTGTGCGCCGGGGTACTGATCTGGCTTTGGCTGCGGCACCGCGCCAAGCGGCGCACCGGGATTTGACATTGCCGCCAAATCGTATATAATATAGGACATATTCTTAAAATTAAGAGCGAGGAAACAATATGAATGTACTGATTTACGATACGGAAGAACAGATCGGCATTGCAGCCGGTAACTATATGTGCGGCCAGGTGCTGGCAAAGCCCGACTCTGTACTGGGTCTTGCCACCGGCTCCACCCCGCTGAAGCCTTACAATCACATGATCCGGCTGTATGAGCAGGGGGCTGTGGACTTCTCCCGGGTGACCACCTTTAACCTGGACGAATACTGCAAGCTGGATGTGGCAGACAAAAACTCTTACCACTCCTTTATGCACGAAAATCTGTTTGATCACATCAATATCCCGGAGGAGCGCATTCACTTCCTGGACGGCAACGCAGCGGACTTAGAGACCGAATGTAAGCAGTATGAGAAAAGCATTCGCGCCGCAGGCGGCATTGATATTCAGCTACTGGGTATCGGCTCTAACGGCCACATTGCCTTTAACGAGCCCAGCGATTCTTTCCAGCGGTGGACCCATGTGGTCTCTCTCAAGGAAAGCACCATTCAGGACAACAGCCGTTTCTTTAACACCATTGAGGAGGTTCCGACCCAGGCGCTGACCATGGGGATCGGCTCCATTATGCAGGCTAAGCGCATTCTCATTATCGCCCTGGGCGAGCACAAGGCCAAAGCCATCAAGCAGGTAATCTCCGGCAATGTGACCCCCGCTTGTCCTGCCTCTGTGTTGCAGTTCCATACGGATGTAACGCTGATGCTGGATCGGGGCGCCGCCTCCCTGCTGTAACATTTTGAAATCAGGTGATGATATGAATAAAGGGATCAAAGCGGCGCTGGCGCTGGCCATGTGTTGCATAACCACCGCCGGGCTGTTTGGCTGCACCAAGGCCACCCGGGAGGAGGCCACCACCGCACCGATCACAGTATCTACCCAACCCGCTGTCACGGTGGCAGACACGACGGCGCCGGAAAGCACAACCGATACCACTGCCGAAACCACGACCAAATCGACAACAAACACCACCAAAAAGGCAAAAGAAGATAGTGGAAGTACCTACACCGTCAACCAGGCACTGGACGCCCTGACCAACTACTACGGCAAGGGCTACGATGTAAACGGCACCGTGTCCGAAGGCAATGACTACTATTTTGCCGTGTATAAGAACAACAAGAAGTACGCCTCCGTCAAAGTCGACATGCAAACCGGCGATGCGGTAGAGACCCGCACCAAGGACGGCGCGACGGCCAACTTCAATGTATTTGTATAAGGAGGCTCCTATGGATAAGGAAAAGTTTTATATCACCACGCCCATTTATTACCCCTCAGGCAATCCCCACATTGGGCACTGCTATACCACCGTGGCCTGCGACTCTATCGCCCGCTTTCGGCGGATGCAGGGATATGATGTGCTCTTTCTCACCGGTACGGACGAGCACGGGCTGAAAATTGAGCAAAAGGCCGCCGAGAAGGGTGTAACTCCAAAAGCGTATGTGGACGAGATTGTGGCCATTTTTAAGAAGCTGTGGTCCTATATGAATATCAGCTATGACCGCTACATTCGCACCACTGACGATTACCACGTAGAGACGGTACAAAAAATCTTTAAAGAGCTGTATGACCGAGGCTATATTTACAAGGGCGAATACAAGGGCAAATATTGCACCCCCTGTGAGAGCTTTTGGACCGAGAGCCAGTTGGTAGACGGCAAGTGCCCGGAGTGCGGCCGTGAGGTCACCGAGGCCGCTGAGGAAGCCTATTTCTTTAAGCTATCCCCCTTTTCCGACCGGATCGAAAAACTGCTGCTGGAGACAGATTATTTGCAGCCCAAGAGCCGTGCGGTAGAGCTGGTCAATAACTTCATCAAACCCGGTCTGGAGGATCTGTGCGTGTCCCGCACCTCCTTTACCTGGGGCATTCCCGTCACCTTTGACCCGGGCCATGTGGTCTATGTGTGGGTAGATGCTCTGTCCAACTACATCAGTGCTCTGGGCTACCTGAATGACAAATATGACGACTTTGACCGCTATTGGCCCGCCGATGTACACATGGTGGCAAAGGACATTATGCGCTTTCACGCCATTATTTGGCCCGCCATGCTGATGGCGCTGGATCTGCCGCTGCCCAAGCACCTGGCTGTGCACGGCTGGATCACCTTTAACGGCCAAAAGATGAGCAAATCCATCGGCAATGTGGTAGACCCGCTGGTGCTGGGTGAGCGCTACGGCGCAGACGCCATTCGCTACCACATTTTGCGGGAGATGGCACTTGGCGCAGATAGCTCCTTCTCTAACGAAATTATGATCAACCGCATTAACGCAGATCTGGCCAACGATCTGGGCAACCTGGTGTCCCGTACCGTGGCTATGGCGGAAAAATACTTTGGCGGCACCCTGCCGGAATGCAGAGAGGCAGACGAAGAACTGGACGCTTCGCTGATCGACCCGGCGCTGGAACTGCGGGACAAAGTGGCCGCCTATATGGACGAGACCCAGCTGAACAACGCCCTGGCAGAGATCTTTAAGGTGATCTCCAGAGCCAACAAATATATCGACGAGACCACCCCCTGGATCCTGGGCAAGGACGAGAGCCGCAAGGCCCGGCTGGCCAGCGTGCTGTACAACCTGCTGGAAGTGATCCGGATCACCACCACCCTGCTGTCCTGCTTTATGCCCACCTCTATGCCCAAGGCCTGGGCACAGATCGGTGCTGCAGAGGACCTGATCACCTATGAGAACGCCGCCAAGTTCGGCGTGTTGCCTGCCAATGTAACGGTGCACAAGGGCGACGCCCTGTTCCCCCGCATTGACACGGACAAGGAGATCGATGAACTGAACGCTTTAATTAAAGCGCAAATGGAAAAGGCCACCGCTGCCCAGCAGCCCAAGGCAGAAGTGCCCGGCGTGGCCCAGATCGCCTTTGACGACTTTAGCAAGGTAGAGCTGCGGGTGGCAGAGATCACCGACTGCGCGCCTATTAAGCGGGCAAAAAAGCTGCTGAAGCTGCAAGTGAACGACGGCGACGGCAGCCGCCAGATCGTCAGCGGCATTGCCCCCTGGTACAAGCCGGAGGACCTGATCGGCAAAAAAGTGGTGATCGTAGCCAACTTAAAGCCTGCCAAGCTGTGCGGCGAGATGAGCAACGGTATGCTCCTGGCCGGCGATGTAGGCGAAAATGATGTGCAGGTGCTGTTTGTGGACGGTATGCCCGCCGGCACCAAGATCCGCTAAAAAACACAAAAGAGCGAGCAGTCTGCGGACCGGTCGCTCTTTTTTATAAAGGAATTCGATTTATGGAAAACACTCCGATTGAAAACGCTCCGATTTTTGACACCCACGCCCATTATGACGACCCCCAATTTGACCCGGACCGGGAAGAACTGCTGGGCCAACTGCCGGACCTGGGGGTAGTAGGTGTGGTCAGCTGCGGCTGCGACCTGCCCTCCTCCCTGCAAAATCAGGCGCTGAGCCGCCGATACCCCTGGTTTTACTTTGCCGCCGGGTTCCACCCGGAGAACTTGGAAGGCGCCGCTTTAGAGAACATAGAGCGCCTGTGGCCGCTGCTGGCAGACCCCAAGTGCGTGGCGGTGGGCGAAATCGGCCTGGACTACCACTGGATGACTAGCGATAAAGACACCCAAACGGCCTTTTTCCGCCGCCAGATCCTGCTTGCAAAGGAACTGGACAAGCCCGTTATCGTCCACGACCGGGAGGCCCACGGCGACACCCTGGAGCTGCTGCAAGCCTTGCAGCCCAAAGGGGTGGTGCACTGCTTCTCCGGCAGCAAGGAAATGGCAAAGGAGATCATCAAACTGGGTATGTACATCGGCCTGAACGGCGTGGCCACCTTTAAGAACGCCCGCAAAGCGCTGGAGGTAGTGGAAACGATCCCCTTGGAGCGCCTGGTGCTGGAGACGGACTGCCCTTACCTGGCGCCGGAGCCTTGCCGCGGGCAGCGCAACAACTCCGCCCTGATCCCCCACATTGCCGCGCGCATTGGGGAGGTGCTGGGGCTGTCTGCCCAACAGGTACTGTGCCAAACAGCTGAAAATGCCCGGATGCTATACAATCTGTGAAAGCAAGAAAAGAGCCACGAGAACCGATAACGGTTCCCCTGGCTCTTTTGCTTGCATACTTACAAACTTTGGATCAAATCCATAACTTTCTGCTGTGCTTCCTTGTCCATGGTACGAAGACGAGACAGCACCTGCCGCTCCTCTGCGCTGCACGCAGCCAGACTGCAAATAAAGTGGATCGCTGTTTTTTGATCTTCCTTGTCCAATTCACTGAAGCGGAATAGCATTTCCCACTCTTCTTTGTTCAGATCAGCCAGGCTGTTAATAAAGTCAACCACGCCCTTTTGGTCGGCCTTGTCCATAATGCGCAGACGGAACAGCACCATTCGCTCCACAGCGTTCAGCTCTGCCACGCTGTCACTGATTTTGCCTCTCAAGTAACTTCCGGATGTCTGCTCCTTGTTGGCATCGTACGGCACCTCCGTGTCGTGCAGCTCACCGGCCGGAGGCTGCGGCATGTCCTCCATGCCCAGAAGGTAACCGGCGGTAACGCCATAGGCGCTGGCCATACGGCACAGTACCGGATACTTAGGATGGCTCTTACCGGTCTCATAATAAGCATATGTGCTGCGGTTGACCTGAAAAACCTTGGAGGCCTGGTCCTGCGTCATGTTTGCATCCTCGCGCAAACGGGTCAGTCTTGCCGGCAGGCCATTGCCCTCCCGTGCGTTGCTCGGTGCATGCGGTTTTGTGGGATCTTTCGAAATTCTCATGTTTTCGACTCCTCTCTTTCCATTTTTTGATTATTTTTTGTTCTCTTGCACTGCATGTGCATATGCGCCGTGTCTTTTTTTCACAGCGTGACAAGTTTACACAATTTTTTCGGATTTGTCAAGAGTTTCGACAATATTTTCCGGTTACAAAAAAATTGACAAACACTGCACAAGATGATATGATTAGGTTAGTGTTGTGAAAAAACCGCATAATTCCGCCAAAAATTGAAGGAACGGTGACTCAAAAATGTCAAAAAAAATAGCAAGTGTACTATTCGCCTTTTTAATGGTTATTGCCGCTTTTGCGACACTGCCCAGTAATGCGTTCGCAAAAAGCTACGCGGATCAATTACGAGACAAAGGTTTCCCAGAAAGCTATATCAGCAAATTGGTTGCCTTGCACGACAAATACCCAAAATGGGATTTTCAGCCTCTGAAAACCGGATTGGATTTCAACTCTGCCGCGGACGCAGAGCGCTCCCCCCACTCCAAGCAGTTGATCGAGCGCCAGTCCTCCCTGTCATCTGCCTACTATTGTACTTGCTCCTCCTGTAAGAATAAACCCCAGGAAGGTTCCAGCTGGTACTCTGCATCCAAGAATGCAGTGATGCACTATATGGATCCCCGCAACTTCTTTGACGAAAAGCACATTTTCCAGTTTGAGTCTACGGCATACAATACTGCCCAAACCAAAACCGGGGTAGAGACCATTCTCTCTCCCACCTGGATGCACAACTCCTTGATTAACTATTTGACCACGGACGGCCAAACCCGCAAAAACTATGACAGCAAAACCAAGTATTCCGACGCAATTCTGGCTGCTGCCAAAAACAGCGGCATGAGCGCCTACTATCTGGCCTCCAAGATTGTGCAAGAGGTAGGCAGCGCCAAGGCTACCACTGGCGGCGCCAGCGGCAGCAGTGCGCCCTTCTACGGTATTTATAATTATTATAATATCGGTGCATACAGCGGCGCTATGGACGGCCTGGAATGGGCTGCGGGTTACCTGCGCCTGGAAGAGAGCGCCACCATTTATTCCGATTACAAAGACGGCAAAGTCAGCGGTACAAAAACCACTGCAAAAGCCGGTCAGTATATGGTATGGCGCGCCAATGCAGGCGACTACTATCGGGTGCGCCTGTATACAGACAACGGTGGCAGCTACTCTACCGGCACTACCGGCTATGTAAAAAAGAGCGCCTGCCGAACCAAGTACTTTAATTACGGTCGTCCCTGGACCAATCCCTATAAATCCATTTATTACGGCGCAACCTACATTGCCAGCGGCTTTTCCAAAACCCAGAATACCGGCTACCTGCAAAAGTTCAATGTAGCCCCCGGTACGGCAGAGAAGCACAGCCACGAGTACATGGCCAATGTGCAAGCGGCGGCCTCTGAGTCCGTAACCACCTACAACGCCTACAAAGCAGCCAAAATTCTGGATACGGCCAAAACCTTTATTATCCCTGTTTACAACAATATGCCCACATCCACAGCGGATGTAAACCACATATCCACCACCACTGACGCCACAACAACCACAAAAGCCACGACCACAGCAGCAAACAAAAACCAGGTTACCGGGCTGACTCTGACCGCCAGAACCAAAACCTCTTTGACCTACAAATGGAATAAGGTATCCGGTGCCACCAAATATTACATCGACATTACCAATAAAACCAAGGGCAGCACTTTTTCCAAGACTGTCACCGGCACCAGTACCACTCTGAATAATCTGACAAACACACAGGAATATGCCGTGCGGGTGCGCGCCTATGTCAGCGGCAAATACGGCCCTTACAGCGCCTACAACACCAAGCACTGCTTACCCGGAGGTGTCAGCGGCGCAAAGATAAAAAGCCGTTCTGCGACCTCTGTGACCCTCAAGTGGAGCAAAAAGGCCGGTGCTGACGGCTATTACATTTACCGATACGATGCCAAAACCAAAAAGGCCACCAAAGTAGCCACGATCAAGGGTAACAAAACCAGCGGCACCGTAAGCAGCCTAAAAGCCTATACCAGCTACACCTTTCAGGTGGCAGCATACACCAAAGACAGCAAAACCAAAACCGGCGCAAAAAGCAGCAAGGTCAGCACAAAAACCCTTCCTACAACGCCGAAAATCAGTTCAGCCGCCTCCTCAAAATCTAAAAAGATTACCATAAAATGGAAAAAGGTGACCTGCAGCGGCTATCAGGTGCAATACTCCACCACCAAAAACTTTAAGAAAAACTTTTTAGACTTTACGGTGAGCAAGAGCGCCACCTCCAAGACCTTCTCTACCTATCGGGCCAAGACCACTTATTATGTGCGTATGCGTTCCTATCGCACTGAGGGCAAGAAGAAAGTCTACTCCGCCTGGAGTGCCACTAAGACCGTAAAGGTGAAATAATCGAGCACAACAAAATACCCCGTGCAGTTTCAAACCGCACGGGGTATTTCTTTACAAAAAACAAGGCGGGTGCGTGCCCGCCTTGTATATTTCTTATTTCTTTTTGCCGGATTTTTCCTCATACACGGCAGCCACGGTGTCCACATCGCCGGAGGCAATGATATGCCCTTTCTCCAGCAAAATAGCCGTGTCGCAAATGGCCTTTACCTGCTGAATATTATGAGAGACAAACAGCACGGTTACCCCCTGGTCAAACATGGACTGGACCTTGGCCAGGCTCTTTTTGCGGAAGCGGGCGTCACCTACGGACAGCACCTCATCCAAAATCAGAATATCCGGTTCCACTGCAGTTGCGATGGAAAAGCCCAAGCGGGCCTTCATGCCGGAAGAATAGTTCTTCAGCGGCACATCAATAAACTTGCCCAGTTCGGAAAACGCCACAATCTCGTCGTACTTGCTTTCCAGATACTCCCGATTATAGCCCAAAATAGCACCGTACAGAAAAATATTCTCCTTACCGGTGTAGTTGGGGTCAAAGCCGGCACCCAACTCCAACAGAGGGGCAATCACGCCATGCTTTTTCACTGCGCCCTCGGTGGGCTTATACACGCCTACAATGGTCTTAAGTAGCGTGGACTTACCGGCGCCGTTCAGTCCCAAAATCCCCAAATGCTGCCCGCGTCGCACCTGAAAATTAATGTCCTTTAAAGCATAAAACTTCTTGAACTCCAGCTGACGCTTGAGCAGTTTGATCACATATTCCTTTAAGTTATCTACCTTTTCCTTATTCAGGTTAAAGGCCATGGTCACATTTTCTACAGAAATGACTACATCGTTGTCCATACGGTTCATCCTTTACAGTTCTTGTCCTTGCTCAAAAAGGCAACCAGCCCGGAGACAACCAGTAGCAGGCCACCGGAGCCCAGGCAAACATACAGCCAGCCGGTCATGTACCGGGTTGCAGCTGCACAAAGATAGGCGGGGAAAATATACAGGTCCTTTTGGTGGAGCACCACCAGCATCACCACAGCGCACAGCACCGTCACCAACCCGGCAGCACAAATACCGTCTGCCGCCAGCAAACGCTGCAGGCCATTTGCGGCACCGCTGCGCCGTAAAAGCCACAGAGCCAACACTACGCCGCAGCAGGCGATCACGCCCCCCACCGCAGACGCCCGGGTACTGAAATATGCAAAGCTCTGCAAATCCGCCGCAAACACCAGCGCCATACGCTCGCCCATATAATCGGCAAACGCCTTGCCAAAGTCCTGCACCTGCGCCGTTGTGGCACTGGCTGCAACCTCGGCTGCAGCCGTTTCGAATGCGGTGCGCACCTCTTGGAGCGCCGGTGTCAATTTTGCCGAGCGATCCTTACTCTGTAGCATACCCGTGGCATAGGTCTGCACCGCCGTGCGCACGCCGTCTTTGGTAACCGCGTCCGCCACGGCCGTATCCAGGCCGTATTCCAAACACAGATCTGCCGCATATTGATGAACCTCCGTATAGAGGCCATCTACATAAGTGTCGCCGATCAGGCAGCGGACCATAAAGGCCGGATTGCCAAACAGCGTGCCCACCAGCAGAGACAAAGTCAGGACACCTGTAAATACGAACAACAAAAAGGCACTGCAACAAGCGCGTCTGTTGCATTTTTTGATCTTAGGCATTGGTGCTCACCTCCACTGCCGGACCGGAGGCCTTTTCGCAAAAGACATACAGTCGCTTGTCCTCCAGGTTGCCAAAGGGCGATTGTGGATAAGTGCAAAAGAGAATTAACTTCTCCTTATCCACCACAGACACATCCACAGACGCATCCGAGGTAAGCACCTGACGGTCCGTCACCCGGTAGGAGAAATGCCCCCAATTGGTGGAGAATTCCACCAAATCATCCTTTTTCAGCTGTCCTAAATTCTGAAACACTGTGGTATTATAGCCGGTCACCACGGTAGACTTACCGTAGCCCGGCAGGCTATAGGCCGTAGACGCAGCCGCACCGGCACGCAGGCACACCCGATTGGCACCGTAGTATACCGCACAATCCAACCCAACGCGGCTACATTCCAGCCGTCCGAAGTGCATACCGCCGGTCACTGCGGAAGCCTCCACAACGCCAAAGGTATCCGGCTGCGGATTATACTGCTCCGTCAGCTGCAAATCGCTGTCTGCCCGGGGCAGCTTGGCCTGCACATCGTGTACAGCAGACACGGTATAGCGTCCGCCCAGCACCCAGGCCGGCACACATACCAATACAGCAGCCAGCACAAACACCAGCACCACCAAGCCGTGGCGCAGCAGTGTGTGTGCTTTACCGGTCGTCCCGTCCTTTTTCATACTCAGTCCTCAAATACTGCGCCCTTAGCGCCGCTGGTCACATGCTGGGCATACCGCTTCAGGTAGCCGGTCAGGTGCTGCTCCGGCGGCTGCCAGGTGGCCTTGCGCTGGGCCAGCTCCTCGTCAGACACATCTACCCGCAGCACGCGCGCAGGAATATCAATTTCGATCATATCGCCGTCCTGTACCAGAGCGATGGTGCCGCCCATGGCCGCCTCCGGGCTCACATGGCCGATGGAAGCGCCGCGGGTGGCGCCGGAGAACCGGCCGTCCGTCAGCAGCGCAACGGAGGAGCCCAGCCCCATACCGATAATGGCAGAGGTGGGAGACAACATCTCACGCATACCGGGGCCGCCCTTGGGGCCCTCATAGCGAATGACCACCACATCACCGGCAACCACCTTGCCGCCGGTAATGGCCGCAATGGCCTCTTCTTCTGAATTATAGCACTTGGCCGGGCCTTTATGCTGCATCATCTCCGGTGCAACGGCGCCCTTCTTCACCACAGCGCCGTCTTCTGCCAGGTTGCCGGTCAGCACAGCAATACCGCCATCTGCGGAGAACGGTGCCTCCAGGGTGTGAATGATCTCGCCGTCGGCGTCCGGCGCAGCGTCCAGCCGATCCTGTACGGTGCCGCTGACGGTCAGGCAATCCGTATTGATCATACCGCCCTTGGCCAGCTCTTTCATCACTGCGGAAATGCCACCCACATCGTTCAGATCCGTAATAAACACGGAGGACGCCGGGTTCAGTTTGCAGATCTGGGGTGTCTTTCTGCCGTAAGCGTCCAGTCGGGCCAGATCAATATCATGGCCTGCCGCGTGGGCAATGGCCGTCAAATGTAAAATGGTGTTGGTGGAGCAGCCGATGGCCATATCCGTACGCATGGCATTCTCAATGGCCTTTTCCGTAATAATATCTGAGGGCTTGATGTCCTCTTTCAGCAGGTCCATTACTCGCTCACCGGCTTCCTTAGCCAGGCGCAAACGGGCACTCATCACAGCCGGAATGGTGCCGGAGCCGGGCAGGGACATACCGATGGTCTCCGTCAGGCAGTTCATGGAATTGGCGGTATACATGCCGGAGCAGCTGCCGCAGGTGGGGCAGGCGGTATTGGCACAGCTCTCCAAAATCTGGTCGCTCATTTTGCCAACCGCATTGGCGCCCACATACTCAAACTGTTCGGACAGGCCAATGCGCCCGCCGGTAACTGCGCTCTTGCCGGGCAGCATGGGACCGCCGCTGATGAAGATACAGGGTAAGTTCAGCCGACAAGCAGCCAGCAGCATACCGGGCACGATCTTGTCGCAGTTGGGGATAAACACAATGGCGTCCAGCGGGTGGGCGGTGAGCATAACCTCAATGCTGTCTGCAATCAGCTCACGGGAGCACAGAGAATACTTCATGCCCTTGTGGTTCATGGCGATGCCGTCGCATACACCGATGGTGTTAAACTCAAAAGGCACGCCGCCGGCGTTACGGATACCCGCCTTTACCTGCTCGGCAATCTTGTCCAGGTGCATATGGCCGGGAATATAATCGCTCTTGGAGTTCACCACGGCAACAAACGGCCGCTTCATCTCCAGATCATCAATACCCAGTGCACGCAGCAACGAACGGTGGGGGGCTCTGCTGGGTCCCTCTTTGATCAAATCAGAACGCATATTATCACTCCTAAAAATTGTTTGTGGATTTACAACATCGTATTCGCCTTATTATACTCATTTTTTGCCCGGTAGTCAAGTCCTGCCAAAGCAGCAAAAAGCGTGCCACACACCCGGGTGCAGCACGCTTTTTGCCGGTATAAATCAAAAATCGAAGGTCAGCGGATCGTGGCTGGTGCGGCGATTTTGGTTCATACCGCTCAGTGCAGCCATATCTTCCTCCTCCAGTGCAAAATCGAACACGGCGATATTCTCCGCCAGGCGGGCGGGGTTCTTGGACTTTGGAATGGGAATAATCCCCTGCTGTACATTCCAGCGCAGCAGAATTTGCGCCGGGGTCTTGCCGTACTTTCGAGCCAGGTTTTGGATCACCGGGTGGTCAAAATCCCCACGCAGCAGCGGTGCCCATGCCATCACCTTGATCTTCTTTTCGCCACAATAGTCCAGCAGCGCCCGGTTGTGCTGCAAGGGCGTGTGCTCGATCTGATCCAGCATAGGCGCTATCCGGCAGTGAGAGAGCAAATACTCCAGCTGGGACTGTTCAAAATTGCACACCCCAATGCTGCGCACCTTGCCGTCTGCATACAGCTTCTCCATAGCCTGCCAGGTGGACAGCGTGCGGGCCTTGTCCTGCCCCGGCCAGTGGACGAGAAAGGCGTCCAAATAATCCGTTTGCAGCCGTTCCAGGCTCTGCTCAAAGCTGTCCAAGGTGGGCTGATACCACTGGTTGCCGTTATCCACCTTGCTGATGAGGAACACCTCTTTGCGGGGAATGCCGTTTACCTGCAATGCCTCCCCCAGCGCCGCCTCATTGCCGTACATCTGGGCCGTGTCAAACAGCCGATACCCGGCGGCATAGGCTGCACCGATAGCGGCGTTCATCTCCGCCCCGGCAGCCATTTTGTACACCCCCAGCCCCAGAACGGGGATCTCCACCTGATTTGCCAATTCCATACCGTTACCTCCTGTTTTGCAGTTATTGTTCCAATCGTTTTACCGTGGGGCGGTACAGCGCCAGCCCCAGCAGATCTGCCAGCACCCAACCGATGGGAATGGACAGCCAAATGGCCACCACCCCCAGCGCCGTGTGGGGCGCCAGCGCATAAGCCAAAGCCACCCGGGTGCCCAGGGACACCACCGTTAGCAGCAGCGACACCTTTGGCCGCTCCACCCCGCGGAAATAGCCGTACCACAAAAACAGCACGCCGATCCCCACATAGGCGGCGCCCTCTATGCGCAGGTACTGCACACCGGCGGTGATGATCGCCCCTTCGCCGCTGTCCACAAACAGGCCCATCAGCCCCTTGGCAAACAGAAAAATGCAAACGGACACCACGCTGCAAAAATCATCTGTTTATATCTATATTTTACTGTATTTTCCACCGTTTGTCCATATCTGCAGTTAAAAAGCAGGAAAGCCCTAAAAAGGGCTTTCAGACTATGGATAATTCGGCTAAATCAGCCGACCATCCTTTCTCAGATCAGTGCAGGCATCCGTGAAAGGCACACCACCGCAACAACCGCTGCAACAGCCGCCAACACCGCAGTGAAAACGGCTGCTTTTGCACCAAATTGCTTTTTCAAACCTTTGCAGATCAAGGCTGTGGCGCCCTCACACAAAAGCACAGATAAAAAAAGAATGCCCAGTATCTTCCAAAGCCATGAAAGTTCAAGTATCCATCTCATTTCCTTTTCTCCCCATTACTTACCGCTTACTTTTTGGCCGGAACCCGCTTCGAAATGGTATTTTACAATGCCAAAATCCATGTGTCTAATAAATATATGTGAAATATCCTTCGGCGATAAGCCTACGGACTTTAATTTGCTGGCGATACCCTCATTTTCTCTAATAATCGGTGCGCTGATTTGATTAACCATTCCAAACCATTGCGTCGGCTTTTTATGCGCATATTTCGTGTCCCAACCCGTATCAATCAACACATTTCCTTTTGGGTGCTTGATGAGATAAGCCGACACCGGAAGTATCATTTGCTTTTTCTTACTGCGAAATATTCCGGTCAGCGCAAGGGGATGGCCCTGTCCACACGCACTTTGCCTGTATGAAAAATGTAAACCTGTATTTTACCCATTTTCTCCGCTCCTGTCCGGCAACAGCTTTGTTATCGTTATAATCAGCCTTAACGCCTCATCCACCTGCCGCAGCATTTTCATATCCGGATCAAAATAATAATTTTTTGTGCCCTCTTTGCGCACTTTTCATATACCGGCTTCTTTCAGGATTTGCAAATGATGCGAAACGGCCGGGCGGGACAAATTGGTCCTTTCCGTAATCTCACCCACACGAACACCGCTGCAATCGCTCATTTTCAGCATTTCCAAAATGATATGCTGCCTTGTTTCATCTCCTATTGCCGTAAGCACCTTTCTGCAATCCGCAAAGTCAGCGGCCAGTTTATCCACTTCCTTTTCAAATAATTTTTTCATGGCTGCTTTCCTTTCTCAATCCCGCTGTACGGTACGCCGGTTGGCAATGCCGCTTGCCAAATCGCATTTTCCTTTTGTTTAAGTACTAAAACCATTATACCACATGATTTTGCAAAATGCACATTGGTAAAGAAATTGGAGGCCATAAAAAATTGGCCTGAGCAGAATGTTCAAGCCAATTTCGGTGTCGTTCGGTTATCATTCATATGGTCTGCCGGCAACTGTTATTTGTGTGTTTTATTGCAGCTTTGCGGTAAAGTCCGGCTCAATCAGCGGCAGACCCAGGCGGTGCACCGCCTGCTTCACAAAATTCTCGCTGCCGGTATTGGGCAGGGGAAGCCCCAGGAACACAAAGTTATAAATTACCAGATCCTCAAACTTAGGCTCCATCTCGTTCTTTACCCGTACGGTGCCGTCCGGGTGAAAGCGGAAGGTAAAGCGCCGTTCGTGGGCGGTCTCTACCGGGCGGATCCACAATTTTAAGCTGCCGTCCGGCTGCCAGGCCGCCTTGGAATAGGCGGTATAATGCAGATCCCCCAGCACCATAGGCGACACGCCGTAGCTACCGTCCATACCCACGGTGATGGTGTTTTCATAATCCTTCTCCCGCCAATAGAAGCGGGCGCCCTCCGGGGTGAATTCAAAGCGCATGGCGTTGATCTTGCCCGGCTTGCGATACAGCATTTGGGTAACGGAAATGGACACCACAGAAGTAAACTCCGAGGTTTTGCAGGTCATCAACCGGCCGCCGATCTTCTGCTCCATTTCAGTATTCCGAGGCGTGGCAGGCAGGTCCTCCACGGCGCAGGCGTCCACCGCCTGTTGCAGCGCCGCCTGGCCCTGCGGGTCCGCAGGCAGTGCCTCCGGGCCAAAGGCCTCCGGGAAGTGCTTCCAAAACACCTTCATAATCTTATAGTCCTCGGACTGGCCACAGTTGAGCACCATCATGGCGTCATACTCCGGCAGGAAGAAACAGCGCTGACCGAAAAGGCCATCACAGCGGTAGCTGTTGGGCAGCGGATTGCGCCAAAATTGGAAGCCGTAGCCGCACATATTATCAATATAGCCGTCAGACACCGAGGGGGTTTGCTTGGCCGTGGCCTGGGCCACCCATTCGGCAGGCACCAGCTGGGTGCCGTCCTTGTACTTACCCCCGTGCAGATAGGGCAGGAAGAACTTGGCCAGATCCTCGCTCTTCATATACAGACCCCAGCCGCCGGCATTGTTGCCCCGGCCGTCCGCCTCCCAGAAGGGCTTTTCAATGCCCAGAGGCTGGAACATACGGGGATAGAGATAGTCCACCATGGACATGCCGGTGACCTTGGACACAATGGCGGAGAGCATGGAGGTATTCTCGCTGATGTAATTGAACCGGGTGTCCGGCGGGGCCAAAAACGGCGCAGAAAAATAGTTTTTAATCCAGTCGGTGTTGCCCTTTTCTTCAAACACGGTAATCAGCTTGTCGGAGCGCATGGTCAGCAGCATACGCACCGTCAGCGCCTTATTCTGCATCCCGTGCACCTTATACTCCGGAAAGAATTTGTACACCTTATCGTCCAGGCTCAGCAGCCCCTCTGCCACGCAAAAGCCCACGGCGGTGGAGGTCACGCTCTTGCTCATGGAATAGAGCACATGGGGCGTATCCGGGCCATAGGGCTTCCAAAAGCACTGGGCAAACACCTTGTCGTGGCGCACAAAGGTAAAGCTCTGCAGCCCTAAGTGCTTCTCGTTAATCTCGTCAATGAACGCGGTAACTGCGCTGCTTTTTACGCCCACTTCCTCCGGCGTCACATGCTGCAGCTGGCAGTCCTTTAATTTTTCCATAATCGTATCCCCCTTATATTAGGCAATTACGCCCTGTATAGTTTTATTTTACCGCAGAGCGCATGGCAATTCAACCACTTTTTGCCAAAACAGCTGTCAAAACCTGACTGCACCGCTCAATAATCGCCAACTGGTGCCTTTTGCATTATATTGAACGGAAACGCCACACAAAAAAACGATAAATGCAGTTGCATTGTGGCAAATCTTGTTGTAAAATTAGTATGTATGTAAAATTAGAACCCATCTGCGGATGGAAGTTAAGGAATAGGAATTGTAAAATGAAGCAAACAAAAAACAACGCCAATCTGAATGCGTTGCTGCGCCGCGCCATGCTGTGTGTGCTGGATATTATGCTCTTTGCCCTGGCAAACTGCAGCATCTGCTATCTGACCATGAACGGCCACATTCTGGCCACCGACTACAAGAATATGATCTTCAACTACCTGCACTTTGGGCTCACCAGCGTGCTGCTGGTAGAGATCAACTCCGCCTTTGGCCTGTACCGCAGCGTGTGGTACTTTGCCGGGTCGGACGAGATCGTCAAGAGCTTTCTTTCCTCGCTGCTCAATGCGGTACAGCTGATCTTCTGCGATCGGCTCTTGTTCGGCACCCTGCTGCATACCAAGGGTTACCTGCCCTACTACGCCTATATTCTCTTTTTTGTGCTGATGTTCGTTGCCACGCTGATCCCCCGGATCGGCTACCGTATTCTGCGCCGATATGTGCACAATCTGGGCGGTCACCGGGACGGCCAAAAGCGCATTATGATTGTGGGTGCCGGATTTATGGGCAACTTTATCATTGACGAGCTGCGCATCGGTCACTTCAAAGAGGGACGGCCGGTGGCAGCGCTGGATGATAATCCTGCAAAGTACAGAAAGCGTATCAACGGCGTAAAAATCGTCGGCAAATGCGATGATCTGCCCCACCTGGCAGAAAAGCACAACATCAACGAAATCATCTTTTGCATTCCCTCTGCGGCACCGGAGCGGCGCCAGCATCTGGTAAATCTCGCCATGCAAACCAATGCCAATGTAAAGATCTCTCCCTCCGTGCAGGAGTTTTGGGAGAACGGCAATGGTGCCCAGCGGATCCGAAATGTAGAAATTTCCGACCTGCTGTCCCGTCCGGAGGTAACTCTGGACAAAAAGATCTGCCGCTACCTGATCGGTAAGACCATTTTGGTCACCGGCGGCGGTGGTTCCATCGGGTCCGAGATCTGCATGCAGGTGGCCCGGTACAGCCCGGACAAAATCGTTATTTTTGACATTTACGAGAACTGCGCCTTTGAGCTGTTCAATACACTCAACGAAAAATATAACGGCGAGATTGATGTGTATGTGCGTATCGGCTCCGTGCGGGACCCTCAGCGGTTAGACGAGGTGTTTGCCGAATTTCACCCGGATGTGGTATTCCACGCCGCCGCCCACAAGCATGTGCCGCTGATGGAGGTGTCTCCCTGCGAGGCGGTAAAGAACAATGTGTTCGGCACCTACAATGTGGCCGTAGCGGCAGACAAATTCAAAGTGCCTAAAATGGTGATCCTCTCCACCGACAAGGCGGTGAACCCCACCAATGTGATGGGCGCCACCAAGCGGCTGACGGAGATCATCGTACAATATATGAACGCCGTGAGCCAAAACACCCGCTACGCCGCCGTGCGCTTTGGCAATGTGCTGGGATCTCACGGCTCCGTTATCCCCATCTTCCAGCACCAGATCGCCCAGGGCGGCCCGGTGTGCGTGACCCATAAGGACATTACCCGCTACTTTATGACCATACCGGAGGCGGCCCAGCTGGTGTGCCAGGCCGGCGGTTTGGCCCAGGGGGGCGAGGTGTTCGTACTGGATATGGGCGAGCCGGTAAAAATTATGGATCTGGCTAAGAACCTGATCCGCCTGTCCGGCTTTACGGAAGATGAAATACCCATTAAGATCACCGGCCTGCGCCCGGGCGAAAAGCTCTATGAGGAACTGGCTATGGAAGAAGAGATGGAAAGCCGACAGCGCACCGCCAATGAAAAGATCTTTGTCACCCAGCCCATGGATGTGGACAAGGAACGCTTTGCCACCATGCTGGAGGATCTGGCGAACATCACACCGGAGACTGTGCGCACAGTGCTGATGCGCTATGTGCCCAACTACCACCCGGCTCCCCCGGAGCAGGGCAATACACATAAAGAAAATTAAGGAGGAAGCCTATGCTTTACCGTTCGGATTTTGACCAAAACGGCCGCAAGACCCTGTGCCAAATGGACGGGGTTAATGCCGATATGCTCATGGACATCTTTGTGCAAAAGTTGGCTCCCGGCGATATCCTAACCCTGGAAGAAACAGAAAAGGAGTGCGCCGTGCTGCTGCTGTCCGGCCAGGTGAACTTTGCCGTCGGCGACAGCATAAACGAGACCTGCAAACGCAAAGATCCATTTGAAAAGAAGCCCTACGCCGTGCACTTTTGCCGGGGCACCAAGGCCACCGTTACCGCGCTGGAACACAGCCAGGTGCTGGTACAAATGACCGACAATGATCGCACCTGGGCACCGGAATTCTACCACCCGGGCAACTGCCTGTACCAGGAGTTCGGCAAGGGTCAGTGGAACGGCACCGGGCACCGGATCGTTGCCACCATGTTTGATCTGGACAACGCCCCCCAGTCCAACCTGGTGATGGGCGAGGTGTTTAATCAGCCGGGGCGCTGGTCCTCTTATCCGCCCCACTACCACCCCCAGCCGGAGGTGTATTACTACCAGTTTGACCACCCGGAGGGCTTCGGCGCCGGGTTTGAGGGCGACACCCCTTATAAAACACAAAACGGTGACTGCCTGTGCATTCGGGGCGGCAACGCTCACCAGCAGGTCACCGCTCCCGGGTACGAGATGTATTATGTATGGCTGATCCGGCACTTAGACGGCGACCCGTGGGACAAAACCAGGATCTATGTGCCGGAATATGAGTGGCTTGCCAATGCGGACTGAAGAAAGTATTATTGAAAGTTATACGGACATTCCTGCCCTGCTGGAGGACTGCGGCGCCTATCGCCCCTTTCTCTGCTGCGGCAAGAGCTTTGAAAAGACGGCGGCCTTTGCCTACCTGCAAGACCGCTGCCGCCTAACGGTATGGGACACAGTGCGCCCCAATCCCCGCTATGAGGATATGGTGGCGGCTGCCGAATTATACCGCAAAGAGGGCTGCGACTTTATCATCGGCGCCGGTGGCGGCTCACCGCTGGACAGCGCCAAAATGATCAAGCTGCTGATCACCAACCCTGGTGTGGTGGGCTACGATGTGGAGCTGCGGGACAATGACATTCCCTTTTTGGCCATTCCCACCACCAGCGGCACCGGCAGCGAGGCCACCCGGTACTCCATCTTTTATGTAAACGAGGACGAGAAGCACTCCGTCAGCCACCCCGGGTTCCTGCCCGGCTATGTGCTGCTGGATCCCACCTTTTTGCAGACGGTGCCGGACTACCAGCGCAAGTGCACCTGCCTGGACGCTCTGTGCCACGCCATTGAGAGCTACTGGAGCGTGCGCAGCACCCCGGAGAGCCGCACCTACGCCCAAAAGGCCATTCGCCTGTACTCTGAGCACCTAGACGGCTATTTGGCAAACACCCCGGCAGGCAATGCGGGTATGCTCCGCGCCTCCTACAACGCCGGGCGTGCCATTGACTTTACCTCCACCACGGCAGCCCACGCCATGTGCTACAACATCACCATGCACTGCCACACCAGCCACGGCCACTCCGTTGCCGCTGGGCTGGTAGAGATCTGGGACTATATGCTCACCCACAACGATCGGGTAAACGACCCGCGGGGCCGGGACTATGTGCTGGCCGGCTTTGACCAGATCGGCACCCTGATGGGCGGTCAAAACGGCGCAGACGGCGCCGCCATCTTCCGCTCCCTGCTGGAGAGAATGGAGCTGCAACCGCCTGCCGCTACCCCGGCGCAATGCGCCGCCTTTGCCCAAACGGTAGACATCAGCCGCCTGGGCAACAACCCCACCAAATTGGCGGTAGAGGATGTGGAAGCGCTGTACCGCAAGATCCTGGTACATGAATAAAGAATAAAAGGAAAGCACCCCACCGGGGTGCTTTTTGATTGGATTTTATTGATAAATGCGGGCGGCAGGTTGCCGCCCCTACTGATTATATACAATGTGGCTCCCCTTTTTATGTAACAAAGGGGTGACTCCCAGCAGTGCGGGGAGATGTCGCGCAGCGACAGAGGGGACGGGCACCGGTTAGGTGCTGTCGCATTTTTGCGACTGAGGGGATAAAACAATCGGCCCGATGTGGGCATCGGGCCCTACATTTTTTTATTTATCAAATTCAATTTGTAGGGTGCGATGCCCTCATCGCACCGTTAAATACCGTAGGGCGGGGGCTTGCTCCCGCCGCAGATCCACCCGCTTTTGTGGGAGAAAAAACCAAAGGACCGTACACTGTACGGTCCTTTTTGCATTTACAAATCCGATTACAAATCAAATTTAGCTGCCTTTTCAAATCCGGTTTTTACATCCAGCAGGCAGTCATAATTGTACCAGGGAGCCTCCTGCTCGATCATTTGCAGCAACGCCGGGCAGATCTCAGCATCCAAAATCCACTTGGTCACCTCAAAATCCTCCCGAATATTCTTGGTGGGATAACCGTTAAACATCAGGGAAAAATCCGTCAGCAGCAAAAACACGCCCTGCTGGTAGCGCATCAGGTCATTGGTAGGAATACCGATCAGCTTAGCGCTGGGGGCGTTGCCCAGTAAAGCCATATCCTGGCGTTCCCGTTCCATTTGCCGCAGCATTTGGCGCAGCCCGGCGGCACCGCTCTGCATCAGGCTCCGAATATAGTCCTCCCGCTGCCGGAACACATACACCTTGTAGTCCTCCAGCCAGGCATTGGCCGTAGCCAGGGACTCGGTGTAGTCCTGATCGTCCCGAATTTTTACCGTATAAAGCACCAGAGGTGCCGGGTAGACCTGTCGGTTCTTCAGTGCAAAGGACAGAGCCACATACAGGCTCTTGGTAAAATCCACAAAGGGCGACACATCCAAATAATGCTGAGAAAAGGCAAACAGACGGTAAAGATTTTGCCGAGGCTGCGGGTCCATTACCTTCTCATACAGGTGCATATAACTGCCGTCCCGACTGTAAAAGTCATACACAAAATCCGCTGTCACCTTGGCCACTGCATCCCCATCGCCAAACAGTGCCTGCCGATTACGAAAAATGGTAGGGATCAGCGGTCGGCTGCGATCGTCTACCCGCTCGCCCCGATAAAAGATCTTTTCTTTTTTCTCCAGGAACGGCGCTTTCAGCTGTCGCTCAAATTCTTCCAGGGTGTGCACCTCCCGGCGCACCAGAGAAAAATCTACATCTAAAGCGTCAATGACCTGCGCCTCCCACTCCGCAAACTTATCGTCTGCAAAGCGGGCGCGCAGGTCCATTTCTGTTTGTTTGGCTCTTGTCAACAAATTCATATCAGTGGGTATTGTTGTTAATGGTCTTGTAGTCGATATACTGCTGGCCGGCCTTGGGGGCCTTACCGGTTTTTGCCTGGATCATCTCAGACACCGTTACGATCTGATAGCCCTTTTTCACCAGTGCCGGCACAATCTTTTCCACGGCATCAGCGGTGGTGGAATAAATATCATGCATCAGAATAATACAGCCATCGTACGCGCCATTTTCTGCCCGACTGATAATCTTGGCCGGATTTCTGGACTTCCAGTCCTCTGTATCCACAGACCAGTAGGCAATGACCATGCCCTCTTTTTTGGCTGCATTCTGCATAACGCTGCTCATATTGCCGCCGGGGCAACGGAACGCCGTAGGCCGCTTACCGCAGGCTTTGTACACTGCATCCGAGCACTTGATCACATCTGCCTCTGTTACGGTCTTGCCGTAATGATCGTGATTATACGTATGGTTGCCCAGTTCGCAGCCCAATTCCAACTCCCGCTTTAAGTATTTCTTGGTGTTGTCATTGATCCGGGTGCCCACCATAAAGAAGGTGGCATGAGCGCCATACTTCTCCAGCACATCCAAAATGCGGCCGGTAGAGCCGTCAAAGGACGGCCCGTCGTCGAAGGATAGAGCCACCATCGGCTTGTCCTTATCAATATCGGTAGACATCCTCACCGTCTCTGTGATCTTGACGCTTTTCACTTCGCTCCAAGGACCATACTCCGTATTTTTGCCTACAGTCATACTGCCGCGCATACGCACATAATAAGTGGCCTTTTCCGTCAACTTCTCAAGCACGGCACTGCTTTGGCCGGCTTTGTAATCCGTAGTTTTTGCATCGTCTCCAAAGTCTTTACTTTGGGCATATTGCAGCTGATAGCCCGCTGCCCCCGCATCCGTAGACCAGCGCAGGTTCATGGAGCCTTCTGCCAGGGAAGACACCTCCACCTGGGGCGTGCTTGGCAATGTGTATGCTGTCACCTCCGGGCTGAAATCGCCGGTATATTCCTGATCTCTATAGACTTTGTAAGCCCGCACCTTGTAACGGTACACCGTGGCCGGCGTTAAATCCTTCAACTGAACCCGATTGTTTTTTTTGCCCGTAACGGTTTTTACTCTATTGTAATTCTTTTTATCACCGGTTGCCTGAAAGATCTGGTATCCGTCGGCGCCCTTCACCCGGCGCCACCACAAGGCACAATCCGTTTGCTTTCCCTCTTCGGTGACCTCCAGCGTTTCTACTGCCTTGACCGTTTTGGCCTGCACCACAGACACAGCGCCAAAGGTCGCCGCCAGAATTGCCAGTACCAGAAAGAGCGCAATTACGCGCACTCTGTTTGCCATAATTGGACAGCCTCCTCTCTTATCAAGATGATTATATAGCAGGAAATACAAAAAGGCAACATAAAATTGTAACAAAAATGTAATTCTTTTTTCATCTTTCTTGTGCACTTTTTCAGCATCTGTTTTTTTCCAAAAATACGGGACAAAATCGCCGGTCTGTTGTCCATTATTTTTTCCTTATTGACCGACGCTGCCGTTCGTGCTACTATAATTATAATATATTAATTTAGCAAGGAGAAAGACGAAACCATGGAACAGATGCAGATCATGCTGGCGGTCCTGGTGTTCCTGCCCTTTGTCAGCGCCCTGTTGCTGGCACTGTGCGGCAACAACCGTATCCGCCGGATCATCGTCTATGGCAGTGCCGGGGTGCTGATTGCCAGCGCCTTGGCCTTTGCCGTGTGTTTCTTCTCGGGGGAGAATTTACAGCTGCGCTTTTTACAGGGCGGCGGGGTCATTGACCATACCATGCTGGCACTGGAGGCCGGCTTTATGGTACTGATCACCGCACTGGGCATTAAGTACCGGCGCTACTATGTGGCGGTGCTGTCCATTGTACAAACGGTGCTGACCTTTGTATACGAACTGGGGGGCTATAAGCCCGCCGTGCAAACCTACAACCTGTTTGTAGACGAACTGACGGTCATTATGGTACTGATCATAGCCATTGTAGGCACACTCATCACAGTATATGCAGTGGGTTATATGCGTGATTACCATAACCACCATAAGGAATTTACCGACCGGCGGCGCTTTTTCTTTGCCATGCTGTATGTGTTTTTAGGCGCCATGTTCGGTCTGGTGCTGTCCAATAACCTGCTGTGGCTCTATTTCTTTTGGGAGATCACCAGCATTGTGTCCTTCCTGCTCATCGGCTACACCCGCACCCGGGAGGCGGTGCAAAACAGCTTCCGCGCCCTGTGGATGAACCTGCTGGGCGGGCTGGGCTTTGCGGCAGCCATTTTTTGGGCCGGGGTGCGCTTTGGGGTCACGGACCTGCAAAGCCTAATCCTGTGCGACGGCAAACTGGTGGCGGCGCCGGTGATTTTGCTGGCCTTTGCTGCGCTGACCAAAAGTGCACAACTGCCCTTTTCCCGCTGGCTGCTGGGGGCAATGGTGGCACCCACGCCCTCCTCTGCCCTGCTGCACAGCGCCACCATGGTCAAGGCCGGTGTGTACCTGCTGATCCGCCTGGCGCCGGTCATGCGAGACACCTATGCAGGCTCTATGGTAAGCCTGGTGGGGGGCTTCACTTTTTTGATTACTTCCATGCTGGCTATTACCGTCAGCGACGGCAAGGCCGTGCTGGCCTACTCTACCATCTCTAACCTGGGATTAATTGCCGCCTGTGCCGGTGTGGGCCGGCAGGAGACGGTGTGGGCCGCCGTGCTGCTGCTGATCTTCCACGCGGTGTCCAAATCCCTGCTGTTCCAGACGGTTGGCGCCATTGAGAACGCCACCGGCAGCCGGGATATCGAGTCCATGCACGGGCTGATCGCCCGGCACCCCCGACTGGCGCTGACTCTGTCCATCGGCATTGCCGGTATGTTCCTGGCGCCCTTTGGTATGCTCATCTCCAAGTGGGCGGCGCTGAAGGCCTTTGTGGACAGCGGCTCCATTATCCTGGTGCTGTTTATCTGCTTTGGCTCCGCCACCACCCTGTTTTACTGGACCAAGTGGGTGGCCACCGTGCTGTCCTGGAACCGCAAGGACCAGCGGCAAAAGAACACCACCTCCCGGGGCCAGTGGGCCTCGCTGCTCATTCACTCCGCGCTGATGGTGCTGCTGTGCTTTGCATTCCCGGCGGTGTCCAAATTCGTGGTCACCCCCTACCTGGCCGGTGTGTACGGCCACGCCTCGGCGGTGCTGTCCAGTGACAATATTCTCATTATGATCATTATGCTGGTGCTGATCTTTGTGGTGCCGATGGTGACCATGATCCTGCTGCGCCGCTCCCACATCACCTTTGAAGATACTTACCTGGCCGGAGTAAATACCGGCAAGCAGACTTATTTTTATGACGCTATGGGCGAGCCCAAGCACTCCTGGATCACCAACTGGTACTTGACCGACCTGTTCGGCGAGGCCAAGCTGTGGAAGCCCAGCGTGGTGCTCTCCACGGCGGCTATCTTGATCTATACCGTCATTGCGTTAGGAGGTGTGGTACGATGAGCAACGCTGCTGTTGCCGCCATCAGTGTGGCGCTGTACATTCTGCTGGCGCCGGGCGTGGGCGGTCTGCTGCAAGGCATAGACCGCAAGGTCACTGCCCGTATGCAAGGGCGCCAAGGCCCGCCGCTGCTCCAGTCCTTCTACGATGTGGGCAAGCTGCTGGGCAAAGAGACCAAATATATGAACCACATTCAGATCGTCTGCCATGTGAGCTTTCTGATTTTCGTTATCTTTACCGGGGCGCTGTTTTTCGGCGGCGGGGATCTGCTGCTGATCTTCTTTGCCCTGACCACCGCCAACCTATGCCTGATCCTGGCGGCCACCACCTGTAACAGCCCTTATGCGGCTATGGGTGCCAACCGGGAAATGCTGCAAACCATGGCCTATGAGCCGATGGTACTGCTCACCGCCGTTGGCTTTTACCTGGCTACCGGCAGCTTTAAGGTCAGCGACATTGTACGCGCGGACGGCCTGCCGCCCATCGTGTACCTGCCCGGCGTGTTCTGCGGCTTTTTGTTCATTCTCACCATCAAGCTGCGCAAGCACCCCTTTGACCTGTCTACCAGCCACCACGCCCATCAGGAGATGGTCAAGGGGCTGACCACCGAGTTCAACGGCGTTACCCTCTTGATCGTAGAGGTGAGCCACTGGTACGAGAATGTGTTTTTAATGGGTATTATCGCCCTGTTTTTCATCAACGGCAAGCCCTGGAGCTATGCGCTGGCGGCTGTGGCCGTGGTGCTGTCCTACTTCCTGGAAATTCTCATTGACAACACCAACGCCCGCCTGAAGTGGCAGCGTATGTTCAAGATCACCTGGGCGGTGACCATGATCATCGGGGTCATCAACATCTTTGTTTTGCAAGCGCTAAAGGGGGTATAAGTATGCCGAATGTAACCAAATCGCCGTGGATCATGCACTACGACGGCACCTCCTGCAACGGCTGCGATATTGAGGTGCTGGCCTGCCTGACCCCCCTCTACGATGTGGAGCGGTTCGGGGTCATTAACACCGGCAACCCTAAGCACGCGGATATTCTGCTGATCACCGGCTCCGTCAACCACCAAAACGCGCCGGTGGTGCGCCAGATCTACGAGCAGATGAACGAGCCTAAGGTGGTGTGCGCCATTGGGGTGTGCGCCTGCAACGGCGGCGTGTTCAAGGACTGCTACAATGTGCTGGGCGGGGTGGACAAAGTGATCCCCGTGGATATTTATGTGCCCGGGTGCGCCGCACGGCCGGAGAGTATTATTGACGGCGTGGTGCAATCCGTGGCGCTGCTGCAAGAAAAAAGCGAACACCGAAAGGAGGCCGCAGAATGAACCCGAGCTACACCATTGAAGATGTGGACATCAAGATCCTGTACCGAATGATGCTGGAGCACTTGCGCGCCGGCTTTCGGCTGGTACAGATCGGTGCCACCGGGAGAGCAGACGGTACGGAGTTGATCTATTCCGTAGCCAAGGACTATCAAATGGACAGCTACCGGGTATTTGTGGAGCCGGGGGAGATCATCAACTCCATCTCGGATATTTTCCCCTCCGCCGCACTGTTTGAGAACGAGATCGCCGAGCTGTTCGGGGTGGATATTGACTGTATCAACCTGGACTTCCACGGCAAATTCTACCGAATAGACAAAGAAACGCCCTTTTGCAAGACCCCTATGGGCGAGAATGTGACCATTGTAAAAAAGACTGAGGGAGGTGCAGAGAATGGCTAATCGCACCATTGTGCCCTTTGGCCCCCAGCACCCGGTGCTGCCGGAGCCGATCCACCTGGATCTGGTCCTGGAGGACGAAAAGGTGGTAGAGGCCATCCCCTCCATCGGCTTTGTGCACCGTGGACTGGAAGAACTGGCCGGTCGCCGGGACTTCCACGACTACCAATATGTGGTAGAGCGCATTTGCGGCATTTGCTCCTTTAAGCACGGCATGGCCTATTGCGAGACCCTGGAGCAGATCTTTGGCGCAGAAGTGCCGCCCAGAGCAAAATATCTGCGCACCATTTGGGGCGAGATGAGCCGGGTCCACTCCCACCTGCTGTGGCTGGGCCTGTTGGCAGACGCCTTTGGCTTTGACGCCCTGTTTATGCAGTGCTGGCGTATGCGGGAGAAAGTGCTGGATATGTTTGAGGCCTCCACCGGCGGGCGAGTGATCTTTAGCGTCAACACCATCGGCGGCGTGCTGAAAGATATGGACAGCGATATGCTAAAAAGCTTTGTTGCCATCTTTGACGATATGGAAAAGGAGCTGCGCAGTCTTGCCCATGTGTTCCTGAACGATTACAGCGTGCAAAGCCGCCTGCGTGGCGTGGGCGTGCTCACCAAGGAGCAGGCGCTGCTGTACGGCGCCATAGGGCCCATGGCCCGTGCTTCCGGCATAGAGATCGACACCCGCAAGCTGGGGTATGAAGCCTACGGCGACGCGGAATTTGACATCATCACCAGCACCGACTGCGACGGCTATGCCCGCTGCCAGGTGCGCATTGGCGAGCTGTTCCAATCCATTGACATTATCCGTCAGCTGGCCGCCAAGGTGCCTGCGTCTGAGCTGACCGTGCCCATCAAGGGTATGCCCAAGGGCGAGGCCATCGTGCGGGTGGAGCAGCCCCGGGGCGAGGCGTTCTATTATACGAAAGCCAACGGCACCAAGTTCCTGGAGCGCTTTCGCGTGCGCACTCCCACCTTTACCAACTTGTATTCTCTCTTGCACATTTTGCCCGGCAGCGAGCTGGCAGATGTGCCGTTGCAGATCCTGACCATTGACCCGTGCATTAGCTGCACGGAGCGGTAAGGAGGTTCCTATGGCATTTATGGATTTTACCCGCACGGCGCTGAAAAACCTGTTTTCCAAGCCTGCCACCCGGCAGTACCCGCAGGTGCCCCGGGAATACCCGGCGCGCAGCCGCGGCCATGTGGAAATTGATATGGACGCCTGCATTCTCTGCGGGCTGTGCAGCCGCAAGTGCCCCTCCGGCGCCATTACCGTGGACCGGGCGGCCGGTACTTGGAGCATTGACCGTATGGGCTGTGTGCAGTGCGCAGACTGTACCACCGGCTGCCCCAAGCATTGCCTGGAAATGCAGCCGGGCTACACCCCGCCGGGGCCGAAAAAGCTGGTGGATGTGTACCAAAAGCCCCAGCCGGAGCCGCAAGAAGAAACAGCGGCGCCCCAAAGCGGCAAGATCGTCAACGATATGGAGAAGTGCATTCTCTGCGGCCTGTGCGCCCGCAAGTGCCCCCAGGGTGCCATCACCGTGGACCGGAAAGAGAGCCACACCTGGGTCATTGACCGCAGTGCCTGCGTGCAGTGCGGCGCGTGCATTGACGCGTGCTTGAAGTTCCACGCCCTGGCCTTTGCCCCGGACGACGGCGCTGCCAGCACAGAGACCTACACAAAGCCGATATGACCACCAGAGAATATATCTTTAGCGGCATTGTGCAGGGCATGGGCTTTCGCCCCACCGCCCTGCGGCTGGCAACGGAACTGGGGATCACCGGCACCGTGTGCAACACCGGCGGCCGCGTGACCCTCACCGCCACCGGGGAAGAAGCGGCGCTCACCGCCTTTATAGACCGGCTGTGCAGCGCCTTTTCCGTCTATCAATATGAAGCAAAACAGCTGCCTTTGCAGCTGTTTTCGGACTTTACCATTCTTCACAGCCGCCGGGCACAGGGGCTGCCTTTTTTGCCCCCGGACCTGGCCACCTGCCCGGACTGCCGGCGGGAACTGTTGGACCCGACGAACCGGCGCTACCGGCACCCGTTCATCACCTGTATTCACTGCGGACCGCGGTACACGATTATGGAGTCCCTGCCCTATGACCGGGAACGCACGGTGATGGGGCGCTTTGCCCTTTGCCCGGACTGCCGGGCAGAGTACACCGCCCCCGCAGATCGGCGCTGCCACGCCCAGACCATTGCCTGCCCCCACTGTGGGCCGCAGCTGGCTATGGACATAGAGGCAGCCGCCCGCTTGCTGCGGCAGGGAGAAGTAGTGGCCGTCAAGGGCATTGGCGGCTATCACCTGTGCGCCCACGCTGCAAATCCACCGGCCGTGGCAAAAATACGCCAAATCAAGCACCGGGGACAAAAGCCCTTTGCGGTGCTGTTCCGCGATATAGAAGAAGTACGGCGGTATTGCCGGGTGAGCCAGGCGGAGGAAAAGCTGCTGCTGTCCGCCGCCCGACCCATTGTGCTGCTGGAAAACAAGCGACCGCTGCCGGTAGAGATCACCTGCGGCAGCGACCGGATAGGGGCGTTTCTGCCCTGCAATCCGCTGCAAATCCTGCTGCTGGAGGCAATTTCGCCCCTGGTGGCTACCAGCGCCAACAGCAGCGGCGCACCTATGTGCATAGACGATACAGCAGTGCAGCAGTTCGGCGTGCCGGTGCTGGGTCACAACCGACCGGTGCTGACCCCCATTGACGACTCTGTGCTGCAAGTGACAGAGAGCAAGCCTGCCTTTATTCGCCGGGCGCGGGGCTATGTGCCCCTAGCCATTGAGCTGCCCTTTGCCGCCAAAGAGACCACCCTGTGCCTGGGCGGTGATTTGAAAGCCACCTTTGGCTACTACACCGGGCGCTATGTGTTCCTGTCCCAGCCCTTTGGCGACCTGGACCACCCGGACTGCCTGGCTGCCTATCAAGAAAATATAGAGCGCTTTGCCGCTCTCCACGGCTTTACGGCAGAGAAAGTGGTGGCGGACCTGCACCCGGGCTACACCGCCCGCCGGTTTTATGCGCCGGATATGCATGTGCAGCACCATATTGCCCACGCTGCCGCCGTGCTGGCGGAGCACCAACTGACCGAACCGGTCCTGTGCTTTGCCCTGGACGGCACCGGCTACGGCACCGACGGCCAAATCTGGGGCAGCGAGGTGTTTGACTTTGACGGTAGGCACTTTACCCACCTGGGGCACCTGCCGCCCTTTGCCTGTCCTCCCGGGGACAGCGTGGCAACGGACGCCCGGCTGTGCCTTAGTTGCTACCTGGGCACCCAGCCCTTGGTGAACCGGGCCAAAGCAGCCGGTTTGCCCCTGCTGCAAAACAGCAGCGCCGGGCGCCTGTTTGACGCTACGGCTGCCGCCCTGGGGCTGTGCGATACCAACACCTATGAGGGGCAGTGCGCCGCCGCGGTGGAGCAAGCGGCTCGCCGGGCAACCGGCGCTTATCCCTTTGACCCGGCCAGCACTCCTCGGGAGCTGCTGGAGGAAATGCAGCGCCGCAAGGCGGATGTGCCCGCTCTGGCGCTGGGGCTGCACCACTGGCTGGCCCGGTGGATCCTGAACCAGGCCCAAACCTACCGCCGCAGCACCGTGGTGCTCTCCGGCGGCTGCTTTACCAACCAAATTTTGACCCGCTGCACGGCAGATCTGCTGCGGCGCAGCGGCTACACTGTTTATACCGCCTGCGGAGTGCCCCCCGGCGACGGGGCGCTGGCACTGGGCCAGGCGTATGTATCTGCACTGGAGGAATGACTATGTGCGTTGCCGCACCCGGCAAAATCCTATCCATCAACGGCACCACCGCCACGGTAGCGTACAGCGGCAACCGGGTGCCTGCCAACCTGGGCGTGGTCAAAGCCCAAGTGGGCGACTGGGTGCTGGTGCACGCCGGGCTGGTGATCCAGGTGCTCAGCGAGAGCCAGGCCCGGGAGATGAACGACCTGCTGGCAGAACTGGAGTCTCTGCTATGAACCTTGCGGACATTCGCCGGGCGCTGGCCGACTATCCTGGCCCGCCCCTGACTTTTATGGAGATTTGCGGCACCCACACCGCCGCCATCAGCGAGAACGGCATACCTGCCATTTTGTCGCCCCACATTCACCTGATCAGCGGCCCGGGCTGCCCGGTGTGCGTCAGCGTATCGGCCTATATTGACCGGCTGTGTGACCTGGCGATGGAGCCGGGGGTGTGCGTGTGCACCTTTGGCGATCTGCTGCGGGTGCCCGGCAGTACCCGGGCGCTGGAGCAGTGCGTGGCTGCCGGTGGGCGGGTGCAAATGGTCTATTCTCCGCTGGAGGTGCTGTCCCTTGCCAAGGCGGAGCCGAACACCCGGTTTGTGTTCGCCGCCGTAGGGTTTGAGACCACCGCCCCGGTGTATGCGGTGCTGGCGGACACCATTATAAAAGAGCAAATCTCCAATGTGCAGCTGCTGACGGCACTCAAGACCATGCCACCGGCAGTGCGGGCTCTGTGCAAAGGCGAGACGAAGATCGACGGCTTTTTGGCCCCGGGTCATGTGGCGGTGATCACCGGCGAAGGCCCCTGGCACCGACTGGCTGCGGCGCAAGGTCTGCCCTTTGTGATCAGCGGCTTTACCGGGGAGGAGCTGCTATGCAGCCTGTACGCGCTGGTCCGCTTAGCCGGGCAGGGTGTGTGCAAAAATCTCTACCCCACCGCCGTTCGACCGGAGGGCAACCCTGCGGCACGGGCGCTGGTGGACCGATACTTTGAACCTGCAAACGCCGCCTGGCGGGGACTGGGCATTTTGCCCGGCTCCGGACTGGTGCTGCGCCCCCAGTACCGGCAGTTAGACGCCGGTAGCGCCCAACTGACCGCAGACGCGGCGGCTCAAAGCGGCTGTCGGTGCGCCCGGGTCATCGTCGGCGCCATCCCCCCAACGGCCTGCCCCCTGTTTGGCACGGCCTGTACCCCCGGCAGTCCCCGGGGCGCCTGTATGGTGTCCGGCGAGGGCAGCTGCCACAACGCATATCTCAATCACAGGATGTAAACCACTATGAACATTGCCATTTTTGACTCCGGCATCGGCGGCCTGTCCGTTCTCTACCAGGCCAAGCGAATGCTGCCGGAGGCCCATTTTTTATACTACGCCGATGAGGACCATGTGCCCTACGGCGAAAAGACCAGAGAACAAATTTTGACCTACACAGATGAAGCGGTGCGCTTTCTCATGGACCGGGGAGCGGACGCCATTGTGCTGGCCTGCAACACCGCCACCAGCGCGGCGGCAGCCACCCTGCGGGACCGCTACCCGCTGCCCATCATCGGTATGGAACCGGCGGTCAAGCTGGCACTGGACCGGGACGATACCCACCGGGTGCTGGTGGCAGCCACCCCCATTACCATAAAGGGCAACAAGCTGAAATGCCTGGTGGAGCACTACGACGACCACCACCTGGTGGATCTGCTGCCCCTGCCCGGGCTGGTGCGCTTTGCAGAAAAGGGCATGTACACCGGTGCGCAGGTACACGCCTATTTAAGCGAGCAGCTGGCTCCATTCAACTTGGCGGACTACGCCGCCTTTGTGCTGGGGTGCACCCACTTTAATCTGTTTAAGCAGGAGCTGCGCACCCTGCTGCCGCCCCAAATGCACTTTGTGGACGGCAACGCCGGCACTGTGCGCCAGCTGATCCGCAAGGTGACCGACCTGCCTGCCACCTACGAAAGCGCACCGGGGGTCACCTACTTTGCCTCCGGGCGGCAGATCACCGATCCGGCACAGCTGCAATTTATCCGCGATGTGCTGGCGCATTTAGAGAAGATGTATCCCATAGAATAAAAGGAGCCGTTATGGAAATCACCCTTGCCCACGGCAGCGGCGGCGCGGCCACCGGAGAACTGATCCGCACCGTGTTTGCCAAGGCTTTTGACAATCCCATCCTGCGCCAAATGGACGACAGTGCCGTGGTGCCCGGCTGCGAACAGCTGGCCGTCACCACAGACAGCTTTGTGGTGCAACCCCTGTTCTTCCCCGGCGGCGACATTGGCCGCCTGGCGGTGTGCGGCACCGTCAACGACCTGCTGATGCGGGGCGCTACCCCCAAGTATCTGACCGTCGGTTTTATTTTGGAGACCGGGTGCACCACCGAGGATCTCAGCCGCATTGCCCGGTCCATGGCAGCCACCGCCGCAGAGGCCGGTGTGACCATCGTTGCCGGCGACACCAAGGTGGTGGATGGCAGCGGCAATATTTATATCAACACCGCCGGAGTGGGCTTTTTGCCCACCGGCACACACATTGCCGCCACCGCATTGCAGCCGGGAGATACCCTGCTGGTCAGCGGCGCCATGGGCGACCACCACGCAGCCATTCTCTCTGCCCGCATGGGCATGGACAACACCATTCAGTCCGACTGCGCCCCCCTGGGCGATATGGTCACCGCCCTGCTGCAAGGGGGCGTTGATGTGCACACCTTGCGGGACATTACCCGGGGCGGCCTGGGCACCGTGCTGTGCGAGCTGGCAGAGGCAGCGAACTGCGGCATAGAGATCGACGAAGCGGCTATCCCGGTGCACGAGGATGTGCGCGCCTTTGCCCATATTTTAGGGCTGGAACTGTTGCATATGGGCAACGAGGGCAAGCTGCTGGCTGCCGTACCTGCCCACCAGGCAGACCGGGCACTGGAACAGCTGCGTGCCAGCCGCTACGGCGCAGAGGCGGCCGCCATCGGCACTGTGACAAACGGTGAGGGCGTTGTGGCGCTCACCCCCATTGGCGGCAAGCGCCGGGTCAGCGTGCTGTACGGCGAGGGCCTGCCCAGAATTTGCTGATTTTGACCTATTAGAGGAGTTTTCTTATGATCTTGTATTACACCGGAACCGGCAACAGCCGCTATGCAGCAGAGCTGCTGGGGCACAGGCTGGGCGACACGGTCCGGGACTGCAACCCCTTTATCAAAGGCGGTACCACGCCTCGGTTCCATTCCGTGACCCCCTGGGTGTTTGTCTGTCCCACCTACGCCTGGCAGATCCCCCATATTTTTGCGGATTTTCTGGCTCGCTGCCCCTTTACAGGCAGCAGACAGGCGTACTTTGTGATGACCTGCGGCGGTGAGGTGCATAGCGCCCCGGAGACAAACCGCAAGCTCTGCGCCCGGCTGGAGCTGGAGTATATGGGCACGGCAGAGATCGTTATGCCGGAGAATTACATTGCCCTGTTCCCTACCCCTAACTCGGCGGAAGAAGTGAACGATCTTCTTGCCGCGGCAGTGCCTGCGCTGGAACAGGCCGCTGCTTCCATTGTGCAGAGCAAACCCGTAACGGAGCCAAAACCCACTGCCTTTGGCAAGTTTATGACCTATATCGTCAACCCGGTTTTTTACAAAGCCTGCGTCCACGACCGGACGTTTACGGTGGACGACAGCTGTATCGGCTGCGGCAAATGCGCCGCCCTGTGCCCCATGAACAATATTGAACTGCAAGGCGGCAAGCCCCGATGGAACGGCCACTGCACCCACTGCATGGCCTGCATCAGCTATTGCCCCAAGGCGGCCATCGCCTACGGCAAAAAGAGCCGCACCCGCCGGATCTATACCTGCCCGCCCTACCGACCGGCAGACCGGTGATCGCAGAAATAAGATCCACAGACCCAAACACAGTTAAGAAAGGACGCCCTATGTTTCGACCCATTCGCAGAAAAGAAAGAGCAATCGACCTGACCGCCACCCGACAGCTGCTGCACAGCAGTCGACGGGGCGTGCTGGCTGTCCACGGAGACGACGACTACCCCTATGCGGTGCCGGTCAATTACATCTACGACGATAACAGCAACAGCATCTATTTTCACGGCGCCAAAGCCGGTCATAAATTTGATGCCATCACCGCCTGTGACAAGGTATGCTTTACCGTCTACGGCAACGAATGCGTTCGGGAAACGCTCTGGGCACCCTATGTGCAAAGCGCAGTTGCTTTCGGTCGTTGCCGCCTGTTGCCTCCGGGCGATAAGGCGCAACTTTATCTGGAGCAGTTGGCCATGAAATACTACCCCGGCACCGAAGCGGTAGCCGAGGAAATCAAAAAACACGGCAAAGCTGTCCAGATGTTTGAGATCCAAATTGAGCACATCACCGGCAAAGAGATCCAGGAAAAATAAAATATCAACCCACGCAAAAGAGGTCGTCCCTTACGGAACGACCTCTTTGTTTATGCCTGTTCGATTTTATAAATCTGTAACCGTATCTCTGGTAAAATGATACCGATTTTCATTTTGCTGTTGTATTTTACGAAGAATTAGCATATAATAAATACAGCAGAAAGGATGGTGCAGTATTATGCCAAATATTAAACCTGTATCCGATTTAAGAAATTATACCGAAGTATTGAGAGATATATCCGTAGGTGAACCTGTTTTTCTTACCAAAAACGGCAGAGGAAGATATGCAATTGTCGATATGGAAGAATATGAAAAGACAAAAGCTATAATAAAACTTATGGGAGAACTCTCAAAAGGTGAGCAATCCGGCAAAGAAAAAGGTTGGACTGATTTTGCTGAAGTAGAAAAAATGTTGGGAGTTGCAAATGGCTGATATAAAGTTTTCACCGGAGGCAATAAATGATTTGCAGCAAATAAAAGCGTATATTACAAACGAACTCTGTAATGAACAAGCTGCGATTTCTACGATTGCAAAAATTATGGAACACATTAACAGATTGGGAACATTTCCTAATTCCAGTGCTCCGCTGGATGCAGTCATTGATTTGGGCACAAATTATCGTTTTCTCGTTTGTGGCAACTATACGGCTTTTTATCGTATAGAAAATAACACAGTGCTTATTGTGCGTGTGTTATATGGTAGACGAGATTTTATGCGAATTCTATTTGGAAAGTAAAATGGAATACACCTGTAATTACAAATCGCCACCTGGAAAGGTGGCGATTTCTCATTTGCAAAGTGGTTTGCATATATTGGGTGTTTCCATCAATCGTAATACTTATCCAGCTCCGCTTCGCAGGCGGGGTATTTTTTAATTTGCGGGCGTTCATAGATCTTGCCACGCGCCACTACCATATACGGCTGCTCCAGGGCACGGAAGTCCGCCAGCGGATCACTGTTTGCGATGAGCAGATCGGCGCACTTGCCCACCTCTACGCTGCCGGTCACATCGCCAAGGCCCAAAATACGGGCATTGTTCAGGGTAGCAGTATACAGAGCAAATGCCGCTGTAACGCCCACATTCTTTTCAAAATAATGCAATTCCCGCCACATATTGTAATGGGTAGTATACGGGCAGCCGGTGTCTGTACCCAAACCAACGGTTACACCGTCCGCCAGCGCAGCCTTGGCACCCAGAATCATATTATTGTACACCAAATTGGAGTTGTACTGCACCGCTTCAGTAATACCCAAAGTCTCCCTTTGGAACTTGGCCATAGGCATAGCCGGCGACAGGGTACACACCAACACTGCACCGCTTTTGTGGAACGCCTGTAACTCTGCTTCAGACAAGGTGGATCCATGTTCAATAGAGTCCACACCGTTGAGCACTGCCGTGCGCACTCCCTCCGGACTTTGCACATGAGCAGCCACCTTTAGACCATGGCTATGCGCACGGTCGCAGCAGGCCTTGATCATATCCGCCTGCATCATCAGCCGTCCCGGCTCGCCCTTCACTTTGGCGTCCATCACGCCGCCGGTGATCATCAGCTTGATCAGATCTACATTTTGGCCGTGAAGCTGATCCACCATGCGCACTGCGTCCGCCACCGTCTCTGCCGGACGGGTCACAGAACCCACCATGTGGCCGTGGGGCACACCGATGGCATAGTTGGCCGCCAAGATCCGCGGACCGTCCAGTTTACCGGCGTTGATCTTGTCCCGCAGTCGGGTGTCCAGATTATCCAAACCGCCTACCGCACGAATCGTCGTCACACCGGACAGCAGCCCCTGCATGGCATAGGCATGGCAAAGCCGCAGCACCAGCGCCCGGGACAGACCGGAGGACAAAGCAATCTTCGTCAACCCAGTGGTATTCATCGGCTTGTTCTGGGGCTTGCCGCCCGCCGGCAGGTGCACATGCAGATTGATCAGGCCGGGCATCAGGTATTTACCGCTCAGGTCCACCACTCGATCCATCTTGGTGGGTGCGATCTTTCCGATCTGTGTAATTTTTCCATTTTCTATCGCCACATCGGTGCCGGGGCGGGGCGTCATCTGCTCCGTTCCGTCCAACAGCGTACAATTTTGAAATACCGTTCGCATAAGGCTCCCCCTCATTTGTTTTGATACTCTCATTATACCGAACCGGCGCCTAAAAGGCAACCACCCATTAAAACAATCGGCTATAAAAAACACCTGCGTACCATATGAATACACAGGTGCAAATGATTTTCTGTTATTGAGCCGCTTTGGCAGCTATGGCCTTTTGATAAAAAGCCAGCGCCTTGTCAATGGCCGCCGTGCCTGCCGGTTCAAAGGGCTGCAACACGCTGAATACATGGGGCAGCGACTGGTTATACTCCGTCTTGGCGTAGTCCTTCATCTCCGTTTGCACCCCGTGCGCCTGTAACACTTTATACAGCCGACGGGTCTGCTTATTTGCCAGGGTATCTCCGCTGCTGGTGATCAAATATGTGGGCGGCAGCGCCTGGGCGTAGTCGATAATCTGGTCAAAATCCATGTACGGATAAGTGGCTTTGTCTTTATAATCCGTGCCCCACATGGGCTTGGTGTACAGGCTGAACAACCCGCCGTCCCGCATAAAGGCCACCGGCGAGGTAAGCAGCAGCGCCGTCAGCTCCATTTGCGGATCCACCGTGTCAAAGGTCTTGCGCAGCTGGGCACTTTGCATCAGCACCGCACTGTACGCCGCCAGTTGCCCGCCTGCAGAGTCGCCGGTCAGCAAAATATTGCTCATATCGCAGGGATATTCGCTGCCGTGGTCACGAATCCAGCGCAGCGCCCGGGCCACATCCTGCAGCTGCTCATTCACCGTCACATCCGGCACCAGTCGGTAGTTGATATTAAAGACCACATATCCCCGGTTTGCCAGAGCGGCACAATAGTGGTGGTTCAGCCCCTTTTCTGCATACATCCAGCCGCCGCCGTGAATGTCAATGATTACCGGCAGCTTGGCGTCGGGCTGGGTGTCCGTTGGATAAAGTACATCCAGTGTATGATACAGATTGCCGTCCTCTATGTAGGCCAGGTCGTTCACTTCCGTCACCGTGGGCGGGTCCTGAGCCGCGTGCTTGGCCTTGTCGCCACCGTCGCAGTAGCGCCACACCATCTGCATGATCTTCACCACCGGGTTGCGCAGCAACCCCTTGCCGCTGCCGTCGGCGTACTCCACTGTGTCTGAGGTGACCATACCGCCAATGTAGATCACATTGTCCGCCGTGTCCTTGCGGGGCAGGGTACTCAATTCAATAAATGCAATTGCCGTCAGAATTATCGCCAGCAAAACGCCGATTACCACAGCCCACACCTTCTTTTTGCTCTTTTTCCCCTTCACAGGCACACAGTCTGCCGTCTGTACCTGACGGGCCTTTTGCCGTGTTTTCATACCAATTCCCCCTCAAATGTCTATCATAATTATACCCGATCTAAACAATCCTGTCAATTTGTACCAAAAGGCGCAGCCCCCTGCGGAGCTGCGCAACTTCCTCTGCTATTTTCTTTTCTTGCCTGACCGAACTGTCGCTTTTTAAAGGCCGGCGACCTCTTGAATGTATTTGCGGGCCTTGACCGCGTAGGCAAAGGGATTGGCCTTGGCCGGGTCCTGCTCGGCCTCCACCACCACCCAGCCCTCATAGCCGGTACGGTCCAAAATATCGAAGATGGGCTTAAAGTCCACATCGCCGTCCCCGGGCACGGTAAACACGCCTGCCCGCACCGCGTCCAAAAAGCTCATGTGCTCCGGCACCACCCGGTTGTTGTACACATCCAGGCGCACATCTTTCAGGTGCACATGCTTGACCCGGTGAGCGTACTTCTCCAGCACCGGCACCGGGTCGATCCCGGCAAAAGTCAGGTGGCCGCTGTCAAACAGCAGGTACACCAGCTCCGGGTCCGTCAGTGCCATCAGGCGGTCGATTTCCTCCGCCGTCTGCACGCCGGTGCCCATATGGTGGTGCACGGTAAAGTACATTCCCTTGGAGCGGGCGTAGGCGCCCATCTCGTTAAAACCACGGGCCACCGTTTGCCACTGTTCCTCGGTGTACACCGGCTTTTCGTCCAAAATGGATTTGTCCAGGCAGCCCTGAATGGAATTGCCCTGCTCGGAAGCGCCGATCACCTTGGCGCCCAGGGCGTACAGCTTGTCGCAGTGCTGCTTAAAGGCGGCAATGGTCTCCTCATAAGGCTTGGAAGTCAGGTAAGACGAGAACCAGGCGTTGCAAATTTGCAGTCCGCGAATATCCAAATACGGCTTGAGCACCGCCGGGTCTGCGGGATATTTGTTGCCGATCTCCGAGCCGGAGAAACCGGCCAGCGCCATCTCGCTGATACACTGCTCAAAGGTGTTTTCTGCGCCCAGGTCGGGCATATCGTCATTGGTCCAGCCGATGGGGGCAATGGCCAATTTTACTTTATCCGGGTTTAGCATAAGCTGTGCTCCTTAATAATCAAAAGTCTTGGCGATATTCGCCTGCATATCCGCATAGGCGGCGGCCACGGTCTCGCTCTTTGACACCTCCGCCACGCCCACGCGCCACCAGCTCTCAAAGCCGGGGGTCATGGTCTTGGGCAGCACCTTAATGTCAAACAGGCACGCCCGGTCCTGGGTGGCTGCGTCTGCCAGTGCGGCGCGCAGCTCATCCGAGGTGCGGCAGGTGTAGCCCTTGGCGCCGTAGCCCTCTGCGATCTTGGCAAAATCCACATCAATTTCCGCCCCGTCCAGCATACCCGTCTTGGGATTGCGAGCACGGAACACGGTGCCAAAGGTATCGGTGCCCTGGTTGTTCTGCAAATTCTCAATGCAGCCCCAACCCATATTGTCAAACAGGCACACATTGATCTTCAGCCCCTCTTGCAGGGCGGTGTACAACTCGCTGTGGCCCATCAGGAATGAGCCGTCCCCACAGAAGGTGTACACCTCTTTGTCCGGGCAGGCCAGCTTGGCGCCCAGAGCGCCGTTGACCTCATAGCCCATATTGGAGTAGCCGTACTCCATATGGTAAGTGCCCCGGTCCTTGGGACGGAACAGCCGCTGCATATCCCCGGGCAGGGATCCGGCAGAGCCAAGCGCAATGGCGTCGTGGGGCATAAACTCGTTGATCATGCCCAGGGCCAAAGTCTGGTTCAGCCCGCCGGGCAGCTCCTTGGCGTAGTAGTCATCTACAATGGCCTCCCATTCCGCCTTGGCGGCTGCGATCTCGCCGGTATAGGCGGTCTTGTACCCGGAAAGAGCAGGCAGCAGTGCCTCCAAGGTCACCTTTGCGTCTGCCACAATGGCCTCGGCGTCCATTTTATACGCGTCAAAGGGGCAAATATTGATCCCCAGCACCTTGCGATCCTCATTAAACAGCCACTTGGAAGAAGTGGTAAAGTCGGAGAACCGAGTGCCCACGCCGATAATCAGGTCTGCGTCCCGGCCGATCACATTGGCAGCCTTGCCGCCGGTGACGCCGATACCGCCCAGATTCAGCGGGTGCTGCCAAGGCACCAAACTGCGCCCGGCCTGGGTCTCCGCAATGGGAATGTTATAAGTTTCTGCCAGCTTTTGCAGGGCAGCCTCTGCCCCACTGTACCGCACGCCGCCGCCGCAAATGAGAATGGGCTTTTTGGCCTGCTTAATGGCGGCCACGGCCCGCTGCAACTGGCTCTCTGCCACCGGGCGGCGATCCAAGTGCCACACCCGCTTTTGCAGGAAGTGCACCGGGTAGTCATAGGCCTCGCCCTCCACGTCCTGGGGCATAGCCAGGCAAACGGCGCCGGTATCTGCCGGGTCCGTCAGCACCCGCATGGCGTTCAGGCAGGCGGTCATCAACTGTTCCGGCCGATTGATCCGGTCAAAATAATGGCACACGCCCTTAAAGGCGTCCGTTACCGTGCGGCCGTAATTGTCAAAGAACTCGGCCTGCTGGAGCACCGGGTCCGGCTGGCGGCAGGCAAAGGTGTCGCCGGGCAGAACCAACAGCGGAATGCGGTTGGCGGTGGCGCAGCCACAGGCGGTAACCATATTGGTGGCACCGGGGCCGATGGAGGACACGCAGGGGATAATGGCCTTGCGGTCCATCTGCTTAGCATACGCCACAGCAGCCAGTGCCATATTCTGCTCGTTCTTACCCTGATAAAATTTCAGGTTATGGCCCCCCTGCTCCAGCGCCTGGCCCACGCCCACCACGCACCCGTGGCCAAAGATGCCAAAGATGCCGCTGACGAACTTGCTCTCTACGCCGTCACATTCGATATATTGATTGTCCAGGAACTGTACCAGCGCCTGGGACATGGTCAGTCTAACTCGCTTCATATACTCAAAGTCCTTTGGAATGTATTATGCTTCGATCTCGCTGAGCTTTACCGGGCGGTGCTCAGCCAGAGACTTCTTAGCAGCCAGGCCCATACGCAGCGCCTGCAAGCCGTCCTCCACCGTGGTTTTGGTGGGTTTATCATGGAGCACGCAGTCGATAAATTCAGTCATCTCATCGGTAAAGGACTGCATATACCGCTCCAGGAAGAAGTACAGCGGCTTATCCGTTACCTTGCCGTTCTCATCAATAAACGCCACATGGGTGGGGGTATCGTTGGCAGCGGAGGCCTGGGCCTTGGAGCCGAACACCTCCAACCGCTGGTCGTAGCCGTAAGAGGCTTTGCGGCAGTTGTCGATGACACCGATGGCGCCGCTCTTAAATTTCAGGCTTACCAAAGCGGTGTCCACATCTCCTGCGTCGCCGATGGCCGGGTCTACCAGCACGGCAGCATTGACGAACACTTCTTCTACCTCGCCGCCGATAAAACGGGCCATATCAAAGTCATGGACGGTCATGTCCAGGAAGATGCCGCCGCTGACCTTCACATAAGATACCGGGGGCGGCTCCGGGTCACGGGAGGTGATCTTAATGGTTTGGAGCTGGCCGATCTTGCCGGCGTTTGCCAGATCCTTAATGGCGGCAAAGTTATGGTCATAGCGGCGATTAAAGCCGATTTGCAACTTCACGCCCGCCTCTTTGACCGCAGCTTCCACTGCCTTGATTTTGGCAACGGTCAGATCCACCGGCTTTTCACAAAAAATATGCTTGCCGGCCTTGGCGGCCTCCACGGCAATGTCCGCATGGGTATCGGTAGAAGAGCAGATCAACACTGCGTCCACCGTAGGATCATTGAGAATCTCGTGGTAATCCTGCACCGCCTTGGGGATTCCCAGGTCGTCCGCCACCCTTTGGGCGTTCTCCGGGAACAGGTCACTGATGGCCGCAATCTCCGCCTGAGGAATGTGGTAAGTAATGGATTTGGCGTGCACCTGGCCGATCCGACCGGCGCCGATGATGCCAACGCGCAGTTTTTGCATAAAAAGTACCTCTCTTAAAATACAATTCCGGGCACCGCACAGGCGCACCCTACATCAAATTTTAGTCTACCACAGGGTTGATTTTTATGCAATAGAACAAAATTGCCAAAGATACGGGCGCATTTTTAGGCAATGTGCCGATTATCGGACATTTGAGGCCAAACTGTCCTGTGCCCCTGCGGGATTTACAGAAATGTCACAGACCCAATATTGCAATCTGTGGCCGGAGTATGTATAATATAGAGTACGAACGCAATATATTTAGAGTAAAAATCTTAAAATACGGGAGATCTAAAATGAGTTACACATATGATACCCAGGGCACCTGTGCCCGGCAGATCACCTTTGATCTGGACCAGGATGGTAAAGTACGCAATGTCCGCTTCCTTGGTGGCTGCAACGGCAACCTGCAAGGCATCGCCGCCCTGGTAGAGGGCCAGCCGGCAGAAGAAGTGATGGAAAAACTGCGTGGCATCAGTTGCAACGGCAAGGGCACCTCCTGCCCGGATCAGCTGGCAAAGGCCATTGACGAAATTCTGTAAATCCTGTCCAAAGGAGCAAAATATGTTTAGATTAAAGAGCAATGCACTGCAACGGGAGTTCAAGGTCAACGAGGGTTATCTGTACGCCTCCCGCATCCGCAACACCCGCTCCGGTATGGATTTGGTGCCGGACGGCAACAGCACGGAATTCACCTTTCACTTTACGGACGGCACAGAGTTCTCCTCTAAAGGGCTGAAGGTGACGGACTCTGCCGAACGGGACGGCAAGTTGGTGTTTACCTTTGAGGAATTTGAGGGCATTACCGTGACCATGCGCTACTGGGTGGGCCGGGACGGCAACACGCTGAAAAAGCAGCTGCAATTTATCCAGGCCACCGAGGATAAGGTGATCGACTACATTGCCCTGGAGCACATTGGCATTATCAATTCTCAGACCCACTTTTCCATTCCAGACGATGTGGAGACCAGCATGCAGATTCCGGATGCTATGGCCATTCTGGGTCAGCCCTTTTATATTGACAGTCTGTTCTTCGGCTGCGAATTTCCGGCCACAGACAATCGCATTCAGTACGGCATCGGCCAAGTCAAATATTATGTAGGTCACCCGGTGCACGGCCGTTTTACCTGCCCCGCCACCGTCATGGGCGGTGCCACCGGCAACACCATGGCCGAAGTGCAGGGCGCATTCTTTGACTACATTGAATGTATCAGCACCAAAAGCGATTTCCGTATGCAGTACAACAGCTGGTACGACCATATGCTGGATATTGACGCGGATAATATTGAGCGCTCCTTTTATGAGATCGAGCAGGGGCTCAGCGATCACGGCGTGCCGCCGCTGGACGCCTATGTGATCGACGACGGCTGGAACAACTACAAGGCGCCGTTCTGGAGCTTTAACAAGAAGTTTCCCAACAAGCTGACGGACGCCGCCGACCAATGCCACAAGCTGGGCTCTACCTTTGGCCTTTGGTTGGGCCCCCGCGGCGGCTATACCGCAGCCACCGCCCGCTTTGCCAAAAAGATTGAAAAGGGCGGCAACGGCTATCTGAACAGTAATAGTATGGATATTTGCGTGGGATCGGAGAAATACCTGCAAAATCTGGAGAAATTTCTCGTAGACACCTGCACGGAATTTGACATTCAGTACCTGAAGCTGGACGGCTTTTGCCTAAAGCCCTGCACCAACACCAAGCACGACCACATCACCGGTGGTGACAACGATATGTACTTTGTCACGGAAATGTGGCAGCGGTGGATCAACCTGTTCACCCGCCTGCGAGAGAGCAGAGCCAAGGACAACAAGCCCCTGTGGATCAATATGACCTGCTATGTGAACCCATCCCCCTGGTGGCTGCAATATGTGAACAGCGTGTGGCTGCAAAACTCTATGGACATCGGCTTTGCCAAGAATTTGGAACAGCAGGCCCAGGTGGACGCAGAGATCACTTATCGGGACTCTATGTACTACGACTTTATGTGCACCCGCGCACTGCAATTCCCGGCCAAGAACATTTATAACCACGAGCCCATTTACGGCAACACCGCCAAGGTGGATTACACCGACGAGGAATTTGAAAAGTTCCTGTTTTGGAACGCCTGCAGGGGCCAGGCCTTTAACGAGCTGTACCTGAGTTACAATATGATGAACGGCGCCAAATGGCGCACCCTGGCACGTGTGCTCCGCTGGCAAAAGGCCAATCACCATATCTTAAAGAACGCCATGCTGCTGGGCGGCGACCCGGCAGAGAACAACATTTACGCCTACGCCGCCTGGACAAAAGAGGGCGAAGGGATCATTGCCCTGCGCAATCCCACGGACGAAAAAACGGACCTGACCCTGACCCTAAACAAGCTGATGGGCTGCCCGGAGAGCCTACGGGCGGTGAAGTGCTACAATGTGTACAACACCACCGGGGCAGACAGCCTGGACCTGTTCTCCTATGGAGACAAAATGCAGATCACCCTGGCGCCCTTTGAAATGAAGATCTTCCAATTCGGTGACCGGGACAACCGCTGCCTGGCAGCAGAGAGCGCAAACGACTTTACCCTGTCCTTTAAGGTGAGCAGCAACGCAGACGCCAACATCTGCAAAGGCAGGGACGCTGCGGTTTGGATTGCAGACGGCATCCTGCACGGCACATTCGGCGGCTGCAGGATTGACACGCCCCTGGCGGACGGTGCCCACCAAGTCACTTTTGTACGGTACAAGAACAAAATGATCAAGCTCTACATGGATCGACAGCTGGTGGACAGCATGTACACACCGGAGGCAGCCCCACAGATTGCCACCGACGATCTGGCCTCCAGTGCGGCAGACTTTAGCATAACTGACGGCTCCATCCCCTTTGATGAATTGATGGACTTAAAAGCGGTGCTGTCCGGCCGTCGCAAATTCAAACGAAAGAGTAACTGACCATGGCGAAAGAAAAAGCAAAAAAACAAAAAAGTAAGCTGCGAGAGGTCATTGACTTTCTGTTGCCCATTATCCTTGCGATAGCCGTGGCATTGGTGCTGAAATACTGCGTCATTGCCAATGCGGTGGTGCCCACCGGCTCGATGCTGAACACCATTCAGGAGGGCGACCGGGTGATCGCCAGCCGCCTGGCCTATGTAAAGGACGATCCCCAGCGGTACGATATTGTGATCTTTAAGTACCCGGATGATGAAAGCCAATACTATGTAAAGCGCATTATTGGCCTGCCCGGGGAAACGGTAGAGATAGTGGACGGCGTCGTCTATGTGACCAAAACGGACGGCAAGACCATTCAACTGGACGACAGCTTTGTAACCAAAGAGGTGCCCACCGGCAATTACGGCCCATATACCGTGCCGGCAGACAGCTATTTCATGCTGGGCGACAACCGCAACCACAGTGAAGATTCCCGCTTTTGGCAAAACAAGTTTGTAAAGAAAAACAAAATCGTTGGCAAGGTAGAATTCCGCTATTATCCCAAATTCTCCACCATTGACTGATAAGGACAGAATGCAATGAAGTGCACCAAATGCGGCAGTAATGCCGTAAAAAAAGACGGTGACTGGCTCACCTGTCTGAATTGCGGCAATGTGATGTTTGACACCCGCCGCCCGGAAGAAACGGCGGCAGAGATCAGCCCCACCAAGCTGCTGGAGCAGATGGAAGCCAATGCGGCACAGAAAGAGGCGCCGCCCCTACGCCGCACCCGTCCCTCAAAAAAAGAAAAGCCCGGCCGCGGCGGCAAGAACACAGCTGCAATGACCAAGGAAGAGAAAAATCCGGTCAAGAACATTGTGGACTTTATGCTGCCCATTGTGATTGCCGTGATCCTGGCGCTGCTGCTCAAGACGCTGGTGTTTGCCAACGCAGTGGTGCCCTCCGGCTCCATGCTCAGTACCATTGAGATCGGCGACCGGATCGTGGCCAGCCGACTGGCCTATATCACCAACGACCCCCAGCGATTCGATGTGGTGATCTTCAAATACCCGGACGATGAACGCCAAAATTATGTAAAGCGCATTATCGGCCTGCCCGGTGAAACGGTGGAGATCAAGGACGGCATTGTTTATGTAACCCAAACGAGCGGCAAGACCATTCAACTGCGGGACGACTTTGTCACCTACTGTACCCCAGTAGGCGATTACGGCCCCTACAAGGTACCGGAGGACAGCTACTTTATGCTGGGTGACAACCGCAACGACAGCGAGGACTCCCGCTTTTGGGACAATAAATTTGTGATGAAAAAGAAGATCGTAGGTAAAGTGGTCTTCTGTTACTACCCCAGCATACACAAAATCAAATAGTTGCTCCCCCCATACTTTATTTACAATAAGCTGAAAAAAGGACCTGTTCAACTGAACTGAACAGGTCCTTTTTTAGTAGTATATATACAGAACATTATCTGGGATAGCGCTTTACTACGCGCAGGCGTTCCATGGCACGGGCCAGGTTGGCCTGAGAGTGATGGTACTCCAGCATACTGCGCTGGCGACGCATTTCTTCCTCTGCGCGCTCCTTGGCTTCCTTTGCACGACGGGCGTCAATCTCATTGGGCAGCTCTGCAGACACGCACACAAGGGTAGCCTCATTGTTGACAAACTCCAAGAAGCCGCTGCCCACAAAGGCGTGAATGATCTTACCCTCAGTATCCTTAATGCGCATTTCGCCCACTTCCACCGGGGTAACGCAGTTCTCATGCTGGGCCAGGAAGCCCACCTCGCCGCCGTCGATAGCCGGGATTACCAATATTTGCGCCCGGCCGTCATAAAACACCCGGTTGGACGCCACAATTTTCAGTTTGAATGTATTGTCTGCACCCATACGGGCACCTCCTTGCCACAAGGATTACTTCTGCATTTGCTTGGCTTTCTCCAGCACATCGTCCAGAGTGCCCACATTGAAGAACGCCATCTCCGGCACATCGTCTACCTCACCATTGATGATGGCCTTAAAGCCGCGAATAGACTCTTTCAGCGGTACGAACACGCCGGGAATACCGGAGAACTGCTCGGCCACATGGAAAGGCTGGGACAGGAACTTCTGGATCTTTCTGGCACGGTAAACGGTGACCTTATCCTCGTCGGACAGCTCCTCCATACCCAAAATCGCGATGATATCTTGCAGCTCTTTATACTTTTGCAGGTACTCCTGTACCTTACGAGCCACCTCGTAGTGCTCCTCGCCCACCACATCGGCCTCTAAGATACGAGAGCTGGACTCCAACGGGTCTACAGCCGGGTAAATACCCTGCTCCACGATCTTTCTGGACAGTACGGTGGTGGCGTCCAAGTGGGCAAAGGTGGTGGCCGGTGCCGGGTCGGTCAAGTCGTCCGCAGGCACATACACAGCCTGTACGGAGGTAATAGACCCGTTCTTGGTGGAGGCGATACGCTCCTGCACCTCGCCTACATCCGTTGCCAGGGTGGGCTGGTAACCTACGGCGGAGGGCATACGACCCAGCAGAGAGGAAACCTCGGAACCTGCCTGTACAAAACGGAAGATGTTATCAATAAACAGCAGCACATCCTGGTGCTCCACATCACGGAAGTACTCCGCCATGGTCAGCCCGGTCTCTGCCACACGCATACGGGCGCCGGGCGGCTCGTTCATCTGGCCAAAGACCAGAGCCGTCTTTTGCAGCACGCCGCTCTCGCGCATTTCGTTCCACAGATCGTTACCCTCACGGGAACGCTCGCCTACACCGGTAAAGATGGAGTAACCGCCGTGCTGGGTGGCTACATTGGTGATCAGCTCCTGGATCAGCACCGTCTTACCTACGCCGGCGCCGCCGAACAGACCGATCTTACCGCCCTTTTGGTAAGGGGTCAGCAGGTCGATGACCTTGATACCGGTCTCCAGGATCTCTACATTCGGGGACTGGTCCTCAAAGCTGGGGGGCTGCCGGTGAATGCCCCAGTGCTTCTCGCCGCTCAGGTCCTCCAGACCGTCCAGGGTATCGCCTACCACATTGAACAGGCGGCCCAGAGTCTTTTGGCCCACAGGCACGGAGATGGAGCTGCCTGTGGCAACCACTTCCATATCCTTGCACAGACCGTCAGATGTTGCCAGCATAATGCAGCGCACACAGTTGTTGCCGATGTGCTGGCTCACTTCCATCACCAGGCGCTTGCCGTCCAGCTGCACCTCCAGCGCCTCCTTAATGGCGGGCAGTTCCTCCGGGAACGCCACATCCACAACGGGGCCCATGATCTGAATGATTTTGCCCTTATTCATAGGATTGCCTCCGATTGTTAGTCAGTTTTCTTCTTTTGCGCCTTGGCGCCGGCGATCACTTCCGTGATCTCCTGGGTAATGGCAGACTGCCTTGCCCGGTTATAATCAATGGTCAGCTGATTGAGCATATCCTTGGCCGCGTTGGTTGCCGTCTGCATAGCGGTCATACGGGCGTTATGCTCGGAGCAATAAGACTCTACCAGCGCACCGTACACAAACCCGGCCACATAGTTGGGCACAATGTGCTCAAACACATCGTCCGGCGACGGCAAAAACGCCACCTGATCGTAATACTTCCGATCCCGGTGCACAGAGATCCGCTCCTGCTCCAAAGGCAGCAGACGGTGGCACTCGGCCTGCACATTCAGGGAGTTGATCATCTTGGTATAGATGATATACACCTCGTCCAGCTCGCCGCTGACGAACAGCTCCGTCACCTGCTCTGCAATGTACCGGGCACGGTTCATATTGGGATTCTGTGCCGTGTACTTAAAGTCCATGGCAACGGGAATGTTCTTGGTCTCAAAATACCGTCGGCCCACTTCACCCACCACAAAGAGCATATTATGGTTCTCGCCCTCTCCGGTATGGGTAGCCTCCTCGGCAATCTTAATCACATTGTGGTTGTAGGCACCGGCCATGCCCTTGTCGGCGGTGACCACGATATAGCCTTTTTTCCGATCCTCCGGTGCCAGATCCGACCGCTGGTCAAAAAAGCGGTTACCAGCGTCCGGTGCCTCCATCAGAATCTTGGCCAAAGCGTCCTGCATGGTGAAGAAGTATGGCTCCGTATTCTTCAGGTCCGTTCTGGCCTTAGAGAGCTTGGAGGATGAGATCATATACATGGCGTTGGTGATCTTCATGGTGTCCTGAATGCTCTTCATCCGGCTTTGGATCTCTCTTGCATTAGCCATGGTTTACCTTCTTATATTCATCGGTTGCGGCCAGGATCTGCTCCCGCAATTCATCGGTGAGCACCTGGTCCTTCTCAATGGTGGCCACCAGCTCCGGATACTTGGCGTTGACGAACTCCAGCAGTCCGGTCTGGAACGCCTTGATCTCCCTGGGCTCCACATCCATAAACTTATGGCCGATGGCTGCCACCAGGGACACCACCATATCCGACAGGGACAACGGATGGCACAGGGGCTGCTTTAACAGCTCCATCAGGCCCTTGCCGTAGGTCAGGCTGGCCTTGGTCTCATCGTCCAGATCGGAGGAGAACTGGGTAAACACTTCCATCTCACGGAACTGGGCCAGGTCGATACGCAGAGAACCGGCGGCCTTCTTCATGGCCTTGGTCTGGGCTGCGCCGCCTACACGGGATACGGACAGACCGACATTCACAGCCGGGCGCTGACCGCTGAAGAACAGGTCGCTCTCCAGGAAGATCTGGCCGTCTGTAATGGAGATCACATTGGTGGGAATATAGGCGGAAAGGTCGCCTGCCTGGGTCTCGATAATAGGCAGAGCGGTCAGGGAGCCGCCGCCCAGCTTGTCGGACAGTCGGCTGGAACGCTCCAGCAGCCGGGAGTGCAAATAGAACACATCGCCGGGATAGGCCTCACGGCCGGGACTTCTTTCCAGCAGCAGGGACAGCGCACGGTAAGCCACCGCGTGCTTGCTCAGATCGTCATACACGATCAGGCAGTCCTTGCCCTTGTACATAAAGTATTCTGCCATTGCAGTGGCGGAATAGGGAGAAATATATTGCAGGGAGGACGGGTCGGACGCTGTGGAGCACACCACGATGGTGTAGTCCAGCGCACCGTACTTATCCAGCGTATGCACCAGCTTTGCCACGGTAGACGCCTTTTGACCAATGGCGTTATAAACGCAGATCACATCCTTGCCCTTTTGGTTTAAGATGGTGTCAATGGCAATGGAGGTCTTACCGGTCTGGCGGTCGCCGATGATCAGCTCACGCTGGCCACGCCCAATGGGGAACATAGAGTCAATGGACAGAATACCGGTGGCCAAAGGGGTATCAACCGACTGCCGGTCCACAATGGAGGGGGCCGGTTCTTCTACCGGGCGGTAGTCGTCGGACTGGATCTCGCCCTTGCCGTCGATAGGCTCGCCCAAAGCGTTGACGATACGGCCGATAAAGCCCTCGCCTACCGGCACGCCGGCACGCTTGTGGGTACGCACAGCGGTAGAGCCCTCGTGGATCTCGCTGTCCTGGCCAAACAGGATACAGCCGATCTGGTTCTCTTTAATATCCTGGACCATACCCTTGACCCCGGAGTCGAACACCACGATCTCGCCGTACATGGCGTGGTTCATACCGTAAATGGTGGCAATGCCGTCGCCTACGCGAACGACCTTGCCCACTTCCTCGTCATTTTGGTTAAAGTCGTAATTGGTGATCTCCTCACGGAGAATGGATACGATCTGATCCGAACTGATTGCTGCCATTACTTCACTTCCCCAGTCAGTTTTTGCTGTAATTTATCTAACTTGCCCTTTACGGACCGGTCATATTCATAGTCGCCGCAGCGCAGAATAAACCCGCCCAGCAAGTCCGGCTGTACCGCAATGTCCAGCTCCACATTGGCGGCACCGAATTTGTTCTTCACAAACGCGCGCATTTTCTCTGCCTGGTCCGCACTGGGCGGCTCCACGCAAAGCAGCTGCGCCCGGACCGTGCCCGCCTTTTTGCGGCACAGATCCCGATAGGCTTCAAAAATCTCTGTCAGTGCATACACGCGCTCATGCTTACAAAGCACCTTCATAAAGGCGGAAAAGGGCGGCGTAAAAATACGGTCCAGGCACTTTTCCTTCTCTGCAAAGCGCACTCTGGGGTCAGAGAGCACCTGGGTGAGCAGCGGATTTTCACGCAGCAAGGTCTCTGCTGCTTCCACCTGCTGTTCGTCCAGGTTCAGTTCCCCCAGCACCAGCGCATAATTCTGTGCGGTTACGGTCATACCGGATCACCGCCGTCCTGCCCCGCCAGAAAATCGTCATAGATCGCGCTGTTGTCCAGCTCAGACGCCTCTTTGGACACCACCTTGGCCGCAGCGTCCATTGCCAGAGAGGCAATGTCATGCTTCACGGACTGGAGCGCCTCGTTGCGCTCGTGCTCAATGGTCTGGTGCGCGTCGCGTACCATCTTGTCGGAGGTGAGCTTGGCCTGGTCTACGATCTTGTCAGCTTTGGCTTTGGCAGTGACCTTTGCGTCTGCAATCAAGCGTGCCGACTCTGCGTCCGCACCGGCTAAGCGATCCTCATATTCTGTTTTCAGAGCGCCTGCGGCTCGACGATCCTCGTCGGCGTCTTTGAATTGTTGGTCTATCATGGACTGCCGTTTATCCATGGCACCCAGCACCTTGTTCCAGACAAATTTCTTCATCAGGATATAGAAGATCACCAGGTTGATCACGGTAAAGAGCAGGTTCCAGTCTAATGACAGCATAGACACTGCTTCCTTTCTGCTTGTGGATTTTCTCGGTTATTTCAAAATGAAGATGATCAGAATACCGATAACCAGACCGTAAACAGCCGTTGCCTCTGCCAGGGCGCAGCCCAGGATCAGAGCGGTACGAATGTCACCGGCAGCCTCGGGCTGACGAGCGATAGCGTCTACTGCCTTACCGGTTGCAAGAGCGATACCGATACCTGCTGCTACACCTGTAAGTACGGCGATTGCCGCTGCGATTGCTACTGTCATAATAAATTTCTCCTTTTCTGTAAAAGTTCTATTTAATCTTCAATGGCTTCCTGGATGTACAGGGATGTCAAAAAGACAAACACATACGCCTGGATAAAACCATCAAAAATATCAAAGTAAAGGCTCAATGCCACCGGGATCGCCACCGGCACCACCGATTCGATCAGCTTCATAATAATGAAAGCGCCGATGATGTTGCCGAAAAGTCGGAAGCAAAGAGACATGGGCTTGATAACCAGCTCCAGCAAATTGATGGGCAGCACAATGGCCACCGGCTTTGCAAAGGATTTAAGCCAACCCTTGGTTCCCTTTTTATGAATACCGGCGTACTGAACCAGAATAATGCTGGTCAGTGCCAGACCTAAGGTCACATTCAGCTCCTTAGTGGGAGACTTGAAGCCAAAAATGCCGCACATATTGCAGGCACCGATATAAATGGCCACCGTCATCATCCAGGGAATGTAACGGTCCCCGTCCGGTCCCATAATATTATGGAAGAAGGTGCGCATTTTGTCGACGCACATTTCAATAAACAGCTGGCGCTTGGAGAGCTCGCCCTCCACCTTCAGTCCACGGGTCAGCAGGATACCGACAATCAGAAAAACCGCCATAATAATCCAACTGACAACGGTGCCTTCATCAATCTTCAGCTTGCCGCCAAACAGGCTGAACACCGTTTCTGTATTCAGTTCTTCGATCAGTTTGCTTGCCACATCAACCTTCATCAGCAGCAACGCCGTCACCTCCGAACATTCCTTAATTCCACTGCTCATTTTACACCCCCGACCCCCAAAAGTAAACAGACTTCCGGCGAATTTGAACGCCAAAATGTAAAAAAATCGTCTAAAAAGCGAAAGGAATTTGGTTAAAATTTCTGTACATTTATTACTTCTTGTATAGTGCTTTTATACTTTTTGGCGTAATATCGGGCTTTCTTCGCTTGTTTTTCCGTATACAGCCTGTATTGCTTTTCTTTCCCATGCAAAACCGCCCAAATTTCTGCGCAAAGCGTCAAAAGAAACTGCAACTTTCTTATTTACATTGGTGGCAAAGGGGTATATAATGAAATTTCAAAAGTGTACCTACAATCAAGGAGGAAAAAAATGGCTGTACTTGTAACAGGCGGCGCCGGTTATATCGGCTCTCACACCTGCGTGGAGTTACTCAACGCAGGGCAGGATGTGGTGATCCTGGACAATTTTTACAACTGCAAGCACTCGTCGCTGGATCGGATCCGCGCGCTGGTGGATCGGGACTTTAAGTTCTACGAATGCGACATTCGGGACCGGGAGGGTCTGAACAAAGTCTTTGCGGCAGAAGACATTGACTGCGTCATTCACTTTGCCGGACTAAAGGCCGTTGGCGAGAGTGTACATAAGCCTTTGGAGTACTTTGACAACAATGTTAACGGCACCCTGGTGCTGCTGGATGTGATGCGTCAAAACGGCTGCAAGAAAATCATCTTCAGCTCCTCTGCTACAGTATACGGTATGAACAACATTGCCCCCTTTACCGAGGATATGGAGATCGGCGGGGTCACCAACCCCTACGGCCGCACTAAGTATATGATCGAGTGCATTCTCCAGGATCTGTATGTAAGCGACCCCAGCTGGAGCATTTGCCTGCTGCGGTACTTTAATCCCATCGGCGCCCACAAAAGCGGCACCATGGGCGAGGACCCTAACGGCATTCCCAACAACCTGATGCCCTACATCACCCAAGTGGCTGTGGGTAAGTTGGAAAAGCTGGGCATCTTCGGCGATGACTACCCCACCCCGGACGGTACAGGCGTGCGGGACTATATCCATGTGGTGGATCTGGCGCTGGGCCATGTAAAGGCGGTAGAAAAGCTGGCCAAGGATCAGGGCCTGTTCATCTACAATCTGGGCACCGGCATCGGTTACAGTGTGCTGGATGTGGTCAAGGCCTTTGAAAAGGCCAACGGCGTGGCCATTCCCTATGAAATCAAGCCCCGCCGGGACGGCGACATTGCCACCTGCTACTGCGACCCCTCCAAAGCCAAACGGGAGCTGGGCTGGCAGGCCACCCGCTCGCTGGAAGAAATGTGTGAGGACTCCTGGCGCTGGCAAAAGCAGAACCCGAACGGTTACCCGGACTGATCTTACAATAAGTATATACAAAAGAAGCGGAAGTGCAAAAAGCACCTCCGCTTCTCTGTTATTCGATGATTATTTGAACTTAGCATATAAAATCGACGCGATCACCACATCTATAACGAACAGCACCAAGGACACCGCGCCCATGATCTGCGCTCTGCGGCACAGCTGCTGATTTTCCTCCGTCAGCTCCGCGCCCTTTTGCTTGAACACCGCCGGCACCACCATAGCCATAATGCCAAAGGCGGGGCAAATGCCCAAAAGGCACAGGCCGATAATGGCGCTGGTCTGGGCAAAGCGCGCCAGCTTATCAATAATCGTTTTATTCATGGCAATTCTCCTTATCCCCTGCGGTGGCTTTGCGCTCCAGCAGGCCGTATTTTCGTTGCAGGCGGGTAATCTTTTGCTCCAGCGGGGCGCCAAACAGTACCAGAAAGACTGCGGTAGACCCGCCGAATACCAGATCGAAAGGCGCACCGGCGGCATACACCGCCAACACCGCAGGCCAGGTAAAGTCCGTCACCGTCATTAAAACCGTGCTCAGATCCACCACCAGCCCGTACACCACCGTGGCTAAAAAGAAGCCCACCAGCGCCAGCACCCAGCGGTTCACCCGACCGGGGCGCAGCAGCACACCGGCCAGCAGTCCTACCAGCCCCAGCGCCACCATTTGGAAAGGGGTCCATATCCCCTGCCCAAACAGGAAGTTGGACAAAAAGGCGGACAGCGCCCCCACCATATAGCCGGAAAAGGGGCCAAGACACATACCGGCCACGATCACCACCGCGGCAATGGGCTTCACCTGGGGGATCAGATAGAACACCGCCCGGCTGACCACCGCCAGCGCCGTTAAGGCGGACAGCAGCGCCATCTCCCGGGCAGAGACCGGCTTTCGCTCCAGGTGCAAAAAGAACGGCAGCGCGCTGAGCAGCAGCAAAACCGCCGCCACCAGATACCAGGAGGTGGTGTCTGCAAAGCACACCTGCCACACCACCAGCAGCACCGGTAAAATCAAAAACAAAATCGTCAGGAGCACCCGTTTCATAAGACCAGGTCCTCCGGCGATACGGCGTCCGGCAGCGCCCGGCAGGTCACCCGGCGCACGCCGGTGGTGTACAGCTCCATACCGGCAAAGAATGCCCGCCGGGGCCGGGGCGGGGTCACCACCCGATTGCACAGAAAGGCCGCTTCATCACTGTAAGTACCGGCAAAATCCAGATCGTGGGTCACCAGCACCACCGTTTTACCGGCAGCGCACAGGCGGCGCAGCTGGGCGCCCAATTGTGCTTTTGCACCGGCGTCCAACCCGGCGGTAGGCTCGTCCAGCAGCAGCACATCAGCGCCGGTGTCCAGCACCATACCCAGCCCCACCAGTCGGCTCTCGCCGCCGGACAGATCCAGCGGGTGCCGGGCGGCCAGGTGGGCAATGCCCAGCTGCCGTAATATTTCCGGCTGCACCAGCTGATCCACCCGATCCCGGGTAAACAGGTACTGCACCGTTTGGGGCAGCAGGGCGGTGGGCACCGGGCGTTGCACCTTGCCCGCATAGGGCTTCAGTACACCGGCCATCACCCCCAGCAGGGTGCTTTTGCCGCTGCCGTTGGCGCCTACAATAGCGTAGCACTTGCCGGCCGTTAAGGTCAGGGACAGGCGAAAGAGCACATCGGCGCTCTTTTTCTCATAAGCAAAGCAAATTTCTTTTAAGGTCAGCACCGGCTTGCCCGCAGGTTGAGGCGCAGGCGCCGGTTTGCACCGCAGGTGGGCGGCCAAAGGCTGGGCCTCCCGCACCGTCAGCGGCACTTCATCAAACAAGATCGCCCCCACCGGCAGCGCCTGCAACATCGGGTCGCCGCTTTGCCGCAAGGCGCAGGCAAAGGCCCGGGGATCGTCATAACAGGTGCAGCGCCCGGCGTTAAGCAGCAGCACGCCGTCCGCCTGGGCCAGGGCTGCGCCGGGGGTGTGGGTGCTCATCAGCACCGTTACGCCCAGCTCTCGGTTCAGCCGCAGCAGCACCTGCAAAAATTTTTCTTCCGCTGCCGGGTCCAGCGCTGCGCAAGGCTCGTCCAGCAAAAGCACCCGGGGCGAACCGGTCATAGCCGCCGCCAGGGACAGCAGCTGCTGCTCCCCACCGGACAAAGAAGCGGTGGTGCGTTCCATCAGCGGCTCCAAATGAAAGAATGCGGCGCACTCCCCCACCCGCCGTGCCACGGCAGCACCGTCCAGCCCGGCGTGCTCCGGCGAGAACGCCAGTTCCCGCTGCACGCTGTCCGTGACCATACTGTCCTGCGGATTTTGAAAAACGAAGCCTGCCGGGCCGTCACAGTGCAGCTGCCCGGTCAACGCACCGTGGGGCGCGATCTCCCCTTGCAGCAGCCGCAGCAAAGTGCTTTTACCGCTGCCGGAGGGACCCATCAGCAAATAAAAGCCCCCCGCCGGAATGGAAAAAGTCACATCGGAGAGCGCCGCACTGTCGGCGTCCGGGTAGGTGAAATTCAGTTTTTCCACTTCAATCGCCGCCATTGCAGTGCCTCCCCTACATTTGAGATCGCCGGGCAAAAACAAAGCGCGCCCGCTGCCGCCGCCCCTAAGGGAGACAGGGTGACCCATTCCAGCTCCGGGTCAAAATAAAATGTAAAGCCGCCGGTGAGCGCCACCGCCAGCACCGTGATACTCAGCAGGAGCACCACTGCCAGCCCCATGCCGTCCGCCACGCCGAATGTAAACGGATCGTACACCCGGCGGCGGCCCTTGCCGTAGCCCCGTGCGCGCATAGCGTCTGCCGTGGTCATACTCCCCTCCAGGGACAAGGTGACCAGCGTAGAGAACTGATCCAGCGCCTCGTGCAGGGGCTTTTCTTTCGCCAGTCCCGCACCGGCACGAGCCAGGCGGATCCGCCGTGCATTCTCCCGAAAGCGGGCAATGCACCCTAAAGTCATAGAAAATAAAAGAGAAAAGCGGGGCGCCGCACGGCCGGTGACCGCCAGCAGCCGATCGCTGCCCAGCACACGGCCAAACACCGCCAGCCACAGCACCACCCCGGCAAATATGCCCCCCTGAAAGCAGCCGTAAATCAGGCTCTCCAAGGTGAACTGGGTGTCGCCCCGACTAAAGAGTACCGTTACACCCCAGTGGGCAAATAAAAAGTTAAAGCCGCCCACCAGCGCCACCAGCACCGGCACGCACAAAAGACTGCGCAGGCTGCGGCGGCCATCCGTCAGCAGCAGGTACACCGCCGCCCCCAACAGGGACAGCGCCACCGGCACCGGGTGTCGGCTCAGGCAAGTGAGCAGCAATACGCATAAAAAGTAACAAAATTGCACCAATGGGTGCCACTTGGCAAACCGAACCATCAGCGAATATGGGCGTCTTCTTTGGTCTGATACCGATAGCCGTACTGATCCAGAAGATGCATTTTTTCCAGCGCCACCACGCAGCCCTTGGCCACGCAGTGCATTTCGTCCGTGGCCTTGCGCACCGGCACGCCGCCCAGTGCGTCTGAGAACAGACGGTCGATATTACAAATATTGGCACCGCCGCCGGTGAGCAGCACGCCGGTGTTGCCAATGTCCGTGACCAGCTGGGGCGAGGTGCGCTCAAACAGCGCCCCCGCATGCTCCGCCACCGTCTCAAAATACGGTTGTAGCGCCAGGTACAGGGCGTTGCCGCTGATCTCCACCTCCCGGGGCAGACCGGTGAGCAGGTCCTGGCCCTTGGCATAGGTGGTCACATCTTCCTCTCTGGGCAGGGCGCAGGCCACCGTGCGCTTGATCTCCTCTGCGGTGCGCAGGCCAACGGCCACATCGTGCGCCTCACGCAAGTACTTAACGATCTCTGCGTCCAGGTCGTTGCCCCCCACTTTCAGGGACTCAGACTGACTCATGGCCCCCTGGCTGATCACCGCCATATCCACCGTGCCGCCGCCCAGGTCGATCACAAAAGCGCCGGAGGGCTGCATAGGGTCGATCCCGGCGCCGAAGGCGGCACACAGCGGCTCCTCCACCAGGCACACGGAGCGGGCTCCGGCGTGGATCATGACGGACACAATGGTGCGCTTTTCCACATCCGTGTGCATAGCCGGCACAGACACAACCACGCGGGGCTTAAACAGGCTGTTACCGATCACTTTATTGATAAAATGGCGCATCATCTGCTGGGCCAACTCATAATGGCCCACCACGCCGGAGAGAATGGGACGCTCCACACGCAGGCCCTCCGGCTCGCGCCCCTCTAAGAAGTAGGCCCGCTTACCGGCGTACAGCACCTTCTCTTTTTCCTCATCATAGGCCACATAGGCCGGCTCGTCCAGCCGTATGCCCTTGCCGGGCACGCCGATCACAATATTGGTGGTGCCCAGATCAATGCCCAAATCATATCCAAACATAAACATCCGTCCTAAACAAAAATCACTTTTCTATATGCTACTGTATCGGGCCGTCGTTGTCAACAGATAAAAAATGAACAAGCCCGCTGTACCGCAGCATTTTTTTATCATTCGTCACCATGGCCTGTATGCTCTCCCGCGTGCCTACCAGGATCAGCAGGGACTTGGCACGGGTCAGGGCGGTATAGAACAAATTGCGATAGCACAGCTTGGGCGACGCACCGATGGTGGGCATCACCACCGCGGAGAACTCCGAGCCTTGGCTCTTATGCACGGTCATGGCGTAGGCCAGGTCCAGCTGATCCGCATTTTGCAGGGAGTACATGGCCTCCCGATCATCAAACTGCACATTCAGAATATCCTGCCCCCGGTCAATGCGGGTGAGAATGCCAATATCGCCGTTGAATACCCCGGCGCCGCTGTCACCGTTTTTCTTAAACCAGGGCACATCGTAGTTGTTTTTGATCTGCATGACCCGGTCGCCCTCCCGCAGGGTGCGACCCATGGTCACCAATTCCGCCTTGTGCTTGTCCGGCGGGTTCAGCGCCGCCTGCAACTGGGTATTCAGGTACTCGGTGCCGGCAGCCCCCTTGCGAGAGGGGCACAGTACCTGAATGTCCTTTATGCTGTCCAGTCCGTAACCGGCAGGAATACGCCGGGTCACCAGCTCTACCACCTTGTGGGGCACCGCATACACGGACGCTGTATTTAAGAAAAAGAAGTCTGAGTCCGGGGTGTTGCAGTCCAGCTCCGGCATTTCACCGGCCACCACCCGGTGCGCATTGGTGACGATACGGCTTTTCCGCGCCTGGCGAAACACTTTGTCCAGGCTGATCACATCGATCAGTCCACCGGCGATCAGGTCCGAGAGCACATTGCCCGCCCCCACCGGCGGCAGCTGGTCCACATCGCCTACCAAGATCAGGCGGCAATGGAGCGGCAGCGCGTCTAACAGCGCGGAGAAGAGCAGCACATCGACCATAGACAGTTCGTCCACGATCACCGCGTCCAGATCCAGCGGATTGCGCAAATTGTGAACAAAAGTCGGCTCCGGCTCGCCGTCCCGCCGCTCGGTCTCCAGCAGGCGGTGAATGGTCTTGGCCTCGCTGCCGGTGAGCTCCGTCATACGCTGGGCAGCCCGACCGGTAGGCGCCGCCAGCGCCACCCGCAGCCCCCGGTTCTTCATCATGGTAATAATGCCCTTAACGGTAGTGGTCTTGCCGGTGCCCGGGCCGCCGGTCAAGATCAGCAGGCCCTTTTGGGTGGCGATCTCAATGGCTCGGCGCTGCTTTTCGTCCAGTTCAATACCGTTAGCGCCCTCATAGGCCAGGATCTCGGAAGTGAAGATCTCGCACTCCCGGGGCGGGTACTGGGTCATCACCCGGATCCGCTGGCCGATCCCCTGCTCCGCGTCATAAATATGGGGTAAAAACAGGAACGGCCGTCCGTCCATCTGCTCCTGCACCAGCTGGCGCGCCTCCAAGGCGTTGTCCAGCGCCATCTCCGCCCGGTCCTCGGTCATATCCAGCCCGGCCACCGCCGTCTGGATCACCTTGCGCCGGGGCAGGCAGGTGTGGCCGTTCTTCAAATTATACTGCACCACATAGATCACCGCCGCCTGGTCCCGATAACCCGGGTCCGGCGCCTGGGGCAGTTCCTCCGCGATCTCCTGGGCACGCTCAAAGGCAATGCCCTGATCGTTGCCGGTGGTCACAAAGGCATAGGGGTTCTCCGCCAAAATCTCCGGCGCTTCCGGCCCAAAAAGGGAAAAGGCCTTAAACGCCTCTCCCTGAGTAAAGCCCATCCCGGCCAGCGCCTCCAACGCCTGGCGGGAGGCAAACTGGTTTTGGTACTCCCGGCTGATCTTCTTGGCCATACTGCGGCTGATCCCCTTTAGCTCTGCCAGCCGCTCCGGCTCCTTCTCGATCACCTGCAAGCTGTCGGCGCCAAAGGCCTCTACGATCTTGGTGGCCGTTGAGGGGCCGATACCCTTAATGATCCCGCCGGACAGGTATTGCAAAATGCCGGAGGCGTCCTTGGGCAAGGTCACCGTCACCTGCACCGCCTTAAATTGGCGGCCAAAGCGGGGGTGCATGGTCCATTGACCCCGAAACACTGCCTCCTCCCCCTCGCTGATGGGAGGCATTTCACCGGCCACGGTCTCGCCGTCCACATTGGCCTCGCCTGTATTCAGTTGCAGCACGGTGTAGCCGTTGTCCGGGTTGCGGTAAATGATCTCCTCCACCCGACCGGCCAAATTCTCATACGCTTCTGCCATACCTTGCTCCAAAGTCTCTTAATTTCACCTTTCAGTATAGCATATTCCCACAGGAATTGCCACCGCAGGGCGCAAAAAAGCCGCAGGTTTTCACCTGCGGCGAATACGCATTTATCGAGCCAGCGCAAAGTACAAAATTACCGCTGCGCCTAAAACGATCCGATACCAGCCAAAGGCCTTAAAGTCGTGCTTTTTGATGTACCCCATCAGGAACTTGATGGCCAGGATGGACACCAGGAAAGCCACCACCATACCCACAGCCAACAAAATGGCCTCGGCAGAGGTGAAGTGGAAGCCGAACTTGACCAGCTTCAGCGCGCTGGCGCCAAACATCACCGGCACCGCCAGGAAGAAGGTGTACTCTGCCGCCACCGTGCGGGACACGCCAATGAGAATGGCGCCCAAAATGGTGGCGCCGCTGCGGGAGGTGCCCGGGAACACCGCCGCGATCAGCTGAAAAATACCAATAATCAGCGCAGAGGTGTAAGTCAGCTCGCCAATGGAATTGATCTTGGCGGTTTTGCCTTTGTTCCAGGTCTCCACCACCAAAAAGAAGATACCAAAGAGAATGAGCATAATCGCCACGGTCTGCCAATTGTAAAACAGCGCGTTCAGCTTATCGTCAAAGAGCACGCCCACCACAGCAGCCGGTACGCAGCTGACCAGCACCTTGAGCCACATTTGCCAAATGTCTTTCTTAGGCACAATGCGCTTGTTCTCCATACCAAAGGGCCACAGCTTGTGCCAGTACAGCACCACCACGGCCAAAATGGCGCCCAGCTGGATCACCACTAAGAACATTTCTTTGAACTGAGGTGTCACATTCAGGTGCAAAAATTCGTCCACCAGGATCATATGGCCGGTGGAGCTGATGGGCAGCCACTCGGTAATGCCCTCTACCACGCCCAGCACAATGGCCTTGAGTATTTCAATGATCAAATTCATATACTGTATTGCCTCCGTTATCGTTTTTTCTATTGTAACAGACCCACAGCCCCTTGTACAGAAATCTTATGAGATTTAACACAAATTTATCATAACAAAAGCGCCGCAGTTGCCCGCAGCGCTTGGTGCTCAGAAATTAAAATTGTTATAGCCCCAGTGGTCCACCTCTCGGTAGCGCACATAGGTGCGCTCCGGCGGCACCTGCAAATACTGCTGGGCAAGGGCGCACAACCGGCGGGTCAGATCGTCGTAGGCCTCGTCCGTTGCCGTGCCGAAAATGGACACGGAAAACAGGGCACAGGGTGCGTCGCTGCCCTGGAAGTACATTTTTTGCTCACCCACCAGGTTCACCATCAGCCAGCTTTCGCTTTTGCCGGGAATGGCGGTAATGGCGTGGCCCAATTCACTTTTCAGTTCCGCTGCCACGGCAGACAGATCCTCTGTGGTCTTCACTTCAATAAAAGGCATGGCTTTACTCCTTTACGCCTGACAGTTCTTTCCAATGGATCTTGCAATATTCCTTGCCGTCAATAGGCGGATACTTCTCATCGTCCACCCGGGCGGCGTTGTAGCAATTATAGTCCCCTACATAGGCACAGCGCTGGGTGTCTGCGCCCCCCTCGCTGAGGGAGGGAATAAACGCATACAGGAAGATACCGATGACCGCCACGCCAATGCAGGCAAAGCCCACCTTGCCGGGCACCTTTTTGAACAGCTTGGCCGCGTCCACCTTTTCCAAGCCCTTGATTTTCATCACCAGCTTCATCAGCAGGTAGCCACAAACGGCGGCGATCACGCCCACCAGCAAACCGCCCAACACATCGGTGGCGTAATGCACCATCAGATACACCCGGGAGCCCATGGTGCACAGAGCCACACAGGGGAACAGCCAGACAATTTTCTTTTTATCGCTCTTAAAGCACAGGAACAGTGCGGTGGCTACCTCAACGGCAGAGGTGGTATGGCCGGAGGGGAAGCTGTAATCGCTCTCGCTCAGTGCCCCGGCGCCAATGTACCAGGCCCAGTAATCCGCATTCTGCTGCAAAGTATTGTACGGTCGAATACGCAGCACCATCGGCTTGGCAATCACATTGGTAATCAGCGTGCCGATGATCACGGCAAATAAAATGGAAAAGCCGTACTTGCGGGTGCGCTTAAAAAAGCACAGCACCACAGACAGCACCACCACGGGAATAACGAAATTCTCGTCCCCAAAGGTGGTAAAAAACTTGGCAACGCCGGTCAAAAACCCGCACTGCATAGAGCCGAAGAACCGGAACACCCACAGATCAAAGGCAGAAAATGCCTGGTCAATGTTGTCGCCGATGGTCAGCAAAATCGGACTGAACATAGAATAACCCCTCTTCTGAAATTTATATTTCCAGTTTACCAAATTTCCGTTGCAAATACAAGACAAAGCGGTTAAAAACCGTCTCTTTTTCTATAGGGGTTAACAAATCCTTTACAAGTGGGCGGATTTTCTTCTTCATTTGGTCACAAATTGGTCAAAAATCCGTGGTATAGTAGAAGCAATCTAAGAAACACAAGCGAGGCAATATGACACAAAATCCCTATCAGGTGCTGGGCGTGCCCAGCGGCGCCGATTTGGCGGAATGCACCCGAGCCTATAAGCGTCTGGCCAAAAAGTATCATCCGGATCTGAACCCGGGAGACCATGTGGCCGAGGCCAAGATGGCTGAGGTAAACGCTGCCTTTGACGCCATCAAGAACGGCAACGCCGCCAAAAGCACCTCTACCGGCAGTGGCCGCAGCGCAGACGCCGGCAGTGATTACTATACCGCCGTGGTGAACTTTATCAACCACGGTCAATATGCACAGGCCATTAACCTGCTTGGCAATATGGACAAAAGCGACACCCGCTGGTACTACCTGGCCGCCCTGGCCTATATGGGCTACGGCGATCAGGAAAAGGCCCTGGCAAACATTCGCATTGCCGTAAACCGGGAGCCGGATAATGCCAATTACCAAAGTGCCTACAACAGCATTCGCCAGGGGATCAACCCCTTGGGCTTTGGCTTTGACCCGTTCTCGTTCTTTGACTTCTCCGCCTACACCGCCGGAACAGGCAACACCGGCACCGGACGGCCGCAAAGTCGCCCGGTGCGCCGCCAAGGTGGCTGCCTGCTAACCATCCTGCGGGTGGCACTGGTGATCTTTATTATCCGCCTGGTAATTCTGGGCATCACCTCCTTGATGAGTTGGAGCAGCCAGTACCAGCACTACGATGTATCACCGGGCAACGCGTATGGATATAGCCAAAGCGCAGAAAGCGGTCAAAGCGGCAATCAAAGCAACGACGGCAATAATAACGAAAGCAACGATCAGTACGGTTATGACGGCCAAAACAGCAGAAGCCAGAGGGGCGGCAACAACGCCTTTGGACAGGCCAGTGGCTCCTCTGCCGGCGCATAACCCATAGATTTTGAAAGGACAGGCATTCTATATGAAAGAAAAATTCAGACAAATGGGCTACAAAATGCAACAGGGTATGGCCGGTCGCTACGGCATAGACGCCCTGTACAAAGCCCTGCTGGCAATCTACCTGGTGCTGGTGATCGTGGGCAGCGTCTTTGCCCGGGTGTCCCGCCCGGTCTATACCGTGCTGTGGATCCTCTCCCTGGCGGTGCTGATCTACGCTATCTTCCGCTCTTTCTCCCGCAACATTGCTGCCCGGCAGCGAGAGAACGCCCGCTGGCTGGCACTGACCGCCCCTGTACGACAGGAAAGCCGCCTGCTGCGGGACAAATGGAAATTTCGCAAAACCCATGTGTTTAAGAAATGCCCCGGCTGCAAAGCAGTGCTGCGCCTACCTCGCAAAAAAGGCAGGCACACCGTCAACTGCCCCCACTGCCACAAGAACTTCACCGTGCATGTGCACGGATAAAACACAAGCCCTGCCAAACGGCGGGGCATGTGTTCACCAATTAGGTTAAAAAACAAGGACCCAAGGCGGCAAAACCGCTTCGGGTCCGTTTTTCTGCTTAGATCAGTCCTGATCGGCGTCCTGGTCCTCGTCATCCTCACAGGTGACCTCAAACTCCAGGGTCTCGCCGCAGGCGGGGCACTCCATAGAGCCGTCCAGCACGGTGTCCTCATCTACCACAAAGGTCTCGTGGCAAGCAGGGCACTCGATCTCGAACTCCTGACACTCGTCCTCGTCGTCATCGCAGCAACCGCAGTCGCAGTCATCGTCGTCCTCGTCGCCGTAGAGGTACTCCTCCACATCGCCCAGGTCCTCGTCCACAGCGTCCAGCTGATCTGCCATCATCTCCACGCCATCAGTCAGATCGTTTACATCTTCTGCCAGGTTCTCCAGTACGCCGATCATGGCTCTGTAGATCTTGGTCTCTTTTTTGGACTCGTCCAGGTCCATGCCGTCCAGCAGGCCCTTCAGATAGCCCAGGCTCTCTGTCGTATCCATTGCGCGATCTCCTTTACAAAATATTGTTGTTCGGGTTTATGCTCTTTCCATATACTCGCAGGTGCGGGTATCTACGCGGATTTTGTCGCCCTCGTTGATGAACAGCGGCACGCGGATCTCGGCGCCGGTCTCCACAGTGGCAGGCTTCAAGGTGTTGGTAGCGGTGTTGCCCTTAATACCCGGCTCGGTCTTGGTGACCTCCAGTACCACAAAGGTGGGCGGCTCCACGCCAAACACCTTGCCCTTATAGGACAGGATACGGCAGATGTCGTTCTCCTTTACGAACTTAAAGTTGTCGGACAGGTCGGAGCTGTTCACCGGCACCATATCAAAGGTCTCCTGGTCCATAAAGTAATACAGGCCGTCGTCGCTGTAAGAATACACCATTTCCTTGCGCTCGATGTAAGCGGTGGGAAACTTGGCAGTGGGGTTGTAGCTCTTCTCTACCACGGAACCGGTAATCACATTCTTTACCTTGGTACGAACAAAAGCGGCGCCTTTGCCGGGCTTTACATGCTGGAACTCCACAACCTGGAGCACATTGCCGTCCTCTTCAAAGGTCACGCCATTTCTGAAATCACCTGCTGATACCATATAAGTTTACCTCCAAAAGTAATCTGTAATACATAACAAAGATATTTTACAGTATTTCCAATAATAAATCAATACCCATTTTGTAACTGTCTTTGCCGAAGCCGCAAATTTGCCTTACACAAACCGGGGTCAGCACAGAAATGTGACGAAAATCCTCCCGCTGGTGAATATCGCTCATGTGCACCTCCACATAGGGGGTAAAATCCTGCACCGCCTCAATGGCGTCCCGAATAGCGTAAGAATAATGGGTATAGGCCCCTGCATTGAGCACCACGCCGTCATAGTCCGTGCGACTGGCATGGATTTTGTCAATCAGTGCGCCCTCATGGTTGCTCTGATAAAATGACACCTGCACGCCCTTGCCCTCGCCATAAGCGGCCAGTTCCCGGTTAATGTCCTCCAGGGTCTCGGCGCCGTACACATTCTTTTTACGAATACCGGTCAAGTTCAAATTGGGGCCGTTCATCACAAGAATTTTTTTCATTCTTCTACCTCCGTATAAAAGAAACGGGAGCGTAAAGACACGCTCCCACAAATAATATGTAGCTTATTTGTACTTTCTTTTACGAGCAGCCTCGCTCTTCTTTTTGCGGGCAACAGAGGGCTTCTCATAATGCTCTCTTTTGCGGACTTCCTGGATAATACCGTCACGAGAAGTCTGACGCTTAAAGCGACGCAGTGCGCTGTCAAGAGATTCGTTCTCTTTAACTCTAACCTGGCTCATTAAATTCCCTCCCTCCGACCTGTTTGGCAGGGGTATTTGAATACTCTTTTCATATCCGCAAAGATTATAAACAATAACCGACGGATTGTCAAGCATAATATCAAAAAATATCTAAATACTTGCAGAAAGGCAGCATTGCGCCACTTTTTTTGCAAAAAAATCAAATTTTTATACTGACCACTTTCGAGTAACTGCCGCTGTTTTTACCGGTATAGCGGCAAATCTTGTAATAATAGCGGGTGCCTTTTTTGACGGTTTTGTCCGTATAGCTCAGGGCCGTATTGCTCTTTACGGTGATCTTTTTTACATTCTTCTTAAAGTTCTTGTCCGTAGCCCGGAGAATGTAATAGCCGGTAAAGCCCTGGGACTTGCTCCAACTGATCTTGGCAGACTTGGTGCTCAGGCGCTGCACTTTCACACTGCCGGGGGTCGGGGGCAAAGCCTGCTTGGACACTGTGGCACTGTACGCGCCGGCGCCAAAGGGGCTGACCGCCTGCACCCGGAACTGGTAGGTGCTCTTCACCTTCAAATTCTTAAAGGTATAGTTGCAGGCCGTGGTGCTGTAATAGGTCCACTTGCTGCTGCCCTTTAACCGATAGGCAACGGTGTAGCGCACCGCGTGCGCTGTGGCCTTCCAGTTCATCCGAATGGCAGTCGTTCCCGTACGGGTAGTAGTAATGCCTGTAGGCGTGCCCAGCTGCACTGCCACGCCGTCTGTAACTGTAGAGCGGTTGGAATAAGCCGTGTCACCGTCCTCGGTGTGCACATAACGGCGCACCTTGTAGTAATAGGTGGTATTGACCTTAATCTCATCGTCTACATAAGTATTCTGCGCAGGATCCGTCACCGTGGCGATCAGGACAAAGGTGCCGTTCTTTGCCGTGCTGCGAAACACCTGGTAGCCGTCCACATCCGTGCGCGTATTCCAGCGTACCGTCACGCCGGCGTCCCCGGCGCTGACCCGAGGCTTAGACGGAGCCGGCGGCAGACAGGTGATCGTGTTGCTTGCACTTTGGCCGCTCCGATCCGCCGCCTTACCTGCAACGGTAAAAGTATACTTTTCGCCGGTGGTCAGACCGGCCACAGTAACTGCCGTATCCGCAGTAACCGTAGATTTGACAACTGTCTTGCCCTGCGCATTGGTTACGGAGTAGGTATAGGCCTCCGCGCCTTCCACCGTGCTCCAGGAATAACGAATGGAGGTACAGCTTTTCCGCTCCGTAGAAATGTTGGGCGCCGCCAGGGTGCACTCGTCCAAATAATACTTGGAGGTCAGCTTGCTGTAGCGGTTCAGAGACAGACCCATACCGTTGCTACAACTCATCGGCGCACCGAAAAATTTATTCAGCGAGGTCACATCGCCGTTCTTATCCTTTATATTGGTATTCGGGCTGTCCAAAAAACTGTCCCAGTATACCGTATCCACATGACAAGCGGCAGAGGTATAATTGCCGCTGGCGTAGTTGGAATGGTACAGAAGAATTTTTTCCGTATCCACATATTGCACCATGGCCGTGTGCATATGGCGGGTGCTGTCATTGGCACAGCCATAGGAAATTACATCTCCGGCCGCCGCATTGTCCAGAATAAAGTCCATCACCTGGCGCGCCACCGTCTTTTGCTTGGCGGTGGTGGTAGCGGCAGAAAAGGTCGTGCTGGCTACGGTATAGTAATTCTCCGTATGATTATAACGATAGGAACCGCGCATTTGCTCGTTGTAATAAGTTACACCGTACAATTCTTTGCACACAGCAGACACAAAGCCAAAGCAGTTGCCGGTAACCTTGGCGGTCTTGCCGGAAATGTATCCGGTCTTGGTCTGCAGAGTCTCCAGCGCATCCGTCACATGCAGCCGGGTGGCAGCACAGGCGGTGGCAGGCACGGCAAACGCCGTGCATATCACAAACAAAGCGGCCAAAAATACGCTTAGTATTTTTTTCACACACTCACATCCTGTAAAAATCTGCAAAATAGTATAGCACAAATCCCCTTTTCGGTCAAATCCGGCAAAAAATACAGGACGACCAAGGCAGTTTTGCACTGCCAAGGCCGTCTATCGCTTGTTTTATATTACAAATTGTAATTGTCGTTAGATGGCAACAAAGTTTACCAGCTTGCCGGGCACATAGATCTCTTTCTTAATGGTCTTACCCTCCAGCAGCGGGGCGATTTTGCTGTCCGCCTTGGCGGCGGCCAGCACTTCCTCCTTGGGCATATCCGCGCTGATGGTCATACGGGAGCGCACCTTGCCCAGCACCTGGAGCACGATCTCCACCGTGTCCTCCTTGGTCTTGGCCGGGTCAAATGCAGGCCACTGTGCCTCGTGCACCATACCGCCGAACTGCTCCACTTCCCACATTTCTTCCGTTACATGGGGGGCAAAGGGGTTCAGAAGAACAGTCATGGTGCGCAGCTCGCCGCGGGTAACGCTGCCCTTGTCATACACTTTGTTGAGCAGAGTCATCAGCGCCGCAATGGCGGTGTTGCACTTCAGCTGGTCAATATCCTCCGTCACCTTTTGAATGGTCTGGTGCATCAGAGTCTCCAGCTCACCGCTGTAATCCTCCTCCGGGGTGACCATGGTTTGCAGATTCCAGTACCGCTCCAAAAAGCGCTTGCAGCCCTTGATGGAGTCGCTGTTCCAGGGGGCAGCCTTCTCAAAGTCGCCAATGAACATCTCGTAGAGGCGCATGGTGTCTGCGCCGTACTGGTCTACGATCTCATCCGGGTTCACCACATTGCCGCGGGACTTACTCATCTTCTCGCCGTTCTGGCCCAGGATCATACCGTGGGAGGTGCGCTTTTGGTACGGCTCCTTGGTGGGCACCACGCCGATGTCATACAGAAACTTGTGCCAGAAGCGGGAGTACAGCAAATGCAGGGTGGTGTGCTCCATACCGCCGTTGTACCAGTCCACCGGCGCCCAGTAATTCAGGGCTTCCGACGAGGCCAGAGCGTCCGGATTGTGGGGGTCCATATAGCGCAGGAAGTACCAGCTGGAACCGGCCCACTGGGGCATGGTGTCCGTCTCTCTCTTGGCCGGGCCGCCGCAGCAGGGGCAGGTGGTGTTCACCCAGTCGGTCATCTTGGCCAGGGGGCTTTCGCCGGTGTCCGTAGGCTCATAGCTGTCTACCATAGGCAGGCGCAGGGGCAGCTCGCTCTCCGGCAGCGGCACATAGCCGCACTTGTCGCACTTAACGATCGGGATGGGCTCGCCCCAGTAACGCTGGCGGCTGAACACCCAGTCGCGCAGCTTAAAGTTCACTTTCTCATGGCCCTTACCCTCTGCGGTCAGCCATTCAATGATCTTCTTCTTGGCTTCTTCCACGCTCAGGCCGGTGAGGAAGTCGGAGTTCACCAGCGTACCGGTAGCGCAGTCGGTGAAGGCCTCTTTCTCCACATCGCCGCCTGCAACCACTTCAATAATGGGCAGGTCAAACTTCTTGGCAAACTCCCAGTCGCGGGTATCGTGGGCCGGCACAGCCATAATGGCGCCGGTGCCGTAAGAGGTCAGTACATAGTCGGAAATGAAGATCGGGATCTCCGTATCGTTCACCGGGTTGATACCCATTACGCCTTGCAGGCGCACGCCGGTCTTGTCCTTATTCATCTCGGTACGCTCAAAGTCGGACTTATGGGCCGCCTCCTGCTGGTAAGCGCGCACTGCGTCCAGGTTCTCCAGCTGGTCCGCCCACTTCTCGATCAGCGGGTGCTCGGGAGAAATGACCATATAGGTAGCGCCGAACAGAGTGTCCGGCCGGGTGGTGTACACGGTCAGGGTGTCGCCCATAGTGGTGCCAAAGTCCACCTCTGCACCGGTGGAACGGCCGATCCAGTTCCTCTGCTGCACCTTGACCCGGTCAATAAAGTCCAGGTCGTCCAGATCGTCCACCAGCCGCTGGGCATAGGCAGTGATCTTCAGCATCCACTGGCTCTGGTTCTTGCGGATCACCTCGCTGCCGCAGCGCTCGCACACGCCGTTGACCACTTCTTCATTGGCCAGCACGCACTTACAGGAGGTGCACCAGTTCACGGCCATTTCCTTTTTATATGCCAGGCCCTTTTTGAACATCTGGAGGAAGATCCACTGGGTCCACTTGTAGTACTCCGGATCGGTGGTGTTGATCTCCCGGGTCCAGTCAAAGCTAAAGCCCAGGGACTGGAGCTGCTGCTTAAAGTGAGCAATGTTGTTCTTGGTCACGATCTCCGGGTGAATGTGGTTCTTAATGGCGTAGTTCTCCGTAGGCAGACCAAAGGCGTCCCAGCCCATGGGGTACAGCACATTGTAGCCCTGCAAGCGCTTTTTGCGAGCCACAATATCCAGCGCCGTGTAAGAGCGGGGGTGACCCACATGCAGGCCCTGGCCGGAGGGGTACGGGAACTCCACCAGGCAGTAATACTTGGGCAGGGAAAAGTCCTGCTTGGCTGCAAAGGTGTTGTTGGCGTACCAATAGTCTTGCCACTTCTTTTCAATCTGCTTAAAATTATACTCCATTATTCTGCCTCCAATAAACTTGTAATATCCTGTTTTTCGCCGTCGCCCCACAGGCGCTCCAGCTGGTAGTAATCCCGCTGCTTGCGCTCCAGCAGGTGAATGACCACCGTGCCGTAATCCAAACACAGCCAGCCGGTGGCCTTGCCCTCAATGTGGTGGGGTTCTGCGCCCGCCTGGCTCAGCTTATACTCTACCTCGTCGCCCATAGCCCGCAGCTGGGTGGAGGAGGTGGCGGTGGCAATAACAAAATAATCCGCCAGCACTGTCAGATCCGTAATGCGGATCACCTCTGTGTCCAGCCCCTGCTTGCTGTCTATGGCACGCACGGCCGTTTTTACAATATCTAAAATTTCCATTCAAAGATCCTTTCTCACTATTCTATACAGGTACCGGCAAAAGCAGACGGTCTTGCCGCTGCCTGCATTATCCCCGGCGCTCCAGCACCCAGTTGTAGGCGTCTACTGTATCCGGGTGAATGGGCCGACCCTGCTGGGCCAGGTCCGTAATGGTATAGGTTAGGGAGTAGAGCATACCCGGCTCCAGCCCCTCATCCACCTTGGCGCGCATGGTCTCCACATCTTTATAATGCCGATCGGCGGAGATAAAATCCGCCAAATAAATGATCTGCTCCAGCAGGCTCATACCCCGGCGGGCGGTGGTGTGATACCGAATGGCGTTTAGAATATCCGGGTCCGTAATGCCCAGCTCCAGGCGCGCATAGGCAGCGCCGCTCATTTGATGATACACCTTTCCAATGCGAATTTCAAGGTCTGACATCTGTTCGCCGGCTTTTTCAATATACGCCCGCTGCACAGACGGCTCCTCCTCTTTCATCACATCGTGCAGAATACCGGCCACATACGCCTGTTCCACATCGGCGCCAAAGCGCTCTGCCAGCTGCACCGCCGCCTCTGCCACGCACACAGAGTGGTAAAAGCGATAGTCGGACAGTCGGCTGCGGATCAGCTCCACATACTGCTTATATTTTGTCTTGTCCACGGTAAAGCCCCTTTTTCTGAATATAATCTGCCACGGCTGCAGGCACATCATTGGCAATTGACTGCCCATCACGCACCCTTTGGCGCACGGTGCTGCTGCTCATTGGTAGCGCCTGCATGGCAGCCACCTGTACCCGGGCGCCGGCAAAAAGCTTGCTGCTCAGTGCCGTTTCCATTTGGCGACGCTGGGCTTCATCCTGCCTGGGCGCACCCAACAGGGTCACCTTTTGAAGCAGCTGGTCGGCTTTGTACCAGCTGTCAAAATGCAAAAACTGATCCGCACCCACCAGCAGGTACAGTTCCGCGTCGGGATACTGCTGCTCCAGTGCACATACGGTATCATAGGTATAGCTTTTGCCCGGCAGTTCAAACTCTATCGTGCTCACAGTCCAATCGGATCGTTGCGCAGTAGCCAGACGCAGCATGGCAATCCGATCCGCCGCCGGTGCAAAACCGTCGTCGCTGCGGTGCGGCGGTCGTGCCGTAGGCACAAACAGCAGTTGCTGCAAGTGGCAGGCGGTACAAAAATACGTCGCCAAGTGCAAATGCCCGTTGTGCACCGGATTAAAGGCCCCGCCGTAAATGCCAATGCGCAGTTTATCTGCCATAATACTTGGGTCGGTCGTACTTGGCGTAGGGATTTTTCTCTTCTTTCTCCCGCTGCCGCTGCCGCATACCTTTAATACGCACCTGCTTCTTTTTCACTTTCTTCTCTCCGGCGCGGGCAGCTTTCTTTGCGCGCACTTTTTCTTCATCAATGGGGCGTTGCAGCACGATAATACCGCCGATTACCTGGATCACATTGGCGCCCAGCGCCTCACCCAGCGCCCGGGCCAGTTCTTTCGGCGGCTGGGGGGCAGACTCCAGGTGCACTCGCACCTTGATCAGCTCCCGCACATCCAGTGCGTCGTCCAGCTGGGCGATCAGGTTGTGGGAGATCCCCTCTTTGCCGATTTGGAAGATGGCCTCCAGTCCGTTGGCCTTGGCACGCCACGCGGCCCGTTCTTTACTTGTCATATCCGTTTCTCCAATTCTGCCGCCAGGGTACGCAGCGCGCGCCCTCTGTGGCTGATTTTGTCCTTTTCCTCTGCGGTATAGCGGCCAAAGCTGCGGCCCTCTACCAAAAACAGCGGGTCATAGCCGAACCCGGCGTTGCCGTCCCGCTCAAAACCGATGTGCCCGTGGCACTCGCCCCGCACCGTCAGCTCCTCACCGTCCGGGAACACGCAGCAAATGGCGCACACATAATAGGCGGTGCGCTGCTCCATAGGCACGCCCTCTAACTTTTGCAGCAGCAGGTCGTTGTTGGCCTCATCGTCCCCGTGACCGCCGGAGAACCGGGCGCTGTAAATACCCGGTGCGCCGTCCAAATAGTCCACGCACAAACCGCTGTCGTCTGCAATGGCCGGCAGACCGGTGACCCGGCAGGCACTGCGCGCCTTTAAGGCGGCGTTGGCCTCAAAGGTGTCGCCGTCCTCCACCACATCCGGCAGTTCCAGCCCCAGCATGGCGGCAGTCTTCACCTCAATGCCCAGGGGCGAGAGAATGCGCTGCATTTCTGCCAGCTTCTTTTGATTATTACTTGCTAAGATAAATTCCATTTTAGTTTTGCGACCCTTTCTCCGCTTTTTCGTCCGCTGACTCCTCGGCGCTACCGATAAAGGAGGCGATCTCCTCCTCGTCCACCTCTGTAGGTGCCTTGTCAAACAGCCCGGCGGCAAAAGCGTCTGCGTCAAAGGGCTGCAAATCGTCGATCTGCTCGCCTACACCCACGAACTTCACCGGCACATCCAGTTCGTTATTGATAGCCAGCACCACGCCGCCCCGGGCGGTGCCGTCCAGCTTGGTGAGCACAATGCCGGTAATGCCCGCCGCGTCCTTAAAGTCCTTGGCCTGGTTCACCGCATTTTGGCCGGTGGTGGCGTCCAGCACCAGCAGCACCTCCTTAGAGGCCCCCGGCAGCTCCCGCTCAATGACCCGGCTGATCTTGTTCAACTCGTCCATCAGGTTCTTTTTATTGTGCAGTCGGCCGGCGGTATCAATGATGATCACATCCGCACTTCTGGCCTTACCGGCGGCAATGGTGTCAAACACCACGGAGGCCGGGTCTGCCCCCTCGGCGTGCTTGATCAATTCCACATCTGCTCGCTTGGCCCACACTTCCAGCTGCTCAATGGCAGCGGCACGGAAAGTATCTGCCGCGCCCAGGATCACCTTGCGGCCCTGATTTTTCAGCCGCAGGGCCAGCTTGCCGATGGTGGTGGTCTTGCCCACGCCGTTGACGCCGATCACCAGGATCACAGAGGGCTTGGTGCGCAGGGACAGATAGCTACCGCCCCACACGATACCGGACACAATGTCCTTCATAGTCTCTCGCACCTGGGGCACGCTGGTGATCTTGTCGTTCTCGATCTTGGCTTTCAGGTCCCGGATCACTCGCTCGGCGGTGGGAATACCCACATCGCCCATAATGAGCACTTCTTCCAGCTCGTCGTACAGATCGTCCGTGATCTCCTGATGGCTCTCCATCACATCGTCCAGCTGGGCGGTAATGCCCTCGGTGCGGGTCTTTTTCAGGCCCTTTCTGAATTTAGAAAAAATACCCATTCTTTATTCCTCCAATCCCATTTTGGCTGCCAGCTCCGCCGTTTGCAGCTCCAGCAGCTTGGACACGCCCTTTTCCTGCATGGTCACGCCGTAGAGCACATCCGCCTCTTCCATAGTGCCCCGGCGGTGGGTAATGCTGATAAACTGGGTCTTGTCCGTCATACGGCGCATATACTTGGCAAAGCGTTCCACATTCACATCGTCCAGCGCTGCCTCTACCTCGTCGTAAATACAAAACGGCGAGGGGGTCACCTTCAGCACACTAAAGAGCAGCGCCAGCGCCGCCAGCGACTTTTCGCCGCCGGAGAACAGGTTAATGTTCTGCACCGACTTGCCCGGGGGCTGAATTTTGATCTCAATGGCGGACTCCAGGCAGTTGTCCGGCTCTTCCAGGATCAACTCGCCCTTGCCCCCGCCGAAAAAGTCTGTAAAGCAGGCGGCGAACTCGGTATTGATCTTCCGGAACTGGGTCAGGAACTTCTCGCTCATAGAAGCAGTCAGGTCCTCAATGATCTTGTTGAGCTCCGACTTGGAGCGCTCCACATCGTCGATCTGTTCTTTCAGGAATGTGTAGCGTTCGGAAACTTCCTTATATTCCTCAATGGCGCCCACATTGATGGAGCCCAGCTTTTTGATAGCCACTTTGATCTCGTGCAGGCGCTTTTTGGCCTCGGCCATATTGTCGATTTGAATGTTCAGCGCCTGGGCCTCTCGGCGGGTCAATTCGTACTGCTCAAAGAGCATATCGCCCAGCTCGTCATATTCCTTTTGCATGGCGTTCTTGCGCTCTTCCAGCCGTACCAACTCGGCAGACAGCTGCTGGCGCTCCTGGCTCTTGGCCCGCTCGGCGGCACGCAGGTCGCCGGTGGTCTTTTCGCCGTCGGTGCGGGCAGCGATCTTTTGCTGCACCGTTTCCTCCGCCCGGGCTGCCCGGTCCCGCAGTTCCTGCGCCTGGGCTTGTAACTGCTCCGTTTGGGCGGTAAAGCCGGTTTGGGAGGCGCGGATCTGCTCGATCTCTCGCCGGGTGGCAGCCACCCGGTCCGCCGCGCTGTTCTTCCGAGCCAGCAGATCTTCAATGCTCATTTTGGCAGCAGCGCTGTCCTTAGCCAGGGTCACCAGCTCCAGGTTCAGCTGCTCCGTCTGGCGGCGGGTCTCCTCTCGCTGTGCGGTAATGGCGGCAGCCTGGCTGCCCGCCTGCTCCAGGGCGGCGCGGGTGTCTGCAATGGCGCTTTCAAACCCGGCAGCCTTGGCATTGGCAGCGTCCAGCTCCTGCTGCAACGCCTGCACACGATCGGCGGCGTTGTCTTTCTCCTGCTGCAAGGCCTGCTGCTGGCTCTCTGCGGCAGACAATTTCTCGCTAATCAGCTTATCCTCGCCCTGGGCGCGGATCAGGTCCTCCTGGGCCTGTTTCATATCCGCCTGGGCACCTTGCAGCTTGGCAGCGGCAAAGTTGGCCTCCTCCACAGCGGTTTTATACTCTGCCTGCACATCGTGCATTTGCCCCTCCAGGGCCTTGACCTCGCTGTGCAGCGCCTCGATCTGATTGGCGCGGGACAGCACCCCGGCGCCCTTGGCACGGGAACCGCCGCTCATGGAGCCGCCCGGGTTCATCACCTGACCGTCCAGGGTCACAATGCGAAAGCGGTTGTGGTACTGCTTGGCCATACCGATGGCGGAGTCCAAGTCCTCCACAATCACCGTGCGCCCCAGCAGGTTGGAGATAATTTGACTGTACCGGCGGTCGCAGTCCACCAGTTCCGGCGCCAGCGCCACATAGCCAAAGCAGTCCTCCAGGCCCCGCTCCTCTAACCGGCGGCCCTGAATGTTGCTGATGGGCAGGAATGTGGCCCGCCCGGCGTTGTTCTGCTTTAGGTACTGCATGGCCCGCTTGGCGTCTGCCTCGTTATCCGTAACGATATTTTGCATGGCGGCGCCCAGCGCCACCTCAATAGCCGTGGAATGGGCGTCCTCTACGGTGATCAGCTGGGACAGCACCCCGTGGATCCCCCGCAGGGCACCGGCTCTGGACTGGCGGATCACCGCCTTTACCGCGCCGGAAAAGCCCTCCATATTCTTCTCCAGATCCGACAGCAGACCGGCCCGCTGCTGCTTTTGCTGCACGGCGGCGGCCAGTTCGTCCAATTTGGACTTGATCTTCTCTGCTGCGGCAGTTTTGCCCTGCAACTTCATTTGATAGCCGGACAGGGCGTTGCTGTTCTCATCAATGCGCTGCTGCAAGAACGCCAGGTTCTCCCGGCTCTCCTGCTGCCGGGCCAGGATCCGCTGGGTCTCCTTGCCGCAGGCGGCCAGCAGGTCGTTCACAGAGCCGGAGCGCTGCCCGATCTCCTCCATAGAAGAAGCGGCGGCAGAAGCCTGCACCTTGGCGTCAGACAGCTGCAAGGTCAGGTCGCTGAGTCGGCGGTTCAACTGCGTCGTCTCTTTTGTATTGCTGTCGCCGGAGTCCAGCAGAGCCTGGCTCTGGCGGGTGATCTCCTCCAGCTGGCGGCGCTTGTCCGCCCCGGCAGCGTCATTATCCGCAATAGTTTGGCGCAGTTGGGCCAGCCGCTCCTCCAAGGTGGCGCCGGTCTGGTCCGCGTCGCGGATCTCCTGTTCCAGGCGCTCCACCGTCTCGGTCTGGTGCTGCAAGTTGGTCTCCAACACCCGGATCTCTGCGTCCTTGCGCAGGGCTTCCTCCTCCAGCTTTTGGGAGGCCAGGCGCTGCTCCTCGATCTCCACATTCAGCTGTGCGGCACCGGCAGCGGCTTCCTCGATCTTCTTCTCGATCTCTGCCAGATCCGCCTCGCAAATTTGGTAAGAGGCACCGGCAGCGTCAATGCGGTGCTCCTGCTCCCGCAATTCGTCGGTAAAGCGGTCCAGCTTTTGCAGCCAAACGCCGATCTCCAGTTCTTTCTTCTCCGCACTCAGATCTAAAAAGGCGGCGGCCTTTTCGCTTTGGACTTTCAAGGGGCCTACCCGGCTCTCCAACTCGCCTAAAATATCCAGCAGGCGCACCAAATTCTCCTGGGCCTGCTCCAGTCGCCGCTGGGCGTCTGTGCGCTTGTGGCGGAAGCGGGAGATCCCCGCCGCCTCCTCAAACAACTCCCGGCGATCCTCATTCTTGGCAGAAATGATGGAGTCGATCTTGCCCTGACCCACCAGAGAGTAGCCGTCGGCGCCCAGGCCGGTGTCCATAAACAGCTCCCGAATATCCTTGCGCCGCACCTGCTCGCCGTCGATCTTGTACTCGCTCTCGCCGCTGCGGTAATAGCGGCGGGTAACGGTGACGATCTCGCCCCGGTCCTTTAAGGTGCCGTCGCTGTTGTCCAGGGTCAGCTGCACCTGGGCAAAGCCCAGCGCCTTACGGGCGGAGGTGCCGCCAAAGATCACATCCTCCATCTTAGAGCCGCGCAGGGACTTGGTGCTGGTCTCGCCCAGTACCCAACGCACCGCGTCGGAGATATTGCTCTTGCCGGAGCCGTTAGGCCCTACCACGGCGGTGATGCCCTTGCCAAAGTTCAGCACCGTTTTGTCCGGAAAGGACTTAAACCCCTGCATTTCAAGTGTTCTTAATACCATATTCGATCCTCATTTCGCCCGCCAGGGCGGTATCTGTTTGTAACCGGATCTGATACTGCCTTGCGGCCAGTTCAGCCAGATTTTGTTTTTTATTCCCCACAAAACGGGAGTAGTACCGGGGGTGCACCGTCACGGTGTACGGCCCCGGCGGGTATGCCAGCACCCGGCGCAGCAACATACGGGAATAAACCAGCTCGCCAAAGCTGTCGTGAAAGGCACCGGCCACCTGCCGAGCCTTTACCTCCGGGCTGCTGTGCAGCCCCAGGCGAATGATCCGCACCCCTGCCTGCTCAAACAGCGGCACCAGCCGACTGCACAGGTCCACCGCCTGCGCCACCGTTTGGGGCACATAGTCCCCGCTGCGGTATTGGCGTTCCAGCTCTGTGCCCGCCAGCACCACCGTTGGGTAAATGCGCACGGTGGCCGGGCGCAGGTCGATCAGCTGCCGGGCAGTCGCCAGGGCGGTATCGTCCGTATCGCCGGGCAGACCGGTCATCATCTGCACGCCCAGTTCCAGCCCCGCTCGGTGCACGCAATGGGCGGCGGCAATACTGTCCGCTGCCGTGTGGCCCCGGCGGCACCGGGTCAGCACCCGGTCGTCCATACTTTGGCACCCCAGTTCCACAGCGGTCACGCCGTAGGACTTTAGTAGTGCAAGCACCGTATCGTCCACACAGTCCGGCCGGGTAGACACCCGAATGCCTGTGGCCTTGCCGGCCTGCACATAAGGTGCGGCGGCAGCCAGCAGGGACTGCATATACGCCGGTTCAATGGCGGTAAAGGAGCCTCCAAAAAACGCAATTTCATAGCTGAAACCGTCTTTTTCAAAGGCTTTCTCACAAGCGGCACGCACATCTGCCGGGGTGGGCGGCGCCGTTTGGCCGCTGATGGTGCGCTGGTCGCAAAAGGTGCACCGGCACGGGCAGCCGATATGGGGCACAAAAATGCTGATATTGCCCTTTCTCATAGACCCATCAGGTGCAGCGCCTCTTTGGCTGCCTCCTGCTCCGCTTCCTTTTTGCTGCGGCCCACGCCGGAGCCGATCACATTGGAATTGAGCCGCACCTGCACCTGAAAGCGCTTATCGTGGTCCGGTCCGCTCTCCCCCACCAGCACATAGGTCACATTCTCCCCCGGGTTCTGCTGCACCACCTCTTGCAGAGTGGTCTTGTAGTCCTTAAAGGCGGTGGTGTGGTTCTCCAGCGCCGGGACTAAAAAGCGGAGAATGTGCCGCTTGGCCGGTTCCATACCGCCGTCCAGATAAATGGCGGCGATCAGCGCCTCAAAGGTATTTTCCAGCGTGGAGGGGCGCTCCCAGCCCTTGGTGTGGATCTCGCCCTTGCCCATACGCAGGTAGCTGCCCAAATCGATCTGGGCGGCAAACCCGGCCAGACTTTGGGTGCACACCAGCGCCGAGCGCAGCTTGGACAGCTGGCCCTCCGGCATATCCGGGAACCGGGTGTACAGCAGCTCTGCGGACACAATGGACAGCACCGCGTCCCCCAAAAACTCCATACGCTCGTTGCAGCGCACGCGGCCGTGGCGCTCGTTGGCGTAACTGGAATGGGTCAGCGCCTCCTGCAACAGGCTGCGATCCTGAAAGGTATATCCAATCTTATGTTCCAAAGATTCCATAACCGAACTTCCTTTTATTCTGCCGGGGCAGCGGGGGCTGCCAGGGCGGTTTCTATATGGCCGATCAGGTCGTTTTGCAAAAACCAGACCGCCTGTTTGATGGCGTTCTTAAAGGTGCGGGCGTCTGCGGAGCCGTGGGCCTTGACCACCGGCTTTTGCACCCCCAGCATTACGGCGCCGCCGTATTCTTTATAGTCAAACTTGGTCTTCATATTCTTTAGCCCGCCGGACACGCCCAGGGCAGACAGCAGGGTAAAGGCGTTCTTCTTGAACAGGCCTTTCATCTCGTTCATCAGCACCTTGGCCACGCCCTCATAGGTCTTTAAGATCAAGTTGCCGGTAAAGCCGTCGGCCACCACCACATCCGCGTCCCCAAAGGGGATTTGGCGGCCCTCGATATTGCCCACAAAATTGTACGGTGCGGCGGTCATCAGGTCATAGGCCTCCCGCACGGTGGGGGTGCCTTTGGTGGACTCCGTGCCGTTATTGGCCAGGGCCACCCGGGGATTCTCCACATGGAGCACATACTGCATATACAGAGAGCCCAGTAGCCCGAACTGGCACAGGAACTCCGGCTTGCACTCCGCATTGGCGCCGCAGTCCATCATCAAAAAGGGCTTACCCGCAGAGGGCATGACCGAGGCGATGGCCGGTCGCTTGACCCCTTTGATCCGCCCGGTGATCAGCGTGGCGCCTACGGTCACGGCACCGGTGTTCCCGGCGCTGACCAGCGCGTCCCCCTCCCCGGCTTTCAGCAGCTGAAAGGCCACGCCCAGAGACGAGTCTTTCTTGCTGCGCAGCACGCTCTTGGCGTCGTCCTCCATGGTGATCACCTGAGGAGCGTCCACAATACGGGTGCGCCGCAGCTGCAAGCGGTTCTCCTCTGCACAGCGGCGGATCTCCGCCTCTTTGCCGGTAAGGATAATGTCCACATCATAGGCGTCCACCGCCTGCATGGCACCCTTTAGAATTTCCAGGGGTGCGTGGTCGCCGCCGAATGCGTCTACAATGATCTTCATGCTCATTTCTCCAAAAAGCGGTCCAGTGCCGCCAGCGCCCGGTTAGACAAAGCCGCATAGCGCTCTTTTTTATCTCGAATTTTCGGCTCCATGGGGGGCAAAATGCCAAAGTTGGCGCCCATGGGCTGAAAGTGTTTCACACTCTCGTCGCTAATGTAGCGGCTCAAGGCACCGCTCATGGTCTCGCCGTCCGGGCAGCCGGTGGGCTTGCCCTCTGCCCGGCGCACCGCATTGCGCCCGGCCAAAATGCCGCTCATGGCAGACTCCATATACCCCTCCACGCCGGTGATCTGACCGGCAAAGAAAATGTTGGGGTGGCTGCGCAGGGCGTAATCCGCACCCAGCAGCCGTGGGGAGTCAATAAAGGAGTTGCGGTGCATCACGCCGTAGCGCACGATCTCCGCCTGCTCCAGCCCGGGGATCATACGGAACACCCGCCGCTGCTCCGGGAACTTTAAGTTGGTCTGAAAGCCTACCAGGTTAAACAGGGTACCCCCGGCGTTCTCCCGCCGCAGCTGCACACAGGCCCAGGGGCGGTGCCCGGTGGCCGGGTCGATGAGCCCCACCGGTTTCATAGGACCGAACCGGGGTGCGTCCGCGCCGCGCTTTGCCAACTTCTCAATGGGCATACAGCCCTCGTACACATCAAAATCGTGGGTCACTGCGCCCTCGGCGTGTACCAGCGCGTCAATAAACGCCTCGTACTCCGCCCGATCAAAGGGGCAGTTCAAATAGTCGCTGTCGCCGCCACGATCGTAGCGGGAGGCGCCGAACACCTTGGTGTAGTCCACGCTCTCCGCCGTGATAATGGGCGCCGCCGCGTCATAAAAGGACAGCCGCCCGGGGCAAAGCCGCTCAATATCCGCCGCCAGTTCGTCCGCCGTCAGCGGGCCGCTGGCCACCACGGTGATCTCCTCTGCCCCGCGGGGCACCTCTGTTACCACCCGGTGCTCTACGGTGATATTGGGGTGGCTCTCCACCGCCGCCGTTACGCGGGAGGCGAACTGCTCCCGATCCACGGCCAGGGCACCGCCTGCGGGTACGGCGCACTGCCGGGCAATGGGCACCGTCAGGGAGCCAAGCCGAGCCATCTCCTCCTTAAGCAAACCCGCCGCACTTTCCAGCCGAGCGGCCTTTAAGGAGTTGGAGCACACCAGCTCTGCAAACAGGGGCGATGTGTGGGCCGGTGAATACTGCACCGGCTTCATCTCCAGCAGGGTGACCGGGTAGCCTGCATTAGCGATCTGCCACGCCGCTTCCGTTCCGGCCAAGCCTGCACCGATTACTGTAAATCTCATTTATTCCTCTGCCTGTTCTTTTTTCTTCTTAGGTGCCGGTTTGCTAAAGCCGCACTTCTCGTCCAGGCACACCAGCACATTGCCCCGCTTCTTAAACAGGGACTTGCCGCACTGGGGGCACACCTCGTCGGTGGGCACATCCCAGGTCATAAAGTTGCAGTTGGGATAGGCGGAGCAGCCGTAGAAAGAAGTACCCCGGCGGGTCTTTTTCTCGATCACATCGGCGCCGCACACCGGGCACTTGGCCTTGGTCTTAAACACCAGGGGCTTGGTATTCTTGCACTCCGGGTAGCCAGGGCAAGCCAGGAACTTGCCGTAGCGCCCCACCTTAATGACCATATTGCGCCCGCACTTTTCGCAGACCACATCGGTCTCTTCCTCTTTCAGCTTGATCTTCACGCCCTGCATTTCTTTCTTTGCCTTTTCCAGCGGGGCCTCAAAGTCGTCGTAATAGTGGCGGATCATATCAATATAATCCCGATCGCCGGAGTCGATCTTATCCAGATCCGCCTCCATCTTGGAGGTGTATTTTACATCCACAATGTTGGGCATACGCTCCTCCAGCAGCTTGGTCACCGCCTCGCCCAGCTCTGTGGGCACGAACTGCTTGCCCTCGCGCTTCACATACTCCCGGCCCACAATGGTGGAGGTGATGGTCACATAGGTGGAGGGGCGGCCCACGCCGTTCTCCTCCAGCGCCTTGGTCAGGGACGCCTCCGTGTACCGGGCGGGGGGCTGGGTAAAGTGCTGATTGCCGAGAATGCTCTTGAGCCGCAGCTTGTCACCGGCCTTTACCGGCGGCAGGGGCGCTGCGCCCTCGGTTTTGCCGTCGTCGCCTTTCTCCTCATACAGCACGGTAAAACCGTCAAACTTCACCGTGTAGCCGGTGGCGTTGAACACATAGCCGTTGGCCACGATCTCGATTTTCATGGTCTCTTGCAGGCAGTTCTCCATCAGGGAGGCGATGAACCGCTCCCACACCAGCTTGTAGATCTTATACTGATCGGTGGTGACGCTGCCCTTCACCATCTCCGGCGTAATGGAGGGGGTGGTGGGACGGATGGCCTCGTGGCCGTCCTGAATATTGCTCTTGGATTTAAAGTACCGGGGCTTCTTGGGCAGATACTTTTCGCCGTAAGTCTCTGTAATAAACGCGTTACCGGCGGCCCGTGCCTCCTCGGAGATACGCAGGGAGTCGGTACGCATATAGGTGATCAGACCCAGAGTGCCGTGACCGGCCACTTCCACGCCCTCGTACAACTCCTGGGCGGCTTTCATGGTCCGCTTGGCCTGGAACGACAGGCGGCGGGAGGCCTCCTGCTGCAAGGTGGAGGTGATGAACGGCGGGGTGGGGCTCTTCTTGCGGGTGCCCTTCTTCACCGATTGCACAATATATTCGGCGCCCTCCAGGTCAGAGAGAATCTTGTCGCTCTCCTCCTTGGAAGTGATCTTGATCTTGGCCTTATCGTCCACCTTACCGGCCAGGGCGGCGGCAAAGCTCTTGCGCTCCGGCGGGTTGGTAAACTTGGCATCAATGGACCAGTATTCTTCCGGCTTAAAGGCACGGATCTCCTCTTCCCGATCCACCACCAGCCGCAGAGCTACGGACTGCACACGACCGGCAGACAGACCCCGCCGGATTTTTTGGCTGATAAAGGGCGACAGCTTGTAGCCGATGAGCCGGTCCAAAATGCGCCGGGCCTGCTGGGCGTTTACAAAATCAATATCAATGGCGCGGGGGTGCTCCATTCCGTTGAGCACGCCGTGCTTGGTAATCTCGTTAAAGGTGACCCGGTTCTTCTCGTTCATATCCAGCCCCAGCAATGTGGCCAGGTGCCAACTGATGGCCTCGCCCTCTCGATCAGGGTCCGTTGCCAGGTACACATAATCAGCAGCCTGGGCCTTCTTCTTCAGGTCCTTAACAAAATTCTCTTTACCGGCGATCACCGCATACTTGGGGGCAAAGTCATGAGCAATATCCACAGACAGCCGGGCGGCGGGCAGGTCCCGCACATGGCCCATAGAGGCCACCACATCGTACCCTTTGCCCAAATAGCCTTTGATGTTTTTTGCCTTGGCAGGCGACTCCACAATAACCAGTTTTGACATACTTTCTATATCCTTTCTCTCTCGAGCAATTATTTCTTCCGAAAACGGCCGCCGGGGGCGCTCTCCGCCAGATCCAGCAATTCCAGCTTGGTCAGTGCCGCCAGCAGTTGCCCCTGGGGCATATCTGCCTTGGCTGCCACCTGATCCACCGGTGTAAATACCTCCTGCAATGCCAACAGTGCCATACGCTCCGCCGCGCTTAACAGGGCTTGATTTTCCAGGCGCTTTTTCAGCAACTCCCGTCCCTCCTCCAGGCGTTCAAAATCATATTCCTTGGAGGTTTGGGGCAAGTTGGCACCTGGGTCCTGCTCCGCTGCCAGCAGCTGCTGCACACTGGGCACCCGATCCAGATTCAGGTGGTAGCGCTCCGCATAGCCGGAAAGCAGCTGAACCGGCTGAGTCACCACATAGGCACCGTCGTTGATCAAATCGTTGGTACCGGCAAAGTCCGCAGACAGCACAGAACCGGGCACCGCGTACACATCGCGCCCCTGTTCCAGCGCGCAACGGGCGGTAATCAAAGAGCCGCTGCGACTGCCGGCTTCTACCACCAGCAGACCCTCGCTCATGCCGCTGATCAAGCGATTGCGCAGGGGAAAAGTATGCTTCCCTGCCGACGCAAACGGACGGAACTCCGTTACTAGCGCACCGTGCAGGCGAATTTCTGCCCGCAGCGGCTCATTTTGCATCAAATACCGGGTACCCAGACCGCAGCCCAGCACCGCAACAGTGGTACCGCCGGCCAGCATCGCACCTTTATGGGCAGTACTGTCAATTCCCAACGCGCCGCCGCTAACCACAATAGCACCGGCTCCGGCCACACCCTTGGCCATAATATCGCACACCTGCACCGCATAAGCAGACGCCTGGCGGGTGCCTACAATGCCCAGGGTCAGTCGCCGGTTCCAGTCCGGCATCGTGCCGTCCGCATACAGTACCAGCGGTGGGTCCGTCAGATCCCGAAGCAATCGGGGATAATCCGGGTCATCATAGGTGAGCACCTGCCAGCCGTTCTGGTTGCAAACCGAGAGGATCTGCTCCGCTGCAGACAGAGGCGTATTCTCCAAATGCTGCACCTGGTGTTTGGTCAGCGCCGGGCTCATACGCCACTCCATAATGTTGGCGTCATACACCGCCTTGGCACTACCGAATTCTTCTAACAAAGGCTGTACCGCTGCGCCCTCTCCCAGAGCACATTGAAGCCATACCCAGTAAGCTGTCTCACTCATCGCATCATCTCCCACATGGTAATAGCCGCCGCAACGGAGGCATTCAGACTTTCGGCTCGCCCTTTCATGGGAATGGTCACCAAGTCGTCGCATACCTGCTTGACCTCTGCGCTAATTCCATTGCCCTCATTGCCGATGACACAAATAGAGGACTTAGTAAAATGCGTCTGCGTAATTTTAGCCGCCGTGTCCGCCGGTACGGTGCCCAGCACCTGGAACCCCTCCGCCTTATACAGCAGCAGATCCTCCCGCAGGTCATGACTGACGGTCACCGGCAGCCGCAGTAGGCTGCCCATAGAGGCGCGCAGCGCCTTGGGATTGTACACATCACAGCAGTTGTACGCCAGCAGACCGGCAATTCCCAATGCTTCCGCACTGCGGGCGATGGCCCCCAGATTGCTGGGATCCTGAACCCCATCCAGGGCGATAAACCGTCCGGTCTCAACAGTAGGATTCTCCCTCGGCATTTTGCACACACAAAAGATCCCCTGGGTGTGCTCCGTCTCTGCCAGCTTGTCCGCCACCTGGCTGCTGATTTCCACAGCCCGCCCGGCTCGGTCAAACAACCGGGCACATTCCGCCGGGTAGCGCTTCATACAATCGGCGGTGACCAGCACCAGAGTAACGGTATAAAACGAATGAAGGACATCAAAACAAAGCCGCGCCCCCTCCAGCACAAAGGAGCCAGCGTCCCGGCGTGCCTTGGCGGAGACCAACAATTTTTTGGTGTCCTTGATCAATTGATTCTGTTTTCCCGTGATTTTATCCATACACATCTCCGTTTTGGCGTGCTACTATGCAGTCGGCACCGGGCCGACCCCTATCTGTTTAACCAAACCACTGGCTTTATTTATTAAATTAAGTCTTATATTACATTATAACGCAAAAAAGTGCAACACCCAAAGGCAAAAAATTTTGCCTTTTTTCAAAAATCACGATCATTGGTGAACCAAGACATATTGGATTTATAACCAATTTGCCTCCCTTGTAAAGGGAGGTGGCAATGCCGCAGGCATTGACGGAGGGATTATTCGGCGCAATCCCCCCTGCGGCTGCGCCGCTTCCGCCTAACCGGCGCCCGTCCCCTCTGTCGCTGCGCGACATCTCCCCGCACTGCGGGGAGTCACCCTTTGCAAGGGAGGCAGAAAGGTTAAACAGTTGTAGGGATCGATGCCCACATCGATCCGCAAGCTAAAAGACAAAACGGACCGCACCCGAAAGGGTACAGTCCGTCATTTGCAATTCTTACAGAGCAGCCTTAGCGGTCTCGGTCAGAGCGGTGAAGCCCGCCGGATCGGCGATGGCGATCTCAGACAGCATCTTTCTGTTCAGGTCCACGCCGGCCTTCTTCAGACCGTTCATAAAGGTGGAGTAGTTCATGCCGTTTGCCTTGCAGGCAGCAGAGATACGGGTGATCCACATTCTGCGGAAATCTCTCTTCTTCTGCTTACGGCCGATGTAAGCGTACTGGCCGCTCTTCATCACAGCCTGCTTTGCAGTCTTAAACAGACGGTGCTTGCCGCCGTAATAACCCTTTGCAGCCTTTAATACTTTCTTTCTTCTTTTGCGGGTCGCCATAGCGCCTTTAATTCTAGCCATTCTTTCTTACCTCCGATATTCTGATAAAACGCGTTGTCTCTTATTTGTAGGGCACCAGGCGCTTGCACTGCTTCTGGTTGGTCACATCTGCAACGGCAGTCTTGCGCAGGTTTCTCTTGCGCTTAGTGGACTTCTTGGTCAAAATGTGGGAGGTGTAAGCGTGGGCACGCTTTACCTTGCCGCTTTTGGTGGTCTTGAAGCGCTTTTTTGCGCCGCTGTGCGTTTTGATTTTAGGCATAATCTATTCCTCCGTTTTGTGAATTTACTTTGCTGCCTTGGGGGACATAAACATCAGGATCTGTCTGCCCTCCAGTTTGGGTTGCTTGTCAACAGAGCCCAGCTCGCCGATCCCCTCGGCAAAGCGCTGCATGGTGGCAACGCCCAGGTCAGAGTGGGCCATCTCCCGCCCGCGCAGGCGGATAGATACCTTCAGCTTGTTGCCGGCCTCTAAGAACTTTTTGGCATGGTTGAGCTTGGTGTTGAAGTCACCGATGTCGATCTTCAGGGACAAGCGAATTTCTTTTGTTTCCACGATCTTCTGGTTCTTGCGGTTTTCTTTCTCCCGCTTGGCCTGCTCGTAACGGTACTTGCTGTAATCCATGATCTTGCAGACCGGGGGCTTGGCCTGGGGAGCGATCTTCACCAGATCCAGACCGCGATCATCGGCAATCTTTTGCGCGTCACGGGCGCTCATGATCCCCAACTGCTCGCCGTCGGCGGAGACGATACGAAGTTCTTTATCCCGAATTTGTTCGTTGAGTTGGACTGTGTCCTTTTCTCTGCTGATAAATAACACCTCTTTGATAAAGTTGCACCGGCTGAAAAGCCAAAAAGTGCGGACGCAAAACGCCCGCACTTCTCTAAAATCTCAGGAATTGAAGATTGCCCTCTTTGCCGCAGCGGGAGGGGAGAACAGGGTCGTTCTGCTTTGTTGTGGCAATAGTTTACCACACCCGCGCGGATTTGTCAACGGTTTTCTTATTTTTTCACGGTGACAGAGCTACTCTTGCTCCAGCCGGAGTAGAAGTTGGTCTTACTCACCGTCTTATAGGTGCGCACCCGCACATAGTATTTCTTGCCCTTGGTGAGCTTGGAAATGGTCTTGGAGGTGGTCTTGGCGCCCTTTACGGTCACGGTCTTGTTGCCCTTTTTGAAGTTCTTGTCCGTACTGTACTGCACCTGATAGCCGGTGGTCTGGGTGGCCTGTTTCTTCCAGGTCACTTTCAGCTGGGCTTTCTTGGGGCTGGTCACCTTGCTGACGGAAGTGCCCTTGGGATTGATGGTAAAGGTGCGCTTCTCCGTACCGGCATAGTGGTTCTTAAACTTGATGGTCACGGTGTACTTGCCCACATTCTTGGCGCTCTTGGGGCGAGTCACGGTGTACTCGCTCTTGGAGATGGGTTCACTCCACCAATCCATTACAGTCACGCCGGGCTTTTTCTCTTTGCCGTCATAAGTATAGGAAGTCTTATTCAGTTCAACGATCTCGTAAGCACGATACGAGTTATTGTAGCCTTTATATTCATCGCAGTACTTGCAAAGCTTGTACTCCTGCCCATCCTCATACTTGGTAGCAGCACTCTTACCTTGGGTAGTATCGTGGGTATGTGTATTCGCATTCAAAGTGAATTCCACAGCCTTTGAAAGATCCTTTGCGTTGTACGCAACAGCATAAATCATGTATCTTTCCCCAGCTTCCAGGGTTTTTGCAACACAAATCGTATCCGTAGGATCCGTATATTCGGCAGCCTCCAACATGTCCGTAGCAGCCAAATCATTCATATAGTTGTCTGCAATAACCAAATCCATATAAATGGATTTCAGTTTACTGCTTTTTATACGGAATTCGTAACTGCCATTCTTTTCCGGTGTGAAAGAAAAATATGCCGAATCTGCATGCGAACTAATCGTAAACTTAGCACTGCCGTCCAGCTCCAGCACGCCGGGGTTGAAGATGTCGTTCTCCGCTGCCTGGGCAGGGATCGCCATGCCGGTGAGCATGGTCACAGCCAGCAGTACAGCCAGCAGGGTGGAAAGTACCTTTTTCATAAAAATCCTCGCTTTCTTCTCATTGAAGGTAATAAATAAGTGCGTCCCACCGGGGGACACACTTATTTTACCATATTTTCAATTTCGCCGTCAACGAAAAGCCCTTGGCACTTTCTCCAAACTTTCGCGCCGTTCTTTGGTGATAATCGCCAAAAGTCCATCATTGCCAGGGGTATTTTGCCTTTAGACTCTCAAACTCATCATAAGTCGCGGCAAAGTGGAAGTCCCCTTTCAGGTCCGAGAAAAAGTACAAATAATCGGTACTGGGGTGTTCCACGGTGGCGGTCATAATTTCCGTGCCCGGGTTGGCAATGGGACCGGCAGGCAGGCCGGGGCAGCGGTAGGTGTAGTAGGCGTCATAAACCGACTGGGAAAAGCCGTGATCCCGCAGGGTCTTGGCGTAATAGTAGGTCACATCGCACTCGATCTTCATACCCTTATCCAGCCGATTTTCCAGCACGGAAGCAATCTTACCCTGACTGGACTGGCTCAGTGCCTCCTTTTGCACAATGGAGCACAGAGTCACAAACTGGTAAAGGGTGTAGCCCCGCTGCTTGCAATAGGCTTTCATCTCATCGGTAATCCGCTGGTCAAAGGCCTCCAACATCGCGTCCGCAATATCCGCAGCCTTGGAGTTCTCCCCAAAGTCATAAGTAGCCGGGAACAAAAAGCCCTCCAAAATATAGCCCACATTGGGGTCGTTCTTGGGGAAGTCCGCCAGCCAGTCGTAATCGTAGCCCTCGGTGGTGCTGCACGCCTTTAAGAAATCCGCGGCGCTGCACACATTCTTCTTCTCCAGGGTAGACGCAATGTCAAACACCGTGTAGCCCTCGGGAATGGTGACCTTCACCTTCTTATGGCTGATGTCCGGGTTTTGCAGCTTCTCCGCCAGGTCCTGATAGCTCATACCGGCGTTCAGGTAATACTCGCCGTTATAGTATGTAAAATCCGGGTAATTGCGGTCCATCCACCAGGTCCACACCGTGTCGCTTTTGATCATACCGGCGTTTTTCAGCTTGGCGCCGATCTCGTAGGCAAAATCGTTGTCCTCGATCACCAGCGTGTACTTGGCGCTGCTGCCCCGCTCCCCGGCCACATCCGTGCGCACCAGGTTGTAAGCATACAAGCCCGCTGCCACCAGCGCTGCGATCAGCAATAGCGGCAGCAGAATACGCAGGGACTTATTTTTCTTTTTCGTCATGGTCGTTCTCTCCCAACAGGCGGCACAGTGCCGCCCCGGTCAATTCCATCGGCAAATGGCGCATACCCCGCTGCATAAACGGCTCTCCGCAGGGTGTGAACCCCAGCTTTTCATAAAAGCCAACAGCCTCCAGCCGCGCGTCCACCGGCACGCGGTCAGCGCCTTGCTCAGCAGCACGGCGCACCAGCGCCGTCACCAGTCGGCGGCCGCTCCCCTGCCCTCTGGCAGCGGGCAAAAAGGCAATGCGCCCGATTTTATAATCCTCCGCCGCCCCTTGCAGACGGCCGGTGCCCAGGGGGCTGCCCTCTGCGGTCAGCAGCGCATAAACGGTATCAGCCCCCGGCAGGTCCGCCGCGTCAAACTCCTGCTGCTCCGGCACACCCAGGTCCTGCACAAACACCTGTCGGCGAATGGTGCGCACCCGGGCCATATCCGGGTCCTGGGCGGTGAAAAAGCGCAAGCGGCTCATCGCACCGTCTGTACTTTCAGCATATTGGTGGTGCCGCTGGCACCCAGGGGAATACCGGCGGTAATGACCACAATATCGTCCGGGTGGATCAGGCCGGTGGTGCGGCCCACCTCCACCGCGTGGTCAAACAGGGCGTCCGTATTATCCTGGCGCACGCAACGCACCGGCACCACACCCCAGCTGAGCATCAGTTGGCGCAGCACCTTCTCCTCCGTGGTAGCACCGATAATAGGCACATCCGGGCGGTACTTGGAGATCATACGGGCGGTGGTGCCGCTCTGGGTCACCGTTACAATGGCGGCAGCGCCCAGGTCATGGGCGGTGGTCACCGTGGCGTGGCCGATGGCAGAAGTGATATTCTTGGTCAGCGGCACCGGATACACATTGGAAAAGCGCACCTTGTAATCAATGTCCTCCTCTGTGGTCGCAGCAATAGACGCCATAGTCTGTACCGACTCAACCGGGTGGGCGCCCATCGCCGTCTCGCCGCTGAGCATAATGGCAGAGGTACCGTCATAAATAGCGTTGGCCACATCGGTGATTTCTGCTCGGGTAGGACGGGGATTGGTAATCATGGACTCCAGCATCTGGGTGGCGGTCACCACCACCTTACCGGCGGAGTATACCTTATGAATAATCATCTTTTGAATGGCAGGGATCCGCTCAAAGGGTATCTCTACGCCCATATCGCCGCGGGCCACCATAATGCCGTCCGCCGCTTCAATAATGGCGTCAATGTTATTAACGCCCTCCATATTTTCAATCTTGGCAATAATGCGCACATCGTTCCAGCCCAAAGCCTGGCAGAAGTTGCGCAGGTAGATCACATCCCCTGCGGTACGCACAAAAGACGCAGCAATAAAATCAAAGTCATGGGTCGCACCGAATTCCAAATCCTGCATATCCGCCGGAGACAGGTAAGGCATATTCAGGCTGATATCCGGCACATTCACGCCCTTTTTGTTGGTCAGCAGACCGCCGTCCGTAACCCGGCATACGATCTCGTCCCGGCGCAGCTCCGTCACTTCCATGGCAATCAGACCGTCGTTAATCAGAATGGAAGTGCCCACTTTTACATCGTCCACCAGCCCGGGATAGTTCACATAGCAGTGCTTGGCGTCGCCCAGGCATTTTTGCGTAGTCAGCGTAAAGGTATCGCCTTTACGGATCACCACACCGTCCGGATCTTCAAAATCGCCGGTACGAATTTCCGGACCCTTGGTATCCAACAGGGTAGCCACCGGCACGCCCAACTCTTCACGCACCCGCACCAGTTGTTCCAACCGCTGAGACTGGGTATCATAATCGCCGTGACTGAAATTAAATCGCGCCACATCCATACCGGCACGAATCATATCCGCCAGCACCTGGTCCTCATCCGTAGCCGGACCCAGCGTGCAAATAATCTTTGTTTTTTTCATGGGTTAAGACTCCTTGTTTCCATAATTCCAGTCTCATTTTACCACAAATTTTTCAAAAGGCAACACCAGTGCAGTGCTTTTTACATAATCTTAAAATAACGCCACCAAGGGGGCAAAAATACTGGTAAAAAATACAAAAAATCGGCGGTCAAATCGGAATTTCTTCACAATTTGCCGCCGATTGCAGACAAAAATTCTGTTGTCTGTCGCTTATTTCTTTTTTGTGGTACTCTCCTTTTGGGTGCTGGCCTGCGTAGTAGTCACTTTATCCAGTCTCGCCTGATCGATCTTCAGCGTCTTGTACTTGCCGTTGCCTTGATCGATGAGCAAAGTCTTGCCGTCGTAGGCAATATAGAAGGTTTTATAAGACTTCATCTGATAAATCGGCTTGCCGTTCTCGTCCTTGCCGGTCTGATCCATATAGCCGGCCTCGGCACGAACATACTTTTTGCCCTCAATTTCAGAGCCAACGGTGCTGAGCATAAATTCATATTTCTTTTTGTCCACATCCTCCAGGCCCAACTCTTTTTTAGAAAAGCTGTCCAGCAGGCGAATGGCTGTGTTACCGGTGATGGCAGCGGACTTGGTCTCTAAGGGAGAAGTGGTGGTCTCCGCAGCAGTAGTCTCACCGTCAGAACCACCCTTGGTGCAGCCGGCAAATACGCCCAGCAGCAGCAAAGCCGCCAAGCAAAGGGTTACCCATTTTTTCATAATAAAAGCCCTCACTTTCTTTACCTGCATTATACTTTAGACGCCGGGCATTGTCAACGCCGAGGGCGCAAAAAAAGGCAAGTTTTTACATCTCCTCCGGCCCGTACAGAAAAAGCAGGCGATCCACAGTCTCCTCGCTGAACAATTCTATCCCGCGCCCGGCCAAAAGCGCCGCCGTTACACCCTGTCCCTGCACTACCGTGCCGGTAAAGCTGCCGTCATAGACAAAGTGACTGCCGCAGGACGGGCTGCGCTCCTTAAGCAGTGCCAAACCACAATTTTCTTCTTCAGCAATATACAGGGTCTTTTCCGCCCCGTCCGCAAAGGCAGCCGTTACATCTGCGCCGCTTTTGCTCACCACGCAGCCGTCGAGAATTTCGCTGGGTTCTCGCGGAATGGGCAGCCCGCCGAAGCACTCCGGGCACACCGGGATTAGATGAAAATACTGTGCCAGTGCCTGCACCTGCGCGTTTGCGTTATTGCCGCCGCTGTACTTGCAGTTTTCGCCCAAAAGACAGGCAGAAACCAACAATTTAGGCTTCATCATAATCATAGATGCACACCTCGCTCAAATAAGTTTTGGTCATGACGCCGTTGGTGTAAGTGATGTAAAAACGCGCACTCACCTGCCCGGTACAAGCCGTTGAGCCGTACAGCAGCACCTTTTGGCCGACGGTGCAGGCGGCGGTCATTCGCTTTACTGTAAATCCATTCGCATTCACAGTGCCGACCCGCTCGGGCACCAGATCTTCCGCAGTCATGTCCTTGCCGTACAGGAAGCCGCAATCCACCACTCGGTACTCGTTAAAGGCGCGCACATTCACCTCAAATCGGCGGCGGTATGTGCTGCCTGTCTCCGCCTGCTGACGAATGTACAGTACACCTATGGTAGACTGCGCCCCATACAGCCGATCCAGCGTAATCTCCGGCAGCGACCGGTTCACTGACAGGTTGGCGCCGTCACTTTGGCTCACACCTTTCTGCTGGGCCAGCACATCGTCCCTGGCGTTTACATAGCCATCGCCGTTCAGATCTCCCACCAGCAGTAAAACAGCCGTCGGTGCTGTTGTGTTGCCGCCGTTTACAATCAGGAACACACTGCGGGATACGCAGCCGTCGCCGGTAAAGGTCAGCGTATAGTCTCCGCACGGCACACCCTCAAACAGGAACACACCATTTTCATCGGTTACAGCCACCGGCGTGCCGTCCAGCGCCACTGCCACATTCTCCAGCGGCGCACCGGCCTTGTCCGTAACCGTGCCCTTCACAAAATGGCCCTCCGGCTGGGTGGGTGCCAGGGTCTCCATCTCCTCCGTACCGCAGCGGCCGCAACGGCGCTGCACACTGCCCGCTGTGCAGCAAGTGGGTGCCATATAAGTTAGTTGCTCCCAGTCATGCCCCAACGCCGGGGTATCGGCAGTATAGCTGTCGCCGCACACCGTGCAGACATAGCTTGACTGCCCGCTTTCAGTACAGGTGGGCGCTGTCAACATGGTTTCTGAATATGTATGGCCGGCAGGCGGCAGCTCCACTGTACCCAGATCCGCCCCGCAGCGACTGCAGGTGCGACTGTGGATAACTCCTGCCGTGCAGGTAGGCGCTGCACCGCTTTCCGTATATTGACGGTGCAGACAGCCCAGCGCCACAAAGGGCAGGCTCTGCGCCCCGGCATAGTCCATCGCCGTCGTGTCATAGTAACCGTACAGGGTCAGGCTGTCCCCCGCCCCGGCAAAAGCCGTTGTCGGAAACACTGCATCCGGCGCAGTTACCGTCAGTTCTGTTAAATCCGGACAATGGGCAAACCAGTTGGCATTGATTTTCTCTATATCGCTGCCCAGAGTTACCTGTGTTAGACCGGTGCAGTCTGCAAAACCGTTTTCCGGCAGGGCGGTTACGCCGTCCTCCACCATCACTTGCTGCACCGCAGTGGCAAACAAAATCCAGGGTGCGGCGCCGGTAACAAAATCCGCCACCGGCCCACTGCCGCTGACAGTGAGAACCGCTGTGTCTACATCATACTGCCAGGCAGTATTTTCTCCACAGGCACCGCTGTTGACTGGATAAAAAGGAATGGACGTACCGCAATAGGTCTCCAAGGCAGAGCCGGGCAAACCGTATACCGTCAGCGGTCGGCTCACAAAGTCCGCTGCAAAAGCAGCCCCCAGACCATGCGGCTCTACGGATACCGAGGCAGTCGCATACAGCGTGCGCAAGGTATCGTTAAGTAAGAATGCGCCGGCGGCAATCACCAGTGGCTTGCGCAGCACCAGCGTATTCTTCTGAAACTGGGGCAGCGCCATCATCAGGGTGCGCCCGTTTTCGCTGTACAGCAGACCGTCCGTCGTTACCGTCAGCGCAGAAGAAGCACTCGCCACTTGCTGTAACTGCCAGGCAGACAAAAATGCAGAAGCATACACGGTGGTTACGCCATTTGGAATCGTAAAATCCGCAGCCACCCGACCACCGGGATAACAGACCAATTCTGTGCCATCAGCACTGTATAACACGCCCTCGGACACTGTGTAATTGTCACCGGTGACAGTAAACGCAGTTACCCGCTGCATAGCTGCAAAAGCATAACCGGACACACCGGTCACCTGGTCGCCGATAAACACACTGTTCACCGTATCCGCATAGGCAGCCCAAGGCGCCGCACTGCCGCTATAGACAGACAGCCGCCCGGTGCCGCTGATCTCCAGCTGGCCGGTGGCATAGCAGGTCCAGGTTACACCCTTGCCACAGGTGCCGCTACCCAGCAGCTGCGGCTGGGTATAGGGCTCCGTATAAGTATCGCCACACACGGCACAGGTATAGCTCAGGCTGCCCGGGTCCGTATCTGTGGGTCGCAAGATCTTACATACATAATTATGCACACACCCCAGGGAGAAAAATGCTACCCCTGCCGCAGCCGCGGCCCGTGGTGCCGGGGTGTTTTGCCAGCCTTGAACCGTCAGCGACGCACACCCGAAAAAAGCACCGGCGCCCACCTTCTCCACCGCACGGGGCAAAGTAACAGTCTCCAGATTTTTACAATTTTCAAACACATAGGCACCCAACCGCTGCAAGGTCTCCGGTAGCGTAAACGCCGCGCTTTGGCAACCGGAAAAGCTATAATCTCCCAGCCCGATCACTGTATCTGCCACCGTTATCTGCTGCAATTTCTCTGCCCATAGTGCCCAGGGCGTTGCAGACGCACAGTCATAATCCGCACTGTCGCCGGTGCCGGTCAGCTCCAGCGTGCCCTCCGGCAGGGTCAGGGTGTAGGTTAGGTCGCCTGTGGTGCCGGTTTGGGTCAGGTTGTCCAGGCGCAGCAGCCCATTGCCGTAAATCGGATCAAAGCCCGGGTCACCCAGGTCCTCTGCGCTTTCCTGCAGCAGCGCATTTAGCTGGTCCGGAGTCAGGTCCGGGTGCAGACTCAGCAACAACGCACAGCAGGCCGCCCCATAAGGACAGGACAGCGAAGTGCCGGAGGCTGTGGTGGCGGCCGGCTGACCATTGCTGTCTATGGTCGCCACGGTAATGTGACTGCCGGGCGCACAAAAATCAACAAGCTCGCCGTAATTGGAAAAGCCGGCGGCTGTTTTGTCCGCCGTCACTGCACTAATGGTAATAGCCTGGGGCAGTGCCGAAGGATAGCGATTGCCAATCTGTGCACTGTCATTACCGGCTGAGCAGCACACCGCCACACCAAGTGCAGCAGCCTTATCCATCATAGCGGCAAACGCCGCCCGATTTTCGCTGGTGCTCAGGCTCATATTCAGCACCCGGGCACCTTTGGCCATGGCGTCCTCCATAGCAGCCAAGACTGCAGAGGCCGCACAGGCATTGCTGCCGAAACGAACCACTTTGTAAGGTAAAATCTGTACATTTTCATCTGTATTCCCCACCAACACGGAGGCCACCGCTGTGGCGTGCCAGTAAGAGGAACCCTGCCGTTTGGTATCATACCCTGCATTGGAACGGCCGTCGCCGGACAGGTCTATGCCATCCGATACCAACCGTCCCTGCAGTGCCGGATGTTCCAGCATAAAGCCGGTATCAATCTGGGCAACCACCACCGACTGCCCGGGAATCTGCCGCCGGGCACAAAAAGCAGTGGTACCCACCATCTCACTTGCCCAGTCACACAAATTGCCGGTTAAATCCGTGTCTGTTTCCAGCTGGCACAAGCTGTCCGGCTCTGCCTCGGCGCCGTCCTTCTGCAGCAATGTTGCCGCCTTGCGTGCGGCGGCCGGGGTCTCATATTGCAGAATGGCCAATCCATCTGTTACCGCCGTTGCCACAGCGCCATAATCCTTGCCACTGTATCCGGTCACCAACAAACGGCACAAGCCATACGGCTCCTGATCCAAATCCGTCTGCGCCACCGGCGCCTTCTTTAACAAAGCTGTGTACGCAGTGGCAAAGGAACCGGAGGCTGTTTTTGTTTTTTCAACCAGCGGCAGGGCTGCGGCCAGCATACTCACAAGAAGTGCCAGCACCAGCAGCAGCGCCATGCTCCGCCGGGCATACCTGCGGATCATGGGTTCCGTCTCCCGGCCAACCAAAAGAACACGCCGGTAAACACCACCAGCAGGCAGGCCAGTACAAAGGCAATCCACTTGCCCACCAACGGAATGGCACTGAAAAAGCCAATCCCCAGCGCCAATACCAAAAATACGATTACAAACACCACCACAATGGTGGCAATCTTCTTGTTATTCATCTGTGTTGCCCTCTAACAGTTTCTGTCGAATCACCTGCGCCAACCCCTCCCGGTCATTGGACGGCGCCACAAAGCGCGCCGCCGTCTTGGCTGCATCCGTACCGTTTTCCATAGCATAGGACTGACCGCAGTAGCGCAGCATATCCACATCGTTGCCGCTGTCGCCAAAGCACATCACCTGAGCCGGATCCCATCCCTGCTGCCTGCAAAGCGCAGCCAGGGCCGTGGCCTTGCTGGTGCCCACCTTGCCTGCCTCTATATTGCAGCCGATAGAAGAGGTAATCTCCACGCCGTCCATGGTTTGCAAAAAGGCGCGCAGCGCCCGGTTCTCTTCCGTCGGTATGGTAAAGAGATTGAGCTTTTCCACCGTCATATTCTTCAGTGTCTCTGCCACACTGTCTTGGTATATCACTTTTTCCAACAATTCGTCCACAAAGCCGTCCGGCACACCGTCCAATCGTGCCATGCCATTGCATCGCGCAGGAGCCACCGGCACACCGTCAGCGTAGAATTCATAGTACACCGGTCGGCTGTCCAAATAGGCGCAGATCTGCCGAGCGTCTGCCAAATCCATCGGGTCGCTGTAAAGGAGCTTTTTGTTCTTTATATCCCATACGCCGGCGCCGTTGCTGAATACAACATAATCTAAAAAAGGCAGCTGAGCCTGTACCGGCTCTGTCAATGCCAGCGTGCGCCCGGTAGCCAGTGCCAGGCGCACGCCCTTTTGGTGGCAGGCAGCCAGCGCCCGGCGAGTAACATCGCCCACACTTTGGTGATCCGGCAGCATCAGGGTACCATCCAAATCCATAGCAATCAGTTTTATATTCATTCGGCTCACATCCTCTGCTTGATCGTAACAAACCCATTGTAGCATATTTGCGCGGCGTTGACTACTTCCATTCTGTGCAAAATTTCGGTTATTTTCATGCAAATTCTATATATTCCCCATTGACGGCAGGCAGATAGCTATGGTATCTTAGTATTGGAATATTTTATTCTGAAAATCAAATGCAGAGGGGGACGGTTACATGGATTCTGCAAATCATGTACCGAAAAAAGAATGGATGGCCTATTGCGTCGGCGCACTGGGTCAGGGCATGGTCTATGCCATTATGAGCAGTTATATCTCGGACTTTTACATCAGCGTGCTGAAGCTGACGCCGCTGTTTGTGCTACTGCTCATGTTGCTGGCACGGGTGTGGGACGCCATTAACGACCCGATTATGGGCTATATTATGGACCACGCCAATCCCAAGAACGGCAAGATGAAGCCGTATCTGATTTACACACCCATTCCCATTGCCATACTGACGGTGCTGCTGTTCTACGCGCCCAACATCAGCGATACAGCCAAGATGATCTACGCTGCCGTTACGTATGTGGCCTGGGGTATGATCTATACCGCATCGGATGTGCCCTTCTGGGCGCTGCCCAATGCCTTAACGCCCAATGCGGACGAGCGGGGCGGTATTATCAGCAAGGCCCGTACGGCCAACGGCGTGGGTTCTGCCGTACCTACTGCGTTCTTTATGGTACTGGGCTTTATTCTGCCCAAGTTTAATTTGTCCGGCACAGAGCTGGAAAAAACCAAGTATATGTGCATTGCCCTGTTTTGCGCCATTGTGGGCAATCTACTGTTTATCCGGGTGTATTTTAAGGCTAAGGAGCGGGTAAACATTCCCATTCCGCCGAAGAAAGACAAGAACCAGCCCTCTGCACTGAAGTTAATTCTCACCTGCAAGCCCTTAATGCTTACGGCACTGATGGGCATTCTCTCCGCCGCCCGATATATGTACCAAGCCGGCGCAGTGCACGCCGCCCGCTACAGTTTCTATATCGGCAAAGACCTGTCCGGGCTTTCTGCCGCAGAGCAGGAGGCGGCACTGCAGGGCAATATTTCTCTGGTAAGCACCGTGTTCAGCGTGGCCAGTGCCGCGGGTATGTTCGGTGCCATGCTGCTAATGCCGGCGCTGTTTAAGAAATTCAATTACAAGCAAATTATCATTTCCACCAGCTTACTGGGTGCCGTGTCCAGCCTGATTATGTGGTGCATCGGTTACCAACATTTTTGGGCCTGCGTGCCGTTTTTGGTGCTCAGCTGCGTGCCCTGCGGTGCCATTAATGTGTGCGCCTTTGCCATGATCGGCGACTGTCTGGATTATATGGAATGGAAAACCGGCACCCGGCTCACCGGTATGGGCTCTGCCATTCAGAGCTTTGTCAGCAAGCTGGGGGCTGCACTGAGCACATCCTTTATTATCCTGATGTATATTGTTGTGGATCTGGATGTCAGCACCATTAACGCCTCTGTGACTGCCAATCCGCTGCTGATGAGTCATGGCGTACGCAACGGCATGTTCAGCGTGGTATCGCTGATCCCGGCCATCAGCCTACTGGTGTGCATTATTCCCATGTTCTTCTACAACCTAACCGGCGAATTCCGTGAAAAGATGGAAACGGAGCTGGCAGCGCAAAGAGAGAAAAAAGGCATTACCATTGCAGATTAAATAAACATAAGGACAAAAGAAAAATGACTGCAAAAACCAAACGCTTACAAAAAGTAACCGCTGCCCTGTGTGCCACCGCCCTGCTGGCCGGTTGCACCGCCGGTACCTCTGGCGGTACATCGCCTACAGCCACCACACAGGTTAAGACCATCACCATTGAACCTGCTGCCGCTTACCAGACATTGAACGGTTTTGGCGCTTCCGCCTGCTGGTGGAGCCAGGAGGTGGGTGACTGGGCCGACGCCAAAGAAATCCTCTCTCTTCTGTATGATGAGGAAAGCGGCATCGGTCTGAATATTTACCGTTACAACCTGGGTGCCGGCTCTCAGGATGACACCACCATTACCGACCAGAATCGACGGGCAGAGGCTTTTATAGACAAGAACGGCAACTACCACTGGGAGCGGGACGCAGCGGCGCAAAAAGCACTGGCTCTGGCCAAGAGTATGAACAAAGACCTGCGGGTGACCCTATTCTCCAACAGTGCACCGGTGTTCTACACCACCAACGGCAAAGCCTACTGCGACTACCTTCCGGACGATGAAAAATATGTGACCAACCTGGAGCCGGAACGGTACGCGGACTTTGCCAAGTACAGCATTGCCTGCGCCAAGCACTTTACAGAGGCCGGGTATCGGGTCACCGGTCTGTCCCCCATTAACGAGCCGGAATGGAGCTGGCGAGGCTATGAAGACGGCACCGCCAAGCAGGAGGGCTGCTACTACTCCAAGACCCAATGCCGGGACCTGTACAAGGTGTTTTTGGAACAAATGGAACAAGAGAACGCCCTAAAGGGCTGCCAACTGGAGGGCTGGGAGAGCGGCCACATCGGCACGGACACCTGTATGGCATACCTAAAGACTATGTTTGGCAAAAGCGGCGTCAACGGGCTGAAAAACAGCGCCCTGCGCAAGGGCATACCCACGCTGGCGCTCCATTCCTACTGGGCCAGCCCGGAGGAGAAACAGGCCTTTGCCGACGCCATGGCCGCCACCTACGGCGACAACTATAAACTGGCGCTGACGGAATACTGCCAAATGACCGACGACCAAAACAGCGGCGTGTACGACCTGATCCAAAAGAACGGTATGGACAGCGGCCTGGGTATGGAATACGGCCTGGCGCTGGCCGGGATCATTCAGCAGGATCTGACGGTACTGAACGCGGTAGAATGGGACTGGTGGACCGCTTGCGCCTTTGGCGGCTACACCGACGGTCTGGTTTACCTGGACAAAGACACCCATAAAGTAGAAACCTCCAAGCGACTGTGGGTACTGGGCAACTTCTCCAAATTCACCGACGAGGGCAGCGTGCGCATTGGCATTACCCTGCCGGAAGAACTGAGCGATGTGCAGTCCGTGGCGTTCAAAAACCCGGACGACACCGTCACCGCCGTATTCATCAACAACACGGATAAGGCCCGCAGCACCACCCTGGCGCTGGACGGCTACACCCGCCACACCACCTATGTGACCGACAAGGACAACGACCTGGCAAAGACAGACACCGGCACCACTGCCGACGCCTTTACACTGCCCGCCCGTTCCGTCACCACCGTGGTGCTAAAAAAATGAACAAGTCCAAAAAAACGGACAATAGAAAAAGCAGCCTCCTATGGTAGAATTAAAGAAACTACTGTGGTGCTCTTTTTGTTTCCTTGTACGGTGCGATGTGGGCACTGCACCGTACAAGGAAATTTTTTACAAATGTAGGGGCCGATGCCCACATCGGCCCGCACACGTTTATCTGCTCACATTTTAGACTACGCCTGCCAAATACTACACACATGTCCTGCAAATCCACCAGCATTGGCTATAATTTGCATAACATCGTTAATTTTTTATCAGTCTATCGGCTTTTTTTACAAAAATCACCGGTTTTGCTTGACAAAAAGATGAACAGCCGTATAATGGTATGTACACGATTTGAAATTCAAAGGAGATATCGACTATGGCAAGAGTATGGAACTTTAGCGCAGGCCCGTCCACCCTGCCGGAGCAGGTGCTGCAAACCGCAGCCGCCGAGATGATGGACTATCAGGGCAGCGGCCAATCCGTAATGGAGATGAGCCACCGCTCCAAGACCTTTGACAAGATCATTAAAGACGCCGAGGCGCTGATGCGGGAGTTGTACCGGGTGCCGGACAACTACAAGGTGCTCTTTTTGCAGGGCGGCGCTTCCGCCCAGTTCTCCGCCATTCCGCTGAACTTTATGAACGGCAGCAGCAAGGCAGACTATATCATCACCGGCCAGTGGGCCAAGAAAGCCTATCAGGAGGCCCAGAAGTACGGTGATGTACAGGCAGTGGCCTCCTCTGCGGACAAAACCTTTAGCTATATTCCCAAGACCGCAGCCGCCGACTTCCGGGACGACGCGGACTATGTGTATATTTGTATGAACAACACCATTTACGGCACGGTGTACAAAGAGCTGCCGCCGGTGGGCGACAAGGTGCTCATTGCCGATGTGTCCTCCTGCGCGCTGTCCCAGCCGCTGGACATCAGCAAATTCGGCATGGTGTACTTCGGCGCCCAAAAGAATGTGGCCCCCGCCGGGCTGGTAGTGGCCATTATCCGGGAGGATCTGCTGGGCAACGCACGCCCCACCACCCCGGTGATGATGAACTATAAAGTCCAGGCAGACGCAAACTCCCTTTACAACACGCCCCCCTGCTGGTGCATTTATATCTGCAAGCTGGTGCTGGAGTGGATCAAAGAGCTGGGCGGCCTGGAAGCCATGGAAAAGCGCAATCAGGAAAAGGCAAAGCTGCTGTATGACTTCCTGGACCATTCCAAGCTGTTCCACGGCACGGTGGTGCCGGAGGACCGCTCCCTGATGAATGTGCCCTTTGTCACCGGCAACGCCGATCTGGACGCCAAATTCGTCAAAGAAGCGGAAGCCGCCGGGCTGGTGAACCTGAAAGGGCACCGCACCGTAGGCGGTATGCGGGCCTCTATCTATAACGCCATGCCTCTGGAGGGCGTACAGGCGCTGGTGGCCTTTATGCAAAAGTTTGAGGAGGAGAACTGCTGATGTTTCACATTCAGACCTTAAATAAAATTTCGCCGGTGGGGCTGAGCAAATTTGACCCTGCCAACTACACCGTAGACGCACCGGACACGGCGCCGGACGCCATTATGGTGCGCTCCGCCTCCATGCACGATATGGAAATGCCGGAGAGCCTGCTGGCCATTGCCAGAGCCGGTGCCGGGGTCAACAACATTCCTGTGGCCGACTGCGCCCAAAAGGGCATTGTGGTGTTCAACACCCCCGGTGCCAACGCCAACGCGGTAAAAGAGCTGGTGCTGTGCGGTATGCTGCTGGCCAGCCGCAAGGTGACCCGCGCCATTGACTGGTGCAAGACCATTAAAGACGAGGGCGACAATGTGCCCAAGACGGTAGAAAAGGGCAAGTCCGCCTTTGCCGGGCCGGAGCTGAAAGGCAAGACCCTGGCTGTGATCGGCCTGGGCGCCATCGGCCGCCTGGTGGCCAACGCCGCCGTGGACCTGGGTATGCAGGTGATCGGCTACGACCCGTACCTGAAGGACGCCTCTGTGCTCAAGCCTGGGGTGACCGTCAACAACGATCTGGATCAGGTATTCCCCGTAGCGGACTATATCACCGTGCATGTGCCGCTGACCCCGGACACCAAGGAACTGATCTGTGCCGAGAGCATTGCCAAGATGAAGGACACGGTGCGGGTGATGAACTTTGCCCGTGGCGACCTGGCCAATGCGGACGATGTGGTCGAGGCGCTGGAAGAGGGCAAAATGGCCGCGTATGTTACCGACTTCCCCAGTGCCAAGCTGATTGATGTGGACGGCGTGATTGCCATTCCCCACCTGGGTGCTTCCACCCCGGAGAGTGAGGAAAACTGCGCCTCCATGGGTGCCCAGGAGCTGATCGACTTTTTGGAGAACGGAAACATTCAAAACAGCGTAAATCTACCGGCTGTGCACATGGATCGCAGCGGCGCTGCCCGCATGACCGTGGTGCACAAAAACCAGCCCAATATGATCGCCACCATTACGGACACCATCAGCAAAGACGGTATGAACATCGCCTCCTTTACCGATAAGAATCGGGGCGAGATTGCTTACAGTATTATTGATACAGACACCGCTTACAGCGACGGCGTAGTGACGGATATTGAAAAAATCGGCGGTGTGATCCGGGTGCGTGTGATCCAGGATTGACAAAGACCCGGTACCGCCGTATAATAGAGTTGTTCAAATCAATAAGTCAGGGGTGCCGCAAGGCTGAGATCATACCCTTTGAACCGTACGCTAGCACGCACGGCAGAGACGATTGCTTAGAGAGTTGCAACTGTGCCCCATTCTGCGTGAATGGGGCTTTTCTTTTGACTTATTGTCACCCACCCCGGCGGGCAACCGCCAAAGCACTTGAAAAGGAGAGTATTTTTATGAAAGCAAGTGTTGCCATTCAGGTTCTGCCAAAGGCAGACAACGACCAGGAGCTGGTGCGTATCGTAGACGAAGTGATCGCCTACATCAAGAGCACCGGCCTGCACTGCTCCGTGGGCCCCTTTGAGACCACCATTGAGGGCGAAAGCTACGATCAGCTGATGGAGATCGTAACCCAGTGCCAAAAAGTGGCTGTCAAAGCCGGTGCGCCCAGCGTGTCCGCCTATGTCAAGATCGTGTACAACCCGGAAGGGGAGGTTTTGACCATTGACCAAAAAATTACAAAGCACCACCAATAAGCTGGCGCCCATTTTGGCACTGGCAGTGATCCTGGGCATTTGGTACGCCTGCTCCGGATTTGAAGTGGTACCCGCCTATATGCTGCCCTCCCCTACGGATGTGTGGCTGGCATTTGTGCACAACTTTTCCGTGATGATGGCCCAGGCCAAGGTAACCCTGCAAGAGGCCGTTTACGGGCTGGGGATCGGCGTGGCGCTGGCGTTTATCCTGTCGGCGCTGATGGATCGCTTTGCCTTTTTGTACAAAGCCATCTACCCCATTCTCATTATCACCCAGACCATACCCACCATTGCCATTGCGCCACTGCTGGTGCTGTGGATGGGCTTTGGTATGGCGCCAAAGATCACCCTGGTGGTGATCACCACCTTCTTCCCCATCTCCATTGGGCTCTTAGACGGCTACCGCAGTGCGGACCCGGATGAGGTCAACCTGCTGCGGGCGATGGGCGCGAACCGACTGCAAGTGTTTTGGCACATTAAGCTGCCCTCAGCTACCGGCTCCTTTTTCTCCGGGCTGCGCATCTCCGCCTCCTACGCGGTGGTAGGCGCGGTGATCTCCGAGTGGTTAGGTGGATTTGAGGGGCTGGGGGTCTATATGACCCGGGTGAAGAAAGCCTATGCCTTTGACAAAATGTTTGCCGTCATTGTGTTTATCTCCGTCATCAGCCTGCTGCTGATGGCGCTGGTGGCACTGGCCCAGCGGCTGGCAATGCCCTGGGCAAACAAAGGAACTACGAAAGGAAAAGCATAAGATGAATAAAGCAAAAAAGATTTTTGCCGGTGTACTGGCAGGTGTCATGGCGCTGTCCTTTGCCGCCTGCTCCGGCAGCAAAACAGCGGATAACACGGACACCACCGCAGCCAACGCTGATAAGACAGACATTACCGTCTGCCTGGACTGGACCCCCAACACCAACCACACCGGTCTGTTCGTGGCCAAGGAAAAGGGCTATTATGACGCTGCCGGGCTGAATGTGAGCATTGTGCAGCCGCCGGACAACAGCACCGCCACCCAGCTGTGCAGCTCCAACAAGGCCCAGTTTGCCGTTGACGCCCAGGACACCCTGGCGCCTGCCTTTACCTCTGACACCCCCATGGATGTGACCGCCGTGGCTGCGCTGCTGCAACACAACTCCTCCGGCATTATTTCCAAGGCCGGGCAGGGTATGGACACCCCCAAGGGTCTCACCGGCAACACCTACCTGACCTGGGACTCCCCTATTGAAAAGGCTATGATGAAGAACATTGTCAACCAGGACGGCGGCGACTGGAGCAAGGTGAAGACCATTCCCAATACGGTAACCGCCGAGGCACAGGATGTGCAGCAGAACCCGGACCACGCCATTTGGGTATTCTACGGCTGGGGCGGTATCAACGCCAAGGTGAACAACATTGATGTAGACTTCTTCTACATTAAGGACCTGAACCCCACCTTTGACTACTACACCCCGGTGCTCATTGCCAACAATACTTTCTTAAAAGAAAATCCTGATGCTGCCAAAGCATTCCTGGCCGCCACTGCCAAGGGCTACCAGTACGCCATTGACAACCCGGAGGAGGCCGCTGATATTCTCATCAAAAGCGACGACACCGGCTCCCTGAACGGCAGCGAGGATCTGGTGCTGGAAAGCCAGAAGTGGATGGCCGACCAGTACATCAGCGACGCCAAACAGTGGGGTTATATTGATCCCACCCGCTGGAACAGCTTCTACAAGTGGCTGACAGACAATAAGCTGGCAGAGAAAGACATCAGCAACAATGTAGGCTTTACCAACGACTACCTGGCATAAGTGATGGACATTTTATCCGCAAAAAACATCAAAAAAAGCTTTGACGACAAGGTGATTTTAGACGGCGTCAATTTGACTTTGCGGCAGGGGGAGTTGATCTCCCTGCTGGGGGTCAGCGGTGCCGGCAAGACCACCCTGTTTAACTGCATCAGCGGCATTGACCGGCCGGACAGCGGCCGGGTGGTGCTGGGCGGGCAGGACATTACCGGCCAGCCGGGCCACATTAGCTATATGCTGCAAAAGGACCTGCTGCTGCCCTACAAAAAGATTATTGACAATGTGTCTCTGCCCCTGCTGCTCTCCGGCAAGTCCAAAAAGGAAGCCCGGGCAGAAGCCGGCAGCCACTTTGCCCGGTTTGGTCTGGAGGGTACCCAGCAGCAGTACCCGGCAGAATTGTCCGGCGGTATGCGCCAGCGGGCAGCCCTGCTGCGCACCTACCTGGCCGGTGACCGGGTAGCGCTGCTGGACGAACCGTTCAGCGCTCTGGACACCATTACCAAATCTGCCATGCACCGGTGGTATCTGTCTGTGATGGAGGAGATCAAGCTGTCCACCATCTTTATCACCCATGATATTGACGAGGCGGTGCTGCTCAGCGACCGCATTCTCATTCTCAGCGGGCAGCCTGGCAAGATCACCCACCAGATCACCATTGCAGAGCCGAAGCCCCGGCGTCAGGACTTTAACCTGACCCCTGCGTTTTTGGATTATAAAAGACAGGTAATCGGCGCCCTGGGCGTGGTGCTCTAACAGGTCGTTTTGGCCTTTTGCGGTAGCAGTAAAAAAATTTCAATTTAGAAAAAAAGGTGGTCAAAAGAGCCATCTCCCTGCCTACAATTGAGATGCAAGTTGATAACAGCACCACGCCGACCCAATGCGTTTTTAATCGTAAAATAATCCCTATGAAATCATTGATTTCATAGGGATTATTTGTTGTGGTTTATTGGTGATATTGATATCTTGTTGGGTTTTCTTTTGTTTGGTTAAACAGCTTTTCAGAGACCACAGCACCATACTGATCGACCAAATCTGTCGTGTACACATTTGGCAAAGCATTCTCACCTAAGGCAATTTGAGAAGCCGGCACGCTGCAATTTATTGTTGCCGTGGAATCGTAATAAGTAGATGACACATAATCTCTTGTTGTATTCACCGCAATTGAATTGAGTGTAATTTTGTCAAAATATACAGACAATTTCTCGCCGCTCATATTGAGCTTTACATCTACCTTTGTGATAATACCCGGGATCCATACCGAAAAACTTGTTTGATAAGCATCATCATTGTATTTTTCAAAGCACTCTAAATATTTTTGGTTTAGATTTCTTTTCAAATTATCGTCATAAGCCATATCAAGATTATAGGTCTCGCTATTACCATAGCCATTTTGGTCAACATAGCTTATTTTGATATCAAACACCTCAACCTCGTCGTAATCCGCATCATTCAGATTGATCGGATTATCGACCTTGCAATGGAAAGTATACTTATACATACTTTCCTCGTCATCGTGCGCATAATACTGATTGATATCTCCGTCAGACACGCCCACACATTTTTGAAGCACGGACAAATCAATGACTGCATTGTATTGATCTTTAAACTGACCTGCATAGGCGCCGCCCTGTGCATTTTTTGTAATCTGCTCCATTTCCTTTTCAGTAATGAAGTCGTCATTCGTCTGGAAATAAGGTGAATTCGCTTGATCCACCATCGATTCTTCCATAGAGCAATACACATTGGCTGTAGAATCATTATAAGCAGAAGATACATAATCCGTATTGCTGTTAATTCTTTTACCGTTGCAGAAAATGCTTTCAATCGTGAAAGATAAGCGCTCGCCGCCGTCCATATTTAGCTTGATATATGTTTTGTTCAGTTTACCGCCAAGAGTCACTTCAAAACTGGTATTATATGAATTATCATTGGGACGAATAAAATGCTTGGTCAAAAAATCAGAATTTGTGTTACTGCTGCCGTTCCACGACATATCGAACTTTTCTGTTTTTTCACTGTCATATCCGTTTTTAGTATTATAATGATATTCAAAATACAAAACATTTACCGCATCCTTGTCCATATCTTCAGAATTACAAGGATTATCAACCTTTACATTAAAGGTGTAAATATATTGGCCGGCCTCTTCGGATTCCTGCGCAGCGTATACCGGAAAGGAAAGCAAGGAAGATAGAATTGCCAGCGCACAAATCACTGAAAAAAATGCTTTAGCTTTTTTCATATCTTACGCTCCCTCCATATACACATCATAAGCAATGAATTCATTGTTAATTGAACGCATATCTACCGCTGCGCTTTCCTTCACCTGATTATCCGTTCTGCTCGCATACAGATACACCCTGTTATCTGCGATATGATTGCCGTCATCAATCGTATAAATGGCTCCCTCGTTTAAGTTGACGCGATTACCGTCAGCATCATAAACATGCTCCCATTTATTGGAGTCATTATTCACCATGCCGTAGTCCATACATGCAAGACCAAGCTTTGCAATTGTATACTGGGTGTCTTTCGTTATTTCAGTTGAATAATACAGATAAATTTGTTTTCCGCCGGTACCCAGGTTAAGCGATACGCCCCTTGAACCGTCGTGGCCCTTGACGATTGTGTATTCGTCAACTGCATTTTTGTACTTAATGCCGTTAATATAGATCTCTTTTTGATGCGGCTGGCCGACTGTCAACACAATATCCCGGACGGCGTTCTTGGCTACACCTTTCCTTTTTTCACTGTAGGACAATTCATACCGGGTATATCCGATATAAATATATTCGCCGCCGGTATTTCTATTAACATCCATATCAACACAAATATTACAGCCCAACTCCAACAGATTAGCTTGTGCTTCTTTTTTGGTTTTGCCATGACCTACATAAATAGCACCCATCATTGTTGAATTATCTTCGTAAGCCATATGAATGAAGTTGGTACATTTCACATCGCCGTAAAGTTTTGCTGTTGAGGCTTCTCGCTTTACTTCATCGCCAACCTTAATTTCAGAAACGTCTACGCTGTTTGCCGACAAGGCTGTTGCATTTTCATTGTCAAACACTTCTGTACTGATATGAATCGAGGTAAGCGGCTCACCCGGGTTTGCACCGCCCGAATTGGTATAATACAAATAATACGAACCGTTAGGGTCATAAATCATATCGCCCGCTTTGGTATACGTTGCACCGTTCACTTTGATGGTTGCGCTTACATCTTTTTTGTCCGTTACATATCGAATAATACCGGTGATGGCGTCCAGGCTCGAATCTGTTCTGGAAACGCCGATATACGAAGCCGTGTTTGGCGTTGCAGAAGCATTTCCATAAAATGTTTGCGATTTATCAAGCGCGATATTTGACTGAATAATTTCATCGCTGCATTGGGACAAAAGACTTTGCATACAATAATCATTGCCGCTGGCATTCAGCTGATTTCTTGTGGCTGTGTCATAATTTTTCAAATTGTCGCCTGCTGCCGTTTCTAAGGAATAGGTAGAAACGGAAATGGATGAAATATATTTTTTCTCGACCGGAGCTTCTTGTCTTGTGTAGATATACACAGGCGTCGTATTCTTGCCGCTCGATACAAATTTTGAATTCGTCGCCGTATATCCAAGATTATGCACTTCTGTTCTGTTAGGCGTTTTGAAATCCTGAACACTTATAAATCCGCTGGGTATTTCAGAACTTGACGAAACCTGCACGTCACTGACCGTCAGCGGTGTGCCGCCTTCAACAGGGCCGAGAACATAAATTCCCTTGCCGCGCGCACTGCTGCAGCTTGACCAGGATACATCCTCATAATCTTCCGGCTCAAGAGCCACGGCTTTAAATTCCTGCTCAATACCTGTATTGGTACCGCTGCAACCTGCAAACAGATATGAATGAGAATCATATATTCCGCGCAGGTAATTTTTCTTATAGCTGCTGCCGCTAATCAGATATGGCAATTCAAAGTATACGTCGCACACCGAATAAGCCCCGTCTGCCAAGGTGCCCAGCGCCACCGGCACCGAAGTATTGCCCGGCGCAGCGGTATAAGAGCGTATACCGTAAATCGCTCTATACGGGTTATGGGTAGTGGTGTAGCAAATATATGTTTCAATATTGGATGCCCAACGTTCTTTGGAAACCATACCCGCCACTTCATTCGGCAGTTGAACTTTCGCATTTTGAGTCAGACTTAGGTCGAATTTTTTCAAATTCATAGTCTCAATATAATCGTCTGCCGTATTTTTATTGTCGTAACCGGACTTGTTTCCGGCAACTAAAACAATACCTGAAATATATTCCTCGCCATCGGTATAGGAAACAGACGGCTTGAAATATAAATACATACCCTTATCGCCCCAATGCTCCGATGTTTGAGAGCTGTGCGTACGGGATACAGTATTATCCACCTCAGAGCCGACATTAAAATTAAATGCATTGCCGCCGCTGAACAAATTGATCGGTTCATACCCTTCCGGCACATTCGTCAAGGTGTTTTTCAACAGCAAACCGGCAAGAATAGGTGAACCGGCAGATTTATATGAAGTATAGTAAAGCGTATCCCCCGTTACGGTTGTGCCGCAAGAAGTATAGGAGGCGTTACCATAAAGGAATGCATCCGTAGAATTTCGCGCCGCTATTCGTATATCGGTTACCGCATCGTTGGGATTGGTGGTTGTGGCATAGCCAATATACGTGTATTTCTTCATATCTGCTGTAACAGGGGTCAGGTTGGTATCCAGAACCTTGTATCCCGATTTTGTCAGCGCCGCCTTTGCCGCCGTTTCCGTTTCTTCTACAGAAAGAGAGAGCTTAGAAATGTATGTTGTTGCTGTTGTTGCGTCGCTTTCCGTTTCCTCCCCCTCGTTAATGGTATTCGTTGTAGACTTGCAGTACATATATATTGACATGGAGTCGGATCTGGAATTTGCGTTTAGATTTGCAGCCTCAACCTCACCAAAGCATTTAACAGGCTTATAGCCCTGCGGTGTGGAATTGTTATTATACTGTACGGTGATCAAATCGTCTATTTCTGATGAGCAAATGGGATCACCCACATATTTGCTCTTAGTGGTATAAAGTGCATTCCAACGCCGTGCGTTTGAGCCGTTAATATTTCCCGGCTCAAGCGGCGGATAATAAACACGCCGTTCGCCGCTTCTTTCGTTTGTTACCGTATATGGCTTTGGCTTTACATTCACAACACTATATTTTACATATCTGTTTTGCGCCTCGTCGTATATTACAGACGGAATCGGCGTAAAGTCCTCTGCGTCATCAACAGTAAACTTATCCCACAAATACTTAATCAAAAGTGCAACATAAATAACGACAAGCGCAATCAATGCCACATAGTTAAGAATGACAAATGCACAGCCGATAATACCGAAAATTGAGCTGATTACGCCCGGACCGATTAAGCCGCAACAAACTGCCCAAACATTGAGCACCATAAATTGGCCGGTAATGTAATATGCAATGCCGACGGTTGCCAATGAGGTCAGGCAGTATCCCAGACCAATAACCGCAGAGGCTATATTGATCATATACAATGCAGAGGAAAGAATTTCTTCAACATCGTCCGGCGCCGTTAAGGTGTTATAAATTTGACCGGCCGAATTTGCTCTGTACGCATCCTTCGTAACTGCCACCTTTTCGTTGTAGACGGTTTGGTCCGTGCCCGTCCAGATGGAAACACATTCGCTTCCGCAGGCTTCCTTCAATTTTTTGCGAATTGCGTCCATCTGCGTTTTTGCCTCATCAAGCAAGGACGATTCGTTTACTAAATATATAGTAGAAAAAACAACGCCGCTTAAACGCATCGTGCCAAGCTGACCGTCTGTTAAGCAGTCCACCAAAGGATACATTTTTCTTAACATTTCTATATCGTCGTATGTGGAATTACCAAGTGCAACGATATAATCGCCAAGCTTTGTGGTTTCGTCATAATTATATTTATTGAGGATGTTATAAGCCGTTAAATAGCCTGCATCGCCGTCCTCGGTTTTCACCTCGCCGCCGTTGGTAACATCCTCTGCCGTTTCTTCCGACATTTCTGTTTTCTTCTTAACATCACTGTCTACATCCGGAATTTTATTGTTGTTTTCCTTATAGCGCTCTTTTGCTTCATTAAACCCGCTTGCGAACGACTGCACGCTATCTATCAACTCGGTGGCAAGACTTTTATACTGCGCATCAAGTGCTTTGTTATTGTCTCCGCTCTTGACCTGCTCAATAACCTCTGATTTTTCAAGCCTTTGCGCCCAGTTATCCGTGTCGTAATCAGCCACACCGGCGACTAACGCATTGCAAAAAGCCGACATCACAGTGGTGCTTGAACGAGAAAGGATTTTCTTTACAAAATCCAAGTTACAGTTGCCGCTGATTAAATAATCGCCAAGCTTTTTATTATCCAATTCATCGACAAAAAAGCAGTTCAAAATATCCACAGCCACCTGAGCTGCCGGACTGCCTTTTTCATAATTGGCAATGAATTCATCCACAGCATAGGACAATTCACTGGGCACAGTGCCAAGCTTTTCCACCGCACGCTCTGCAATATCGCCATAGGTATAATCCTGATATCCGGAATTCATTTGGAGCATTGAAATGCCCGTAATTCCCTCGTCCTGATTTTCTGTCGTTTTATACCCGACGACATAAATACCGTTGTCGTTTACGTCTCCGCTTGCAGCACGGTTAATATTTTTCTTAACCGGCGTATATCCCGCTTCTTCGCAATATTTCAGCGCATTTTCATAGCTATTGCCCTGAAAAATTTGCACCTCGGAAATGTACTTGCTGCCGTAAGCCGCAACTTCACCGAATACAGAACCGTAATCTGCAAACAGCATTGCGAATACCAATGACAGTGCAATGAAGGCACTGATAAGCTTTATCGGTTTTTTCTTACTCATCGTCATCTGATTGTGCCTCCTTTTTCTTTTTTACGAACTTCATTGCTACGCCTAAAGCAATAATGATCAAAGCGCAAATAACAATAACCCAAACATTACCCTGGCCTAAAATAGATGCTTCTGCACGAATATCCGCATCACTAAGGCGGGTAGAAATTGTTTTATCCGTATCCGCTTTGTAGCCTGAGTCATAATGGAAATAATTGTTGTATTGGAACTTATCTACGCTTTTTAATGCAAGGTGTGAACCGGTAGAGGTAGAACTAAGCCATATGGATGAACCTTCATACAAGCCGCCGCAATATAGATAAGCGGTAGATGCCTTGCCATCCTGCAAACACAAATTGTTTTCCTTGCCGTTGCAGGTGTTATTCTGAACAATAAGCTTTCCGGCAACATTTATGTCATACATACTGTCTACATAAATACCGCCTCCGTTGCCCTCAGCCGTGTTGTATTGGTAATCACCGCCAATGACAAACGCCTTGTCATCGTTTATATACAGTGCACCGCCATCGGAATAAGCGTGATTGTAATTCATGCGGCAGTTGTTTAAATAAAGTCCGCCGTCTGCGTCACAGTAAACAGCTCCGCCGTCATCACCGGTTGAATCATTGCGCTCAAAAATACATTCGGTAAGCGTGGTTTTATTCTCACCGTTGGTAAACAGAGCGCCACCCTCCTCCAATGCGGAATTCGAATAAAAAGCTGCATTTGTGGCCGTACAAGAACCGTCGTCAGCGTAAATAGCGCCCCCATTGTCCTCGGCATAATTGCCCTCAAAGGTTGTGTTTTTCAGCACAATATCCGCATCGCTGCTATAAATGGCACCGCCGCAGCATTCGCCGGAGGCATCATAGGTTCTGTTTGCGTAAAATGCACCGCCGTCAACATTCAGCTTCGCACCCGAACCCTCAATGCTGATACCTCCGCCGTCATCTGTAGAAACACAGTTTAAAACAGTACCGCCGTTCATATTCAATGTGGCATTGTCTGCAACAACGATTCCGCCGCCTCTTTTGGTGTTGGCCCCGTTCTTTACAGCACCGCCCTTGAACAGCTTTGATACGGTATAAGAGTCGCTTTTTGTGTCCACAATGGTCAAGGTCGAATTTACGGTAAGTACATTTCCATTCTCCGTCGGAGTAAGCAAATTCCTGTCAATAGAGCAGCCGTTCAAATCAATAGTCAAATTATTCTTACCTGAATAAGAAAGACCACCGTTAGAAAATCCTGTACCGCTACCGAGAGAACCTGCGTTGTCCGCCGTCCAATTTTGATGCATGGTAAATGTCACCGCATATGTGCCACCCTGTGATACGGCCTGGCTCCACGCCTCTTGAAAAGAGGTGTAATCCGCAGAAGTATCGTTATAAGACACGGTAGCACATGGCTCTGCGGCATAAACCGGCACGCCTGTGCCAAGCAATAAAACGGATATTACGGTTATAAGAATAAATCGTTTAAATTTCATAGCTTCTTTTTATGGGGGTCAAGCAGTTTTCTTTTTGTTTTTTATTTTTCGAAGCATCACATCGACCGCAATGCCGATGATAATACCAGCACCGACAGCAATAGCAATCGAAACATGCTCTGTAGAAATAACCGAACCTGCAAAAGCATTTGCATCTGTGCCGTAGAAAAGATAAATACCGTCCTTTGAATCGGCATAGGTGTAGCCAGCCTTTTTATTGGTAAGGTTTTGCGCAGCACTTTCGCAGAAAATGGAGAGCGGCGTACGCTCACCGGGAATGGCCGTGTCTTTGTACTGAACCTTGAAATCCGCGGTAATCGGGTCACCTGCGGCCTTGTCCGTAGTGGTATAAAGAGCCACCCACTGCCTGCCCACATCACCGTTCAGGTCGCCGTAATCGCCGAGAATTTTGGTGTCATCAGTAATCATATTCTGTTGATCTCTGTTGCACTTAACCGCCTTATAATATGTAAAAACTTTTTCGTCATCCTCATTAACGCCTTGGTCTACCATATTGGACGGAATCGGCGTTAAATCCACATTATAATACGCTTTCAAATCCTGATATGTGCTCCAAATCGATACACCCAGCAGCACAATTGTGATGCAAGTCATTGCAACTCCTGCGAACTTAAATATCTTACCAAAGCCCTCGGCGGAATTGGAATTGGAAATCAGCGCGGCTTGCTTGTCTTGCAAATTATATCCTGCCATCTTTGTGTTGATTCGAACGATAACATCAGCATTCTCCCGCTCCAATTGCTCCACTGCGGAGCCGATACTATTGACAACTTGCTTTACAGCCGGTGCATTTTGATTTGCCTGTTCAGCCAGATTTGCCGATATTTTAAGGAACTTGGAGCTTGCCGTCCAGCATAATCCTGTAATGATTGCAGAGGTTACAAAAACGCTCCACAAAACAATGGAGGTAACTGAAACAGGGCTATCTGAATCCATGGCATTTTTGCCTGACGCATTTTGAAGCCGATATGCTTCACCTGTTAACGCAACATCCGCATCGAAAAGTGAACGGTCAACACCATCATAAATTGAAATGTTCTTTAACGTTTCGCTCTCTGTAATGTTGATGGTTTTCATGGCCTCTTTAACAACATCGTCGTCATTGATGCCGATTGCAACAATCTGATACATTGGCAAAAAGTCAAGACAAGCGCGCTGGCCCTCGGTCAAAACAGAAACAAGGGGATAAAGCAAACATCTGTCGGCATTGACAACATCATAATCTTCGCTGGAAATCAAATCAAAAAGAGAAATACCGTCATTTTCAAGCACCCGAACCGCTTCATATTGCGTGCCTGCGGCAAACCATTCTGAAAAATTGAAGTCTTCATTCGCCTTTTGGTAGGCTTCGATTTCCTCGGTTGAGCTTTCCAGGGTTATATCGGAATTTAGGTATACGCCCAAATAATCGTAATAGCTTTCAAAATTGTTCGCTATTTTTTTGGCATCGTCATCATATTTTGCGGCAAGCTCTTTTTCTGCTTCTTTGACAGTATAATCCTGATTGTCTACCAGGTCGTCCAGCATTTCATCATAGGTTTTTGCTTTTTGATACCGTTCGGTCCAGAGCGTGTCGCCTTCGTCCGTAGCCGTTGCAATGATCTGCTCCATCGCAAGCACTGCATCTGCATTTCCCTGCATCAGGATCGTTGTCATATTGGCAACCTTTGCCTGCTCCTCAGCAGACAAAGCATTGTATTCCTGGTCGCTGTATTCCTCCCGCACTCTATTCAGCAGCAAATCACCCAGGTTCTGCTTTGTGTCATCGTCATAAAGGATATTGAGCATATCGTGGGCCGCAATTGCACGCTGCTGGCCCGCCTTATAATTATCGCGATATTCCTGCACAGCCACCTTGAAATCATCAAAGAACACCCGGATGTTTTCCTTCTGTTCTGCAAGAAGCATTTGATAATCCTGAACGCTGTAACCGCCCTTCATATTCATCAGCTTCATATCCGTAATGGCTTCGTCAGCCTTGTTGGTTGTTTTGTAGCCAAGGCATACAGCACGCTTGGTTGAGAATGTATTATCTGCACCCTCGTTCAAATTTTCATCCACCACTTCATACTCGTGATCGGAAAGCCATGTTCGGGCTTCTTCCACCGTATCTCCGTAGCTTAGGATCAATTCCTTAACATACTTTTTGCCGGAGGCAGCAAAGGCGCTGGAACAGGTGCATATACACAAGGCAAACACCAAAACCATGCTGATTACCGCACTTAATGATTTTTTAAGCATGAGAAACGCACTCCTTTTTCTTGCTTTTTTTACCTGCATTTTTGCCTGCGAAAAATGCAATAATTGCCGCAACCAGTGCCGAAGCACCGCCAACAAGCACATAGTATCCGCCGTCTGAAATCACAGAGCCTGCAAATGCGCTTTCATCTGCCGTGTAGAAAAGATAAATCCCGTTTTTTCCGTCGCTGTACGTATATCCGGACTTTTCGTTTGTCAGATTTTGTGCCGTGCTTTCAGAGAACATGGAAAGTGGAATGCGTTCATCCGGGATTTTTGTATTATTGTACTGCACCCGGAAATCATCGGTAATCGGATCGCCGGCCTCCTGGTCCGTTGTAACATAAAGCGCAACCCACTGCTTGCCCACATCACCGTTTAAGTCGCCTAAACTTCCAAGGAGCCGATTGTTGTCCGTTACCATATTTTGCTGCACTCTGTTGCAGGCAACGGCTTTGTAATAGGTATATACCTTTTCGTCGTTCTCATCCACGCCCTGGTTGACCATATTTAACGGAATCGGGGTGAATTTTGCATTGTAATATTCTTTAATATCCACAATCGTGCTCCAAATCGAAGCAACCATAAGCGCAGCCATAACGCAGGTCATACCTACCTTTGCAACATTCATAACCTTTGCCCATGTGCTTGCCGATTCATAAGCGGAAAGTGCTTTGCCCTCTCGTTCTACGCCCTGTCTCAGTTCCTCTTTCGCTGTATTGATTTTTCCTGAATGGTAATTTATCCTGTCTTGATCCAGGGCCTCCTTCGCTCTTGCTAATCCCAGTTCATTGTCAGTAATAATTTCTTTGCGCACTTTGGTATAATTAAATGCTTTTAAAACTTTGCTCCTAAGACCACTGGCAACTTTGCTGATGTGAGAACTGTATGCCCAGGAAATCCCTGTTGCAATTACCGAAACAAAAAACGAACCGTACAAAATAATAGAAGTAGAAGAAATGGAAGAATACCAATTTTCCGTTACATCCTTGCCGGATGAAGCCTGCAGCCTGTAGGCCTCGTTGGTAAGGGCAATATCGCCGCCGAAAATCGAACGGTCAATGCCATCGTAAATAGAAATATTATTCAAATCATCATTGGTAGCAAAATTGACCTGCTCCATTGCAGCTTTGGTCGTTGCATCGTCGTTGATGCCAAGACTAACAAGCTGAAATGCCGAAAGAAAATCCAAGCACGCTCTTTGACCGCTACTTAAAACAGATACCAGCGGATAAAGCATATATCTGTCTTCTATCGTCACATCGTAATCATCGCCAAAAATCAAATCGTAAAGGGTCACATCATCATTGGTTAAAGCTTTTAAAACCGCACACTGCGTGGTAACCGCATACCAATTGGCATAGTTAAAATCCTCGTGTGCTTTTTGATACGCTTCGATTTCTTCGTCTGCGCTTGTAAGCGAAAGAGCATCAACTGTGTTTTGGGCAACATAGGATTTGTAATTTTCAAAATTTGACGCTATTTTTTTCGCGTCGTCATCATACTTTGCGGCAAGCTCTTTCTCCGCTTCTTTTACGGTATAATCCTGATTCTCCACCAGATCGTCCAGCATTTCATCATAGGTTTTGGCATTCTGATATCTGTTGGTCCACGGGGTGTCGCTGTCATCGGTAGCGGTTGCAATCATCTGCTCCATCGCCTGCACCGCATTGGCATTGCCCTGCATCAAGATGGTGGTCATGTCGCCCACCTTCGCCTGCTCCTCTGCAGATAAAGTGTTATACTCCTCATCGGTATATTCTTCCCGCACACGATTGAGCAAAAGATCACCGATGTTTTGCTTTGTATCGTCGTCATAAAGCATATTGAGCATATCGTGGGCCGCAATTGCACGCTGCTGCCCCGCCTTATAATTATCGCGGTATTCCTGCACAGCCACCTTGAAGTTATCAAAGAACAGCTTAATCGTGCTTTTTTGCTCTTCAAGAAGCATTTGATAATCCTGAACACTGTAGCCGCCGTTCATATTCATCAGCTTCATATCTGTGATGGCTTCGTCTTTTTTATCTGTGGTTTTATAGCCCAGATAAACCGCACGCTTGGTGGACAATGTATCGTCTGCACCCTCGTTGAGATTATTATCCAAAACCTCATAATCATTGTCCAGCAGCCATTGCTTGGCCTCATCCTCTGTTTTGCCGTAGCTGAGGATAACCTCTTTCACATACGTTTTGCCAAAGCTTGCGGCAAAGGCGCTGGAGCAAGTGCCTATGCACAATGTGAATGCCAACACAATACTTATGATTGCACGGAGTGATTTTTTAAACATTAGCAAGCTTCTCCTCTTTTTTGCTTTTTTTGCCTGCATTTTTGCCAACAAAGAATGCAATTACCGCCGCAACGATTGCACAGCCGCCGCCTACAAGCACATAATAGCCGCCGTCTGAAACAACAGAGCCTGCAAATGCGCTTTCTTCCGTACCGTAGAAAAGATAAATACCGCTTTTATCATCGCTGTAAGTATAGCCGGCCTTCTCGTCAGTCAGATTTTGGGCAGCACTTTCACAGAAAATGGAAAGGGGCGTGCGATTACCCGGAATTTTCGTATTATTATACTGTACCCGGAAATTAACCGTGACCGGATTGCCGGCTGCGGAATCCTTGGTGGTGTAAAGGGCAATCCACTGCTTGCCCACATCGCCGTTCAGATCGCCGTTGTCGCCGAGCAGCTCGGTTTTATCCGTTACCATGCCCTGTGCAACTCTGTTACACTTAACCGCCTTATAATATGTATAGACCTTTTCATCATCGTCATTCACGCCCTGGTTGACCATATTGGACGGAATTGGTGTGTATGTAGCATTATAGTAATCTATCAAATCATCGACCGTACTCCAAATCGTTGTGACCAAAAGCACAATAGTGATACAAGTCATTGCAACGCCGGCGTACCGAAATACCTTTGACCAGGTGGTATCTGTGCGACAAGAACTAATCATTGCTTCTTGATCTGAACGCAATTTTTCAATCTTATCGTTAAATAGTTTTTGCACATTTCGGTCGGAATTCACATCGATTGACTCAAGACTCGTTATTTTCCGCTCTAATTCATCAACAATTGATGAACCATTTGCGATCTCATCTGCGCAATTTTTAATATTACCGCTGAGCTGCTCGGCCATCTGGCTGAAGTGGGAACTTAATTTCCACGCAGCAGCAATGGAAGCCGCACTGAACACCAAACAACTGAGCGATACGATTGTGGTGGTTGAAATATAATCCGTCCAACCATCTGTGGGATTTTTGCCGGAAGAGGATTGAAGCTTATATGCATCCCCGGTCATGGCAACATCACCGCTGAAAATTGTGCGGTCCACACCGTCATAAACAGAAATGTTATTCAGCACATCGCTTGAAGTCAAGCCGGTCTGCTCCACACCCGCTTTTGCGGCTTTGTCGTCATTTATGCCCAGCGCCAACAGCTGATATGTGGGCAAGAAATCCAGACACGCTCTTTGACCGGCGGTCAAAACAGAAACAAGAGGGTAGAGCAGATATCTGTCAGCGTTTACAACATCATAATCATCACTTGTAATTAAATCAAGGAGGGAGATATCATCGTTCACCAAGGTTTTAAGTAGCTCGTACTGCGTGCCAAGAGCAAGCCAATCGGCTAAATTAAAATCCTCATTTGCCTTTTGATATGCCTCGATTTCTGCCTCTGTGCTTTCAAGTGTAATTCCGCAATTTACATAATTTTCATTGACATAGGTTTTGTAGCTTTCAAAATTCCCCGCAATTTGCTTTGCGTCATCATCATACTTTGCGGCCAGCTCTTTCTCTGCTTCTTTAACGGTATAATCCTGATTGTCCACCAGGTTGTCCAGCATTTCATCGTAGGTTTGTGCCTTTTGATACCTTTCCGTCCAGAGGGTGTCGCCTTCGTCCGTTGCCGTTGCAATCAGCTGCTCAATGGTGGTGACCGCATTTGCATTACCCTGCATCAGAATGGTAGTCATATCGCCCACCTTGGCTTGTTCCTGGGCGGACAAGGCGTTGTATTCCTCATCGGTATATTCTTCTCTTACACGATTGAGCAAAAGATCGCCGATGTTTTGCTTTGTATCGTCGTCATAAAGCAGATTGAGCATATCGTGGGCCGCAACAGCACGCCCTTGCCCTGCCTTGTAATTATCGCGATATTCCTGAACAGCTACCTTAAAATCCTGGAAAAAAGCCTTAATGTTGTCCTTTTGTGCACGGAGAAGCATCTGATAATCCTGAATGCTGTAGCCGCCCTTCATATTCATCAGCTTCATATCCGTAATGGCTTCGTCTTTTTTGTCCGTGGTTTTATAGCCTAGATACACAGCGCGCTTGGTTGATAATGTTGAATCTGCGCCTGCGTTCAAATTACTGTCCAAAACCTCATAATCATTATCTGTAAGCCATTTTTTCGCTTCGTCCTCTGTTTCGCCGTAGCTGAGGATAACCTCTTTCACATACTTTTTGCCCGCGCTTGCCGCAAAGGCGCTGGAACAGGTGCAAACGCAAATCACAACCGCCAGCATCACGCTTAGGACTGCACGAAAAGATTTTTTAAGCATTTACAACAACATCCTCTTTTTTGCTTTTTTTGCCTGCATTTTTGCCCACAAAGAATGCGATTACCGCCGCAACGATTGCACAGCCGCCGCCCACAAGCACATAATATGCGCCGTCTGAAATCACAGAGCCTGCAAAAGCACTTTCATCTGTGCCATAGAAAAGGTAAATACCGTCCTTTGAATCGGCATAGGTATAGCCTGCCTTTTTGTTTGTCAGGTTTTGCACCGTAGTTTCACAGAAGATGGACAGGGGCGTGCGATCGTCAGGAACATTTGTATCCTTGTACTGCACCTTAAAATCCGTGGTAATCGGGTCGCCGGCGGCAGAATCCGTTGTGGTATAAAGAGCCACCCACTGCTTGCCCACATCACCGTTTAAGTCGCCGTAGTCGCCCAGAAGCTTGGTGCTGTCTGTGACCATATTCTGTGCCACTCTATTACACTTGACGGCCTTATAGTATGTATAAACTTTTTCGTCCTTATCATTCACACCCTGGTTTACCATATTGGAGGGAATGGGGGTAAAGGTTGTATTGTAATATTCATTCAAATCTTGATATGCGCTCCAAATTGTGAATCCCAAAATCACTGCGGTAACACAAGTCATACCAATCTTTGCATAATTCATAACCTTTGACCAGGTGCTTGCAGAATTATATGCGCTGATTGCATTGTCTTTTCTGGCAATCTGTTGCTGAAGTACATTATTTTTGTCATTGATTACAGTTGTTGCTGCCTTCTCCGTTGTTTCATTGCCAAGTTCCCTTGCGTTTTCTAATGTTACCTTCCATGAGTCAATGCACTCTTCGGATTTTTTTACTAAATATTGTGATAAACGCTGTTCTTCGGCAGCATCTTTTAAAATCGAATTAAGGTGCGAGCTGTATACCCAGCTGAAAACAGTTGCTGCTGTTGAAACAACGAGAGCACTAAACAAAACGATGCTGGTGACGGAAATAGGCACATTCCAATTTTCCACTGCATTCTTGCCTGACGATGCTTGCAGTTTATATGCATCACCCGTAAGAGCAACATCATCGCTGAAAACTGTTCTGTCTACACCGTCATAAACTGAAATATGACTCATATCCTTGCTCGAAATAATATCAAAATTATCCATTGTTGCTTTAGTCGCAGAATCGTCATTAATGCCAAGACCGATAAGCTGATATGTAGAAAGGAAATCCAGGCATGCTCTTTGACCGTCACTCAAAACCGAAACAAGCGGATAAAGCATATATTTGTCCGTGTTTACAACATCATAATCATCACTGAAAATCAAATCATAAAGTGAAACATCGTCATTTTTCAAAGATTTTAAAATTTCGCACTGTGTAGCTGCCGCGCACCAATCGGAATAGTTAAAATCTTCATGCGCCTTTTGGTAAGCCTCAATTTCTTCATCAGTGCTTTTAAGCGATATTTCATCAAATGTGTTTTCAGCAATATAGTCTTTGTAGTTTTGAAAACTAACAGCTATTTTTTTTGCGTCATCATTATATTTTGAAGAAAGCTCTTTTTCAGCTTCTTTTGCGGTGAAATCTTGACTGTCAACAAGTTCGTCAATCATTTCATCATATGTTTTTGCCTCTTGATATCTGTTCGTCCAAGGGGTTGCACTTTCGTCAGTTGCTGTTGCGATAATTTGCTCCATGGCAAGCACAGCATTTGCACTGCCCTGCATCAGGATCGTTGTCATGTCTGCAACTTTGGCCTTTTCCTCATCGGTCAAGGCATTGTATTCCTTATCCGTATATTCTTCCCTTACTCTGTTGAGAAGAAGATCGCCGAGGCTTTGCTTGGTATCATCGTCATAAAGCATATTGAGCATATCGTGAGCGGCAATTGCACGCTCTTGCTTTGCTTTATAATTATTACGATATTCCTGCACAGCTACTTTGAAATTATCAAAGAACACCTTTAAGTTATCCTTTTGCTCAGAAAGAAGCATCTGATAATCTTGAACGCTGTAGCCGCCTTTCATATTCATCAGCTTCATATCCGTGATGGCTTCACTAGCTTTGTTGGTAGTCTTATAACCAAGGTAAACGGCACGCTTAGTTGAAAATGTATCGTCCGCGCCGTCGTTCAGATTGCTGTCCAGCACCTCATAATCGTTATCGGTAAGCCATTTTTTCGCTTCATCGGCAGTTTTGCCGTAGCTGAGAATGACTTCTTTGATATACTTGCCACTGTTCGAGGTTGCCGCAAAGGCGCTGAAGCAAGTGCCTATACACAATGTGAGTACCAACACGATACTTATGATTGCACTAAGCGATTTTTTAAGCATGAGTAAGCTCCTCCTTTTTCTTGCCTTTTTTTCCTATATTTTTGCCCACAAAGAAAGCAATGACTGCCGCAACCAGCGCTGACGCACCGCCCACAAGCACATAATAGCCGCCGTCTGAAATCACAGAGCCTGCAAAAGCGCTTTCATCTGTGCCATAGAAAAGGTAAATACCGTCCTTTGAATCGGCATAGGTATAGCCTGCCTTTTTGTTTGTCAGGTTCTGTGCAACACTTTCGCAGAAGATTGAAAGCGCTGTGCTGTCGCCGGGAACATTGCTATTGCCCTGCTGAACAACAAAGTCAGTTGTAATCGGGTCACCTGCGGCGGAATCTGTGGTGGTATAAAGTGCTACCCACTGCTTGCCCACATCACCGTTTAAGTCGCCGTAGTCGCCCAGGAGTTTTGTATTATCCGTGACCATATTCTGTGCCACTCTATTACACTTGACAGCCTTATAATAGGTATAGACTTTTTCGTCCTTATCATTCACGCCCTGGTTTACCATGTTGGAGGGAATAGGTGTGTAGGTTGCATTATAGTATGTTTTCAAATCTTGATATGTGCTCCAAATTGTAAACCCTAAAAGCACTGCTGTTATACAGGTTGTAGCAATACCGGCATATTTTAAAAATTTTGCTAAGCCTGTTGCATCTGTTTGTGCCATTGTTTGATATTTGCCTTGAAGTTGGTTCCACTGGTCTTCTAAATCATTTGCTTTTACTTTGTCGCCAATATTTAAAGCACTTTGTTGTTTCTCATAAAGATTCGTTAATTTTGTTCCCATTTCTGATATATCATTTGCTAATGCTGAATAGTGTGAACTTCTAGTCCAACAAAAAATCATTGACATAGTAGAAATTGAAAGACTTGCAAATAAGGCATATGTCGTTTTTGAAATATGATCCGTCCAATTATCCGTTGGGTTCTCGCCAGTAGAAGCCTGCATTTTGTATGCATCACCCGTTAGAGCAACATCTTCACCAAATACAGAGCGGTCTACGCCATCATAAATTGAAACATTCTTTAAAGTATCAATTGAATCTATATTTAATTCTTGCATTGCAGCTTCAATTGTCTTGTCATCATTGAGTCCGATTGCCATAAGTTGATATGTTGGGAGAAAATCGAGACACGCTCTTTGACCGTCACTCAAAACAGAAACAAGTGGATAGAGCATATATATATCATCACCCGTAACATCATAATCATTGCTGGTGATTAAATCGTACAATGAGACATCATCATTTTTTAGCACCTTTATTGCTTCATACTGTGTACCTGCAGCGAACCATTCGGAAAAATCAAAATCCTCGTGTGCTTTTTTATAAGCCTCTATTTCTGTATCTGAACTTTCAAAAGAAATATCGGCATTTATATATTTATCAAGATAGACCTTATAGTTGTCAAAATTTGCCGCAATTTTTTTAGCGTCGTCATCATATTTTGAAGCAAGTTCTTTTTCGGCTTCATTAACGGTGTAATCTTGATTATCAACAAGGTCGTCAAGCATTTCATCATATGTTTTTGCCTCTTGATATCTGTTAGCCCAAGGCGTATCACTTTCATCAGTTGCAGTTGCAATAATCTGCTCCATGGCAAGCACAGCATTTGCACTGCCCTGCATCAGGATCGTTGTCATGTCTGCAACTTTGGCCTTTTCCTCATCGGTCAAGGCATTGTATTCCTTATCCGTATATTCTTCCCTTACTCTGTTGAGAAGAAGATCGCCGAGGCTTTGCTTGGTATCATCGTCATAAAGCATATTGAGCATATCATGAGCCGCAATTGCGCGCTCTTGACCTGCATTGTAGTTATTACGGTATTCCTGAACGGCAACCTTGAAATTATCAAAGAACACTTTAAGATTATCCTTTTGCTCGGAAAGAAGCATTTGATAATCCTGAATGCTGTAGCCGCCCTTCATATTCATAACTTTCATATCCGTAATGGCTTCGGATGCCTTATCGGTGGTTTTGTAGCCCAGATATACTGCACGCTTTGTTGAGAAAGTATCGTCTGCGCCGTCATTAAGGTTATTATCAAGTACCTCGTAGTCGTTATCCGTGAGCCATTTTTTGGCTTCCTCGGCAGTGTTTCCGTAGCTGAGGATAACCTCTTTCACATACTTTTTGCCCGTGCTTGCCGCAAAGGCGCTGGAACAGGTGCAAACGCAAATCACAACCGCCAGTATCACGCTTAGGACTGCACGAAAAGATTTTTTAAGCATTTACAACAACATCCCCTTTTTTGCCTTTCTTGCCTACGGCTTTGCCAACGAAAAATGCTATTGCAGCAGCAACGATTGCGCAGCCGCCGCCAACAAGCACATAATATGCGCCGTCTGAAATCACAGAGCCTGCAAAAGCGCTTTCATCTGTGCCATAGAAAAGGTAAATACCGTCCTTTGAATCGGCATAGGTATAGCCTGCCTTTTTGTTTGTCAGGTTCTGTGCAACACTTTCGCAGAAGATTGAAAGCGCTGTGCTGTCGCCGGGAACATTGCTATTGCCCTGCTGAACAACAAAGTCAGTTGTAATCGGGTCACCTGCGGCGGAATCTGTGGTGGTATAAAGTGCTACCCACTGCTTGCCCACATCACCGTTTAAGTCGCCGTAGTCACCCAGGAGTTTTGTATTATCCGTTACCATATTCTGTGCCACTCTATTACACTTGACGGCCTTATAATAGGTATAGACTTTTTCGTCATCATCATTCACACCCTGGTTTACCATGTTTGAAGGAATCGGTGTAAATGTGGCATTGTAGTATTCTTTTAAATCCTCAACCGTGCTCCAAATAGAAAGCGTCAAAAGAACGGCAGTGATGCAGGTTAAACCAACCTTTGCATAATTCATAAAAGAAGACCATCTGCTTGTTGATTTGGAGGCTCTATACGCATTTGTCCACTCATCAGTTGCCTCTACATAGTCTTTTTTTGCTTTAGATAATTCTGAGGTCAACTGATTTACTTTTTCAGCCTCCATAGCTTTTCTGGCTTCGGTGATCTTAGCAGTTAATTCTTGCACTTTCGTATCAAGCATTGAAGAAGTGTTGTTTAAAGCATCTGCCTTGGCTGAAAGCTCTTTCGCAAGCAGCTTTAGATGAGAACTGTATGCCCAAGCGAAAGCGGTTGCAATTGTTGAAACACAAAATGCACTTCCAAGTGCAATAGTAGTGGTTGAAATTGACGAATACCAATTTTCCGTTACATTTTTGCCTGTTGACGCCTGCATTTTGTATGCATCACCCGTGAGGGCAACATCTTCGCCATATACCGTGCGGTCTACACCGTCATAAATTGAGATATCGGTTAAATCCTTTGAAGTAACATTAAATTCACTCGTTGCCTGCTTAACCGTGGAATCGTCATTTATGCCGATTGCCACAAGCTGATAAAGCGAAAGAAAATCGAGACATGCTCTTTGACCGTCACTCAAAACAGACACAAGCGGATAAAGCATATACACATCGTCGCCCGTAACATCATAATCTTCGCCGAAAATCAGATCATAAAGAGAACCATCATTATTAACCAAGGTTTTCAAAAGTTCGCACTGGGTATTAGCCGCAAACCAATCTGTGTAACTGAAATCCTCGTGAGCCTTTTCATAAGCCTCTATATCCTCGGCAGAGCTTTCAAGGGAAATTTCGTCAACTGTGTTTTGAGCAATATATTCCTTGTAATTTTCAAAATTTACAGCTATTTTTTTAGCGTCGTCATTATATTTTGAAGAAAGCTCTTTTTCAGCTTCTTTTGCGGTGAAATCTTGACTGTCAACAAGTTCGTCAATCATTTCATCATATGTTTTTGCCTCTTGATATCTGTTCGTCCAAGGGGTTGCACTTTCGTCAGTTGCTGTTGCAATAATCTGCTCCATGGCAAGCACGGCATTTGCATTGCCCTGCATAAGAATGGTTGTCATATCGCCAACTTTTGCCTGATCCTCGACAGACAAAGCATTGTATTCCTCATCCGTATATTCTTCCCTTACTCTGTTGAGAAGAAGATCGCCGAGATTTTGCTCTGTATCATCGTCATAAAGCATATTGAGCATATCGTGAGCCGCGATTGCGCGCTCTTGACCCGCATTGTAATTATCGCGATATTCCTGCACAGCTACTTTGAAATTATCAAAGAACACCTTTAAGTTATCCTTTTGCTCAGAAAGAAGCATCTGATAATCTTGAACGCTGTAGCCGCCTTTCATATTCATCAGCTTCATATCCGTAATGGCTTCGGATGCCTTATCGGTGGTTTTGTAGCCCAGATATACTGCACGCTTTGTTGAGAAAGTATCGTCTGCGCCGTCATTAAGGTTATTATCAAGTACCTCGTAGTCGTTATCCGTGAGCCATTTTTTGGCTTCCTCGGCAGTGTTTCCGTAGCTGAGGATAACCTCTTTCACATACTTTTTGCCCGTGCTTGCCGCAAAGGCACTTGAGCAGCTGCCGACGCAAAGTGCAAGCACCAAAATAACACTTATTATTGCACTGAATAATTTTTTATGCATTAACAAGATCATCCCCTTTTTTGCCTTTCTTGCCTACGGCTTTGCCAACAAAAAATGCTATTGCAGCAGCAACGATTGCACAACCGCCGCCCACAAGCACATAATAGCCGCCGTCTGAAATCACAGAGCCTGCAAAAGCGCTTTCATCTGTGCCATAGAAAAGGTAAATACCGTCCTTTGAATCGGCATAGGTATAGCCTGCCTTTTTGTTTGTCAGGTTCTGTGCAACACTTTCGCAGAAGATTGAAAGCGCTGTGCTGTCGCCGGGAACATTGCTATTGCCCTGCTGAACAACAAAGTCAGTTGTAATCGGGTCACCTGCGGCGGAATCTGTGGTGGTATAAAGTGCTACCCACTGCTTGCCCACATCACCGTTTAAGTCGCCGTAGTCACCCAGGAGTTTTGTATTATCCGTTACCATATTCTGTGCCACTCTATTACACTTGACGGCCTTATAATAGGTATATACTTTTTCGTCATCATCATTAACGCCTTGGTTTACCATGTTGGAGGGAATAGGTGTGTAGGTTGCATTATAATAATCTATAATATCGTCAACCGTGCTCCAAATAGTGAATGCCAAAAGAACAGCTGTAAGGCAAGTCATACCAACCTTTGCATAATTCATATATTTTGACCATGAGCTTGCAGAATTTGATGCAGCCAGTGCGTTGTCTCTTTCTGCTACTGCTTGCGGAAGCTTTTCATTTTGCCACTGTTTTTCTAAGGCGGCATAGTGTTCTTCCATTCCAATATCCGCTATTTTTCTTGCGTCTGCTTGCATTGCCTGATAATCTTTAATGCACCCTTCTGCTATTCTTATCTGAGTATTGGCTTTTTCTATTGCCTCTGCTGATTGTGTTGCAAATTGTTTTGTAATTGTATTTAAATAAGAACTGTATTTCCAGCAAAAAACGGTGGCAACAGTGGAAATGGCAAATGAACTGAATAAAGCAATGGTTGTGGCAGAAATTGATGTGTACCAATTTTCTGCTGCGCTGTTTCCTGTTGAAGCCTGCATTTTATATGCATCACCCGTGAGGGCAACATCCTCGCCGTATACCGTGCGGTCTACACCGTCATAAATTGAGATATTGTTTACATCGCTGTTTGAAGTGATATTAAACGCATTCATTGTGGCTTCGGTTGCGTCATCACTATTGATACCGAGGGAAATAAGCTGATATGTGGAGAGGAAATCAAGGCATGCTCTTTGCCCGTCCGTAAGCACGGAAACAAGTGGATAAAGCAAATAGATATCGTCGCCTGTTACATCATAATCATTGCCCATAATTAAATCAAAGAGAGTGGTATCATCATTTGATAAATTCTCCAAAACAGCATACTGAGTTGCCAGTGCACACCACTCGGCGTAGTCAAAATCCTCGTGTGCTTTTTGATATGCTTCGATTTCTTCCTCAGTACTGTCTAAAGTCAAATCGGTGTCGATATAACTTTGCATATCTTCTTTATAATTTTTGAAGCTTGCCGCTATTTTTTTAGCGTCGTCATCATACTTTGCGGCCAGCTCTTTCTCTGCTTCTTTAACGGTATAATCCTGATTGTCCACCAGGTCATCCAGCATTTCATCGTAAGTTTTTGCCTCCTGGTATCTGGTAATCCAGGGGGTGCCGCTTTCATCCGTTGCAGTGGCAATTGTTTGTTCCATAGTGAGTATTGCATTTGAATTGCCCTGCATAAGGATCGTTGTCATATCGCCAACTTTTGCCTGATCCTCGGCAGACAAAGCATTGTATTCCTCGTCCGTATATTCTTCCCTTACTCTGTTAAGAAGAAGATCGCCGAGATTTTGCTGAGTATCGTCATCATAAAGCATATTCAGCATATCGTGAGCGGCAATTGCACGCTCTTGCTTTGCTTTATAATTATTACGATATTCCTGCACAGCTACTTTGAAATTATCAAAGAACACCTTTAAGTTATCCTTTTGCTCAGAAAGAAGCATCTGATAATCTTGAACGCTGTAGCCGCCTTTCATATTCATCAGCTTCATATCCGTGATGGCTTCACTAGCTTTGTTGGTAGTCTTATAACCAAGGTAAACGGCACGCTTAGTTGAAAATGTATCGTCCGCGCCGTCGTTCAGATTGCTGTCCAGCACCTCATAATCGTTATCGGTAAGCCATTTTTTCGCTTCATCGGCAGTTTTGCCGTAGCTGAGAATGACCTCTTTGATATACTTGCCACTGTTCGAGGTTGCCGCAAAGGCGCTTGAACATGTGCATATGCAAAGCGTAAGTGCTAAAACAACACTTATTATTGCGTTAAAAATTTTTCCTTTTTTCATTACTTTGTCCTCCACTGTTCTTCGTTTTTTGTTTATTGAATGAATATTTAAACGACAGGTGTTTCCTTTTTTCTTTTGCCTTTAATACTTTGAAATACTGAACTGAAAGCAATACCGAGAATGGCACCTACACCGAGAGATATCGCCATATTGCCGTTAGAAAGCACGGAGCCTGTTGTTGTGGCCTCGCCACGGTTGAAGTACAAATATGTACCCTTTGCGGTATCGTCAAATCCTGTATAATCCTTTGCGCTGATGTTAAATGCGTTCTTTTCACCGAAAAGGGTTACGCTTTCATAATCCAGCGGCATATTTGAAGAGCCTTTAACGACTTTCATCTTTGTGGTCAGTGGTTCGCCCACACTTTGATCCTTGGTATAATACAGCGACAGCCAACCAACCGAGCTGACAAAATTATTCAAATCACCTGAACTACCAGAGGCATTTGGCACAACGGTATATGCCACATAATCATCACCGTTTTCCGTGCTTACCGTATCCACAATATGCGACGGTATGGCCGAATACTTCGCAATCTGCGCCTCATTCTCTTTAAATATGGTATAGAAGGTCATTACAGCAGTGGTTATGGTTGCAACCACAGTTAATGCCAAGAAGCAAAGGCGGAAGCCAAGCAGCACCTTGCCCAGTGTTTTGGTTGAAAGCAAGCTGCCCTTGCCAAAGAAAATGCGGCTTGACATTTTAACACTCGCTCTGCTTGATTCAGCATAAATCGTTTCTGCTTCATTGTATATCATCTCATACGATGTTGCTTTTGAGACAAGATCTGTGGCATTTTTCGTTGTGGAACTGGCTAAATTCCTTTCCAGTTGAGCGACAACTGCATAAATGCCTACTGTACTGGCGGCGAGAATAACAGTTGGTGCTACATAGAATGCAAAGAAATCGCACCATTTGTATTCACCCGCTTTTCCCGGTTGGAACAGTCTGTCAAACAAATCATCAGACCAATTTTTCCCGCTTGATTGATATTTTTTTGTGGTAGAGCTTGTTAATGCAACGCCGTCCTCAAACAAGGTTCTGTCTACGCCCTCATAAATCGAAATTTGGTCATATGCAGAAAGTGCACGGATAATATCGGCAAAATCATCTTTATCTGCGTTATCACTGTCTACAATAACACGAGAAACCACCTGCTCAAGACCAACATTTTCAATTTGGGCACAAAGCTTATTCCCCATAAAATAAGCAAGGGTATAAAGCTCTGTATCGTCCACATCATCACCGGCGCGCATAAAGAAGTCAAGCATCGTACCGTCACAATACGCAAGGCTGTTCAAATACTCGACCAAAGCAACCTCTGTAACATTTTGATACACGACCTGCGATTCCATATTTTGGGTTAAATTCGCGGCTGTTGTTTGATCATCCGCATTTTCGTCAAACTCCGTAATTTGGGAATCTGCCGCTTTTACATCCTGCTCCAGCTTCTGGGAATTTAATTTCAATTTACCGTTTTCTTCTGTGTAATATTCTTCTATAATCTCGTTGATGTCCTCATAAAAGATATCCCAGGTGTTGCGAATGGTATCAGCAGAATCGCCGTAATCGGCAGCCAAAGCCTTATATGCCTTATTTGGTGTAGGATAAGAATCGATATAGATATCCAACAAATAATCCTCATCGCTCTTGGCCATTTTCTCTATCCATTTTTGATCCGAGGTGGTACTGCCTGCAAGGAACAAAATTTGCTGTATATCAACTACAAATGCAGAATTCCCCTGCATAAACACCTTGATTATATCTGCAGTATCCTCCAAGTCACATTTAAGCAAATAATCGCCCATGCCCTGACTTGAATCTTCCTCATAGAACTTATTAAGGAGCTCATATGCGGTAAGCGCAAGACCTGTGCCTGCTTTATAATTGGTTCTGAAAGCGGTAATCATCGGAATCAGGCCGTTAATAGTTTCAGTCACCTTTTCCTTCATTTTATCGATTAGAACCTCATAATCGGAAAAGCTGTATTTTCCGTTCATGTTCATAACCGCAACATCTGTGATCGCTTCGCTTCTGTTTGGCGTTGATTTATAACCCAAATACATACCGCTGCCGCTGAGCGATTCATTCAGATTCTCCTCTGACATCAGCTTATATCCGTTCTTTGTCAGCTTTGTTTCTGCTTCATCTGCCGACTGGGCAGCGCAAAGCACCAAATCCGAAAGATATACGGCCTTGCTGGAGGCGGCAAATGCCGTGGTGCACGCTGTTACGCAGATTGTAAGCGCCAGCACAAGGCTAACCGCCGCTTTTAAAATTCTGTTACGCATTCACCACATCCTCCTTTTCGTTTTTCTTTTCTTTTTTCTTTTTGATGCTGTTGATTACAAAGTACGCAATACCGGCAAAAACCACAGCTGCGCAACCGCCGATTAACACATAGCCGCCGTCTGTTACAACACTGCCGGCATAAGCGGCATTGTCCGTGCTGTAAAAAAGATAAATGCCTTTTTTGCTATCGTTATACGTATAACCTGATTTTTCATTGGTCAAATTTTGCGCTGTACTTTCGCAGAAAGCAGAAAGCGCGGTGCTGTCACCGGGTACATTTGTATTTGCATACTGCACTACAAAATCTGTCGTAATCGGATTACCGGCAGCAGAATCCTTTGTTGTATAAAGGGCAACCCATTGCTTGCCCACATCGCCGTTTAAATCACCGTAATCTTCAAGAATTTTTGTGTTGTCCGTTACAAATTGAGCTTCCTCACGGTTGCACTTAACTGCAGTGTAGTAGGTAAACACCTGCTCATCCTTTTCATTTACACCTTGATTTACCATATGCCTTGGAATCGGCGTGAATTCAGCATTATAGTACTTTTTCAAATCGTTATAGGTGCTCCAAAGCGATACGGCCAACAGCGCCAAGGTTACACAAGTTACAGCTACACTTATAACATCGAATATTTTACTAATCGCTCTGGACTGAGAAACCGTGCCTGTTATTTCATCTGTTTTAAGCGTTTTTTGCTTATTTATAATATCATCCACTTCTTCTCGAGCAACATCGCTAGCCTCATCCAAGCTGCTGTCCAGGTCATCAACAACGTCCATAGCGGAATCATAGATTTGCTTTTCCAGATTTTGACCTTCCAAAATGCTCTGCATTCTGCCTTGTATTTTATAGTTATAATTAAGCAGCGAATCGTACCACCATGTGGCAACCGTTGCCGCAACAGATACGCCGAGCACCACATACAGGATCTTTGTTGCAGAGGAAATATAGCCCTGCCAATTATCCATGGCATTCTTTTCAGATGAATTTTGAAGCTTATAAGCATCACCGGTGAGGGCTACCCTGTCCGTAAAAATTGAGCGATCAATGCCATCATAAATGGAAACATAGCATTCTTCATGAGAACCCAGATCAATCGAACCCAGTACTTTCTTAGTTGCTTCATCTGTGTTAAGTCCCATGGAGACAATCTGGCGCATAGAGGTGAAATCCAGGCAGGCTCGTTGACCGTTGGTTAAGGACGCTACCAAAGGATAAAGCAAATAGCAATCTTCGTCTGCAACATCGAAATCATCACTTGTAATCAATTCTTCCAGAGTTACATCGTCATTTTTTAATAACTTTAACGCTTCGTATTGTGTGCCGATAGCTGTCCAGTTGGCCAGATCAAAATCCTCATGTGCCTTTTGATAGGCTTCAATTTCTGCCTGGCTGCTTGAAAGCTGAATATCACAATCGGTATAATCCTTCAAATATTCTTTGTAGGAAGCAAATTTGGCTGCAATCGCTTTGGCGTCGCTGTCATATTTGGCTGCAAGCTCTTTCATGGCTTGACTTATGGTCAAATCCTCGTTTTCCATTAAGTCGTCCACCATTTCATCATATGTTTTGGCATTTTGATATCTTTCAATCCAGGTGGTGTTCCCGTCATCTGTCGCAAGAGCAATAATTTGCTCCATTGCAATAACAGCCGTACTGTTTGCCTGCATTAAAATGGTTGTCAAATCCCCAACCTTGCTTTTCTCTGCCTTAGAAAGCGCATTATATTCATCATCCGTATATTCTTCACGGAATCGATTTAAGAACAAGTCACCCAAATACGTCTCCGTATCGTTGTCATACATCAAATTCAACATTTCAAAGGCCGATACAGCGCGCTGCTGCCCCGCTTTGTAATTTGTACGGAATTCATTAACAGCGGTCATAAAATTGTTTATAAAGGCTTTAACGGTAGATTTCTGCTGTTCTAACAGCAATTGATAATCCTCAATGCTATAGCCGCCTTTCATATTCATAACCTTCATATCCGTAACGGCTTCACTTGCTTTTGAAGTGGTTTTATACCCCAAATAAACTGCTCGCTTTGTGGAAAATGTATCATCGGCGCCCTCGTTCAGGTTATGATCCACGATTTTATAGCCCTTATCCTTCAGCCACGCCTTTGCTGCTTCCTCGGTCTTACCGTAACTGAGAATCACTTCTTTTACATAAGTGTTTCCAGTAAATGTGGCCGAAAAAGCTGTGCAAGGCTGCAAAATACAGGTGATTGCCAACAGTACAGCAAGAATTGACTTAATTGTTTTTTTCATTCTTTTTCCGACCTTTCGTGAATATCAAAATAACCACCGATACTGTAAGAATAACACCGACAAATATTACAATATTTCTCACTGTACCCGAACCAAAAACCGAGGCTACCTTGTCATTTTCCGTTACTTTTTCCTGCGTGGTATCGTCTTCTGTTTTTTCGATATCATAAAACGCATCGCTTGCTTCTTCCTGCGAGGCGGTTTCTTCCTGTGTGGCAGAGGATTGCACCTGCTTTGTCGTTGCCGCTGTGGTACTATTCGCTTCTTTCATCTTTCCTAAATAAGTGGCATAAATATTTAAGTCCCCGGCGAAAACGCAACTGCATACCTCCTTGCTTTTGGCCAACGCTTTATAAGCACTTGATGTTCTGGTTACGGATTTGTCCTCAGCCGCATAAACCCCTGCCCATTCGCCTAATGTGAAGCTTTCGTCAAACAGTCTGTTTTTGGACAAATCAATTAAGTAGGCGCCGGTATTTTCGCTCTTGCGCACTGTTAATTTCTTACCATTCACGCTTATGGCGTTCACAGCCTGCGATTTGTCTGCCGTTCGTTGATACCCAATATATGTAACCGTATCCTTATCGTCGGATAAGTCATTATCCAAATAATAATCGCAGCCCTTTGACGCAGCTGCACGAACGGCACTTGCCTTTGAACCTGCGGTTATAATACAGGCGTCAGAAACATATTGCCTTATGTTCTCCGCCCGGTACATCAAAAGATAAAGCTCGTTATTTTCAATGCCTTTATCAAAATTGGCCAGCTTGCCCTCATCAGTACGAATCGGTGATGAGCCGTCATTTCTTAGGGCAATCACCTGCTCCTTGTCGCTGAAGCCGGATACTGTATCCAATTCCGTAATCGGGTCACCTGCAGCGCTGTCCTTTGTACAGTAAAGGTAAAGTGCAGTACCGTCTGTTCCGTTATTTAAGCTTATACTTGATACACGGCTGTAAGCACTGCCTTCATAGGTGATTGTACTTTTATTTTTGGCAGATACGATAAAATCAGTGATTGCACTGCTGCCGTTTTTATAGCCTAAATAAACCATGGAGCTATCACTGCCCGTCATTAAGTTCATTCCCTGAAACAAAACCGTGTATCCGCTCTTTTCCAGCTGCTCCATTGCGTCGTCACCGCTTGCAAGCGCCACTTCCGATATATATGATGTTTTTGCAAAAGCACATATGGAAAAACTACTGCAAATAGTCGCAAACAATAATATTGCGCAAGCAATCTGTGACAAATGTTTCATAATTCTTGTCAACTTTTTCACCGTCCAAACTCCCAGTATTATAAATATTTATTCACATTAATATTACCGCATTATTCAAAAACTGTCAATGTTTTGCTTACATTTTATACACATTTTTCAGACCTGTTCACAGCCGTAAAAGAAAAGGTGCCGGTTTCATGCTGCAATGCGGTAACAAGAGCACAATTATTAAATCTGACAGGGAGGGCCATTGCCCTTCTCCCGCCTGTTTTTGGAGCAGGGATACACAAACACAACCATCACACAAATCACAGAGCAAGCAAAGGTTACAAGGAGCAGTTTTCAGCATCTGTTCCCCACAAAGGACGCCGTTTTGACCGAGCTGGCAGGAACCATGTTCGACGGGCAGTTTGGCGTGGCAAAAAGCATTGCAAGCAACGATTTACCGCCGCTTTATGTTTATGCGGTGGAAACGGCAATCCAGCTAACATTGACCGAACTGAACGAAAATCTGCGGGAAATCTATATTGAAGCCTACACCCAGCCCGATACGGCGGAATTTATCTATCTGCACACTACGGCGGTGCAATTATCGGCACGACGGTTGTAAGCAGAAAGAAAGGGTTCAACAGGTAACAAAACAAAATGATTTCAAGGCGGCTATCAAAAGGTAGCCGCCTACTCTTTTATGCTCTTCATCCAAAAGAATATGCAAACTGGAAGAAAAAAGCTGCCAGATAACGCAAAGCGGCGGCACAGCTTTCGCTGTACCGCCACCATACATAAATCTTTGTTCCGGCACCTCGGTTAAGACGCAGTGCCGTTTGTTTTATTTTGTAATCCCAAGGATGGTCTCTGCCTGCTGCACCTGCTCCGGTGTGGGCACAGGTACACCCTCCAGCGGGTACTCGATCCCCAGGTTCTGCCACTTAAAGAGCCCCAGCGTGTGGTACGGCAGGATCTCTACCTTCTCCACAGAAGAAAGGCTATCGATAAAGTCTTTCAACTGCTGCAACTCTGCCGGGTCGTCGGTCAGGCCGGGCACCAGCACGCGCCGGATCCACATGGGCTTGCCGATCTCCGACAAATAGCGGGCCATATCCAAAATATTGGCGTTGTCCCGCCCGGTGAGTTCCTTGTGCTTTTCGCTGTCCGTCTGCTTTAAGTCCAGCATCACCAGGTCCGTCACTTCCATCAGCTTTTGGAACTTAGAGAAGAACGGCTCCTTGCGGCTGAATGCGGAACCGCAGCTGTCCAGCGTGGTATGCACCCCGTGGGCCTTGGCAATGGAGAAGAACTCCGTTACAAAGTCGATCTGGAGCAGCGGCTCGCCCCCACTGACGGTAATGCCGCCGTTGGGCTGGCCTTTTTTGGTCCAGTAGTTGCGATAGCGATAAGCCTTATCAAACATCTGCTGTGCAGTCAGGCTCATCTTCTCCGCCGCCGGGTCCCAGGTCTCCGGGTTGTGGCAATATTTGCAGCGCATATTGCAGCCCTGCAAAAAGAGCACATAGCGCACCCCCGGGCCGTCTACCAGCCCGAAGGTCTCTATGGAATGAATTTTACCGATCATAAGCGATCAGCCGCTTACATTCTGTCGTGGCAGGTACGGGCAATTACATCCATCTGCTGCTCACGGGTCAGGTCAATGAACTTCACGGCGTAACCGGATACACGGATGGTGAAGTTTGCATACTCTTCCTTCTCCGGGTGCTCCATCGCGTCGATCAGCTTCTCTTTACCGAACACATTCACATTCAGGTGATGCGCGCCCTGATCGAAGTAGCCATCCATCACCTGTACCAGGTTGTTGATGCGCTCCTGCTCGTCATGGCCAATGGCGTCCGGGTTGATGGTCTGGGTGTTGGAGATGCCGTCCAGTGCCCACTCATAAGGCAGCTTGGCAACGGAGTTCAGAGAGGCCAGCAGGCCGTTCTGCTCTGCGCCGTAAGCCGGGTTTGCACCGGGAGACAGCGGCTCGCCGGCCTTACGGCCGTCAGGCATAGCGCCGGTCGCCTTACCATATACCACATTGGAGGTAATGGTCAGGATAGAGGTTGTGGGCTCGGAGTCACGATAGGTGTGGTGCTTTTTGATCTTCGCCAGGAAGGTCTTCAGCAGCCATACAGCGATCTCGTCTGCACGGTCGTCGTCGTTGCCGTAGCGGGGGAAGTCGCCGGTGGTCTCGTAATCCACCACAATGCCATCCTCGTTGCGGATGGTCTTAACCTTAGCATACTTGATCGCGCTCAGGGAGTCTACCACATGAGAGAAACCGGCAATACCGGTGGCAAAAGTTCTGCGTACATCGGTATCGATCAGGGCCATCTCGGCAGCCTCATAGTAATACTTATCGTGCATGTACTGGATCAGGTTCAGCACGTTCACATACAGATCAGCCAGCCAGTCCATCATGCGGTCATATTTCTCAATAACCTCATCGTAATCCAGGTACTCGGAAGTAATCGGCTTGTACTCGGGACCAACCTGCTGACCGCTCTTCACATCGATACCACCGTTAATGGCATACAGCAGGCACTTGGCCAGATTGGCTCTTGCGCCGAAGAACTGCATCTCTTTACCGGTCTGGGTAGCGGATACGCAGCAGCAGATGCTGTAATCGTCGCCCCATACCGGCTTCATCACATCGTCGTTCTCATACTGGATGGAGCTGGTACGAATAGAAATGTCTGCCGCGTACTTCTTAAAGTTCTCAGGCAGAGCGGAGGAGTACAGAACGGTCAGGTTCGGCTCCGGAGAGGGGCCCATATCCTCCAAAGTGTGCAGGAAACGGTAGTCGTTCTTGGTGACCATGGAGCGGCCGTCTACGCCGATACCGCCAACCTCCAGGGTGGCCCATACCGGGTCGCCGGAGAACAGCTGGTTGTAAGAGGGAATACGGGCGAACTTCACCATACGGAACTTCATGACCAGGTGGTCGATCAGCTCCTGGGCCTCGCTCTCGGTCAGGGTGCCGGCTTCCAGATCTCTCTCAATGTAGATATCCAGGAAGGTGGACACACGGCCAACGCTCATGGCAGCGCCGTTCTGGGTCTTGATGGCAGCCAGGTAGCCGAAGTACAGCCACTGCACAGCCTCTTTTGCATTCTTAGCGGGCTGAGAAATATCAAAGCCATACTTCTCGGCCATCACCTTCATCTCGCCCAGAGCCTTGATCTGCATAGCCAGCTCTTCTCTCTGACGGATGATGTCGTCGGTCATGGAACCGCTGCCGCAGTTGGCAAAGTCTTCCTTCTTCTGCTCGATCAGGAAGTCGATACCGTACAGGGCAACACGGCGATAGTCGCCGACGATACGGCCACGGCCGTAGGTATCCGGCAGACCGGTAATGATCTTGTTGTGGCGGGCCTTCTTCATCTCGGGCGTATAAGCGTCAAACACACCCTGGTTATGGGTCTTGCAGTACTGGGTGAAGATCTTGTGCAGCTCCGGATCCGGCTCATAGCCGTAAGTGGTGCAAGCCTGCTCAGCCATCTTGATACCGCCATAGGGCATAAAGGCACGCTTCAGGGGCTTGTCGGTCTGCAAGCCGACCACAGCCTCCAGATCCTTCAGATCCTCGCTGATGTAGCCCGGCTCGTGGGCAGTAATGCCGGACACGATCTCCGTGTCCATATCCAGCACGCCGCCCTTGGCGCGCTCTTCTTTTTGCAGGCCCTGCAACACGCCCCACAGCTTGTTGGTAGCGTCCGTGGGCTCTGCCAGGAAACTCTCATCACCATCATAGGGCTTGTAGTTCTTCTGGATGAAGTCTCTTACATTGACTTCCTCTTTCCAGAGGGAACCGTCAAAGCCATTCCATTGTTCAAAATTGACCATCGTATTACCTCCTACAGTATTTGTTTGCTAAATATGAAAATAAATTGATTGGCATAGCTAAATTGCGAAAGCAGACGCATTTTGGCGCACCTGTCCACAAATCGCTAATAATATACAACAAATCGTCTTGAATTTCAACCCAAATTCTATAAGTATTTTGCCCATTCCGGCTAAAGTTTTTGGGGATTTTGACCAGTTGTTGTAATTATTACCAGCTTGTACTCATTACAATTTGGATTATACACGGTAAATTGCCTTTTGTCAAGGGGCTTTTTGCTGTTTTTTTGCAAAACAAACCCCGGGGCGGCGCCGGCCTTTTTCTGATACTATTTTAACATATTTTGCCGCATTTGCCAGAATTTTTGCACGCTGTTGCGCAATTCTGCACGCAGTGTAAATTATTTATGAATTCCGCCGCTGCCGGATTGACAAAAAATTATCACAGCGCTATACTGGACTTGCAAGCGGCGGAAAAAGCCGCTGAATTTTCAATCAAAAGAGGTAATTTGTTATGGCAAACAGATTTGTATTGAATGAGACCAGTTACCACGGCCCCGGTGCGATCCAGGAGATCGCCGGTGAGGTGAAAGGCCGCGGGTTCAAAAAGTGCTTTGTGTGCTCCGACCCGGACCTGATCAAATTTAATGTGACCAAGAAAGTGACCGATGTGCTGGAGAACGCCGGCATTGACTACGAGATCTACAGCAAGATCAAGGCCAACCCCACGGTGGAGAATGTGCAGACCGGCGTGGCCGCCTTTAAGGCCAGCGGCGCAGACTGCATTATCGCCATCGGCGGCGGCTCCTCTATGGACACCGCCAAGGCCATCGGTATTATCATTGAGAACCCGGAGTTCAGCGATGTGATCTCCCTGGAGGGCGTGGCCCCCACCACCAAGAAGGCCGTGCCGATCATTGCCGTTCCCACCACTGCCGGTACAGCCGCCGAGGTGACCATCAACTATGTGATCACCGACACGGAGAAGAACCGCAAGATGGTATGCGTAGATGTGCACGACATTCCCGTAGTGGCCGTTGTGGACCCGGAGATGATGGCTTCCATGCCCAAGGGGCTGACCGCCGCCACCGGTATGGACGCACTGACCCACGCCATTGAGGGTTACATTACCAAGGCTGCCTGGGAAATGAGCGATATGTTCCACCTGAAAGCCATTGAGATCATCAGCAAGAACCTGCGCGGCGCCGTAGCCAACACCCCGGAAGGCCGCGAGGGCATGGCACTGGGCCAGTACATTGCCGGTATGGGCTTCTCCAATGTGGGTCTGGGCATTGTGCACTCCATGGCACACCCGCTGGGCGCTGTGTATGACACCCCCCACGGCGTAGCCAACGCCATTATCCTGCCCACCGTGATGGCCTACAACGCACCGGCCACCGGTGAGAAGTACCGGGATATTGCCAAGGCCATGGGCGTAGAGGGCGTAGACGATATGACCCTGGACGAGGCCCGCGCCGCCGCTGTGGACGCTGTAAAGCAGCTGTCCCAGGATGTGGGCATCCCCGCTGATCTGAAAGAGATTGTAAAACCGGAGGATGTGGACTTCCTGGCACAGAGCGCTTATGACGACGCCTGCCGCCCCGGCAACCCCAGAGACACCAGCGTGGAGGAGATTAAACAGCTGTATCTCTCTCTGATGTAAGTCTTTTTTTGCAACACAGCCGCACTGCTTCCCCCTGAGCGGTGCGGCTTTTTTGCGCCCCGGCATTGTATTTCCCGGCCGTTTATGCTATGCTAAGGGCAATATCAAGGAAGAAAGGTGATCTAAATTGACCATTTCTGACGCGATCCGCTATGTTGGCGTCAACGATACGGATATTGATCTGTTTGAAAGCCAGTACCCGGTGCCCCGGGGCGTGTCCTACAACAGCTATCTGCTGCTGGATGACAAAATTGCCCTGCTGGACACGGTGGACAAACGCAAATATGACGACTGGACCGCCAAGGTGGACGCCGTGCTGGACGGGCGCACCCCGGACTACATTGTGGTGCACCACCTGGAGCCGGACCACGCCGGCAGTCTGCAAATGACCATAGAGAAATACCCGGAGGCCACCCTGGTGCTCAGCGCCAAGGCGCTGGCTATGCTGCCCCAGTTCTTTGACCTGCCGGCAGGCACCAAGACCCTGGCCGTCAAAGAGGGCGACACGCTGGCGCTGGGTCGCCACACCCTGACCTTTGTAATGGCGCCTATGGTGCACTGGCCGGAGGTGATGGTCAGCTACGAGCAGACGGAAAAGGTGCTCTTTAGCGCAGACGCCTTTGGCAAATTCGGCGCCGTAGGCACGGACGAGCCTTGGCCGGAGGAAGCCCGCCGCTACTTTATCAATATCGTTGGCAAATACGGTGCACCGGTGCAGACTCTGCTGAAGAAAGCCGCCGCCCTGGATATTGCCACCATTTGCCCGCTGCACGGCCCGGTGCTGCAAGGGGACCTGACCCCTTATCTGCACCTGTACAGCACCTGGAGCAGCTATCAGCCGGAGAGTGCGGGCGTGTTCATCGCCTACGCCTCCATTTACGGCAACACAAAGGCCGCCGCTCTGCTGCTGGAAGAGGAACTGAAAAGCCGTGGCGTAACAGTGGAGACCGCAGACCTGAGCCGCACAGACTTGGCGCAGGCCGTGGCCAAAGCATTTCAGTACAGCCAAATGGTGTGCGCCGCCCCCAGCTATGACGGCGGGGTGTTCCCGGTGATGGCAGACTTTTTGCACCACTTAAAGAGCAAGAGTTACCAAAATCGCACCGTGGCCCTGATTGAAAACGGCAGCTGGGCACCCAGCGCCGCCCGCACCATGACCGCCCAGTTGGAAGAGATGAAAGCCATCACCCTGCTGCCGGGCACCGTTACCGTGCGCGCCGCCGTAAAGGACGCAGACCGCACCGCGCTGGCCGCACTGGCAGACGCGCTGGCGCAGTAAGGAGCAGACCATGGTTGTATACATAAACGCAGATTTTATCTCTCTGAATGAAGAAGGCCTCACTTACAGCGTGCTGGTGGAGGACAAGGGCAAGATCGCCTATATCGGCTACAACACGCCCCTGTGCTATCGGGACGCCAAGGTGGTGGACCTGGAGAGCAAGGCGGTACTGCCGGCGGTAAATCACCTGATCCCCGTGGACTGCAAAGACGCCGCCTGTGCCGTGCTGGCTGTGGGCGAAAGCGCCGACTTTGCCGTTCTGGACAAAAACATTCTCAAAGACCCTACCGCCACGGTGGAGGCCGTGTACCTGAAAGGCCGCGACACCAGCAAAAGCCGCTTCCCGTTTTTTCATATCTGACATATAAGAGGTATTATAAAAAAAGCCTCCCTTGTAAAGGGAGGTGGGTTTGCCTCCGGCAAACTCGGAGGGATTTTTATTGAGATATAATCATAATAAAGCCCTTGTGCCCAACGCAAAAGACTTGCGCAAGAATATGACAAAAGAAGAGCGCCACCTTTGGTACGATTATTTACGAAAGCAAGAAGTGCGCTTTGTTCGCCAAAAAATCATCGGCAAATATATTGTGGATTTTTATTGCGCAAAGGCAAAACTAGTCATAGAACTGGACGGCTCCCAGCACTATGAAGCCGATAAAGCCGTCCAAGACGCAGCAAGAACAAAATATTTAAAAAACTATGGGCTTACTGTGATCCGCATACCAAACAATGAGGTTCTGTCCAATTTTGACGGCGTTTGCACATATTTGGACTATGTGGTTCAAAAATCCCTCAGTCAAGCCTAACGGCTTGCCAGCTCCCTTTACAAGGGAGCCTTATTTTTTATCTTTTTCCGCTTTTACTTATTATTTCCCCTGCTTTTTCTTTTTATGGTGGATCAACAGTACCACGGTCATAAACACGGCGACGGTGCCAAAGACTGCGCCAAAGGCAATGCCCATGGTGGCCGGGGGCAGGTACAGCTTGCCGCCCTCTGACAAAGTGGGAGTGGCCTTTTCCGGCAATTTATACAGATCTGCGCCGCTGTTTTTGCCATAGGCTACCCGCACCACGCTCACCTGGTACTTGCTCAGCTCCACCTGGAGATCCGTACCGGGGGTCAGCTCCGTTTGCGTGGGGGCGGTGGTGTTGCTGTCCAGCTCATTGCAGGCGGACTTGAACTTGCCCCGCAGGCTTTGGACGGAAACGGCGTTTGGCGTATAGCCGTCCAGCTGCACATCCACCGTCCGGTCCTTGCCGGAAGTGTTCACCAGCTTAATATACAGCACCTGGTTCTCCGGGTCGCAGGTAACGGACTGGTACACCCCGTCCTGCACGGTGCTGCCGTCGTCAAAAGTGGCATGCACATACCGGGTGCCCACATTATTGGCAAAGAGCATTTGCACATAATACGAGGGGGTGAGCACCGTTTGGCGGCTGTCAAACCAAATCAGGTTCACATTCCAGCTTTGGGCATTGATCTTGGCAAAGGTGGGAGCGTAAGAGGCCATATCCACCACATCGCCGTTGCGCTCCAGACCGGTCAGGTAACTGGCCTCTTCCACCGCTTCCCAAATATTGCTCTTGGTCTCTATGGTGCCGATACCGGCAGAGGTAGCGGCGTACTCGCCCACAAACACATGAGCGCCGGCGCGGTCAAAGCTGTCATACCGATCGTTGTGGTCAAACAGGTAGCCGTCGTAGGTATAATAGTGCTCGTCCACCACCGTGTCCTTAAATTCCCGGTCGATCCAGGCCATATTGCCGTCGTAGGCGTCCCCCTCCAGGTAAGTCCCGGCGGAGGAGATCACGGTGATCTGCGGATATTTCTCTTTCACTGCCTTGTAAAGTGCCTTGAAGTTGCGCTCATACACGGCGCCCCAGTTTTCATTGCCCAGGCCGATATATTGCAGGTTAAAGGGCTTGGCGTGGCCGTTGGCCGCCCGCAGCGCACCCCAGTAGCTGGTGGTGGCGTCGCCGTTGGCGTACTCGATCAGATCCAGCACATCCTGCACATAATTGTCCCACGCGTCCGTGCCCGGGCGCAGGGCAATGGTGTCCAAATACGCCTCCCAGTCGGCTTTGCTTTTGATGTTCAACTTTTCGATTTTTTCAGTATATTCTGTACGGGCGTCGGTGTCCTTTTCGTCCAGGCCCACCTTTTCCGTCAAATATGCCTGCCACTGGGTGTCAGTCATACTGAGCTTGGCATATGCAGCCGCGTGGTCGTCATAAGCGGCCCGGGGCTGACAGCTGAGCCCCACATTCACAATAGGCAGCGCCAGCGCGTTCAAGTCCGCGCACAGCTGGAAATACTCGTGGTAGCCCATAGCGTTGGTGTTATTATAGTCCCGGCCGTTGTCGTCCTTCCACAAGTTCTCGCTCTGCTTGCGCTCCTCCAGGGGGCCGATGGTATCTTTCCAATTATACAGCTGATCCAGGCTGCCGCCCTCTGCCAGGCACCCGCCGGGAAAGCGGATAAAGCGCGGTTGCAGATTTTGCAGTGCTGTAAATAAATCGCTGCGCAGGGTGGTATATTTCCAGCGGTCGCTGCCGTAGCCGTAGCTGCCCTGGGGCACCAGAGTGACAAAATCCAGGTACAAAGTCCCCTGCCCCTCCAGCTGGAACACCAAGGCGCCGTCCTTGCTGGCGCTGGCAGTCAGCGGCACCGTCAGCTTATTCCAGGCGCTGCCGGTTTTGCTCAGATCCAGCTGCACCGCCGTCTGCTTGCCGTCACCGCAGTCCAAATACACCTGTGCCGTGCCGGTAAAGCCGCCGGAACGCACATAGCAGCTCAGGTCATACACCTGGTCCGCCACAAAGCCCATATCCGCTGTGTTGGCTTTCTTCTTATCGTATTTATCCGTCTTGTACTTATAAATCTCCGTAAAGCCCAGGTTGGTCAGGCTGCCCTTGCCGTCCACCGTCACCTTGGCATAGGTGGGGTTATTCTGATTCATGGGCAGGTCTCCCTCGGTGGTCAGCTCCAACCCGTCCGCCACCCAGCCGGTGGTGGGCGCAGAGGCGTACTCAAAGCTGTCATTATTCACCAAATTGGACACCAACCCTCCGTCGCAGGCGTAGCTGATGTCCTCAATAAACGCACCGTACAAATGGTCCGAAATGGCGGTTTGCTTGGCGTCTGCCGCCACACGCAGCACCGGCTTGTCCGCTGCCTGCACCGGCAGAGCGGCGCCCAAGGTCAGCGCACCGGCCAGCAGTGCACAAAAGATCCGTTTCATATATAGAACCCCCTCTATTTTATACCCTTATTATAGCATACCGCCCTGCCCCGGCGCAACCAAATAAAAAGGCCGTGCCTGCACGCAGTGTACAAGCACGGTCGTTCTTTTTATTCTTTTTTGCCCCGCTTGGCCTTTTGACGGCTGAAGTGCAGCTCTCGCATACCCTCCACCTGGTCGCAGATGGGTTTTAAGTTGCAGGATTTGCAGTCCAGCAGCACATCGTCCAAAATATGATTAAGGGCGTCTGTGGTGCTGCGGATCTTCTCCGCCAAAGCAGAGAGCGTGTCCAGCGACGGCCGGTCGGTAAAGATCAGCACCTGACCGCTATGCACCTCCGGTCGCTGCAAATAGGCACCCAGCAGTGCCCGGCCATAGTCTGCAAAGGACAGGCCGCTTTTTATCGCCGCCTTGCTCACCCGAATTTGCTCCCGCATATTGTAGGCAGAGGCCCGGGTCATCAGCCCGGTGGGGGCAAAGCTGTACCGCAGCCGCTCCAATTCCTTAATGCAGTCAAATGCCGCCTGCTCCTGCACATCTTCAATTTGCAGCAGCACCACCTTGCCAAAGCTGCAATCCCGGCGGATCTCCGTCAGATCCGGCCCGATCAGGGTAACGGAATTGTCAAAGCTGCGGCCGGAACTGACCGCCAGAGTGCTGACGCAAGGGGTCTGGCTGCCGCCTAACTCGTAGGCCGTGTCTCGCCCCAGCAGCACCGTCGGGCTGCTGTCCATAGGCAGAGCGGTGGGCCGGTAGGCAAAGCGCCGACTGTCTGCCGGCACCAGCGCCAGCAGCCGGTCAATGGGTTCATCGTACAGGGTCATCAGAGCTTTCTGTCCTTTTCCATGGCGTCATAATGCTTGCCCAGCGCGTCATAAATGCGGCGCACTAACTTCATATCCAAGTTAAAGAAATAAATGGCAAAGGTCAGCACAAACAGCGCTGCCAGCACGATCAGGATAATCACGAATGCCTTCATCATTCTGCCTGCCCTTTCTGCCGTGCATACTCGGCGGCACCCAAAGCACCCATCAGCTGCGGGTCAATGGGCAGGTCCACCACCTGGATTTTCAGCACATGCTCAATGGCCCGCTTCAGCCCCTCGTTCTTGGCGCAGCCGCCGGTGAGGGTAATGCTGTCCGTGGCGCCGGCCTTCTTGGCCATTACAAAGCAGCGCTTGGCCACCGCCAGCTGAATGCCCGCGGCGATCTCGTCCATAGGCTTGCCCTCGCCTACCAGGGAGATCACCTCAGACTCGGCAAACACCGTGCACTGGGCGGTGATGGGAATGGTGTTCTTGGCCTGCAAAGACAGCTGGCAGAACTCCGGCAGGGTCATCTCAAAAGCGTTGGCCATGGCCTCAAAAAACCGGCCTGTACCGGCAGCGCACTTGTCGTTCATGGCAAAGTTCTTCACCGTGCCGTCCGTGTCAATGGCAATGCCCTTCACATCCTGGCCGCCGATATCAATAATGGCCTTTACGCTGGGGTCCGTAACATGCACGCCCATGGCGTGGCAGCTGATCTCGGAGATATTCTCATCTGCAAAGGGCACCTTGTTTCTGCCGTAGCCGGTGCCGATCAGATAGGTCAGGTCCTGAGCAGACTGCAAATCCGCCACCTGGCCGATGGCCTCGCCCAGCGCCAGCTCCGCGCTCTGCACCGGATTGATCTTGCTGCGCACGGTGGCATTGGCTACCATCTTGCCCGCTTCGTCTAAAATCACGCACTTGGCGTAGGTGGAGCCTACGTCACAACCGCCAAAATACTTCATATCAAGTCCTCCTGTTACCACGCCATGGTGTCGTCAAAGTCTACCAGGGTGGGGTCTACCGGCTCCTCCTGGAGCACCGTGGTCATATATTTGTTGATCTGCTCACGCATACTGCGGCGCGAGATGGTGCGGGGGTCCATCAAATCCTGGTCCACCCAAATAAAGTTGATGTTGCGCTCTCTGGCCTGGTCGTCAAAGATACCGTTCAGGCCGTCCATACCCTTGCAGGAGATCTGGTTATACATAATCACCGTATCTGCCCGGTACTCGTCGCAAATGCGCCACAGCTCGTCCAACACATTCTGGTAGCCGCCCTTGGTGTGCTTGCGCATGGTGGTGCGCTGCAAGGTCTTGGCATAGGTGGCCATGGATTTTTCCTGGTCCTCCGTGTCGTACATAATGTAGGAGATCATGGTCTCCATATCCATGACCACATTGATACCCCAGCAGTTCTCCAGCCAGTTGGCCAGGCTGGTGTAGTAGTTGGCGGGGCAGGACCACACCACCGCCCGGTGGCGCATTTCCTTGGACACCTTTTCCTTTTTGGCATAGCCTTTCAACATCAGGCGGTTGACCTTCTCGTCCGTCTTGATGAAGCGCTTGTCAAACCCGCCGGACAGATGGAAGTAAAACAGCCGATACAGCCAAAAGGTGGCGCCGGTCATCTGGGGATAATCGGTCTTGTTCACATCCCACTTTTGCAGCTCGTATTCCAGCTGCTTATTGTAGGTTTTCATAGCGGAGAAGTAGGCGTCCCAGTCAAAGGTCTCGCCGGTCTGCTCCTCAATAAAGCGAATGCAGGACTTCACCTCGTCCACCGCGTAGGCCTGCACTTCCTCCTCCGTATAACGCAGGGGCACATTCACCACATGGGAGGGCAAATTGAACCGCCGGTCAATATAAGAGGAGTTCATGGTGGAGCCGTCGCAGGGCATATTGCAGGAGAGGAAGCACTTGCCGAACATGGGATAATCGTCGTTAATGGCCACGCCAGCCTCTGCAGAGGGCAGAGGGCACACATCTGCCGGCACGCCGTAGCTCTCTGTAATATCCAGGTACGGGGGCGTGATCTGCTGGTCCACCATAGAGGACAGGAAGATGGGAATGGTCTGGACCGGTACGCCGTACAGGTTGGGGAACCCGGCCATCAGCTCAAAGGAAAACAGCTCGTCCATACACACCGTCTTGTCCGAGAACGGATCGTTGGGGTGGAAGTGCTTGTCGTGCTTAAAGAGCATGTGGATCATATCGCAAGCGCGCTTGATCATGGCGTTAAAGTGCAGGTGGGCAATGCGCAGGTGGGTGCCTCGCAGGCCCTCCGTGTGGCGGTCGATCCACGCCGGAGCAGACAGGTAACTGGCCATCCAGCGGTAGTTCCACAGCCCCTTAACAGTGGACACCGGCGCCTTGAGTACCATTACGATCATATCTTTCCAGGTGATGAGCCAGCGTCCGTAGTCATAAAAGGTGTCCTTAAACCCGCGCCATTCCCGGTGCTTTAAGATACCGGTCTTGTCCCGGTGCAGGTTGCCCAAATTCTTCGGTTGATTGGCCATTTAGTCCACCCCCTTGGCTTTTTGAATTTTTTTGATCTCCAGGCTCTCCACAAAGGCCTGCACGCGGGTGCGCAGCTGGCCGGAGGCGCTGGCAGTGTACTGGCGATCCACCGTCACCGAGGGAATGCCGTACTCGTTGGTCATAATATGAGAGGCCAGGGCACGCTCGTAGCCCCAGTATTCGCAGAATTTGATCTGCTCATAGATCACGCCGTCCGCATGGTACTGGTGCACCAGGTCCCGCACATATTCCTTGCGGCCCTGCACCTTTTCCTTGCTCATATAGCGGGGGCACTGGCAGGTGCGCATATAGTGCAGCACGATCTGCTCCAGCACATCGTCCGTATCGTTCAGGATGATCTCTTCCCGCCCGGGCAGAGAGCCAAAGCAGTACCGATCCGCCACCACCAGGGCGCCGGACTCCTCGATCAGCTTGGTAAAGTCCGGGTCGTCCATCTCGGATCCGACCACCACTACCTTGGCCCGGTAGTTTTTCTTCTCATCCGGCACCCGGGTCTTTAACTCCTCTGCCGTCTCCCGCAATTTGTCAAGGATCAAATACTTGGGGCAGCAGTAGGTCACCAGGTTCAGCACATGGAACTCGTAGCCGGTAATGCGGGGGTTCTCCTCCTTGCGGTAGGCGCCGATCTCCGTGATCAGGCGGCAAATTTCGTTATGCTCTTCCACCGCCTTACGCAGGGCGTCGTCGCTTACATCCACGCCGTACACATCGTGCAGCTTGTCCAGCACCTTGATCTGCATTTGGTTGCGATAATGGCGCACGGTGTGGGGCTCGATCTTAAAGGGAATATCCGCCACAGACAAAAAGAACTTGTCGTTCTGCACCAAATTCAGCAGGGTAAAGTGCTCGTAGGTACGGTTCATCTCCGAGCAGGACTCGGAGCCGATCAGGGCGGACAGAAAGTTGTAGCCCCCCTCAATGGCGCGCTCCAGCAGCGCCTTAGAGTAGCCGCACAGGTAGGAGCTTAAATAATAGGTCGCAATATCCATAGACCCGGTGCGGGGCGCTCGCAACCGCACGGAAAAGCAGTTGCCCACATTCAGCAGCACCTCCGGGATATGGTAGCAGGTGTATGCAATGGCCTTGTTGCCCTCACGAATGGCCTGCTGCACCAGGTCGTTGTTGGCCTCTTGCAGCAGATTTTCAAAATAGATCAGGTGTTTTAAGTCTTTCATACCGGTACTCCCATACGGCAGAGCGCCCGGCGCACCCCTTGCACCACCGGCGACTCTTCCGGCAAATTAAAAATGTTTTTCCCTTGAATGTCAAACATAGACAGGTGCCGATCGTCCGGTATGTAGCTGAGCACCTCTATGCCGTCAATGTGAATATATTCCTTTAAGGACGGGTCCGCCATACGGTTCACAATGGCGCCGATTCGGTCATACATCACCAGCTCGTCCGCCACGCCCTTAATGGTCTCGATCACCTGGCAGCCCTTTTTGCTGGGGTCCGTCACCAGGATCAGGTGGGTCACCTTTTCCATCACCCGGCGGTTGATCTGCTCGATCCCCGCCTCGCCGTCAATGACCACATAGTCAAAGGCGTCGGACAAAATGGCGATCACCTCTTTCAAATAGGTATTGATCTTGCAGTAGCAGCCCGCCGTTTCCGGCCGTCCCACAGCAATAAAAGAAAAGCCGTCCGTCTCAACCAAGGCGTCAAAAATACGGTACTTGGCTTCGCCCAGCAGTTCTACGGCGCCCCGGGTGTCACCCTCATCCACAGAGGCAATGATTTCCTTGCGAATGTCGTCTATGGTCATCTTCACTTCTATGCCCAGGGCAGTAGACAGACCCACTGCCGGGTCCGCGTCAATGGCCAGAATTTTCTTGTCCGGGTACTTCTCCGTCAGGCAGCGCACAATGGTGGCGGACAGAGAGGTTTTGCCCACGCCGCCCTTGCCTGCAACGGCAATAATGGTTGCATTTGGTTTGCTCATTCGATATCACCACTCCTTATCGTTCCAATTATACACAAAAAATAGACAGTGTGCAACATTTTTCGTGAATGTTTTGTCGAACTTTTTAATACGCGTTGTCAATATTAGACACTGTCAAAAAGTTGTCTACCCTGTGCAGTCGGTTGACAGGACAGGAACGGTACCGTATAATATGTCTATTAAAAAGGTAGGTATTATTTCTATGGAACAGGCATTTTCCAGAACGGAATTGCTCCTGGGCAGCGCCGCATTGGAGCGGCTGGCGGGCACTCGGGTGGCGGTATTCGGCATTGGCGGCGTAGGCGGCTATGTGTGTGAGGCCCTGGCCCGCACAGGCGTGGGGCACCTGGATCTGATCGACAGCGACACGGTGGCTGCGTCCAACATCAACCGCCAGATCATCGCCACCACCAAAACCGTGGGGCAGTACAAGACGGACGCTATGGAGGCCCGGATCTTAGACATCAACCCGGCGGCCAAGATCACCAAGCACAACTGCTTCTTTTTGCCGGAAACGGCGGCAGATTTCCCTTTTGACCAATACGATTATGTGGTGGACGCGGTAGACACCATGAGCGCCAAGCTGGCGCTGGTGACCCATTGCCACGCCGCCGGAGTACCCATCATCTGCGCCATGGGCGCCGGGAACAAGCTGGACCCTACCGGCTTTCAGGTGGCGGACCTGGCTAAGACCAAAATGGACCCGCTGGCCCGAGTCATGCGCCGGGAGCTGAAAAAGCGGGGCATTCACCACCTAAAGGTGGTCTATTCCGAGGAGCCGCCCATTCCCACCGCCGGAACCGGCCGTGGCGACCCGGACCACCCCGGCCGCCGCAGCACCCCCGGCAGCGTAGCCTTCGTCCCCTCCGTGGTGGGCCTGATCCTGGCCAGTGAAGTGATCAAGGATCTGATCAAAGAGGAAAAATAAGTTCCTTGTAGGGGTCGATGCCCACATCGACCCGCCCTCTATCCAGCTTTGTGATACCGCGCATTACCAAGTACTGCAATAAGTACTGCAACGCCGAAAAAAAAGTGCTACTCCACCGGTAGACAATGCGAACCGGTCACAGAAATATAAGGCACTCGCTGCGAAACAGTCCACCGGACTGTTTCTGCCAAATGCTGTGCATTTGGAGCCTCGTGTCGCAAGCTCAAATCTTGTAAATAAACAGAAAAAGCAAGTACATTCAAATGCCAACACCACATAAGGATGTTTTAATGTAACGGCACACGGTGCAACTCGGAGACGGGTTGCACCGATTTTTTGCTTAGGCGATAAATCGAAATTCCTGAGGATTTCGCTGAACTTCGTCCAATATGGCAAGAAGTTCCTGCTCTGTCGGTATATCAACCATTCCGACTGCTGTAAAGTACACATCAACCTTGACGAAACAGTGACCGCTTGATTTATCATTGTTATGAACTTCAATTCGTTCAATAAGTGAATTTACCAGTGTCGGTGTAAGTTCCTTAATCTCTGTAATTTCACGGAGAGTATGGAGTAATAGCCTAAGATCGGTAACTTTCTGACCTGCATCATCTAATGCCGCTTTCCCTTCTTCTATTTCTGCTTGCAGCCGATTTTGCTCACGCTCGTAGTTTTGAAGCAATTTGGAAAATCGTTCGTCCGAAAGAATTCCGGCAGCGTTTTGCTCAAATACTTTCTCAATCAGCTTGTCGATTTCAGCTTTTTATTCTCCGTTTGCCGTACAAGATTTGTTTTCTTGGCAAGCATATACAGAAATGCGGACTCATAGCACTTTACAAAATCTGCCAAACCCCTTATAGATTCAAGTACTATCTGTTCTAATACTATATCTCGTATATAGTGAATTTGGCACTCACCTCTTCCGCTTTTGTAATTGGAACATCGCCAAAATTCTTGATTTCGTTTAAGGCTTTTCGCTGCACAAAAGTGTAATTTTGCTCCACAATCAGGACAATATACCAAACCTGAAAATAAACTTTGTCTTCCTGTTGCTGTAGGACGGCGGCGGTGTTTTCTCAGTTCCTGTACTCTAAGCCACTGTTCTTTATTCTCTGGGGCTTTCATATATCCAAAAGGAACTGTTGCAGAAACACGCTTACCATGCTCCGCTTTGGATTGCCATACCGCACGGATTTTCTTAGATGTCTGGGCAGCGTACCATTCATTGAAAATATTGTAAAACGGAAGCATTTCCATACCGTCACCGATAGTGCTATTTACATTTTCCTGAATAGAAATGAATGTGATTCCTAATGAGGGATAAACAATTTGCGTAAGTCTTCCGGCTTCAACCTGTTCTCTGCCGAAGCGGGAAAGGTCTTTTACAATAATTCTACAAATCTTACCTTCCTCAGCCATTCTTTGCATACGCTGAAAATCGCTTCTTTCAAAACTTGTGCCTGATATTCCGTCATCTATGTAAACGCTGTCTTTGATACAAAGGAAATCCCCAATAAACAAGGGCTTTCAGCGGTATCGCTCCGCTGGAAACCCTCTTTTTTTATGCCCGTTTTCAGTTTTTCGGCGATTTTGCCCACGAGAGTTTGAACCCCTGTGAACCCACAATTTGAACCCCTCCGAGGGAAAATCAAAAAGTATAGGCAAAATCAAAAGGTGCGAGGAATAATCAAAAGGTACACATCAGCCTCTGTAAATGAACTTCTTCCACCTTCTGAGTACATCCTTCAACGGCTCATCCAGATAAGAATATCTGTAAAGGTAATCAATAGTCGTTGACTGCGAGCTTTATTGGCTTTTCTAAACTCTACGCTGCGCAGGTTGCGCGGCGGGGGGCTGTGGGGTACAATATGGGCACAGGAGGCGATGAAATGAACACCTATGTGACCGGGGCTGTGATCAAGGCCCTGCGAGAGCAAAAAAATTGCACCCAGCAGCAGCTGGCGGACCAACTGCACCTGAGTGCAAAGACCATATCCAAATGGGAGACTGGCAAAGGACTGCCGGACATTACCCTGCTGGAGCCGCTGGCGGCGGCGCTGGGGGTATCTGTGATCGAACTGATGCAAGGGGTGCCGGTAGCCAACCGCAACCGCAGCGGCAATATGCACCGGGTCAAGTTCTATGTTTGCCCGGTGTGCGGCAATGTGCACTTTGCCGCCGGTGAGAGCGTGATCAGCTGCTGCGGCATTCTATTGCCGCCCCTGGAGCCGGAGCCGGACACGGCCGGGATCTGCCGGGTACAAACGGACGGCGACGAATACACCGTCACCGTACAGCACCCCATGGACAAGGGGCACTACATCTCCTGGATAGCTTACCAGACCGCAGACCGGGTAGAACTGGTGAAGCTGTACCCGGAGCAGGACGCCATAGCCCACTTCTTTCGCCGGGGACGGGGCAAAATCTACCTCTACTGCAATCGGGACGGCCTGATCACCGTGCCGGTCGGGCGATAAGCAGAACGAACACACGCAAAAAACAGCCACCACCGCAAGGGTGATGGCTGTTTTGTTTTTGTATCTTACAAGAACAGAAGCAGGGCTTATTTCTCTGCGTACTTGTCCTCGCCGTTCCAAGAGTACAGCTTACGGATCTCAGCGCCGACCTTCTCCAGCTGATGGTTGGCTTCCATCTCTCTCTTAGCCTTGAAGTGTGCCCAGCCGTTGTTGCTCTCGGTAATGAACTTGGAAGCAAAGGTGCCGTCCTGGATCTCTTCCAGAACCTTCTTCATTTCCTTCTTAGTCTCGTCGGTAATCAGACGCTTACCGGTCTCGTAATCGCCGAACTCAGCGGTGTTGGAGATGGAGTAACGCATCTTGGCAAAGCCGCCGTTGTAGATCAGGTCAACGATCAACTTCATCTCGTGAATGCACTCGAAATAAGCATTTCTCGGATCATAACCGGCCTCAACCAGAGTCTCAAAACCGGCCTTCATCAGGGCAGTTACGCCGCCGCACAGCACAGCCTGCTCACCAAACAGGTCGGTCTCGGTCTCGCACTTAAAGGTGGTCTCCAGGATACCGGCACGGGCACCGCCGATACCAGCGCCGTAAGCCAGAGCGATATCCTCGCAGTGACCGGTAGCGTCCTGATACACAGCTACCAGGCAGGGTGTACCCTTGCCCTCTTTGTACTCGGAGCGAACGGTGTGGCCCGGAGCCTTGGGAGCGATCATAAATACATCTACATCGCTGGGGGGCACGATCTGCTTAAAGTGAATGTTAAAGCCGTGGGCGAAAGCCAAAGCCTTGCCGGCGGTCAGATAAGGCTCAATGTCCTTCTTATAAATAGAAGCCTGCTTCTCATCCGGAGTCAGGATCATGATAATATCGGCAGCCTTTGCAGCCTCAGCGGTGGTCATTACCTTCAGGCCAACACTCTCTACGTGCTGCCAGGACTTGGAGCCCTCGTACAGACCAACGACCACATCCACGCCGCTCTCCTTCAAGTTCAGCGCATGGGCATGGCCCTGAGAACCAAAGCCGATCACGGCAACGGTCTTGCCCTTTAAGTAATCCAGGTTACAGTCTTCCTGATGGAAAAGTCTTGCTTCTGCCATTGTAATTTCCTCCTAAAAATAAAATCTAAATTTGGAATCGCACAGTTGTATGATGACTCTGCGGCTTCTTAACGATTTTCATTATATCCTGTATGATGTCTGTTGTCAATAGGCATTTGAAAATATTTTTTTACAGATGCTCCATTGCATGAATAATATGCAGCCGCATAGCGGTGCGGGCGCCCTCTGCATTGCGCTTCTTGATAAAATCCATAATAAGCCGATCGTCTTTCAGATTATCGGCGCTTATATCCTTATCCCGCGTTAAAACGATCACGCCTTTTTTAATTGCATTGAAGATCACCGGCATAAACTGCTTTACAAATGCGTTATGGGTAGCAGTGGCAATACTCTCGTGAAATTTCTGTTCCTCTGCCGTGCGATCCTCGCCGCTTAAGATCTTTTTTTCCACCTGCTCGCCATAGTAGCAAATGGCATCAATTTCTTCCTGTGTCGCCCGCTGTGCAGCCAAATATGCGCAGTCCGGTTCAAACATCAGCCGCATTTCAAACAGATCGTCCAAACCGGAAGCAATATCGCTGAGATCCGCCGAGTCGATCACCGTATTGGCACTGACAAAGGTGCCCTTGCCCCGCCGGATCTCCAACACGCCGTTGGTAGTCAGGATCCGAATGGCCTCTCGCAAGGTGGAACGGCTAACGCCCAATTCCGCCGCCAGGTCATTCTCGTTAGGCAGCTTGTCCCCGATGGAAAAGCGATGCTGCGTTTCAATCATATTTAAAATCTGCTGTGCCGTACTCTCTGACAGCATGGCTGATTTCGGCATATTCCTCACCTCTGCAACATCATAACACAAGTTGTATAAAAAAGTCAAGGTGTTGTCTGACATCTTACAATAAAGTATGGCACTTACGCGCCGGATTTGTTCACCCTGCACGAATTTGGCCCGCAGGGGTTGTAAATTGTGAACAAATGCTATATGATAAGGATATAACTAAGAGAGTATATATAATGGAGCGTAAAAATGAATAAGGGAACCAAACTACGATATTATATAGAGTCACTGTGCATCTATGATTTAAAAAAGGATCCGGTTTTGGAGCGTCTGCTGCAGTTGCTGCGCAGCACGGAAGAAAATGAGCAGGTTCTGGCTGCGCAGAGTGCGTTTTTCAACACACTGGCACCGCAGGGTACCCTACGGCAATATATTTCCAAGCTGATCCTCATCGACGACAATATATTTACCAAGACCGCCGCAGCAGGAAAGACAGACAACTTGAGCCCGGCAATTCTGGACGGGGTAAAAAGCGATTTAGCGAAGCTGGAGGCCATTGCCGGCGTAACCCCTGAAGATATTCTGAATGCGGTAACAGACGCAGATCTGCGAGAAGTGCTATGGACTATGCCCCGATGGGAAAACGGACAGCCGCTGCACCCGCTGGGTCAGGACTGGGAGGAGCAGGTGGATGCCCTGGCTGCCTTTCACAAAGCGCATGGCTACGGTCTGTTTGCCAAGTACGCCGCCTTTGAATGGCGGGATCACGGACTCTCTCCCATCTCCACCACGGACCCCATCCGGCTGTCTGATCTGAAAAACTATGAATTTCAGCGAAATCAAGTGGTGGATAATACAGAGAGCTTTGTTTGCGGACTGCCGGCCAACAACGTGCTGCTGTACGGCGATCGGGGCACCGGCAAAAGCTCCACCATCCACGCCATTCTCAACGCTTATAAAAGTCGCGGCCTGCGGATGATAGAGATCCCAAAAAGTGCCGTGGAGGAGCTGTCCCTGATTCGAGAGTATCTGGCAGACAGCCCAATGAAATTTATCATCTATATTGACGACCTGAGCTTTGACAGCCAGGACAATGCCTTTACAGAGCTAAAAGCGGCGCTGGAGGGCGGCCTGTCTGCCTGCCAGCCCAACACCCTGATCTATGCCACATCCAATCGGCGCCATCTGATCAAAGAGAACTTCTCTGACCGGGAGGATGATGTCAACAAAAATGACACCCGCCAGGAGCAATTATCTCTGTCTGACCGGTTCGGGCTGACCATTACCTTTATTAACCCGGACAAAAAGGATTATCTGGACATCGTAGAGAAATTGGCTGCTGACCGGGGTATGCAGGTGGATACCGAACGACTGGACGCCGCTGCCGAGCAGTGGGCCGTGCGGCGAGGCGGCCGATCCCCCCGCTGTGCCCGTCAGTTTATCGACCATGTGGAGAGTGCACTGCGCCGTGGTAAAGAATGGTAAAAATTCGTTCGCAAATTATTAAAAAATTTCATTTTTTGTTTACCGAATTCTAAAATTATGAACAAAAACATCTGCTATGATAGCAGTATCAAAGAAAAGGAGCGAAAACGATGAGCAAAATTCTGGTTGTAGATGATGAATTAAACATCTGCGAATTACTGAAACTATACTTAGAGAACGAGGGCTACACGGTATTTACCGCCAATGACGGCCAGGCCGCCGTAACCGCCTTCCAGCAAAAGGCGCCGGACCTGGTGCTGCTGGACATTATGCTGCCCAAGATGGACGGCTGGCAGGTGTGCCGGGAGATCCGCAAAACCTCCTCTGCCCCCATCATTATGCTTACCGCCAAGGGCGAGACCTTTGACAAGGTGCTGGGTCTGGAACTGGGCGCCGACGACTATGTGGTCAAGCCCTTTGACGCCAAAGAGGTAGTCGCCCGGGTCAAGGCCGTACTGCGCCGCACACAGGGTAAAAACGACAACGCCGAGGAAAGCAAGAAAGTGGTCACCTACGACAAGCTGGAGATCAACATTGCCAACTATGAGTTAAAAGTCAACGGCGTGCAGATCGACACCCCGCCCAAAGAGCTGGAGCTGATCTACCACTTTGCCTCCAACCCCAACCGAGTATTCACCCGCGACCAATTGCTGGACGAGGTGTGGGGCTTTGAATTCTACGGCGACTCCCGCACGGTGGATGTGCATGTAAAGCGCCTGCGTGAGAAGTTAGAGGGCGTCAGCGACAAATGGGAGTTAAAGACCGTTTGGGGCGTTGGCTACAAATTTGAAACCAAGGAATAAGCAATGGCATTCAAGGATGTACTGGCAGGCAGAAAGCCTGTCAAAAGCAATATCTTTGCCAAATACTTCCTGCTGTTTGCCGCTATCTTTCTGGTTACACTGACAGTTCTGGGCACCGCCCTGACCCTGCTGGTCAACGCTTATTCGCAAAATGAGCGTACCAATTTGCTCAAGGAAAATGTGCAAAGCGTGTCCGGCACCGTCAGCTCCACACTGATTATGCAGGACATTAACAGTCGCTACAGCGTGGAAAAAGAATTGATGTGCGAGTCGCTGTATATTATTTCCAATTCTATTGACGCAGATGTGTTCGTCTGCGATGTGGAGGGCAACATCATCCTGTGCAAGGAGCGGGCTTATTCCACTCCGTACTTTGGAGAATTCACCTCTTGCTCTCTGCACGACAGTTACGCCATCAGCTCCACTCTGCTGCAGCGAGTGTATGAAACCGGCACGGTCACAGGGCGCATTACCATCCGCGGGAAGAGCAATTATATCGTAGGCACCACCGTTGTCAGCGATGGTGAGGTGATTGGCTATGCCTTTGCCCAAGCCCAAACCGGTGTGCAGTCCCTGGCGCTGGCGGTGATCCGCATCTTTATGCTCAGTGCGCTGGGCTGTTTGATGCTGGCATTTATCTGTATTTGGCACCTGACAAAAAAAATGGTCACCCCCTTGCAACAAATGAGTGCCGCTGCCAAGCAATTTGCCATCGGCGACTTCTCTTATCGGGTCAAGGTGCGGGGCTGTGACGAATTGGCCGATCTGGGCATTGCCTTTAACGATATGGCAGACGCGCTGGACAAAATGGAGAGTTCGCGCTCCAGCTTTGTGGCCAATGTGTCCCACGAACTGAAAACGCCCATGACCTCCATTGCCGGGTTTATTGACGGCATTTTGGACGGTACCATTCCCAAAGAGAAGCAAAACTACTACCTGGGGCTGGTGAGCACCGAGGTGCGCCGCCTAAGCCGACTGGTGGTGGCTATGCTGAATATGAGCAAGATCGAGTCCGGCGAGTTCCAGATGAAGCCCAACAACTACGATATCTCCGACCAGATCATTCGCATTCTCCTGACCTTTGAGCAAAAGATCGAGAAGAAGAATATCGAGATCATCGGGCTGGAGGACCTGAAGCCCCAGTACATTGTGGCAGATCCGGATATGATCTATCAGGTGATTTACAACCTGTTTGACAACGCGGTGAAGTTTACCAACCCGGATGGCTTTATTAAGGTCACACTGGAGGATCTTGGCAATCAAATTCGCGTCAGCATCAAGAACAGCGGCACCGGTATTAAGGCCGAAGAGTTGTCCCGGGTGTTTGAGCGCTTCTATAAAGTAGACAAATCCCGCAGCCTGGACGCTAAGGGCGCCGGACTGGGATTATATATCGTAAAAATGATGGTGGAAATGCACTCCGGCAGAATTTATGCCAAGAGTGAGGACGAAAACACCGCGGAATTCGTGTTTACCCTGCCTAAAGCATTCACCCCCGTCAATAAAAAAGGAGCAAAAGAAGCATGAGCGACTATGAACAAAATCCCATAAACGGCGGTCAGCCCCCCCAGGATGGCAATCAGCCGAACATCGGCTACAATCCATATCAACAGCCGGGCACCTATTATACCCCGCCTCAACCGGAACAACCAAAGCAGGCAGAGCAGCCGGTAACGCCGGATACAAACAACGGCACCACCTACCACTATGCCTACCACAGCGGCAACCAACCCGGCGCTGCCTACAGCGGCCGGCAAGCCGCTGCCGGCAGTAGCGCCGACCAGGCGACAAACAACGCCCAGACCGCACCCACCGGCCAGCCCTACGGTGCCCCGGCAGAGCCGCCAAAAGAGAATAAGCCGGAGAAAAAAACAGGCAAAAAAACCGTAACCATTGTGGTCAGCGTATTGGTCGTATGCCTTGTGATTGCCATTGCAGGCATTGTGCTGGCAGCCACCGGCGTGCTCTCCGGCGACTCGGAAGAAAAGACGGACAGCACCACTTCCTCTCAGAGCAGCGGTGAGGACACAAAAACCGTGGAAGGTAGCAGCGTTGCCACGGAAGACAGCAGCGGTAATTTGACCGTGGCAGGCGTGGCCAAAAAGACCATGGACTCCTGCGTGGGCATTACCGTCTATTCCAAGCAGAATTCTTACAGCAATTTCTACGGCTACGGCTCCAATAGCGGCTCGGACAGCAGCGACGGCCAGCAGGCCAGCGGCGAAGGCTCCGGCGTGATCATGAAGGAAGCAAACGGCAAGACCTATATTATGACCTGCGCCCATGTGATCTCCGACGGCAGCAGCTTTAAGGTGACCCTGAACAATGGCAAAGAGTACGACGCCACCATGGTGGGCGCCGACAGTCAAACAGATATCGGCGTACTGTCCATTGAGGCTACAGGACTGCAGGTTGCCACCTTTGCAGACAGCAAAAGCCTGGCAGTTGGTGAACAGGTAGTAGCCATCGGCTGCCCCGGCGGGCTGGAGTTCAAAAACAGTGTTACCAGCGGCTATATTTCCGCTTTGGATCGACCGGTATCCAGCTCCATCGGCTATGACAATGATTGTATCCAGACGGATGCGGCCATCAACCCCGGCAATTCCGGTGGCGCGCTGTTTAACATGCAGGGCCAGGTAATCGGGATTAACTCCTCTAAGATTGCCTCTACCGAATACGAGGGCATGGGCTTTGCAGTGCCCAGTTCCACTGCCGTGGACACCGCTAACAGCCTGATTAAAAACGGCTATGTGGCCGGTCGCGCCAAGATCGGCGTCACTTACAACACCATTACCAGTTACAACAATTCTGACGCCATTCTCTCCGCACTGGCAGAAAAGGGCTTTAAGAACGCCAAGGGCACCATGGTAATCAGTCAGGTAAACAGCGATTCTGACCTGGCAAACAAGCAGGTGAAGCAGTACGATATGATCGTCGCCGTTAACGGCAAGACCATGACCTCCACCGATGTGATGACCCAGGTGCTCTCCGACAGCGAGCCCGGAGACACCGTTAAGCTGACCATCGCCCGCATTGAGAACAACCAGATCACCACCTTCAAGGTAGACTGCAAGCTGATCGAAAGCAAAGGCGATTAAGTCTAAATTATACCGCAAAAAGCGCCGTGTCTGAAAAGACACGGCGCTTGCTTTTTATTTACGATTCAAATCACAGCTCGGCGATCACTTCCACCTCGCACAGCACACCCTTTGGCAGGTCCTTAACGGCCACGCAGGAGCGGGCAGGCTTGGCAGTAAAATAGGTGCCGTACACCTCGTTAAACTTGGCAAAGTCTGCAATATCAGCCAGGAAGCAAACGGTCTTTACAGCCTTATCAAGAGAAGTACCGGCAGCCTCAACCACAGCTTTCAGGTTCTCGCAAACCTGGCGGGTCTGGGCCTCAATGGTGGTAGCCTCCACATTGCCGGTAGCCGGGTTAATGGCGATCTGACCGCTGGTAAACAGCAGATTTCCAGTCTTTACCGCCTGACTGTACGGGCCGATGGCGCCAGGGGCGTTGTTGGTGCTTACATATTCCATAATTATTCTCCTTTATCTCAGTCGCAGACCTCAAAGCCTGCATCTGTCAATGCCTGTTTGATGGACTCAATATGCGCGCTGTCCCGGGTTTCTACCCCCAGCTTTAAGAAGCAGTCGGTGATGTTCATATCCAAATCCGTACTGTCATAGTTGACGCTGACCACGTTGGCGCCCTGCTCTGCAATAATGGCAGATACGCCGCTGAGCTGGCCCGGCTGGTCGGACAGCGCAATGGTGATGTCCGCCGTGCGGCCGCCCATCTTCAATCCGCGCTCAATCACGCGGGAAAGAATGGTCACATCAATATTGCCGCCACTAACCAGGCAGCACACATTTTTGCCCTCAATATCCGGAATTTTGCCGGCCATGACAGCCGCCACCGGCACAGCGCCTGCGCCCTCGGCAATAAGCTTTTGCTGCTCTAAGAGGGTCAGGATTGCCAAAGCGATCTCATCATCGCTGACGGTAACAATGCCGTCTACATACTGTTTCACCAAATCAAAGGTGTTGTTGCCCGGAGTCTTGACAGCGATACCGTCTGCAATGGTCTGCACCTTGCCAAGGGTCTCAATCTGATCGTCCTGCACTGCATTGAGCATAGAGGGCGCGCCCTGAGCCTGTACACCGTAGACCCGCACACGGGGGTTCATCTGCTTAATGGCAAAAGCCACGCCGCTGATCAGACCGCCGCCGCCGATGGGCACAACCACTACATCTACATTCTCCAGCTGATTGAGAATTTCCAGACCGATGGTGCCCTGACCGGCGATCACATCCTCGTCATCGAAGGGATGAATAAAGGTGTAGCCCTTTTCTTCTTTCAGCTCCAGCGCTTTGTTGTAAGCGTCATCATACACGCCTTTAACCAGACAAACCTGAGCGCCGTAACGCTTGGTGGCCTCCACCTTACTGATGGGAGCGCCGTCCGGCAGACAGATCAGGGACTGGATCCCATTCTTCGTAGCCGCCAATGCCACGCCCTGAGCGTGGTTACCGGCAGAGCAGGCAATTACGCCCCGCGCCTTTTCCTCATCGGTCAGTTTGCTGATCTTGTAGTAGGAGCCACGGATCTTAAACGAACCGGTGACCTGCAAGTTTTCTGTTTTCAAATACACATTGGTGCCCGGGTGAATATTGGGCGCCAGGATCATATCCGTTTCCCGGATCACCTCGCGCAGCACCTGAGAGGCCTGATACACTTTGTCCAGTGTCAGCACAAAAATTCCTTCTTTCGACTCTATATATAATATACAATTTTAATACGCCACCGGGGTTTTGTCAACAGTTTTTGTAGGCATTCAGATCCACCGGCAGCTCCCGATTTGCCGTTACCGTATTCGGCGTTACCCGGCAGTCCACAGCCCGCACCTCTACACCGGCGGCCCGGGCGTCGCACAGCGCCCGGCAAAACGCCGGGTCCGTCTCCCAGTTGGGCCGGAATGCAGTACACCCGCCCATCTGTACAATCAGAAGCGCCATGGCCCGGTAGCCCTGCTCCACCGCCTGCACCAGCTCGCCCATATGCTTGGCACCCCGGGCGGTGGGCGCATCCGGGAACACGGCCCATTCTCCCTGCCGCAGAGTCACGCCCTTTACCTCCACAAACAGCCGGTCCCGCTCGTTCTCTGCATAAAAATCCAGCCGAGAGGCGCCAAAGCGCACCTCCGGGCGCACCAAGGTGGGCGACGGCAAAATTGCCCCGGATCGCAGCAGCTCACCTGCCACCTGATTGGGCGCCACCGCGTCCATATTCACAAGACCACATGGAGTCTCCACTGTCACCAAATCATAGGCGGTTTTGCGATTTGAATTGCTGCTCTTTTCCAAATACACCGTGGTAGCGGGCACCAGCAACTCCCGGCAACGGCCGGTGTTCTTCACATGCACCGTCTCCGGCACACCGTCCACCGTACAGTGGGCGATAAACCGATTGGGCCGCTCCAGGAACACCGCTTTATGAATATCTGAATACTGCATAGGAACAGCCTACCCTACCCGGGCGCATTTGTCAATCCCCAAGGTACAATCCGCTTATTTTCTATTGACTTTGCCGAGAAACTCCTATAAAATGAAAGATGATATCATATGTTGGAGGACACCCCATGACCAAGATAAAAAAAATCCTGGCTGCGGCCCTGTGTGCGCTACTGCTGGGCAGCGTATTTGCCGGCTGCTCCGGCACCAAAGCGGAACAGACCACGGAAATTACAGACGAAACATTACTGATTGCCTATACGGAAGATAACGCGCCCTTCTTTCAGATGGACGAAAAGGGCAACGCCAGCGGGTTTGAGGCCGACCTGATCGCCAAAATCTTTGACAGCATTAAGGACGACTGCAAGAACTACGCCTATGTTAAGGTGGAGCCGGGCTACCGCCTGGGCGAGGAGACTGCTTATACAGACAAGGATGGCAAAACCTACATTGCCTATATGGCTGTGGGCGGGCTGCAAAAGAATGACGGCACCAATAACGAGGATTACAGCTTTACCAACACGGTCATCAGCAACCGGGTGGTAACTCTGGTGAAGAAAGACAGCAAAATCAAGGATTACAGCAACCTGGGCGGTGCCAAGCTGGCTGTGGTGAGCAAGGCGGCGCAGAACGCATTAACGGAAAATACGGTAATCGCCGATGCCAGTGCCAAAACCACTACCGTTTACAAAACGGCACAGGAGGCTTTTACTGCCTTGTACAACGGGAAAGCAGACGCAGTGGTGATTGATGAGTTCAGCCTGCGCGCCCTGGACTTTACCGTAGACGGCGAGAAGAAAGCACTGTCCGACTGGACCACAGAGCTGAACGGCCAACTGGATACAGTGGAATACGCCTTTGCCACTGCCAAATACGACCGATTGAAAGATGATATTAACGAAGCCATTTTGGAACTGAAAGACCCCAAATACAACGACAAGGACGAATTTACCCCCATAGTGAAACAATATTTTGGCTACAACGCCTCTAACTTCTCATACACCCCTGCTGGCAAATAAGCAGGACGCATATCCCGCACCTGTGGCCAACCCACAGGTGCTTTTTGTTAGGAGAACGCTATGAAAAGCTATCCCGTCTCAAAAGAATTTCGCCTGATCCGCCGCTTTACCCCGCCGTTGACCACCCCGCTGCTGCCGGTGTGCAACCTGTTCTTAGAGGGTATGGCGCTGGGCGTGCGGTCAGACAAGACCGTTACCGTCACCCGCTTTGCCCTGCCCACCCACGATGGGCACCGACTGCCCTGCCTGCTTATAGAGCCAAAGGGCGCAAAAGGGCAGGTACTGCCGGGGCTGGTGTACTTCCACGGCGGCGGATTTGTGCTGGCGGCGGCGCCCTACCACTTTGCCCTGGCCAAGATCTACGCCGCCGGGGCCGGGTGCCGAGTGATCTGCCCGGACTACCGACTGGCGCCCAAGCACCCCTACCCGATCCCGGAGCAGGACTGCCGCCTGGCCTACAACTGGACATTAGAGAACGCCGAACGGCTGAGGATCGACCCACGGCGCATTGCCATTGGCGGCGACAGCGCCGGTGGCTGCCTGGCCCAGCGGGTCACCGCCACAGCTGCCGCCGGGGGGCACGCGCCCCTATTCCAGCTGCTGGTGTATCCGGTGGTGGACCCGGCCATGACCACCCCCTCTATGCGAACCTATGTGGACACCCCCATGTGGAACGGCCGCTTATCTAAGAAAATGTGGCAGTGGTACTTAAAGGGCGCCCAGGCTGCCCCGGACCCGCAAGCTGCCCTGCCGCCCACCTATATTGAAACGGCAGAATTTGACTGCCTGCACGATGAGGGCGCGCAGCTGGCCCGGCAGCTGACCGCAGCCGGTGTGCCGGTGACCCTGCGCCAGACCAAGGGCACCGTCCACGGCTATGACATTATCCTCCACGCCCCCACCACCCGGGAGAGCGTGGCCGCCCGACTGGCGTTTATGCAAAGCCGGTTCCGGCAAAAATAAAGCGCGGCGGGAGCAAGCCCCCGCCCTACCAGCGATCTTTTCATCAAAATATGCAAAAAGAACCGCCTGACCGACCGGTCAAGCGGTTCTTCTTTTTATGCGTTATACGGGAATATACTCCACGGCGTCCACCGGCTTACCGTCCCGGTAATACACCCGGGGCACCCGGCGGGCAATGCGGCAGGGCAGCTCGTAATTAAAGCTGTGGGCCAGGCCGGACACCTCCTCCATACTGAGGGTGTCTTGGCCGTCCGTCCCCACCAGGGTCACCGGCGTGCCCACCTGCACACCGGGAATATCCGTCACATCCACCATAAACTGGTCCATACACACCCGGCCCAAAATCGGCGCGCGCTTGCCGCCGATAAGCACCCGGCCGATACCGGACAGGCAGCGGGGATAGCCGTCTGCATAGCCCACCGGGATGGTGGCTACCCGGCGGGGAGACGATGTGGTATATGTACCGCCGTAGCTGATCTCCCGCCCCGGCTCCAGGGTCTTTACATGGCTGACCCGAGCCACCCAGCGCAGCACCGGCTGCAAGGGCAGCAGAGACTTATCCACCTCATCAGAAGGGTACAGACCGTAAAGAATAACCCCGGCCCGCACCATATTAAAACTGCCGCCCAGGCGCATGATCCCGGCGGAATTGTTTAGGTGTTTTATAGGGATCTCCACCCCACGCTGCGCCAACAGATCGCAAAACTGCAAGTACCGCTGCCGCTGGGCTTCCGCCTTGGCAAAGCTGGTTTCGTCCGCCGTGGCAAAGTGGCTGAAAAGCCCCTCCGGGTAGATCCCCGGCAAGGCGCAAATGGCCTTGCAAATATCTGCGCTTTCCTCTGTCACCTGGAATCCGATCCGGCTCATGCCCGTGTCCAGTGCAAAGTGGAAAGGCACATGCTTGCCCTGGCGCACCGCCTCTGCCGACAGTACCTGGGCCGCTTCCATAGAGAAGATGGGCACCCGCACATCCTGCGCCACCGCTCGATCATAATCGGACGGAAATACCGGCCCCAATACCAAAATCGGTAGGGTCACACCTGCCTGGCGCAGTTCCATTGCTTCTTCGATACAGGCCACGCCGTAAAAATCAAAATCCTGCTCATACCGGCGGCCGATATAGGCCGCACCGTGACCGTAAGCGTCCGCCTTGATCACGCCCAACAGCTTGGTATCCGACCCGATTTTTTGCCGAATGGCGGCAATATTCGCCTCCAGCGCATTTAAGTTGATCTGCGCCTGGGTACGCTCATACATTTGCGATCACCTCCGCCAAGGGTGCAACGGCAATGCCGTTCTCTGCAAAGGCACTGCGCAGCGCCTGCACAAATTCCAGCGCCCGGGCACCATCCCCGTGGACGCACACTGAGTGGGCCACCACCGGGATCTCCTCGCCGGTATAAGCCGTCACCTTCTGTTCTTTTACCATACGCACCACTCGGTCAATAGCCGTGGCGGTGTCTGTGATCATGGCGCCGGGCTTGCGCCGATCCCGCAGGCTGCCGTCCGCCTCATAGGCACGATCGGCAAACACCTCGCAGCCAAAGGGAACGCCCTGCTCCCCTGCCGCCTGTTGCAGGCAGGAGCCTGCCGGTGCCAGCAGCGCCAGCGCCGGGTCAAAATCCCGCACCGCACGGGTCACCGCCCGGGCCAGTTCCAAATCCTTACAGGCCATATTGTACAACGCACCATGGGGCTTTACATGCTGCAAGGCAGCGCCGTTTGCCCGGCAAAAGGCGGCCAGCGCGCCAATCTGGTACAGCACATCCCCATAGGCCTGGTCCGGGGTCACCGCCAACTGTCGCCGACCGAACCCCACCAAATCCGGAAACCCGGGGTGCGCGCCAACCGCCACACCCTGTGCCCGGCAAGCCGCCACAGTGGCTCCCATCACAGCAGGGTCACCGGCATGGTAGCCGCAAGCCACATTGGCAGAGGACACCAGCGTCAGCACCTGATCATCAGACCCGATGGTATAGGCGCCGAAACTCTCCCCTAAATCCGAATTCAAATCCACCTTGTACATAATGAAACTCCAATATAATCAATATTTCAGCATGGTATTGGGCACATCGGTAATAAGCATGTGCCCCGGCGCATGCGTAATGGCAAAGGGAACCTTGGCCGCCATCACCGCTGCCTGAGGGGTCACCCCGCAGGGCCAAAACACCGGCACCTCACCGGGACGAATGGTCACGCTGTCGCCGTAATCCGGGCAGTACACATCGGCGATACCGATGGCTGCCGGGTCACCGATCTGTACCGGCGCACCGTGCACCCGGGGCATAGCAGAGGTGACCTGCACGCTGCGTACCACTAAATCATGGGGAATGGGTCGCATAGATACCACCATATTGCCGTGAAATACCCCCGCAGGCTCCAACGCCAGGTTGGTATTGAACATGGGCACATTGCGCCCCTCTTCAATATGCCGCACCGGCACCCCCGCCTGCAAAAGCTCGCTCTCAAAGCTAAAGGAACAGCCGATGAGGAAGTACACCAAATCGTCCTGCCAGTAGGCGGAAATATCCGTCACTTCCTCCGCCAGCTCACCGTCCCGCCAAATGCGATACTTTGGAAAAACAGTACACACATCGTCGCCAAGAGCCATAGCGCCCATTTGGCGACAACCGACCTCGCCCACCTCTAAAATAGGGCATGGCCGGGGATTGCGCATACAAAAAAGCAAAAAATCAAAGGCCTGGGCCTTGGGCAAAATGCAAAGGTTGGCCTGGGCATATCCGGCGCACATGCCGGAGGTCTGACCCTGTAACGCACCCGCGCTGATCCGTGCCCGCACATCCCGGGGCGCCCAATCGCTGTAATCCATTCTATATCCTCCTGTATCGAAAGGCAATATTTTTTACCAAAAAAGCAAATTGTCCAGCCACTTTTTCTGCCGGCGGGCAATCTTTTCCGCTTCATTTATCGATATCGGCATGAAGCGCACCGTATCCCCGGGCCGTGCCTGGGCCAACAGCGACACATCACAGCCAATCACCGTGGCGATCTTGGCATAGCCGCCCACCGTTTGGTGATCGCTCATCAGCACAATGGGCTGCCCGCTGCCGGGCACCTGCACACTGCCCCGCACGATCCCGTCGGAGCAAATATCCACGCCACCGTCTGCCGTCAGCGCCGGGCCCTCCACCCGCAGGCCCATACGGTCGCTCTTAGGGGTGACGGTATAGGGCTTATTATAAAAATCCGTCCGTGCAGCCGAATTGAACCGATCCGCCTGTGGACCGTCTATGCACCGCAGTATAAACGGCGGCACAAAAGTCACCGGATCTATATGCCAAGGTGCCGGATCGCCGATAGGCAGGCAAAAATTGCCGGCAGTCAGCACATCCCCCGCTTGCAGGGCACGGCCATCCAGCCCGCCCATTTGAATTTTAAGATCCGTGGAGCGGCTACCCAGCACCACCGGCACATCCACGCCGCCGGACAGGGCCAAATAGCACCGCAGCCCGGTGCGGGCAGCACCCAGTTGCAGCCGATCACCACTGCGCACTGCATATGCCTGGTAATTTCTTATCGGTCTGCCGTTCAAAGTGGGAGCAAAGTCCCCTCCGGCTAACGCAAAATAGCCTTCGCCTACAAAGCGGGCAGAAACGCCGGTCAGGGTCATCTCCAATACCGCACAGTTCAGGCAGTTGCCCACCAACCGGTTGGCAATCTGCATAGAAGTTAAGTCCATCGCACCGCAGGTGCAAAAACCCAGGTGAGCTACTCCGGTACGCCCCAAGTCCTGTACAGTGGTCAGGGCACCGGGGGAGTCAATGGTCAGTCGCATACCGGCACCTCCTCCACCTGTATCGCGTAAGTACCCTCTGTCACCGCCTGGGAAATCTCCGCATACTCGGTGGGCAAAATAGGCACAAAATGCACCAGATCCCCTGCCCGGTACAGGATCGGCTCCTGCCGCTGCCGGTCAAATACAGACACCGGTGTGCGCCCCAGCAGCTGCCAGCCGCCGGGGGACGCCAGCGGATACACCCCGGTCTGGGCACCGCCGATCCCTACGCTACCCGCAGGAATACAGGTGCGTGGGCTATCCAGCCGCGGTGTGTACAGCCGGGGATCCAGTCCCCCTAAATAGGCAAAGCCGGGCAAAAAGCCCAGCATATAAATCAAATAATTCGGTGCGCTGTGCAGATCAATGACTTCCTGCGCAGACAGACCGCTATGGCAGCACACAAAGTCCAGATCCGGTCCATATTCACCGCCGTAGCATACCGGCAGACGAAACACCCGCCGCCGATCCTGCCCGGCAACGGACAAGCTGTCCAGCAGCCGTGCCAGTCGCCGCTGCAACGCCCCCGCAGAGATCACCGTGCAGTCATAGCACACAGTCAAATCCGCATAGGCGGGAATCAAATCCGTGATCCCACGCAAGCCGGCGCTAACGATAGCCCCTTGAAGAGCAGTGACCCGGCGGTTAACAGCCGGGTCTATTCCCTCCCCCAAATGCACGGTAAGGGCGCCCTCGCCACACTGTAAAAAGGAATAGTCCATGGATTATTCTCCGTAATAACCGTCAAAATAGCCCTTAGCAATGGTGTCTGCAAACCAGCCGGTAGTTTTTTGTACCACCTTGGGCGGGTAACTGATCAGCTCTTTCATCAGCTTTACCAGCGGCAAATTAATGCTGCGGCCAAAGCCGTCTATGCTGGGAATATTGCGCCCATACATATCCAGAAGCCCGGCCCGCGCCGCCTCCTCCATAGCTCGCTGTTGCACCTCCTCGGACTGGAACAGATCCGGATTGCCCAGCAGATAGGCCGTAGCCGCCATCATGGCATTGCAGCCCCAGTCGGAGCAGGTGGCGGTGATTAGATTGTCCGCTGCGCTCTCTACCAAAATTCCACCGCCGCAGGCACATGCACACTCACCCGCATCTGCATGGGGCACATATTTACGGATATGGTCACCGATGGCCGCCATGCCGATTTCGTTGCCCAAATCGCCGATGGACAGATTATAAACGCCTCGTTCCTGGCAGGCATGAAACAGCACATCGCTCTTGGCCTCCAGCTCTGTTAAGCACTTACCCACTGCGTTATGGTACGCACCCTGGGCGTTGCGCCCGGGAGCCTCATTGGTAATCACTGCTGCCGGAACGCCCTTCGCCAACAGTGCCTCTGCCTGGGCAGGTGCCTCCCGATCGTCCTTCGTAAAGGGCACAGCACACATGGAAAATGGGTATTCCTGTGCCTCCTCTACTGTATCGTACAAATGAAAGCCCAGCACCCGGGCCAGCCGTTGTACTGCCTCCATACATTCCTCCGGCACCACCAGCACCGGGGTGCAGTCAAAGGCTTTGATCAGAAAACGCGCCAACATCATGGACGATACCATACCGTCCGTCTCCGGCTGCTTCCAGGGTAACAATACAAAGCCGGTGATAATATACACCAAATCCCCGGCATGAATATGCTCCACCAGCCCTTTGGCCGCATGCACAGATAAGGGCTCGCCGGCGTAATTCCGCGCGGCCCGATACAGAATACGGCACACACCATAGCCCCGTGGGTCCAGCGTCATTAAACTGTCTAAATTCTCACCGATATTATAAAGAGTCAGTTCTTCGTTATTCATCGCGGGTTCCTCTCGACTGCTCAGTCCGCCGTTGCCTGGTTAAAATCTGCCACCAATGCGTCTTGCAGTGTCTTTAACATCTCCGGTGCCTTGCCGCCTACCGGCTGGCCGTCAATACTCTCCGCCGCCAGGCAGAAAGAACCGGAAGAAGACACAATCACCTCGTCCGCAGCCATCATCTCTGCCACGGTAAAGGGGGTCTCGTCCACGGCATAGCCCAATTTCTTGCACATTTTAATTAAATGGGCGCGGGCAATGCCCGGCAGAATATAGTGATCGGTGGGATGAGTCTTGAACACGCCGTCCTGAATAATAGACACATTGGAGTGGGCACACTCGGTGACAATATCGCCCCGATGGAACACAGACTCGTCACACCCGGCCACTGCCGTACGCTGGGCTGCCATACAGGAGGGCAATAGGTTCAAAGTCTTAATATTGCAATGGAGAAAACGGGTATCCTCCGTGGTAATCAGCTTGATCTTCTTATAAGTGTCCTGCACCGGGCAAGGAGTCAAAACAATCCACAAATTTGCCGGTACTTTGTCCGGATCCGGGTACGCATGGTTGCGCATAGCTGTACCACGGGTCACCTGCCAGTAAACAAACTGGTCGCCGCTATCCACTTTCTTAACCATTTCAGACAGCAGCGCACCCATCTCTGCCTTGGTCTGGGTCAAATGAATACCCAAAAGCGCCGCGCTGTTATAAAAGCGGTCCAGGTGCTCATCCAGCGCATAGATCACATGATTGCGGCTGTAAGTGGCGTCGTAACAACCGTCACCGAAAAAGCACACGCGGTCCAGCATTGGCACCTGCATTTCTTCCAGCAGGCCGAATTTGCCATTATAATAACCTAAATTCTCCATAATGTCATCCTCCAAAAAAGACAATAGGGCACCAAAGCCGTAGAAGCTCCGTTGCCCTTATTTATCACTATACCACTTTTTTGCACAAATGTAAAGGCGCGCCGAGGATAATCAGCACGCGGTGATTATCCAACCGTCGTCCGACAGCCCGTAGGCATTTGGCACAAACGCAGAACACAGTATACGGATATCCACACGCAAAATTTGTCAAACTCTGCGCTAAACCGTCACAGGAAACAGAAATGTAGATTTTTTGTAAAATTTTCCAATTTTTTTCTCAATTTGGTTGACATTACAGGTCGAATTCTCTATTATGGAAGCAGAAACAGCAGAAAAACAGGCGCCCGCAAAGCCCGCTGCTGTTCCTGAAATATGAAAAAGGACGGAAGAATCATGCACATTGAAGAACTCGCTCAGGAATATCGTACACAATATCAAGTTTTGTGTGCCAAAATGGACGGATTGCGCCCGCTGCTTTCCGTCTATGGCGGAGAGGACCTATATCGACTGCGCAGAAAACTGCGTACCTACTATGAAATGGCCTGCGAATGCCGGCATATTGCCAATCTGCTGGATGGCTACTATCAGGAGGATTGCAGTGCATGACGGATGTGATTGAAAGCTGCTGCTTTACCCCCTCGCCTCAAGCGGAGCCGGACACCCAGGCCGTCACTCGCCGCGCCCTGCTGGCGGTACTGCCTCTGGTGATGGAAAAGGAACTGAGCCCCCGGCAGCGCATCTGCCTGCGTGCCTTTTATGTAGACGGCAAAAGCCAAACGGAGATTGCCCGGGGGCTGGGTCTGTCCCAGGCAACAGTCAGCCACCATATCCACGCAGCAAAAGCGGCAGCCAATCGGCTGCTGCGCTACTGCCAAATTGCCGTGGCCAAGGCCAACGACTGCTGGCTGGAAGCAGAGAACAACGGACTCTGACCCCTCTATCTGCACAGACGATACAGCAGCGGCAAGTCTGTGAACGCCCAGGGCGTTACCGCCGCTAACACCTGAAAAGCGCACCTGCACACAGCGCCGCCAATAAAGAACAGCGCACCTCATTTCATCTTATGAGGTGCGCTTTATTTTTGTGTGTGCTTTTAGGTGTACATCAAAATGGCGATCAGAAAAAAGACGGCGTAAAGCACCACCTGGTGGCCCATATAAACCCACAGGCTGTTGCGCCCCAGCCAGCACAGCACCCGGCTGTGTCGGCGGTAAAAAGGCGCCGGCAGGCGGCCGTCCCGCACATAGGCCCCGGCAAAGGCTCCCAGCAGGAACAAGAAGAACCAGGGAATCAAAGCGAAATAATCGGCGGACTGAAAACTGCTGTTAAAAAAGCCCAAGGGCATCAACCAGTTGGTACGAAACAGAAACGCCGGCAAATGCACCAAACCAAAGACCACGGTGTGCGCCGGCTGGCTGACCCCATAAGTCAGAAAAAACAGCACGCCGCAAAGGAACATACCCAGGCGGGGCGGAATTTTCTGTACCGCCGGTAGCAGCAAGCCGGTGAGGATCATACAGCAACCCAGGCAAGAGAGAATACCAAAGTAGATCTTCGCGCCGGTCATGCCCATCAGGGGCAGCACCCACACGGTGACCCCGGTGATTACCAGACCGCAGCACAGCACCACCGCGCCCCGGCGCACCGGGTTGCGGGACAGGCGGGAGCAAATACCGGAAATGAGAATAAACAGCCCCCAAAAAACAGGCTGCACCGTGCACAGGGCATCAAATACCTGATAGCCCCAATCCAGCTGCAACACATCGCCCACATCTAAAAAGGCGTGGTGCACCACCATACAGAGAATGGCAAAGCCCCGCAATTCGTCCAGCAAATGAATACGCGGCCGTTGGGCCTTTGGCTTTTTTTGGTGTTTCTGCCTCACTGGAGCACCTCCTGCGTCTGACTTTGGATTATTTTACCACAAAAGCGGCGGTTTGTACACGCAATTTTTGGCACACCGGGGCAAAGAATTGCGCTTTATAATTGTATATGAAATGGAAGTGTGCTATAATACGGTGAAGTCTTGTAAGAACGCAAACGGCGATATGCCGAGAGGAGCATGCATATGAAAACCGCCATGGGAGAAATACAGGGCGAGGCCCTGACCCTTGTAAACACCACCAACACCGCCATTGCCGCCGAATCCGGCTCCCTGCCGGTACTGGGTACCCCCTTTATGCTGGCCCTGATGGAAAAGGCCACCTGCGAGGCGGTGGCAGACCTGCTGGAGGACGACGAGACCACCGTGGGCACAGCTATGAATATTACCCACATCAAGGCCAGTGCCATCGGCGAGGTAATCACCGCCAAGGCCGTGCTGACAGAAGTGGACGGGCGCAAGCTCACCTTCCATGTAACCGCCCACAATGACAAGAACGAGCTGGTGGGCAGCGGTACCATAGAGCGCTTTGTGGTATTGGCGGAAAAGTTCTTAAGAAAGGTCGAGGGCAAATGAGATTTTCTGCGGTGATTTTTGACTTTGACGGCACTCTGTGTGACACCGGCCCGGGCATTATGAACAGTGCCGCCTATGCGCTGGAGGCCTACGGCTTTGCAGTGCCCCCGGAGCCGGGCGCCCTGCGCTGCTTTATCGGGCCGCCGCTGCTGGTGACCTTTCAGGAGCAATTCGGCGCAGATGCGGCCACGGCCCAGGCACTGGTGCAAAAATACAGAGAGCGCTATAACCGCGCCATTCTCAACGAGAGTATGCTTTACCGGGGCATTGTAACCCTGCTGGAGAACTTAAAGGCGGCAGGAATCCGCATTGGCATTGCCTCCTCCAAGCCCAAGCGCTACATTGACCAGCTGCTGGCTCACTTTACCATAGACAAATTCTTTGACGCGGTGTGCGGCGTGGATTTTAAGACCGACTGCGAGAGCAAGACCAGCATTATCGCCCGCTGCCTGCAAGAGCTGGGGACTGCCCCGGCAAAGGCGCTGATGGTGGGCGACAAAAGCTACGACATTAACGGCGGCAAGGCCAACGGCTTAAAGACCGTAGGGGTGAACTGGGGCTACGGCACCAAGTTTGAATTTATTGAGACCGGGGCCGACTTCCAGGCGGAAAAGCCGATGGACATTGAGGCCATCGCCCTGGGCTTTTTTGAGCAGACGGAGGAGTACGGCGGCATTTATAACGGCCGTATTCTCACCCTCCACTGCGACACGGTGACTATGGTGGACGGCGCGGAAGAAAAGCGGGAGGTCATCGACCACCCGGGCGGCGTGGCCGTAGCCGGACTGACGGAAAATAACGAGCTGCTGCTGGTGCGCCAGTTCCGCTATCCTTACAAGGAGATCCTGCTGGAGATCCCCGCCGGCAAGCTGGAAAAGGGCGAGGACCCCTTTGAAGCGGGCAAGCGGGAGTTCAAAGAGGAGTGCGGCGCCACGGCGGACAGCTACTTCCCTCTGGGAGAGGTGTACCCCTCCCCCGGCTACTGCGGCGAGATCATTCACCTGTACGGCGCTGCCGGTCTGCACTTTGGGCAGCAGCATCTGGACGAGGGCGAGTACCTGGATGTGGTGCGTATGCCCCTGGATCAGGCGGTGCGCCGGGTAATGACCGGTGAGATCAAGGACGCCAAGACCGCCATCGCCATTTTGAAATTAAAGGAACGAAACAATCCATGATCTATTTAGATAACGCAGCCACCACCCGACCTTGCCCGGTCTGCGTAGCGGCAGTGGGCACCATGCTCACCGACCACTTTGCCAACCCCTCCAGCCTGCACGGCCCGGGGATCCAGACAATGAAAGAAATCATCGCCGCCCGCCAAGCGCTGGCGGACGCTCTGGGCGTAGAGCGGGACACCCTGACCTTTACATCCGGCGGCACAGAGGCCAACAACCTGGCCCTGTTCGGTGCAGCCTATGCCAACCGGCGGCGGGGCAAGCGCATTGTGACCACCGCCATTGAGCACGAGAGCATTATACAAACCGCCGACCAGTTGGAGGCAGAGGGCTTTGAGGTCATTCGCCTGCAACCGGACAAAACCGGCAATATCACAAAAGAACAAATCGAAAGCGCCATCACCCCGGACACCATTTTAGTCTCCGTCATGCGCATCAACAACGAGGTAGGCAGTATCCTGCCGGTGGAGTGCATTCGCCGGGCGGTCCAAAAAGCCGGCGCACCGGCGCTGATCCACACCGACTGTGTGCAGACCTTTGGCAAGGTGCCCCTGCGGCCGGACAAGCTGGGGGTGGATCTAATGACCGTCACTGCCCACAAGATCCACGGCCCCAAGGGGGTAGGCGCCCTGTATGTGCGCAAGGGCGTGCGAATCCTGCCCCGCACCTTTGGCGGCGAGCAGGAAAAGAAATTGCGCCCGGGTACGGAAGCGGCGCCCCTGATCGCCGGGTTTGGTGCAGCGGTAGCGGCACTGCCGGACCTGCGCGCCCAGAACGCCGCCGTCAAAGAACTGAACACTTATACCAAGGAACGGCTGGCGGAGATCCCCGGTCTGACCTTTAACAGCGGCGACCAGGCGTCGCCCTATATCATCAATATTTGCGTGCCCACCTTTATGCGCAGCCAGACCATTATTCAGGAGCTGTCCGCCAACTACGGCATTTGCGTCAGCAGCGGCTCCGCCTGCGCCAAGGGCAAGCGTTCCCATGTGCTCACCGCCATGGGGCTGCCGGAACAGGTGATCGACAAATCCATTCGCCTAAGCTTTAGCGGCCAAAGCACCAAAGCAGAAGCAGACGCCCTGGTAGACGCGCTGCGCGACCTGGTAGAAAAACACCCAAAGGAGTAACCTATGCGAGAGATCGTACTGATTAAAAACGGCGAGCTGGCACTCAAGGGACTGAACCGCAGTTCCTTTGAAGATGTGCTTATTAAGAATATGCGCCGCCACCTGGCGCCCCTGGGCACCTTCCAGTTTACCAAGAGTCAAAGCACCATTATGGTGGAGCCGGAGGACCCGGACACAGACTTGGACGACACGGTAGACGCCCTGACCCGGGTGTTTGGCATTGCCGCCCTGTCCCGGGCCGCCGTGTGTGAAAAAGATATAGAGGACATTGCAGCCACTGCGCTGGAATACCTGAAGGAACCGCTGGAGGACGCCAAAACCTTTAAGGTAGAGGCCAAGCGCAGCGACAAAAAATTCCCCATGAAATCGCCGGAGATCTGCCGGGAGATGGGCGGTCGCATTCTGCGCCGGTTCCATCACCTAAAGGTGGATGTGCACAACCCGGACATTACCGTCACCGTAGAGGTACGGGACCGCTACGCCTTTGTGCGGGGTAACAACCTGCACGGCGCAGGGGGTATGCCCACCGGCACCGGCGGCCGCGCAGCGGTACTCATCAGCGGCGGCATTGACTCCCCGGTGGCCTCTTATATGATGGCCAAGCGCGGGATCGAACTGGTGGCTGTGCACTTTGCCTCTCCCCCGTACACCAGCGAGCTGGCGGAGATGAAAGTGATGGAGCTGCTGAAGAAAGTGGCCCGGTACAGCGGCTGGATCACCACCTTTGTGGTGCCGTTTACGGAAATTCAAGAGCAAATTCGGGACAAGTGCCCGGAAGAATACTTTACCATTATTATGCGCCGGGTGATGATGATGATCAGCGCCCGCATTGCAAAAAGCCAAAACTGCCACGCCCTGATCACCGGCGAGTCCGTAGGACAGGTAGCCAGCCAGACCATGTACGCGCTGGCGTGCACAGACTGCGCAGCGGATATGCCGGTGTTCCGTCCCTGTATCGGTATGGACAAGGATGAGATCATTGCCATCTCTCGCAAGATCGACACCTTTGAGACCTCCATTGAGCCATACGAGGACTGCTGCACCGTCTTTACCCCCAAACACCCCAAGACCAAGCCCCGGCTGGACGATGTGCTGAAAGCCGAGGCGAATATGGAAAATCTGGACGAAATGATGGACCGGGCCGTGGCCGGTGTAAAGAAAGTTGTGATCAAATAATGGAGCCGCGCAAAGACCCCAACGAGGAGATCGACCGGATTTTAGCCGACTTTCAGCAAAGCCGCACCCGGCGGAAAGAGGAGCCGGCAGAGCCGCCTGCTTTGGCGGAAGAAATGCCGGCGCCGACGAAAAGGGAAACGCCCCGCAAGGAAGAAAAGCCGCCCAAAAAGGAAAAAGCGCCCCGCCGCCCGCTGAGCAAAAAGCAAAAACGAGGGCTGTGGATTGCGCTGGTGTGCCTGGCGGTGGCTGTGGCGCTGGCCTTTGTCCTTCCCGCCATACATAGCAGCCGCCAAGATGCCTACTTAAAACCCTATGAAGCCAAATACGGCATTGACTACCCAACAGGTATGCTGGAGCAATACTGCGATGCCTACGGCAAGGACCAGCAGGTTGCCGGCTTTTTAACTTACGGCAACAGCGGCGAGCTGGCCGTGTCCAAGACCAAAAACGAAAGCCAGCCGTATCTGGACAGCGGCAGTGATCCGCTGCAGTTTGGGTTTAACACTGTTATTTACGGCGCCGGCACGCAATTATCTGATTTGGAACAGGCTTACGGCAGTGCCGCCGCCTGCAACAGCAGCGGCACCACCCTCACCTACAATTCCCTGTTTGAGACCGGGCAGTGGCAGGTGGTAGGCGCCCTGTATGTGAACACCAAGGCCAAGGACGACAAGGGCTACTGCTTTCCCTACAATGTGACCGGCAACATGACGGCAGACAGCTATAAGCAGTTTTACGCCCGACTGACCAATCGGATGATCTATACCAGCACCCGCACCCTGAACCGGGCGGATCATCTGCTGACCCTTTCTACAGAGAGTCAGCTGCACCCGGGATGGAAATTTGTGCTGGTGGCCGCCAAGGACGGTGAAGTGCGGGATGTACGGGATGTGCAAACGCCCCAGTACCCCCAGGCATACTTTGACGAAAAAGGGGAAAAGAACCCCTATGCCCCCTTTAACAAATGGTACCCGGAAATCTATGTGGGAGACGGCGAGCAAACCTCCCGCCAAAACAAAAAAGATTACCAGGCAAAATAAAAAACGCCCCGATGAAGCCAATCGGTTTCATCGGGGCATTTTGCTGTCTGCCTTAGATTTTTACATCTACACAAATGGGATAGTGGTCAGACATAGCGTCCATAACCCCGTCCGAGAGAATACCGTAGCACTGCACCTTGGCGCTGCCGGTGAGGAAAATATGGTCGTAGGTGGGGGCAGCGGCCTTCTTGTTGTTGCCGCTTTTGGTCTTGGCCGCCAGGGTCTTGGTGTCCGTCATACCCTTTGCCAGCCGGGTATAAATCTCCGGTGCGTCATATACCGGGTCGTACCCGCCACCGTCCATAGCATTAAAGTCGCCGCAGGCAAACACCGGGCACTTGTACTGTGCCGCCAGAGACCTGGAAAGCGCCGTGGCCTGGTCCGCCTGGCTCTCCATCACTGCCTGCTCCGCCTTTTCCTTACCACTACGGATCAGGTCCAAATGGGTGGATGATACAATATATTTTTCGCCGGACTGATTGTTCTGAAACAGTCCCCACACAATTCGGCGCAGGCGCACATTATCCCCCTGATCGTAGGCCACATCACCCTGCTCAAGCAAGGTCACCCGATCGCTGTTATACAACAGGCCGGTCATATGCACCAGCGCGCCGGTACGCAACGGATACAGCAGTTTGTAGCTGCCCCGGTTCTGCATCAGGCAGCAGTACCACTGGTCGCTCATCTCCTGCACTGCCACCACATCCGGCTGGTAGGTGTCCAGCACCTGCAAGAACATTTTGGCCCGCTTGTGGGCGTCCGTGCCGCCCCAACTCTCATAATGTACCAGTAAATTGGCGCTCATAATGCGGGCAAGCGTATTTTTTGCCCGCTTGGTACTCGACTTAGCGATGCTCTCCTGAAATTCCTCGCTGACTACATAGTCCGTCAGATCTCCGCGACTGCGGATCACCACCGGCACAGCCACAGCCGTTCCCACCGTCAGCACCAGCATCAAAGACAGCAGCGCACAAAAAAAGCGCTGCAAAAACTTTTTCATAAACTTCCTCCGCAGAGTTTCTCTTTACCTATTATACACAAGCTGCCGCACCTTTTCCACCCTGAAGCGCAAAATAAAAAAGTATTGACTAATTCCAACCTGCGTTGTATATTTGATATACTTATAATAGGTATCAAAGAAAGAAGAAACAACGAAATCGCAAAACGGAGAATCATTTTATGGAAGAAATCCAAAAGAATAAGCCCCTGCGGCTGCTGACGGTACTGCTGTCCGTAGCCGCGGTGGCCGCCATGCTGTGGTGCGTGCCGTACTTTAAGGATGACTGGGCGTGGGGCAGCCAGGTGGGGCTGGAGCGACTGCAAAACCATTTTGTCGGCTATAACGGTCGCTACCTGGGTAATCTGCTGGTGATGGTGCTCACCCGCTCCCTACCGGCAAAGATTGTTTTAATGACCGCCGGGGTGCTGGCGCTGCCGCTGCTGGTAAGCCACCTGGCCAACAAAAAATTGTTTTTGCTGTTCCCCCTGTGCCTGCTGGGCGTGGCGGTCATGCCCGCAGACTTGTTTCGCCAAACAGTGGAGTGGGCCAGCGGCTTTTCCAACTACATGCCGCCGGTGCTGCTTACCTTGTGCTATCTGCTGCTGGTGTGGGACCTGTGGGGTGACACGGCGCCGGTGCAAAGCAAATGGAGCCCGCTGTGCGCGCTGCTCATCGGCGGGTGCGGCGCTCTGTTTATGGAGCATGTAACCCTGTACAACCTGGTGCTGGCAGTGGCGGTGCTGATTTTCTCCAAGGTCAAGCACCATAAGACCTATGCCACCCACTGGTGCTTCCTGGCAGGCGCTATCATCGGCGCCGGGGTGATGTTTACCAACAGCGCCTACGGCTTTATCTCCTCCGGCAAAGACCAGTTCAGCTACCGCTCCGTGGCGGTAGGCGGTACTGTGCAGCAGTATTTTGACACCATCGGTGGCAATATCATCCGCATTTCCAACTACCTGACCGAGTGCAACGCCCTGATGAATGTGCTGCTGGTCACGCTGTTTTGCATTGTGCTGCACCGCCTGTTCAAAAAAGGCGGCGTCACCAAGGGCCGCCGGGTATGGCTCACCGTCAGCGCCGGGGTGCTGGTGGCTTACACCACTTACAGCTGCGTGCTTACCATATGGGCGAAAATTGCCGGAAGCAATATTGCCCGCAATTCCATTGCCCCCGGCTGGCGCTTTGCCTTTACCCTGCTGTTTTCCATTGCGCTGCTGCTGTGCATTCTTTTAGGGATCCAAAGCCGTCGCCGCAAGGGCCAAATGCTCTTTGCCCTGGTGAGCGTGTATGTGTTCTGCACGCCGCTGTTTATTGTGACTCCCTTAACCGCACGCTGCTTTCTGCCCTGCTACACCATGTTTATGCTGCTGGCGGCACTGCTGTTTGACCTGATCTATCGGGATACCGCCAACAAGCCCAAGGCCAAGCAAACCGCAGGTGCCGTATTTGCCGCCTGTCTGATTGCACTGGGTGTGTTCTACGCCACCGTGTTTGTGCAGATCAAAGGCTATTCTGACGGGCGGGAAGCCTATGTGCAGGCGCAGATCGACCGAGGGGAGAAAAAGGTGTACCTGCCCATGTACCCGGCCTATACCAGCGATTATATCCGGGGCAGCACCCCCCAGGACGGCTCCGTTTGGGAAGAGCGGTATAAGATGTTCTACGGCATTGACCCCGACATTGACCTGATCACCGTCGGCCCCAATACCCCCCAGGCCAAAGAAGTCCTGGCACAAGATAAATAAGTCCCATTTGTAGGGTTCGATGCCCACATCGAACCGCCAAATCCATAGAAAAAACGCATCCTATGATTGGATGCGTTTTTGTTTTGCTATTTTGCATTTACGCGCAGAGGTTATACATTGATCTCCACATCTACGCCAAGCAGGTCCTTTTCTTTTACCAGAATGGGGGCCACCACTTCATTTAAGAAGTCGGCGGTCTGCTCCGGCGCGCGGCCCACAAAGTTCTCCGGCTTTAAGATGGCCAGGATCTCCTCCTTGGTGGTCATAAAGGCCGGGTCCGCAGCAATGCGATCCACCAGATCGTTCTTGCCGCCCTCTACCTTCACTACAGCGCCGGCAGCCATGGAGTGCTGGCGGATCTTCTCATGCAGTTCCTGACGGTCGCCGCCCTTCTTCACCGCGTCCATCATAATGTTCTCGGTTGCCATAAAAGGCAGTTCGCTCATCAGGCGGGCGTGGATCACCTTGGGGTACACCACCAGCCCGGAGGTCACATTGATATACAGGTCCAAGATCCCGTCCGTCGCCAGGAACGCCTCAGCCACGCTGACCCGCTTGTTAGCAGAGTCGTCCAGCGTGCGCTCAAACCACTGGGCAGAGGCTGTCCAGGCCGGGTTCAGCGCGTCGATCATCACATAGCGGGACAGAGAAGCGATCCGCTCGCTGCGCATGGGATTGCGCTTATAAGCCATAGCAGAAGAGCCGATCTGGTTCTTCTCAAAAGGCTCCTCGATCTCTTTCAGATTTTGCAGCAGCCGCAGGTCATTGGAGAACTTGCAGCAGCTCTGGGCGATCAGCCCCAGGCAGTTGCACACAATGGTGTCCAGCTTGCGGGCATAGGTTTGGCCGCTCACCGGGAAACAGGCCTTAAAGCCCATCTTCTCTGCGATCTTGCGGTCCAGTGCCTTGCACTTCTCGTGGTCGCCGTCAAACAGCTCCAGGAAGCTGGCCTGGGTGCCGGTGGTGCCCTTGGAGCCCAGCAACATTAAGGTGTCCAGCACATGGCACACCTCTTCGTAATCCATCACCAGGTCCATTAGCCACAGAGTGGCGCGCTTGCCCACGGTGGTGGGCTGAGCCGGCTGGAAGTGGGTAAAGCCCAGGCAGGGCATATCCTTGTACTGGTCGGCGAACTTGGCCACGCTGGCAATGGCGTTCACCAACTTTTTCTTGATCAGCAGAAGAGCCTCCCGCATGGTGATCACATCCGTATTGTCACCCACATAGCAGGAGGTAGCGCCCAGGTGGATAATGGGCTTGGCCTTGGGGCACTGCACCCCATAGGCATACACATGGCTCATCACATCATGGCGCACCTGCTTCTCCCGCTCCCGGGCCACATCGTAGTTAATGTCCTCGGCGTGGGCTTTCAGCTCGTCGATCTGCGCCTGGGTCACATTCAGCCCCAGCTCGTGCTCCGCCTCTGCCAGGGCGATCCACAGCTTCCGCCAGGTTTTGAACTTAAAATCCGGGGAGTAGATATACTGCATTTCCTTGCTGGCATAGCGGGCGTTAAAGGGAGAATTATAAGTATCTGTCTGCATTAGTCCAGCCCTACTCTCTTCATCATCTCTTTATATGCGTCCTCAACACCGCCCAGGTCCCGACGGAAACGGTCCTTGTCCAGCTTCTCGTGGGTCTGAATGTCCCAAAAGCGGCAGGTGTCCGGGCTGATCTCGTCTGCCAGCACGATCTGGCCGTCTGCGGTCTTGCCGAACTCCAGCTTAAAGTCGATCAGCTCTACGCCAATGGAAGCAAAGTATTCTTTCAGCACATCGTTCACCTTAAAGGCCATCGCCTTAATGGTGTCCACATCCTCCTGGGTGGCAAAACCACAGCTGACCGCATGGTAACCGTTGATCAGCGGATCGCCCAAATCGTCGTCTTTATAGGAGAATTCAATGGACGGCTGGGTAAAGTCCATACCCTCTTCCAGACCCAGACGCTTGCAGATGGAGCCGGCAGCCCGGTTGCGGATAATGACTTCCAACGGCACGATGGTCACTTTCTTCACAGCAGTCTCCCGATCGGAAAGCTCCTCCACAAAGTGGGTGGGTACGCCGTGCTTCTCCAAAATCTGCATTAAGTAATTGGACATTTTGTTGTTCACAACGCCTTTGCCCACGATAGTACCCTTCTTCAGACCGTTAAAGGCGGTGGCATCGTCCTTGTAGTCCACAATCACGATGGTAGGATCCTCGGTGGCCCACACCTTCTTGGCCTTGCCTTCATAAAGCTGTTCTGTCTTATTCATAACGCATTCTCCTCTGCAAAAAGATTGGTAGATTTTAAGAGTCTGTTCTTATTTGTTCTGGGTAAAGTAAGCCTTGATCCGCTCCACAGCCTCAACGGTCTTATCCGCGTTGCCAAAGGCAGTGAGCCGGAAGAAACCCTCACCGGAGGGACCGAAACCGGAGCCGGGGGTGCCCACCACATGGGTCTTGTCCAGCAGCAGATCAAAGAACTCCCAGCTGGTCATGCCCTCCGGCACCTTCAGCCACACATAGGGAGAGTTCACTGCGCCGTAGCAGGTAAACCCGGCAGCCTGCATACCCTCAAAGATCACCTTAGCGTTCTTCTGATAGTAGGCCAGGGTCTCTTTGATCTCTTTCTGCCCCTGCTCGGTATAAACCGCTTCGGCAGCCCGCTGGGTAATGTAGCTGACGCCATTAAACTTGGTGGCCTGGCGGCGTGCCCACATGGGGTTCAGGCTCTTGCCCTCAAACACGCAGGCCTTGGGCACTACGGTGTAGCCGCAGCGCACACCGGTAAAGCCGGCGGTCTTGGAGAACGAGCGCAACTCAATGGCGCACTTCTCAGCGCCCTCAATCTCATAAATAGAATGGGGCACATCGTCCTCTACAATAAAGGCCTCATAGGCGCTGTCAAAAATAATCAGTGCATCCTTTTCCAGCGCATAGTCCACCCACTTTTTCAGCTGTGATTTGGTGGCGCACATACCGGTGGGGTTGTTGGGGAAGCACAGGTAGATCACATCCGGAGTCTCCTCCGGCAGATCGGGCATAAAGCCATTCTCCTCTGTGCAGGGCATATAGATAAAATTGCCGTAAAAGCCGTCGGCGTTCTTGTCGCCGCTGCGGCCGTCCATGGTGTTGGCGTCCACATACACCGGGTACACCGGGTCGCACACAGCGATCTTGTTGTCTACGCTGAACAGGTCGCCGATATTGCCGCAGTCGGACTTGGCGCCGTCGGACAAAAAGATCTCGTCCTTCTCAATATTGACCCCACGGGCAGCGTAATCGTGCTGCTGAATGGCGTCCAGAATAAAGTCATAGCCGTGCTCCGGCGGATAACCGCGGAAGGTGGCCTCATTGGCCATCTCGTCCACCGCCTTGTGCATAGCATCGATGACGCTGGGCACCAGCGGACGGGTCACATCGCCGATGGACAAACGGATAATATCTGCCTCCGGGTGGGCATCCTGGTACTCCCGCTGCTTTCTGGCTACCGTTGAAAACAGATAAGAGCTTTCGATCTTAAAAAAGTTTTGGTTGATCTTCATTATTCTAAAAAACCTCCTGTGTTTTATAGATCTATTTTGCCGCTAAAGACGGTGGTGGCCGGGCCGGTCATTCTGACGCTGTCCTCCGCCTTGCCGCTCCAACTGATCTGCAAATCACCGCCCAGCAGATGAACAGTCACCTGATGATCCACATAACCGCCCAGAATGGCCGCTACTGCAGTGGCGCAGGCGCCGGTGCCGCAGGCCAGGGTCTCCCCGGAGCCGCGCTCCCACACCCGCATTTCAATATTCTGCCGGTCCTGTACAAAGGCAAACTCCGTGTTGGTCCGATCCGGGAAGCAGGGGTGGTGCTCAAGCAGCGGCCCCACCTGCTCCAGCGGGAACTCCCGGGGTGAGCGGTCAATAAATATCACCGCGTGGGGGTTGCCCATAGAAACGCAAGTCATTTTATACACCGTGTTGTGCACGGTAATGGGTACATCCACCGGCGGTTTGCAATCCGTCACCACCGGAATGGCCGCCGGGTCTAAAATCGGCGCGCCCATATCCACACTGGCACCCACGGCCACGCCGTCCTGCACCTGAATATCAATGGTTTTGACCGCCCCCATAGACTCGATGGTCACAGTGGTCTTGTCCGTCAGCTTGTGGTCATATACATATTTTGCCACGCAGCGGATCCCGTTGCCGCACATAGCGCCCCGGGAGCCGTCTGCATTGTACATTACCATTTCAAAATCGGCGTTCTTCCCCTTCTCAATGAGAATGATGCCGTCGCCACCAATGCCAAAGTGCCTGTCGGAAAGCCGCACCGCCAGCCGGGAAGCCAGCGCCCGATCCATGGGCAGCTGGGTGCAATCGAAGTAAATATAGTCGTTGCCGCAACCGTGCATCTTGGTAAATTCCATCAGAAAGCCGTCCTTTCGTTAGCGAAAATCGTTGATGATCTTTTGGGCAAGCTCTGTAATTTTCAGTCCCGTGCGCATACTCTCCTTTTGGAGAAAACGGTGGGCTTGCAGCTCCGTCATATCCCGAGTGTTCATCAACACCAGCTTGGCGTTGGACAGCAAATCCTCGTCCGCCTCCTTACGCCGGGTAAAGCTGCTTTTGCTAGAGGCCAACACAGCCACTGTCTGCAAAAACTCCTGCCGATCCAGAGGCAGTGCCAGGGTAATCAGATTGCCCATATATTCTGTTTTGCCGTTTCTGGACAGCGCCACCACATCAAAGTCCGCAGGCAGCTGCTCGGCCAAAGTGCCGGCGCCCATATCCCGCAGCAAAGAGGCACAGATAATCACGCCGGACTCTTTTTCGCCGGCGGCGCCCAATGCGCTGGAGCCCAGAGCACAAATATGCGACACCCGAAACCCCTCGCCAACCAGCAGGGAGCGCAGGCGCAGTGCCACCTCTTTATTCGGGTACGCAATAATGATGTCTTTCATCTTTCGCTCCTGTTCCCCCATTAGATAAAAGTTATTATACCATATAGATACGCCCCGGTTCAATACAAAATGTGCACAGTTGCAACCGGCAGGGACAAAAAATTTTGTCTATTCTTTACAGTCTGGGAGATTTGTAACAATATACACAAAAATGCGACAAATTTTACAAATTCTTGTAACAAACTATACGAAAATCCCTTGATTGACCGGTACCGATGTGGTAAAATGAGAATGACTACAACCGAACCGAAAAGGGAGATGATAGAATGGAACAGCTTAAAGAAGAATATCAGCTGCCGGTCTACCTCTTTCACGAGGGCAAAAATTATGAAGCATACCGATTCTTCGGCGTTCATAAAATAAAAAAAGGCACCTACGCCTTTCGCGTATGGGCACCCCACGCTGTTGGCGTGGCTGTGGCCGGTGACTTTAACGATTGGTCCCAGACGGCGAATCCCATGACCCCTATTACACCGGAGATCTGGGAAGCAGTCATTGACGGCGTGTCCAAATACGACTGCTACAAATACGCCATCCAAACGGCGGACGGGCGCCTGCTGATGAAAGCGGACCCCTACGCCGTACACCAGGAGACCCGACCGGGCACCGCATCCAAGGTCTACGACCTGCCCACCTACAAGTGGACGGACAGCGACTGGTTCGCCCGGCAAAAAGAGACCTCTGTGCTGGACAAACCGGTGAATATCTATGAAATTCACTTTGGCTCCTGGAAACAGCATGAGGACGGTACATTCCTCACTTACCGGGAAATGGCAGACCAGCTGGTTCCCTATGTAAAAGAGATGGGCTACACCCACATCGAGATGATGCCTATTATGGAGTACCCTTTTGACGGCTCCTGGGGCTACCAGGTCACCGGGTACTTTGCCCCCACCTCCCGCTATGGGGTGCCGGAGGACTTAATGTACTTTATGGACACCTGCCACAAGGCAGGGATCGGCGTGATCTTGGACTGGGTGCCCGCCCACTTCCCCAAGGACGCCCACGGGCTGTATGAATTTGACGGGGGCTGCACCTACGAGTACAGCGACCTGAAAAAAGGCGAGCACAAGGAATGGGGCACCCGGGTCTTTGACTACGGCAAAAATGAGGTGCGATCCTTCCTTATCAGCTCTGCCCTGTACTGGGCCGACCTGTTCCACTTTGACGGCATTCGGGTGGACGCGGTAGCCAGTATGCTGTACCTGGACTACGGCAGAGAGCCCGGAGAATGGACCCCCAATAAGGACGGCGGCAACGAGAACTACGAGGCGGTGAACTTCTTCCGTCAGCTGAACAGCGCAGTGCTCACCCGCCACCCGTCCATGATGATGATCGCCGAAGAGTCTACTGCCTGGCCCATGATCACCATGCCCCCGGATGTGGGCGGTCTGGGCTTCAACTTCAAGTGGAATATGGGCTGGATGAACGATATGCTCCGGTATATGAGCCTGGACCCGCTGTTCCGCAAGGGCAACCACGACTGCATTACCTTTAGTTTCTTCTACGCTTTTAGTGAGAACTTTGTGCTGCCCATCAGCCACGATGAGGTGGTGCACGGCAAGTGCTCCCTCATTGGCAAAATGCCCGGCGAATATGACGACAAATTCAGCAGTATGCGCCTGTTCTTTGCCTATATGATGGCTCACCCGGGCAAGAAACTGCTGTTTATGGGCAGCGAATTCGGTCAATTCAAGGAATGGGCATACAAAGAGGGGCTGGACTGGCTGCTGCTGGATTACGAAAAGCACCGCCAGCTGCAAGCCTTCTCTAAGGAACTGAACCACTTTTATACCGCTCACCCGGCGCTGTGGCAGATCGATTACAGCTGGGAGGGGTTCCAGTGGATCAGCTCTGACGACAACAGCAATTCCGTCATTGCTTTCCGCCGCATGGACCGGGACGGCAAGGACCTGATTACAGTATTCAACTTTACCCCCAACGATCATGAGGACTACCGCATTGGCGTGCCGGAAAAGGGCACCTACAAGGTGGTGCTGGACACGGCGCTGAAAAAGTACGGCGGCACCAAGCCCCGGCTCAGCGGCACCTACAAAACCAAGAAGATCCCTATGCACAATATGGAGCAAAGCATCAGCCTGAAACTCAGCGGACTGTCTGCCTTGTATCTTGAGAAAATAAAGTAAGGAGAACCACTATGGCACACAAAACAAATGTTGTTGCAATGCTGCTGGCCGGCGGCCAGGGCAGCCGACTGGGCGTGCTCACCAAAAACATCGCCAAGCCTGCCGTACCCTACGGCGGCAACTACCGTATCATCGACTTTCCGCTGTCCAACTGCGTCAACAGCGGTATTTACACCGTGGGCGTGCTCACCCAGTACCAGCCGCTGGAGCTGAACGACTATCTGGGCAACGGCCAACCCTGGGACCTGGACCGCCAAAACGGCGGCGTACATATTCTCTCCCCTTATGAGGCCATCGGCGGCGCCGAATGGTACAAGGGCACGGCCAATGCTATTTACCAGAATATCAATTTTATTGAGAAGTACGACCCGGAATACGTGGTGGTGCTTTCCGGCGACCACATCTACAAGATGAACTACGCCAAGATGATCGACTTCCACAAAAAGCACAATGCGGACTGCACCATTGCCGTGCTGGAGGTGCCGTGGGAGGAGGCCTCCCGCTTTGGTATCCTGGCCACCGACGAGGACGACCGCATTTACGAATTTGCCGAGAAACCGGCCGAGCCCAAGAGCAACAAGGCCTCTATGGGCGTGTATGTATTCAGCTGGAGCAAGCTGCGCCAGTACCTGGAACTGGACGAGGCAGACCCCAACTCTGCCAACGACTTTGGCAAGAATGTGATCCCCGCTATGCTGAACGCCGGCGAACGGTTGTTTGCCTATCCCTTCTCCGGCTACTGGAAAGATGTGGGCACCATTGACAGCCTGTGGGAGGCCAACCTGGATATTATCAATCCCAATGTGGATCTGGATCTGTCTGACAAAAGCTGGCGCATTTACAGTCGCAACCCCATGGCGCCGCCCCACTATATCGGCAAAAACGCAGTGGTGGAGAACTGCTCCATCAGCGAGGGCTGCGAGGTTGAGGGCAATGTGGACTACAGCGTGATCTCCTCCAATGTAACCATCGAGACAGATGCCGATGTGCGCTACAGCGTGGTCATGCCCGGCGCGCACATTAAGAAGGGTGCCAAGGTGTATTATTCCATCGTGGCCGAGGACGCAGTGATTGAAGAAAATGCCAAGGTAGGCGAAATTCCCGAGCAGCTGCAAAACCCGGCAGACTGGGGCATTGCGGTCATCGGAGCCGGAGCCACCGTTACCGGTAAAAAGCAGATCGCCCCCGGCGAAATGATCAAAAGCGGCGAGGAGGTATAAGCATGAACGGAAAATCTGTACTGGGCATTATCTTTGCCAATATTCATGAGGAGGCGCTGGACACCTTAACGGCACAGCGCACCATGGGCTCCGTGCCTTTCTGCTCCCGCTACCGGCTCATCGACTTTCCCCTATCCAACATGGTGGAGAGCGGCATTACCAAGATCGGCGTGATCACCAACGCCAACTTCCGCTCCCTAATGGACCATGTGGGCACCGGCAAGCCCTGGGACCTGAGCCGCAAGAACGACGGGCTGTACCTGCTGCCCCCCTTCTCCGTCAACTCCGCTACCATGTGGGGCAATCGGATTGACGCCATTTTTGGCAACATTCAGTTCCTGAACCAGTCCAACCAGGACTATGTGCTGATGAGCGACTGCAACCAGGTGCTGAATATGGACTACGAAAAGCTGTTTGAAGCCCACGAGCAAAGCGGCGCCGATGTGACCGTCGTGGGTGTACACGGCGAAATGCCCACCCATGTGGGCTCCGTTCTGGTGTTCGACCAGGTGGCAGAGGACGGCCGCATTACCGGCATGAGCCTGTGCCCGGAGGGCAAAAACCAGGTCTTTTACAGCTGTAATATCGTACTGATGCAAAAGGCGCTGTTTGAGACCCTGGTTACCGCCGCCCACAGCAAAAACGAAATTTCTTTCCAGCGCAATGTGTTGCTGAAGAATGTGGATAAACTGAATATTCACGCCTATGATGCCAGCGACTGCTTTGTAGGCACCATTCAGTCCCTGCAAAGCTACTATGACATTTCCATGCGTGTGCTGGAAAAGGAGAGCCGCCGCCGTCTGTTCAACCCGGATAAGCCCATCTCCACCAAGGAGCGGGACGATATGCCCTCTCTGTACGGCCCGGATTCCGTTTCTAAAAACTCTTTGGTGGCCGACGGCTGCATTATTGACGGTGCGGTAGAGAACTGCATTATCTTTAAGGGCGTAAAAATCGGCAAAGGTGCCGTGGTCAAGGACTCCATTCTCATGCAGGACACGGTGATCGGCGAAAATGCCAAAGTCAACTGTGTTATCGCAGACAAAGATGTGTCCATCAAGCACTCGGTAGAGCTGAGCGGTGCACCCAACTTCCCGGTGTATCTTAGCAAAAAAACCAGAATTTAAGGAGGCAAATACCATGAAAGTTCTTTTTGTTGCCTCGGAGGCCCTGCCGTTTATGGCCTCCGGCGGGCTGGGCGATGTGGCCGGCTCACTGCCCGTTGCTCTGCGCAAGCGGCTCATCGGCTGCCGGGTGGTTATGCCCCTGTATGACAGCATTCCCCAGGAGCTGAAGGACCAAATGCAGTTCATCACCTCCATCTCCGTGCCGGTGGCTTGGCGCCGCCAGTACTGCGGCATCTTTGAGGCCAAGCACAACGGGGTCATCTACTATCTGCTGGATAACCAGTATTACTTTAAGCGGGACGGCATTTACGGCCACTATGACGACGCAGAGCGCTTTGCGTTCTTCGCCCGCGCGGTGCTGGAGATCATTCCCGCCATTGACTGGAAGCCGGACATTATCCACTGCAATGACTGGCAAAGCGCCCTAACCCCGCTGTATTACAGCTGCTACTATGCCAACCGGATGGGGTATGAAAACATTAAAACCGTGTTTACCATTCACAACATTCAGTACCAGGGCAAGTACGGCGATGAGCTGCTGGAGGATGTGCTGGGCATTGCCCCGGAGGACAACAATCTGATCCTCTATGACGGACTGGTGAACTTTATGAAGGCGGGCATTGAGTGCGCCAATAAAGTAACCACTGTGTCCCCCACCTATGCCAGAGAAATTCTGGATCCATGGTACAGCCATGGGCTGGATCCGATTTTAAATCAGCGCAGTTGGAAGCTGTGCGGTATCCTAAACGGCATTGACACCGACCTGTATAACCCGGAGACGGACCCAATGATCTGGGCCAACTACAGCGCCGCAGACTTTACCGACAAGGCAAAAAACAAAGAAGAATTGCAAAAGAAAATGGGCCTGGCCGTGCGGCCGGATGTGCCCATCATCGGCATTGTTACCCGCTTGGCCGGCCACAAGGGCGTGGACCTGATGCAGGCAGTACTGGAAAAGAGCCTGTGGGAGCGGGATGTGCAGTATGTGGTGCTGGGCAGCGGCGAGTGGCAGTATGAGAGCTTCTTCCGTGAGCTGCACGACAAGTATCCGGACAAGGTAGGTCTGACCTTGGGCTTTGTTCCGGAGCTGGCCCACAAAATTTACGCCGGTGCGGATATGTTCTTAATGCCCAGCAAGAGCGAGCCTTGCGGCCTGTCCCAGATGGTGGCGCTGCGCTACGGCACCGTGCCCATCGTGCGGGAGACCGGCGGGCTGAAAGACTCCATCACCGACAGCGGCGACGGCGAGGGCAACGGCTTTACCTTTAAGACCTATGACGCCTACGATATGCTGGGCGCCATCTACCGGGCGGTGGAAGTCTATAACCACCCCAAGGACTGGAAAGTGCTGGTACAGCGAGCGCTGGACTGCGATATGAGTTGGGGCAAATCCGCCAACGAGTATATCCGCATGTACCGCTCTCTGCTGAAAGATTAAATAACACACAAAAAATCGAGGCACCGTCAAGGCGCCTCGATTTTTTTGCTTTGCTCAGTTCCAATTTACATCCACTTTTTACGCTTAAAAATGGCCACAAGGGCGCCCACCACCACGGCGGACAAAATAATCACGCCTAAATATCCATACTTCCAGCTCAGCTCCGGCATACCCTTAAAGTTCATGCCGTACCAACCTACAATTACTGTCAGCGGCAAAAACACTGCTGTCAGCACGGTAAACAACTTCATGGTCTCATTCAGTTTTAAGTCCAGATAGGCCTGATAAGCGTCCCGCAGGTGTACAATGCTGTCCCGCAGCAGATCCACATTTTCCCGCAGGCGCACCGCCTTGTCTGTAAAGATCTTAAAGTACCGCAGGTCCTCCCGCTCAAAGATCTCGTTCTCGTTCTCCTCCAGTGCCTCGCCGATGTCAATCAGCTGCTCATAATAATTGCGCAAGACGGACAGCTCCTTTTTCTTGTGCAGCAATTCCATGTTGAAGTCCGTGCCGGCCTTGTCCTGCAGCACATACTCCTCCATGCGGTTGATCTCAAACTCCGTGTCCTCCAGCGCCTTATTGTCGCCGGACACCAGGCTCTCCAAAAAGGCATAGATCAATTTTTCCAGCGTAATATTGGCACAGCTGAACCGATGCAATGCGCTGATAAATTTGTTGCGGGTTGAACAATCCGCATCGTTAATATCTACCAAAAGCAGAAAATTCTTCTTTACATAAAAGGCCAGACAATCCTCCCGGGCACGGGTATTGGCCGCGTCTGTAATTTTCAGGGTACCAAAGCTGTAATCGTCGTACACCTCAATATTGGAACGGAAATAACGGTTTTCTTCCTTACACTGCTGCACAGTGGAGGGGCTAAAGCCGAATTTTTCATAGTGTGTGTCCAGTTCCGCTAAGGTAATATACGCCGCGCACACCAAATTAGGATCCAGATCCTGGAACTCAATGGTGGTCAGCTCATCACTGAATTGATAAAACATATGTCACACCCCCTATATCTTTGGTTTGCAACTATAAGTATAGCCACTTTTTTCGGAGGGTCAAGAAAAAAGCAAATTTTAGGCCAAAATACCGTGCAGCAGAATATAGATCAACCGATCATAGTGGTCCAAAAGCGCCTGCTGCTCCCGATCTGCGCCGGCGGTGTCACCGGCAGCATTCAGTTCTACCACCTTGTGCATATACATAACCAACAGGTAGTCATACATCACCCGCATGGTGCTGTACATATCCGCGTCTGCCACCGCAAGGCGTGCACCGCTGGCGTGAATAATTTCCAGCACCTTGTCCTTCATACCCATGCTGAATACCAGACTCTCCATGGACAACTGCGCGCGCAGTTGACTGTTGGTAGCAGACTGGCAGTGGCGAATGAATACAAAAGCCTCCGGATGGGTGCGCCAAAAGCGGATTCTTTCATCATAATAGGCATGCAAATTCCCGGCAATGTCCTTCTCCGGATCCACTTGAAATGCACGCACATCTGACTCTAAGCGGTCCACAATGCGCTGGGCACAAGCCACAATCAGCTGTTCCTTGGATTCGTAATAATGATACAACTTGCCCTTGGAAATGCCATTCTCCCGACACAACTGATTCAAATTGGCATTGTCCAGTCCTTGCCGGGCAAAGGCGTGAATCGCCGATACCTCAATCATTTCTCTGCTGCGGCGGTTTTTTTCTTCCTGCTTCATATTTTATCCATCCTTCTGCGCGTAGTACTACGGCCGCTGCGTGCGGCTTCAACTACTTTGCCTGTAAAAATCCGTTTTTATCGGTGCCTCAATCTGACAATACAAACTGCTCAACAACCTTGGCCACACCGTCTGCGGTATTGGCCTCTGCCCGGTAGCGAGCGGCAGCCTTACATTCCGGCGCGCCGTTCTCCATGGCAAAGGAATAGTGGGCAAAGGTGAGCATGGGGCAATCGTTGCCGGCATCGCCAAAGCTCATCACCTGCGCCGGGGCAATCTCCAGCTGCCGGGCAATCCCTGCCAGCGCGGCGCCCTTGTTGGCACCGGGGGCCGTGCACTCCAGCTCGTTGGCCAGGGAGGAAACCACCTCCAGCCCCTCGCTCTCCAGCACAGAACGCACCCAGTCCATTTGCGCCGGGTCCAGGTCATAGACGGCAATGCTCTCTGCGCCTTTGTCCGCCTTGTCCAGCAGGTTCTCTACCGGGTGGGCCTTGGCCATAAACTGGTCCAAGAATGCCTGGGGCAGATTATTGCTGCTGTAATAAAGCAATCGTGCCTCTTCCAGGTACATACCCCCATCCCAATACACATTATAATACAGTGGGTGGGGCGCCAGGGTTTGCAAAATCCGCTGCACTGTTGCCGGCGGGATCAACTGCTGGCAAATGTGCGCATCCCGTTTCCGGTCATACACCGCTGCACCGTTGGAGTAAATCACATAATCCACAAATGGCACCTGCGCCGTAACATGGTCAATAAAATCCAGGGTGCGCCCGGTGGCAATGGCCAGGCGCACGCCCCGATCGTGGGCCGCCTGCAACGCCGCCACCGTGCGGGGACTGACAGTCAGGTGGTCGCCGGACATCAGGGTGCCGTCCAAATCCGTGGCAATCAGTTTAATGGGCATGGTATGGCCTCCGTTCTTCAAATCACAGACCTTATTATAGCAAAATCCTGCCGATTGCGCAACGCAAAGCCCGGAAATCCGCAATTTTAGTTGACGAAAAAAAGAAATTGTGCTTTAATTAGAATTTGACAACTGCTGCTTCTATCCTGCAGCGCCTTTTTCCATGTTAACGGAGGGATCGTTATGAAGCGATGGGGCACCATACTCTGCCTTTGCTTGCTGCCCATGCTGCTATTCTCCGCCTGTGCAGAGACTACAGCACAAATTGAATTTGTGGCCAACAAAGATATTAAAAAGATCTTTGACGATGTGCACACCGTAGGCTATATACTGGACGATATCCGCAAGGTGGATTTTTACACGGAGATGCAGCCGGACGACAGCTATAGCAAAAAGCAGGTAAAAAGCACCAAGCTGGACGCCACTGTCACCAAGTATTATAAAAATGAGGATCTGGTGTATGCCACATACGAAAAGGGCGGCAAGCAGATGACCGAGTGCCATCTGCGCTCCACCCACTCCAATGATTTGACAGTAACCTATACGGACGCCGACGGCAAGCGCACCGGCGTGAGCATTCTCTGCGCGGATGACAAAGGCAGTTACCAGGTCACTTTTGACCAGGGGCTGAATACCAAATCTCCTTACGGCGCAGATCAGTTCACCATCTGGATTTCGCCGGAGACAGACAATGCCAGCTTCAGCAGTGAGTGCACCTATGACGCAGTTTATGCAGATGGCAAGCTTACCTGCACCTTAGTCAGCGCCAACTACTACGACAAGGAAGGCGGATTTAAGCACTTTACCCACACTACCGACAAAAACGGCGTAACTCAGGAAAGCAGCCAGCCCATTTACAGTAAATCTGACGAAAACGAGGCGATGATTGGCGACAGCGTAGACATTCTGCGCCATGTGGAAAAATGGGACGGCGTAGAGGCCGTTCAAGTGCGTATGGGCACCCACGCCTTTAGCTATACGGAGAAAAAGAGCACCACCTACTGGTATATTGACAGCCAGGTGCGTTTCCTCTTTAGTGACAAGAAGAAAGCCGCCGCCTTTAACGCCCGCTACGGCGGCAGCGGGGTTAAGACCTTAAAGCGATCCGACACTCCCTATGCGGTAAACTTCTCTCAGTGCAATTTGCAAATCGCCTCCGACTGCACCTTCCCCGACGACCAAAATCTGGGTGAATTCGCTGTCACAGACTTTAAGAATAATCCCTACTACAATGTGACCTTTGACGCAGACGGCGTGCTCACCTCTTTTCAAAAAGTAAAATGACCCAATCGACTCCCCTTGTATGTGCAAGGGGAGTTGTTGCGCTAAAAGGGCATTAAGCGCGGGCGGATACGATGTACAATCCCTCCGTCAACGCCTTGCGGCGTTGCCACCTCCCTTTACAAGGGAGGCAGAGAAGTTAGAATTTGTAGGGTGCGATGCCTACATCGCACCGAAGTAGGGGCGGCAACCTGCCGCCCGCTTTGCATACCCACAATGTAGGCGCGATGCCCACATCGCCCCGCAAGCACTGCACAATTTGTCAAAAGAATATACAACCGGTAAAGCCCTGTATGCACCCGGGTATTCAAAAGTTGCGAAAGTATTAAATTTATCCCCCATCCTTGTAATTCTGCCGGGGATATAGTATAATATTTTTGCTATAAAACCTGACTGTGCGTCAGATAGAAACGGTGTGCAAGTGAAGATCCTGACCATTGGCGATGTCGTCGCCCGGCAAGGCTGCGACTGCCTGCGCCGCATACTGCCCGGCTTAAAGCGAGAGCTGGGCGCCAAATTAACCATCGTAAACGGCGAGAACTCCGCCGTCGGCAACGGCATACTGCCCGGCAGCGCCCAGTTTATTTTTGACAGCGGCGCCGATGTGATCACCCTGGGCAACCACGGCCTGCGCCGACGGGAGATCTACCCAATGCTGGAGGAGAACGAATTTTTGCTCCGCCCGGCCAACTACCACCCCTCGGCCCCCGGAAAGGGCAGCGTACTGCTGGACATGGGCGCCTGCCAGGTGGGCGTTATCAGCCTGCAGGGTACCGCCTTTATGGAGCCGATCGCCAATCCCTTTGACGCAGCGGACCGGGAGGTTCGCCACCTGAAGAAGGCGGGGGCGCATATCATTCTCATTGACTTCCACGCCGAGGCCACTGCGGAAAAGCGGGCCCTTGGCTACTACTTAGACGGCCGTGTGTCTGCCCTTTTCGGCACCCACACCCATGTGCAAACCGCAGACGAACAGGTGCTGCCCGGCGGCACCGGCTACATTACGGACCTGGGTATGACCGGGCCCCAGCACAGTGTGCTGGGGGTCAGCCCCCAGGCAGCCATTGAAAAAATGCGTACCGGCCTGCCTGTGCGCTTTACCAACCCGGATGGGCCCTGCGTGCTGGAGGGCTGCCTGTTCGATATTGACGAAAAAACCGGCAAGACCCGCAGCTGCACGCGCATTAGGAGGTAACCATGGGCAAGAGAAGTTTTGCTCTTTTGCTGGCGCTGGTGCTGACCGCCACCCTCTTCTCGGCGTGCACCAAAGGCACCACCGGCCAAACAGAGACCACCACAAAGGCCCAAACCACCTTTGCCACGGACAATGACAATTTCAAATTAAGCTACACCCAGTCGGACAGCCTGGACCCCTTTGCCGCCAAAACCCAAAACAATCAGGTGCTGGCAGACCTGGTATTTGAAAGCCTGTTTGACCTGGACAGCAGCTATACCGCCCAGCCCAACCTGGCCACCGGCTATGAATTTACAAACAGCACTACCCTCAAGGTGATCGTGCCCAGCGGTCTGACATTCTCAGACAAATCCGCACTCACCGCCACAGATGTGGTGTACAGCTTTGAACAGGCCAAGGACTCTCCCGCCTACGGCAGCGCCCTAACGGACATTCGCTCTGCCACGGCAGAGAATGACAACACCGTGGTCTTTACCCTGCGCCACGCATCACCCTATGGGCAAAATCTGCTGACCTTTCCAATTGCCAAAAAGGACGCCAAAGGCAAGTACCCCATTGGAAGTGGCCGCTATCGCTATAAATCCACTAAGAACGGCACGGTACTGGCAGCCAATGTGACCGATGATTTCAACCCCCATATCACCACCATTCATCTGGTGAATATTGCGGCGGCAGACTCCATCGACAATGCGGTAAATATCGGCAACATCACCTATACTTATCGGGACCTGTCTGAGAATAGTGCCAAGCGCATGACCGCTACAAAAAAGCAAATCAATCAAAACAACTTGGTCTATATCGGCTTTAACAACCGCTCCGGTGCCTTTGCAAACGCCCATCTGCGCCAGGCGGTGAGTTTGGCAGTGGATCGTAGCGCACTGGCGAAAAGTGCCTATGCCGGCTATGCCACCGCTGCCCGCAGCGTGTTTAACCCGTCCTTTACGCTGGCAAGCAGCACCCGCCTGTTTGCAGAGACGGCAGACACAGCAGCCGCAAAGCAACAGATTGCTCTGTCCAAAGTCAGCGACAGCGCCTTAAAGGTTACTCTGCTGGTCAACAAGAACGACAACCGGCTGGCCGCCGCCAATCAGATCAAGACGGCACTGGAAGCTGTAGGCTTTACCGTGCAGCTGCAAGTGAGCAAATTCAGCGACTACAAGGCGCGGGTCAAAAATCTGAACTACGATCTCTATATCGGCGAGGTCAAGCTGCAAAACGATATGTGCCTTTACCCCTTCTTTAGCACCGACGGCGCCGCCCACTACGGCATCAGCCAGGACAAGGGCAGCACCGCCGCCCTGTACCGGGACTACACCGCCGGCAAGACGGAGCTGGGCAAATTTATGCTCTCGTTCAGCGAGGAAATGCCCTTTGCCCCCCTGGTGTACCGCAAGGGTATGATCTGCTACTCCAAGTCCCTGCGCGGCGATATTCAGGGGCAGTACGGCAACTTCTTTGCCAATATAGAAGACTGGTATTTTGGATAAAAACGCCCCGGCGTTTGCAATAAATCACGGAGGATATATTGATGATTAAATTTGAAAATCCCAGCGGATACATTGAGATCACCAACGCCTATTTCGCCACCCTTGTGGGGCGGGTCGCTCAGTCCTGCTTCGGGGTGACCGGTATGGTCAACGGCAGCGCTTACGAGTCCATCGTCAGCGCCATCAAGAGCAAGGCCACCGGTGAAAAATTCAACCAGGGCGTGTCCGTTAAGAGCGTGGACGGTCAGCTGCAAATCGAGCTGCACATCTCCGTCTCTTACGGCGTCAACATCACCGCCATTGTGGAGAGCATTATCAACAAGGTGCGCTACACGGTGGAGGAGGCCACGGACCTGAAGGTCAATACCGTCAATGTGTATGTGGACGCACTGAACTAACCATAGATGGGAGAACATCACATGATGATAACAGGACTTATGTTCCGGGACGGAGTGATCTCCGGCTCTAACAATATTGCCAACAACCGCCAGGCGGTGGATGCGCTAAACATCTTTCCGGTGCCGGACGGCGACACCGGCACCAATATGAGCATGACTATCGGCGCTGCCGCCAAAGAAATGGCGGTGCTGCCGGAGGACTGCACGGTGGAGGAGGCCTCCGCCCGCTGCGCCTCTGCCCTGCTGCGAGGCGCCCGGGGGAATTCCGGCGTGATTCTTTCGCTGATTTTCCGCGGCTTTTCCAAGGCAATGCGTGGCATGGAGGAAGCAGACGGCACAACCGTAGCCACTGCCCTGCGCAAAGGAGTGGACGCCGCCTACAAAGCGGTCATGAAACCTACGGAGGGCACCATTCTGACAGTAATTCGCAAGGCAGCGGAAGCGGCAGAGCAAATCGCCGCCTCCAATAACGATGCCTGGACCGTATGCTGCGCAGCCATGGCCGCCGCCGAGGAAGCCCTGGCAAAAACCCCGGAACAGCTGCCGGTACTGAAAAAGGCCGGCGTGGTAGACGCCGGCGGGCAGGGTCTGGTGCTGATTTTCCAGGGTATGGGCGCTGTGTTTGAAAAAGGCACCGTAGTGCCGCCCATCGCCGGTAGCGCCGTCACCCCGGTACAGACCCCGGACAAGAGCACCGTGGCCGCCGCCTCCGACGACATTGAATTTGGCTACTGCTCGGAATTTTTGATTGAAAAAGACCGCCACGCACCCCAGCAGGATCCGCTGCGGCTGCGGGCGTACCTGGAGTCCATCGGCGACTGCGTTGTGGTGGTGGATGACAGCGATATTATCAAAGTGCATGTGCACTCCAACTGCCCCGGCGATGTGATTCAGGCTGCGCTGAAATACGGCCAGCTGATCAATATAAAGATCGACAATATGCGCTATCAGCACCGCAATGCGGAGGAGGGCGTGAAGCAGGGTGACACCGTGCCCCGACCCACCGTGGTGCAGCCGGAAAACGATTACGGCTTTGTGGCTGTATGCGCCGGAGAAGGACTGCAGCAGCTGTTTACCGACATTGGTGCCGACACGGTAGTCAGCGGCGGTCAAACCATGAACCCGTCCACTGATGACATTTTGAATGCCATTATGGCTACCCCCGCCAAAACAGTGTTTGTGCTGCCCAATAATAAAAACATTATTATGGCTGCAGAACAGGCTATCCCCCTGGCCAAGGACCGCCGCGTGCGGGTGCTGCAAACCAAAACCATCCCCCAGGGGATCAGCGCCATGCTGGTGTTTGATGAGACCCAATCTGCCGACGACAACCAAATGGCCATGATGGACGCTGCCGCCCATGTACAGAGCGGCGCCGTCACCTTTGCCGCCCGGGACAGTGAACTGGACGGTCGCCCCATTAAGCAGGGCGAAATTATGGGCATGTGCGACGGCAAGATCAAATTTTTGGGTGATAACATTGTGGACATTGCCTTTAAGACCGTTGACAAACTGTTTAAGCGGGGCGAGCACGCCCTGGTGACCCTGATCTACGGTGCGGACGCCACCGAGGAACAGGCCCAGGAACTGGAAAACCGCCTAAGCGAAAAATACGGCAGCGATATGGAGATCAGCATTGTAGACGGCGGCCAGCCCATCTACTACTTCCTGCTTTCTGTTGAGTGATATGGACCAGTTTTTAGAACGCGATATTCAATACCTGAAAGGTGTTGGCGACAAAAGAGCCCGGCTTTTTCATAAGCTGGGCATATTTGTCGTGGGGGACCTGGTGCGCTACTATCCCCGCACCTATGAGGACTGGAGCGTAACTGTCCCCGCCGCCCAGGCGCCGGAGGGTACAACCGTATGTGTGCAGGCCACCATGGTGACCCCCATGCGCACCCACCTGATCCGCAAGGGTATGACCCTCTATAAAGCGGATTTTACCGACGGGGAGACCCTGATCCATGTAACCCTTTTTAACACCAAATTCCTGGCAGAAAAACTGCGTATGTACCAGGACTACCTGCTGCTGGGCAAGGTGGAACGCAACTTCACCACCGTGCAGATGAGCGCGCCTAAGATTGAGCCGCTCACCGCCCGGCGTATTCATCCCATTTACCCCCAAACCGGCAACTTAAATGCCAATCTGATTGCCAAGGCGATGGACTACGCTCTGGCGCACATGGAGCCGCTGCCGGACACCCTGTCCCCCACCCTGCGGGCAAAATACGGTCTGGAAAACCTGGACACCGCCGTGCGCCACATTCACTTTCCGCCAAATGCGAAAGCACTGGAAGCGGCCCGGCACCGGTTGATTTTTGAAGAACTACTGACCCTGACCCTCGGGCTGAAAAAGCTAAAAGGGCGCAAGCGCACCCCCACCACCCGGATCATTGAAAAAGACTGCACCGCCGCCTTTGCCGCCAGACTTCCCTTCACCCTTACCGGCGCCCAGAGCCGGGCAGTGGCCCAGTGCATTGCCGACCTGCAAAGCGGCTATCCTATGAACCGACTGCTGCAAGGAGATGTGGGCAGCGGCAAAACCGCCGTGGCTGCCGCTCTGCTGGATACCATGGTGCAAAACGACTACCAGTGCGCTCTGATGGCGCCTACGGAAATTCTGGCCACCCAACACTACGCCACACTGCAAAAATTCTTTGCCGGCACGGACATTCGCCTGTGCCTGCTCACCGGCGCCTGCACCACCAAGGAGAAGCGGCAAATTAAAGCCGATCTGATGGACGGCAACATACACATTGCGGTGGGCACCCACGCGCTGATCCAAAATGATGTGGAATTCGCCAACTTGGGACTGGTGATCACCGACGAGCAGCACCGCTTTGGGGTGCAGCAGCGAGCGGACCTGGCGATGAAAGGCCAGGAAGTGCATACCCTGGTCATGAGCGCCACGCCCATCCCCCGCACCCTGGCCATGATGATCTACGGCGATCTGGACATATCCGTGCTGGACGAGCTGCCCCCCGGGCGGCAGGAGATCCGCACCGATGTGGTCACCTCTGCCTACCACGCCCGAATCTTTCGTTTTCTCCGCGCGGCGCTGGACCGGGGCGAGCAGGGCTATATCGTCTGCCCCCTGGTGGACGAGGGCGAAAGCGAGATGAAAGCTGCCACCGCCTATGCCGCCCAGCTGAGCGAAACGGAGCTCTACGGCTACAACTTAGGGCTGCTTCACGGTAAAATGACCCCCAAGCAAAAGGACGCGGTCATGCAGGCCTTTGCCCAGGGCGATGTGCAGGTGCTGGTAGCCACCACGGTGGTGGAAGTGGGCGTAGATGTACCCAACGCCACAGTGATGATTGTGGAGAACGCCGAGCGGTTCGGCCTGTCCCAGCTGCACCAGCTGCGGGGGCGCATTGGCCGCGGCAGCGCCAAAAGCTACTGCATACTGGTCAGCGACGCCAAGGGCGATACCGCCCGCCAGCGGCTGCTGACTATGAAAAAATACAGCGACGGCTTCAAGATCGCCGACGAGGACCTGCGGCTGCGTGGCCCCGGCGACTTCTTTGGCAAGCGGCAACACGGCCTGCCGGACCTGCGGCTGGCGGATATGGTGGAGGATACGGACACCCTGCGCCTGTGCCGGGACTGTGCCGACGCCATTTTGGCCGACGACCCCAACCTGGACAAGCCGGAAAATCAGCCCTTGCTGGCGGAAACAGAAGATCTGTTCCGCCGCAGCACCACATAAAAAAGCAGACAGTGACCGAGATTGCTGTCTGCTTTTTTACTATAATGCTGTGGTGAAGGTGTAGCCCTGGCTACGGATGCTGTCAATGGCTTGTCCTAAGATCTCCGCATTCGTAGGACTGACTGCATGGAGCAGGAAAATGGCCCCCGGGTGGGTACTTTCGGTCACCTTTTTCAGCGCGGTGGCCGGTTCCGACACATTTTGGGTGTCCCAATCCGCATAGGCAAAGCTCCAAAAAATACTCTTATACCCCAACTCTTGGGCCAGCGCCAGTGTGTCCTCGCTAAACTCCCCCTTTGGGAAGCGAAAGTAGGTCATCTTATACTGATAATTTTTCTCCATATACTGGTGCAGCACGGTGATCTCCTCTGTGGCTGCCGCCCGGGTCACCTCGTCCATGGTCAGGTGGCGATAGGTGTGGTTACCCACCACATGACCCTCGGCGATCATCCGCTTGATCAGGGCCGGGTTTTGACTGGCAAAGTCATAGGTCACAAAGAATACAGCCTTAACTTGCTTTTCCTTTAGCGTGTCCAAGATCTTGCCGCTGTAACCGTTCTCATATCCCTCGTCAAAGGTCAGGCACAGCTGTTTTTTATTGTCCAGCAAAAAGCGAGCACCCAGTTCGCCGAACTGCTTTTGCAACCGCTGCGGCTCCTCAGGTCTGGCGTGGTCGGTAATATTACCCGGTCCCCACACCACCTTTTCTTTGCTGTAACTGCGACTGCCCACATTGGTGGGCTGTACGGTGGTATCCGCCGTTTTAGTAGCAGTGGTAGCGGAAGTGGTGCTGGTACCCGGATCCCCGGTTTGCTTTTCATTCCTTGCATTGCCCCGACAGCCACTGAACAAGGCGGTGACCAGCGCCAAAGTGAGCAGCAGACTACTGCATCTTTTGAACATAAAAAACGCCCCTTTCAGCAATAGGTTGTGCTGAAAAGGGCAAAAATCCACCTGTTAAATTTTGATTAGCGAAAATTGGCCAAACTTGCAAAAACTGCAAATTATTCGTTGATGATATGCCAACCGGCACGAATAATGCCCTCGTCCTTGCCAATACGATTGAGCACACTCTCAATGGCCTCGTCGTTCTTCTTGGCGGCAGAAACATAAGCCCGGATCTTGGTATTGCCGTCGTCCGTATCTGAAGACTCCAGATTGTGCAAAATAATATCCCGAGCGTCCTTCAGCGCACTCATCAGATGCGCGCGAATATCCACCTCATAATTATCCAGACAGGTAACGGAGATTTTGTAGGTGCACTCGGTTCGTGCCTGCTTTTCTTTATCATAGCTGCGCAGCTTGTTGATCCGATTGCTCAAGGGATGCAGCACCAGGTGCAACACCACCACAGCCGCAGCCACAACTACCCCATACAACACCTTCGGCAGGGTGCAGAGAATACCGATGGCCGCCGTGGTCCAAATGGTGGCGGCAGTAGACAGACCGCGAATATTGGTGCCGTCTCGCAAGATCAGGCCGGCACCCAAAAAGCCCACGCCGCTGACTACCTGAGCGGCCACACGGGTTAGATCCGTATCGCCCTGGTTAATCACAAAGGAAAACGCTGTGTAGGCATATGCACCTACGCACACGATCACATTGGTTAAGATCCCCGCCTGGTGCTTGGTCCACTGTCGCTCCAGACCCACAAAAAAGCCCAGAATAATGGCCAGCGCCAACCGAATGGAAAAGCCGGACAGCGCCGTAATATCCATGAACTGTGCATAGCGTTCCATTTTAAATTAAGCCTCCGCTTTCTCCTCTGCCTCTTTGACAGATTTTTGTTTTAGATATGCATTGATAAAGCCGTCAATATCCCCATCCATCACTGCGGTGATGTTGCCCATCTCATATCCGGTACGATGATCCTTGGCCAGCGTATAGGGCATAAATACATAGGAGCGGATTTGGGAGCCCCAGGCAATCTCTTTCTGATCGCCTTTAATATCCTCAATGCGTTCCAAATTCTCCCGTTCTTTAATCTCCACCAGCTTGGACCTCAGCATACGCATAGCCACCTCACGGTTTTGGTGCTGGCTGCGCTCGATCTGACAGCTGACCACAATACCGGTAGGCACGTGGGTCAACCGCACGGCTGAGGAGGTCTTGTTAACCTTTTGTCCGCCGGCGCCGGAGGCCCGGTACACATCCATTTTGATATCCTCTTCCCGGATCTCCACATTCACATCGTCGTCGATCTCCGGCATCACTTCTACGGACGCAAAGGAAGTGTGCCGCCGACCGGAGGAGTCAAAGGGAGACACCCGCACCAGCCGGTGAATGCCCATCTCGCCTTTCAAATAGCCATAGGCATTCTCGCCCTCTACCAGAATTGTGGCGCTTTTAATCCCGGCCACATCCCCGTCCAGATAATCAAGCGTAGATACCTTGTAGCCGTGGCGCTCACCCCAACGGTTATACATACGAAAGAGCATTTCCGCCCAGTCCTGTGCCTCCGTGCCGCCGGCGCCGGCGTGGAAGGTCAGCAGGGCGTTCTTACTGTCAAACTCGCCGCTGAGCAGTGTGGACAGGGTCATCTCTTCAATGCGATTTTCCACATCCTTTACAGAGGCGGTGCAGTCGTCCAGCAGGGACAGATCGCCCTCCTCGTCCGCCAGCTCGATCATCACCAGCGCGTCCTCATAGTCCCCTTTCAGACTCTCATAGCCGGTAACCTTGGCCTTTAAGGCGCCGATCTTTTGCATCACCTTTTGGCTGTTCTCCATATCGTCCCAAAAATCCGGAGCGGCACTTTCTTTTTCCAGCACCGCCACCTCCGCCTTCAAGCTATCAATAGCCAAGGCTTCCTTTAAATTTTCAATGGGCTTTTCGCTCTCCAGCAGCCGCAGCCGCAATTCTTCAAATTCAACCATATCAACACTCCGTGCATTTCTCTGTGCAACTTGCTATTTTAACTATAGTATTATATATAAAACACACCTGCATTGCAAGGGCTTTGCCGACGATTTTACACCAAGGAGCGGAATTTTGGCAGAATTGACGGTGCTTTCATACTTTGTTCAAGATATTTTAACCAAATCGTTGATTTATTATGATAATCTAATGTATAATGATAAGAAAGCATAAAGATCGAGGTACACAAAATGGCTTTGTACGAAAACAACAGCTGTCCGGTCTGTGGCAAGCAGTTCCAGCCGGGTGACGACATTGTCACCTGCCCGGATTGCGGCACCCCCCATCACCGGGCGTGCTACCGGGAGTTGGGGCACTGTGCCCACCAGGCACTGCACGGTGAGGGCTACGCCTTTGCCCCGGCAAATCCACCCACAGAGAAAATAGAAGCTGCCCCTGTCGGTGACACCCACACCGCTGCCGCCCCGGAGCAAAAAAAGAAGTGCGTGGCCTGCGGCGCAGAGTTGGACGGCGACGCTGTCTTTTGCACTCACTGCGGCGCCCGCCAGCCGGGTGCCGGCGAGAGCTATCGCCCGCCCATTATGCCGGGCGCAGTGCCGGACCCCAGCCAATACCCGGGTACCATTGAGGGCGAAGCAGCCGCCGATGTGGCGGCGGTGGTACGCACCAACACCGGCTATTTTTTGCCCCGTTTTAGTCGGAATAAAAAAGCAAGTTGGAATTGGTCGGCTTTCATTTTCGGCCCCTACTACCTGTTTTTTCGCAAAATGTACAAAGAGGGTACGGCGGCGCTGGCCATTCGCTTTGCGGCGGCACTGATTGTACAGGGAGCCTTTACTGACCAGTTTGCTAAGCTCAGCAATTTTATGAGCACCAACTATACCGCCATCATGCAGGGCAAGGTACAACCGGACACTGCGCTGTTGGAAGCGCTGTACCCGGCAGTAGCCATTCTGCTGGGCGTGGGACTGGCAATTCACCTGGTGATTGCCCTGTTTGCCAACCGCCTGTATCGCAGAAAGGTATTTTCCGTGTTGCAAACGGTAGACGATCGGCTGCAGGACGGTGCCATCTTCCGCCAAACGCCCATGTTACCGGAACAAATGCGCCTGACCCAGGACGAAATGCGCCGCATGTATCTGTCTAAAATGGGCGGTGTCAGCGTGTTTGCGCCGATCATGGCGTTTCTGATCCTGGATATGATCTCCGGTCTTCTGTCCAGCATACTATAACCATAACGAACGAGGGTAAAGAAAAATGAAAATCAAAAAAGCAATCATTCCTGCAGCCGGGATGGGCACCCGGGTGTTGCCCGCCTCTAAGGCCGTACCTAAGGAAATGCTCAACATTGTAGACAAACCCGCCATTCAGTACATTGTAGAGGAGGCGTTTGCCGCCGGGATTGAGGATGTACTGATTATCACCAACCGAGGCAAGGGTGTCATCGAGGATCACTTTGACCACGCGGTGGAGCTGGAGCAAAAGCTTTCAACTGACCCAAACAAGGCAGATCTGTACCGGGATGTGCTGCAGTGCTCTCAGTTCGGCAACATCTATTTTATTCGTCAAAAAGAGACCAAGGGGCTGGGCCACGCAGTGCTGTGCGCCAAGAATTTTGTGGGCGATGAGCCCTTTGCAGTGCTGTACGGGGACGATGTAATCATCAGCGATGACCCGGTTACGGGTCAGCTTTGCCGCGCTTATGAAAAATACGGCAAAGGTGCTGTGGGCGTAAAAGAAGTACCCACGGCTGATATTACCAAGTACTGTTCTCTGGCAGTGGAGCCGCTGGAGGGCAACTGCTATACCTGCACGGATATGATTGAAAAGCCAAAGCCGGAACAGGTAATGAGCAATTTTTCCATATTGGGTCGTGTAGTGCTGCCCCCCTCTATTTTTGAAATTCTGGAGCATACACCCAACGGCGCCGGCGGTGAACTGCAGTTGACAGACGCTATGTGCACACTGGCGCGGCAGGAAGGCGTGGTGGCTGTGGACTACAACGGCACTCGTTACGATATGGGCAACAAATTCGGCATTTTGCAGGCCAATATTGAGGTAGGCCTGCAGCACCCGGAAACTGCTTCCCGTCTGAAAGACTACATTAAGAACTTAGCAAAGGAACTTTAACACTTATGATCCAACTGGAACGCACCTCCGTCACCAATTTTGACAACGCCATGCGTGGCGCCCGCAATCCCATGAATTCCTGGGGGCGCTACGATTCCTACTATGATGAGGACGGCAACTTTGTCTTCGGTCCCAACGACCTGAGTCTGGCCAAGCGACTGTGCAAGACCGGCACCGACCACCGCAAATTCATTCGTATGATCTTCGTTACCGTAGATGTAACCGCACCTATGTACTGGTGGAAAGAGTATGACACCTATAAAGTCGGTACTGTAGCCAACTCCACTTCCACCATGCACAAAATTGCCTCCAAGCCTTTTGAGCTGGCGGATTTCTCCGTGGACCATATGGATCAGCGGGGACTGGACGCCATGGAAAAGGTAATCAACACCCTGGAGCAGCTGCGCCTGGAATACCTGGAAACCAAGGACAAACAAACCTGGTACACCATGATTCAGCTGCTACCCAGCTCCTATAATCAAATGCGCACCTGCACCCTAAATTATGAGACCCTGGCGAATATTTATTTTGCCCGCCGCAGCCACAAGCTGACAGAGTGGCACACCTACTGCGACTGGGCGCTGGAGCTGCCTTACTTTAAGACTCTCATTGCAGATACAAAGGATTGACACCATGAACCAACAATATGATCCGTTCGGCAGGCCAACAGACGGCTCTATGCCGCCCAATTACGGTCAAACACCCCACAACAGTTATTACAATTCCAACGGCTATCCACCCCGGGGCTATGGCTATCAGCCACCCTGCGGCCCTTATTATCGGGATCCGCAGCAGGCAGCTTACTTTGAGCAGGAGAACCGCCGCCGCATGGCGCTACGCACACAAAAGCGAGAGCTGCGGCACTTCGGCAACAGCATCGGCCTGGCCATTTTGGCGTATTTCATTCTACAGCTTGCGCTCAATTCCCTGCTGTCATTTCAAAATCTGCGCACCATCTACCAGAATTCGCCCGTATTCCAAAGCTGCTTTAATATGCTGTTTGTATCCGTAGGTTGTGTTGCTGTCCCCTTCGGACTGGTAGCACTGGTTAACAAAAAGCGCTACACGGCACCAATTATCCCCACAAAATCTATTACCGGCGGCCAAACGGCAATTTGGGTGGCATTTGGAATGCTGTGCTGCGTGGGTGCTAATTTTGTTGTGTCCTACGGCATCGTGCCGCTGTTTGAGTCCTTTGGCTACAAGTTGAATTCTGGCGGCACGGATACACCCAATTCGGTTTTTGCCTGCCTGATCGCCCTGATCGGCACCGCTATCGTTCCCGCCATTTGCGAGGAATTTGCCATGCGCTGCTGCTGTGAACAGTTATTACGCAAGTACGGCAAGGGCTTTTCCGTGCTGTGCGTAAGCCTTGCATTCGGCCTGCTCCACGGTAATGTTGTGCAGCTGGTATTTGCATTTTTAGGCGGTCTGGTATTTGGGTTTATCACTGTAACAACAGACAATATAATCCCCGCCATTCTCATCCATGCTCTGAATAATGGTATGTCTGTAATCACCGATGTGGTCAGCTTTGCCTCTACAGAGCAGATCGCCAATTATGTAACGGCTGGACTGTATCTGTTTTGGATCGTGGCCGGTGCCGCCGCAACCATCTATCTGCTGGCAAAAAAGCAGTTGTACACCCCAAAGGAGCAGCGCACGAGCCCGGATCCCTATGCCCTAAGCTTTGGACAGCGAATAGGCGCCTTCTTCGGCACCCCGGGCATGATTATTTCCTTTATACCACTGATTCTTCTCACCATTTCCAATGTTGAAAAAATTTGATGCCATGACAACAGACGAGCAATTTATGCACCGGGCGTTGGAACTGGCTCGGGAAGCTGCCCTGGAGGGTGAGGTGCCTGTCGGCGCTGTGGTAGTGCGAGATGGCCAAATTATCGGTGAAGGCCGCAATCGGCGGGAAAAAAGCCGTAACGCCCTGTCTCACGCAGAATTAGAGGCCATTGACGCTGCTTGCAAAGCATTGGGCGGCTGGCGGCTGTGGCAGTGCGACCTATATGTTACATTGGAGCCGTGCCCCATGTGTGCAGGCGCTATTATCAATGCCCGATTGCGCCGGGTAATTTACGGCGCCGCCGATCCTAAGGCCGGGTCCTTTGGCTCGGTAATCAACTTTAACGCCCTACCCTATAACCACAAGACGGAGCTGATTGTCGGCGTGCTGCAAGGGGAATGCGCCGGTGTGCTCAGCGACTTTTTTGCCGCCCTGCGCGCCCGCCGCAAAGCGGAGGCCGTAGCCAAAACAGAATAGACAAAAGCAGAAGAACACGGAAGCACCGTTTGGTACTTCCGTGTCTTTTTTGCGGCTTACGCCGCCGGGAGCCGCCCTGCACGCGGCTCAGTTCCACCATCGTCCGATTATCTCATGGACTCTTCGTAGGCCTTGATCATTTTCTTACTATTGCTACCTGCACGGCTCGTAAGATTTTGAAGGGTTTTAGTGACCGTTGTTCCGGCTTTCAGGTGT
>CAVCUL010000001.1:0-247198 GCA_963605415.1 bacterium | reverse complement strand
GCTTAAAATTTAATTTTCTACTTCAAGTAGGCTCTTTTTGTACTGTCTGCACAATATGGGGCGGTTCAAATTGCACTCGGTTCTTTTGGTTTGTGGGGTTATGCGTTTTTCTTTAAGGCTCTTTCCAGCCAAACGGCACCCAGATCCAGCGCATTGAACAGGCCGGTCTTTTCGCTCTTTTTGACCACCTGCTCTTTGGGCGAGACCTGCTCGTCCGTATTCAGCAGCTGAATGATCACCTTGTCGGCAACGGTCTGGTCGCCCTGCTTCTTCTCGCTTTGCACCTTCAGGCACACAACGAACGGGTCGGCCATACTGCCGTAGTAAATGGTGTTGCCGCAGCGTACCAGCGGTCTGCCTTTGTATTCCAAGAATTCGCCTTTCTTCGCCAAGGGAACGCCTCCTTTATTTTAATCTAAGTAGGACTTTACCATAGCGGCCAGCAACTCGTCCCGATCGATCCGGCGGATCAGGCTGCGGGCGTTGTTGTGAGTGGTGATGTAGGTGGGGTCCTCAGACAGCAGATAGCCTACGATCTGGTTAATGGGATTGTATCCCTTTTCCCGCAGGGCGTCAAACACCTGGGTCAGGGTGTCCTTCATAACATCCTCTTTTTCATCACCGATTCGAAAAGTCATGGTTTTATCTGTCACGGTAAAGTCACCTCCGTACACTTCATTATATACAGTTTTTGGAATAATTACAATATTAAAATGCAAAATTTCCAATATTCCGGCCAAATTACCGGGCAGTTGTCCGTTTTTTCGGTCAACTCCGCAGACTGATGCCCATTTTATCCAGGGCTTTGACCACCCGCTTCATAGCGGCGTCGGCCTCGTCGTCGGTAAGGGTGCGGTCGTGGGCGCGCATACGAATGTTAAACGCTACGCTCTTTTTGCCCTTTTCGATCTGCTCGCCCTGGTACACATCAAAGAGCTTAACGCTCTCCAGGGTCTTGCCTACGGCCTCGCCGATGGCCCGCTGCAACTTCAGCACCGGGATCTCCTTGTCACACACAAAGGCCAGGTCACGGTTGCTGGCCGGGTACTTGGGCAGGGGCTTGTGGGTGCGGGTGCCGCTCTCATTCTCATAAGCGGTGTTCACATCCAGCTCTGCCAGGTAGACCCGAGTGCCGATGGCGTAGTTCTCTGCCACGGTGGGGTGCACCTCGCCCAGGGTCGCCAGCACCTTGCCGTCAATGGTAAAGGCGGCGGTACGGCCCGGGTGGAAGGTGGGGTTATCCTTTACCGGCTCCACATCGTAGTTGCCCACATGCAGGCAGTCCAGCAGCTTCTCCACAATACCCTTGAGGGCAAAGAAGTCTGCGCCGTCGCCGTACATACCGATGGTGACCTTTTGGCTCTCGATGGGTAGCTTGTCCGGTGTGGTGGGGGTGTAGACGGTGCCCATCTCGTACATGCAGGCGGCCTCTGTCTTGTGGTTGTAGTTAAAGGACAGCACATCCAGCATAGAGGGCAGAATGGTGGTGCGCATAATGCTGGTGTCCTCGCCCAGGGGGTTCAGGATCACAATGGAATTGCGCAGCGGACTGTCCGGGGACAGGCAGATCTTGTCATAGGCCTTGGGGCTGATAAAGCTAAAGGTGGACACCTCGGTGCAGCCACAGGCCAGCAGGGTGTTGCCCAGCTTGCGCTCAAAGGACTGGCGGTGGGTCAGCTTACCGTTGGCGGCGCCTTGCAGCATGTGGTTGGGAATGTTGTGGAAGCCGTAGAACCGGGCCACTTCCTCCGCCAGGTCTGCCAGGTGCTCAATATCGTTGCGGAATGTGGGGGCATAGACCTTGCCGTCGCGCACATCAAAGTCGATCTTCTTCAAAATGTCGATCATCTGCTGCTCGGTGAGGTCAAAGCCGATAAAATTGTTAATCCACCGGTAGTCCCAGTCCACGGTGACCTGCTCTTTCACTTTTTTGCAGCAGTCCACCACGCCGTCTACCACATCGCCGGCATCCAGCAGTTGTACCAGCTGGAGCGCACGCTTTAAGGCGCGCATGGTCTGGTTGGGATCCAGCTCTTTCTCGTACCGGGCAGAGGCCTCGGTGCGCATACCCAGTGCCTTGGCGGTGTGGCGTACGCAGGTGCCGTTAAAGCAGGCGGACTCAAACACAATGGTGGTGGTGTCATCCATAATGCCGCTGTACTCGCCACCCATTACACCGGCAACGGCTACGGGCTTCTCTGTATCGGCAATCACCAGCATATTCTCCGTCAGCTCCCGGGTCTCGCCGTCCAGGGTGGTGATGGTCTCGCCGGCCTTGGCGTTACGCACATTCACTGTGTTGCCCACCAGGTAGCGCAGGTCAAAGGCGTGCATGGGTTGGCCGTACTCCAGCATTACATAGTTGGTAATATCTACAATATTGCTGATGGGGCGCACGCCGCAGGCACGCAGCCGCTCCCGCAGCCAGCGGGGAGACTCCTTGACCCGCACATTCTCTACTACGGCGCCGGTGTAACGATAGCACTTTTCGCCGTCCTCAATGTGCACTTGCAGCAGGTCGTTTACATTGCCGTGGCCGGGCTTTACTTCCGGCTCCGGCAGGATGAAGGGGCGGTCAAAGGTGGCTGCCGCCTCGCGAGCCAGGCCGGTGACAGACAGGCAGTCGCACCGGTTGGAGGTGATCTCAAACTCAACGCAGGTGTCGTCATAGCCGATGGCCTTGTGAATATCCATCCCCAGGGTCTTGTCGCAGTCGTCCCCTAACACAAAAATGCCGTCGGCGCAGGCGTAGGGAAAGTCGTTTTGGGTCAGACCCAACTCGTCAAAGGAACACAGCATGCCGGCGGAGGCAACGCCCCGCAGCTTGCCCTTTTTGATTTTCTCTAATTTATGGTCTTTGCGGTTGATTACTGTAGCGCCCACCAGTGCCACCGGCACAATGTCCATGGGCTTTAAGTTTTGGGCGCCGGTGACGATCTGCAGCGGCTCCTTTTCATCTACGGACACCTGGCACACCCACAGGTGGTCAGAGTCCGGGTGTTTCTCCATAGAAAGCACCTGGCCGACAACTACATTCTCAATATCGCTGCCTTCCACTTCATGCCCCTCCACCTTGGAGCCGGACAGGGTCATCTCGTCGCAAAAGGTCTTATTATCAATATCGGTCAGGTCCACATAATCGTTGGCCCATTTTCTGGATAAAATCATACTTGCACCTCCTTAGAACTGGGACAGAAAACGCATATCGTTCTCATACAGCAAACGCATATCGTCAATGTTAAAGCGGAACAGCACCAGTCGCTCCAGGCCCACGCCAAAGGCAAAGCCGCTGTACACATCCGGGTCAACGCCGCCGTTTTTCAGCACCTTGGGGTGCACCATACCGCCGCCGAGAATTTCTACCCAGCCTTCGCCCTTGCAGAAGGGGCAGCCCTTGCCGCCGCACTTAAAGCAGCTTACATCAATTTCGCAGCTGGGCTCCGTAAAGGGGAAGTGATGGGGGCGCAGGCGGATCTTGGTGTCCTCGCCGTACAGCCGCTTGGCGAAGGTCTCCAGCGTGCCTTTCAGGTCTGCCATGGTAATGCCCTTGTCCACCACCAGGCCCTCAATCTGGTGAAACAGGGGGGAGTGGGTGGCATCTACTGCGTCGGAGCGGAACACACGGCCCGGGGCAATCATGCGAATGGGAGGCTGCGTCTTTTCCATCACACGGATCTGTACCGGAGAGGTCTGGGTCCGCAGCACAATATTGTCGTTGATATAAAAAGTGTCCTGGGTGTCTCTGGCCGGGTGATCCTTGGGAATGTTCAGCGCCTCAAAGTTGTAGTAGTCGTACTCCACCTCCGGCCCCTCGGCAATGTCAAAGCCCATGCCCATAAAGATGTCCTTAATCTCGTCAAGAACGATGGACAGCGGGTGCTTGTAGCCGATCTTGGGCAGCGTGCCGGGCATGGTTACATCCAGGGTTTCCTCTGCCAGCCGCTTTTCCTGGGCGGCCTTTTTGATTTCTGCGGACTTTGTGGCGATGGTGTCCTCAATGTCCTTGCGGATTTCGTTGGCCAGCTGGCCGATGACCGGGCGCTCCTCGGCAGAGAGTTTGCCCATCTGCTTCAAGATGGCGGTCAGCTCGCCTTTTTTGCCCAGGTACTTGATACGGGCTTCTTCCAGCTGCTCGGCGCTGTCAAAGGAGGTCAGCGCTTCTTTGGCGGCTCTGCGGATTTGTTCCAGTTGTGCTTTCATCTTCGTATCCTTTCTTTCATTCTGTATTGCTCGCGGCAGTGGTAAATAAAAAACGACTTGCCCCGTCAGTATAGGGACAAGTCGGAATTACCTGCGGTACCACCCTGTTTTTTGCAAGTTGGCAAGTGCCAATCGGAGCAAACACTCTTTGAGCCTGCTAACGGTGCTCATACCGTTTTTGCCTACTGTGGTTCAGCAAAACCGCTCGGAAGGGAACTTCACGCAGGGTGCTGTGCTGCGGCTCTCAGCCAAGGCCGCGGCTCTCTAATCAGCAGGGGGAGCGCTACTTTTCTTCGTCATTGCGTTTGAATTTGCCTATATTATACAATAGAACACGTCATTTTGCAACCCTGTTTTTTACACAGAAAAAGCACCCGGTTTTACCGGGCGCTTTTTCTGCGTTTTCCGTTTGGTTATTTTTCGTCCTTGTCATCTTTCTTCTTTTTGGAGAAGACCTTGTTCAGCGCATAGGTAACAAGAATAATTACGCCGATGACGATAAAGATACCCAGCATACCGAAGATCATATCCGGCAGGGTGGTTTTCCAGGACTGGGCGTTGACGGCCAGATGAATTACGGCCATCAGAGAAGCAAATAAAGTCTGCATACAATATCCTCCTTATGATACCAGGGTCAGGATCAGACCACCGGCAATAACGGAGGCGATCTGGCCGGAAACATTGACGCTGATGGAATACATCAGCAGGAAGTTTTGCGGGTCCTCTTTCAGGCCCATTTGGTTGACCACACGCCCGCTCATGGGGAATGCGGAAATACCGGCTGCACCGATCATGGGGTTGATCTTCTTTTCCTTGGGCAGGAACAGGTTGATGAACTTGGCAAAGACCACGCCGCCTACGGTGTCAAAGATAAAGGCAACCAGGCCCAGGCCCAGGATCATCAGGGTCTCCCAGGTCACAAAGTCCTGATAGTGCATTTTGGCGGCAACGGTCAGACCCAGCAAAATAGTGATGGTGTTGGCAAAGGCATTCTGTGCTGTCTCAGACAGCTGGTTGAGCACGCCGCACTCACGGATCAGATTACCGAACATCAGGAAGCCTACCAGCGCAACGGACTTGGGCGCTACCAAGCCGGCTACGGCAGTGACCACGATGGGAAATACGATTTTGGTGGTTTTGCTTACATCACCTGCGTGGTATTTCATACGGATCAGCCGCTCTTTCTTGGAGGTTACGGCTTTAATCACCGGCGGCTGGATAATGGGCACCAGTGCCATATAGGAGTAGGCAGCCACCATAATAGCACCCAGATACTTGGAATGCAGGGTGTTGGCCACAAAGATGGAGGTGGGGCCGTCGGCTGCACCGATAATAGCGATGGAGGCGGCGTCTTCAATGTCAAATAGGAAGCCGGCCACAAAAAATGTGAAGAAAATACCGAACTGAGCAGCTGCGCCAAAGAGCATCAGCCACGGGTTCTTCAGCAGCGGGCCAAAGTCAATCATAGCGCCGATGCCGATAAACAGCAGCAGCGGGAACAGCTCGTTGGCAATGCCTGCGTCAAAAAGGACGGATATGGGACCCTCTTCCGATCCGGCCTGTGTAATGGCGCCGCTCAGGGGCAGATTCACCAAAATGGTGCCGAAGCCCATGGGTAGCAGCAGGGTGGGCTCCATTTCTTTTTTAATAGCAAGGTAGACCAGCACGCCGCCAACCACCCACATCACGATCATACGGGGATCAATGTTAGCGAAGTTGGAGAACAGCGCTGCAAATTCATGCAATGGATTCATGTACAGTACCTCCGTGTATTTTGGACTTCGATTATTATAATGTATAGAGCGACAGGTTGTCAATGATTTGTGTCGATTTTGTAAACAAATTGCTTTATTTGTTTTGCGCAAGGCGCACCACTACCCGGTGGGGGTGGCTTTTTTGCGGTGTACCACACCTTGTGTCAAGGCTTTTTTGCTAAATTTTGTTGTAAAAAATATGCCGGGAGCGGTTGACAAGGCGGTGCTGTTTTAGTATAATACCCCTTGCTGTAAAGAGATTTCACTTTACAGCAAATAGGGATAAGAAAGGGGAGGGCGTCCTTGGCCAAGAATTTGGAAGTTTCCTTTTTGCTGGATTTCTACGGCGAAATGCTGACCCAAAAGCAGCACGATTTTTTGGTGTATTACTATGACGAGGACCTTTCGCTTTCGGAGATCGCAGAGAATGAGGGCATTACCCGCCAGGGTGTGCGCGATGCCATTAAGCGGGCGGAGAACCAGCTGTTTGAGATGGAGAGCCGCCTGGGCCTGGCCAAGAAGTTTGAGGCCTTGAAGCAGGGACTGGAAGAGATCGAGCAGTGCGCTGAGGCCATTAACGAATATAACCTGTCGCACACGCTGTCCCGGGAGATCAACGACAATGTGGCCCGGATTAAGACCCTGACCGCCTATCTTTGCGAATGATAATGAGAATGGAAGTGTAGAACTTGGCATTTGAAGGACTCAGCGAACGGCTGGAAAATTCGTTTAAAAAACTGCGTGCCAAGGGCAAGCTTACAGAGTCCGATGTAAAGGAAGCCATGCGCGAGGTGCGTATGGCGCTCCTGGAGGCGGATGTCAACTATAAGGTGGCCAAGGAGTTCACCGCTAAGGTGACCCAGCGTGCCATCGGCGCGGATGTGATGGAGTCCCTGACCCCCGGCCAAATGGTCATCAAGATCGTCAACGAGGAGTTGACGGAGTTGATGGGCGGCACGGAGTCCCGGCTGGCCATTGCCAATCATCCGCCCACGGTTGTGATGATGTGCGGCTTGCAGGGCAGCGGTAAAACCACCCACTCTGCCAAACTGGCAAAGAAGTTGAAGAAAGAAGGGCATCGCCCCTTGCTGGTGGCCTGCGATGTGTATCGACCGGCAGCCATTAAACAGCTACAGGTGGTAGGCGCCCAGGTGGATGTGCCTGTGTTTGAAATGGGCACGGAGAACCCGGTGACCATTGCCGGTGAGGCAGTGAAGTACGCCCGGGACCACGGCAACGACTATGTGTTGCTGGATACCGCCGGCCGTCTGCATGTGGACGAGGCGCTGATGGCGGAGCTGCAAAACATTCGCTCCACCGTTCATCCCCACGAGATCCTGCTGGTGATCGACGCCATGACCGGTCAGGACGCTGTGAATGTGGCCAAGAGCTTTAATGAGGCGCTGGGCATTGACGGCGTGATCCTGACGAAGCTGGACGGCGACACCCGCGGCGGTGCGGCATTGTCCGTGCGTGCCGTGACCGGCAAGCCCATTAAATTCATCGGCACCGGCGAAAAACTGGACCAGCTGGAGACTTTCCACCCCAGCCGTATGGCCTCCCGTATTCTGGGTATGGGCGATGTGCTCTCTCTCATTGAGCGGGCAGAGATGACCCTGGACGAGAAAAAGGCGGCAGAGCTGGAGCGCAAGCTGGCAAAGAATAAATTTGATCTGAACGACCTGCTGGATCAGTTCGATCAGATCGAGCGGATGGGCTCCCTGCGGGATACCATTAAGATGCTGCCGGGAATCGGCTCCAAGATCAAGGACGAGGATATTGACGAGGGCGCATTTAACCGCTTCCGCTCCATTATCTATTCTATGACCGTGGAGGAGCGCACCAAGCCGGAGATCATTAACCCCTCCAGAAAGCGGCGTATCGCCGCCGGCTGCGGTATGCAGGTGGAGGATGTGAACCGACTGCTGTCCCAGTTTAAGCAGATGCAAAAGATGGTCAAGCAGTTTGGCGGCGGCAAGGGCGGCCCCAAAATGAGCAAGAAAATGCGCCGCATGATGAGCCAAAACCCGGAGATGGCCCAGCGTATGATGGGCAAAAACGGCGGCTCCAACCCCTTTGGGTTCTAACCTTATCTATTGCCAAAAACTTTTTGGTTATATAAATTCATTATTACTTATTTTTTACGGAGGTAACAAAAATGGCAGTAAAAATCAGACTGCGCCGCATGGGCGCAAAGAAGGCACCGTTCTATCGTGTAGTTGTGGCAGATTCCAGATATCCCCGCAACGGCCGCTTCATTGAGGAGATCGGCACTTACAACACCATGGTGGATCCCGCTGAGGTGAAGATCGACGGCGAGAAGGCCAAGAAATGGATCGCCAACGGCGCACAGCCCACCGACACCGTGAAGGCTATTCTGAAGAAGGAAGGCATTTTATAATTAGTTCTTTGCCCGTTTGCAGGAACTAATATGGAGGTGTTTTCTTGGAAGAACTATTGGTAGCCATCACCCGTGGTCTGGTGGATCAGCCGGACGCTGTCACGGTAGAGGTGGATCAGCCGGACGAAGAGGGCGTGATCGTGTATCACCTGCATGTAGCAGAGAGTGATATGGGTCGGGTCATCGGCAAGCAGGGCCGCATTGCAAAGGCCATTCGCGTGGTTATGCGCGCTGCCGCCACCCGCTGCGACGAGAAAATCGCGGTGGAGATCGACTGATCAAAAAGCGTAAATAAAAAGGACCTGTGCCATGTGTGCACAGGTCCTTTTTATGTGGATTTAATACTGCAAAATGTCTTTTTTGCCGTTTTGGACGATAAAGTCGGCGATGTATTCCGGGGATTGGCTGGCGCCGCTTTGGATCCAGTCCCGGATTACGGCCAGGCCGCCATAGGCCACATAGGTATAGTGATAATTGAGTTTTTCTTCGTCTCGACCGCCAGCCTCTTTCCACAGGGCGATGGTGCGCGGTCGCACCAGTTCTACAATGCGGCTGGCCAGGCCAAAGTCGCCGTTTTTGCCAAACAGCAGCTGGCAGTGCTTTTGGTGCTCTGCGGCATAGCGGCAGATGGTACGAAACAGATCCTCAATGGAGTCTTGGTTGGTAAAGGTGTCTATGCTGTTCATCAGCCCGCCGATAAATTCGCTTTTTACATCCTCCAGCAAGGTGTAGATGTTCTCATAATGAGCATAAAAGGTGGCTCGATTGATATGTGCCCTGGCTGCCAGTTCTTTGACTGTAATGGTGCGCATTGGTTTTTCCTGCAGCAATTCTAAAAAGCTTTCTTTAATCAAATTTTTGGTTATACGCACACGAAAATCATTTTGCATATCGTTCCCCCACGACAAATTGAAAGAATGTGTTGTTTATCTTTCATAAACATTAAAATTATCGGTTGCGCTTTGGCAACGGTTTCAGTATAATACAGATAGAATGGAAATGCAACACGGTGTTGCCTAATTTGCACGCTGCCGACACACAGCCACGTCCTTTGGTTAGAATTGAGCAGTGTGCTTTTATTGAAGGATTTGACTTGAGGGGGAAGGCAAATGTATCAGACATTAACCGGGGACTGGCGCTTTCGCCGGGCGGATCATGGGAATTGGCTGCCAGCCAAGGTGCCGGGATGCAACTTCTTAGACCTGATGGCAGCCGGCAAAATCCCGGACCCGTTTGTGGGTATGAACGAAAAAGAAGTAGGCTGGGTAGGCCACGCCGACTGGGTGTACGAAAAACAGTTTGTTTTAACGGAAGCGCAACTGCAAGCGGACGCGGTGTACCTTTGCTGTGATATGCTGGACACTGTATGTGATGTGGTTCTCAATGGCCACCGGGTTCTGCATGGCGAAAATTGTTTTGTGCCCTATCGAGTGTCGGTAAAAGAGATTTTGCAGGCAGGGGAGAACACTCTGACTGTTCATTTTTACTCGCCGGTGGAGTATGTAAGCGCGGCGTATAAAAAGTGTACGACCCCTATGAATTCCAACGGCCAGAACGGTATTGTTCATATCCGCAAACCCCAATGCCATTTTGGCTGGGACTGGGGCCCGGTGCTGCCGGTGAGCGGTATTACCAAGGAAATCGGGCTGGACTTTGTACATACGGCCCGGGTTGCGCAACTTTCCGTGCGCCAGCAGGTGCAGGGCGATGGGGCGGTCATTACCGCCAAGGCCCAAGTGGAGCAGTATGGCGACTGTACCTGCACCTTGCAGGTGATCTGCCCGGACGGCACGGTGCTGACGGCAAAAGGCACTCAGGCTGTGTTTGAAATTGAAAACCCCCAGCTGTGGTGGACCCGGGAGCTGTCCGGCAAGGATAGCCAGCCCCTGTACACGGTGGCGGCGGTGCTGACGGCGAAAAAGAAAGAACTGGACCGGGCGGAAAAGCGCGTTGGTCTGCGCACCATTGAACTGAACCGGGAGCGGGACCAATATGGTATGAATTTCCAGTTCCGCTTAAACGGGGTGCCCCTGTTTATCAAAGGCTCCAATTTGATCCCACCGGACAGCTTCATTACCCGTTTTGATGAGAAAAAGTTGGAGGCACTGCTGGACGCTGCCCAGTTCGCCAACCTGAATATGCTGCGGGTGTGGGGCGGCGGTTACTATGCGTCTGACGCGTTTTATGACGCCTGCGATCGGCGGGGTCTGCTGGTGTGGCAGGACTTTGGCTTTGCCTGCCAGGCGTACCCCTTCTTCCTGCCGACATTTCTGGAGAATGTAAAGACCGAGGTGCACGCCCAGGTGCAGCGGCTGTGCCACCACCCCAGCCTGGCGGTGTGGTGCGGCAATAACGAAATTGAAGATATGCACATGGCCTGGGTGCATATGCAAAAATATGTGCAGTGGACGGAAAAGTTCTTTTATGAGATTTTGGAGCCGGAAATTCGGGCGGTGGATCCGGACACGCCGTACACTCCCGGCTCGCCGGTGGGCATTGCCCATAATGAGGGCGTGTACAGCGACAATGTAGGCGACACCCACCTGTGGGGTGTGTGGCATGGCTTGCAGCCTATGCAGTATTACCGCAAGCGCATGACCCGCTTTTGCAGCGAGTTCGGCTTTGAGAGCCTGCCGGATGCCAAGGCCATTCGCCAGTACGCAAAGCCCGGGGATTATGCCCTGAACAGCCCGGTATTCAACCTGCACCAAAAGTGCGCCAGCGGCAATGACAAGATGGTGTATTACATTGCCTCTCGCTTCCATTTGCCCCGGCGATTTTGGAATTATATCTATCTGTCCCAAGTGACCCAGGACACCTGCATTGCAGACGCCACCGAGCACTGGCGCCGCCACAAGGGGCAGTGCAACGGCGCCATGTACTGGCAGTTTAACGATTGCTGGGGCGTGTGCTCATGGTCCGGTCTGGACTACTACGGCAATTACAAGGCGCTGCAATACGGCGCACGGCGGTTCAACGCGCCTCTGTCTGTGTCCGTAGAGGACAGCAAGGACCGATTTGATGTATATGTGCTCAACGACCTGAACGCTTCCCAGACGGTGACGGTGGAGTACGAGCTGTTCGACTTTGTTACCGGCACGCTGGAGAAGGAAAGCAAGGATCTGCTGCTGTCGCCGCTGGAAAATGCGGTGGCCTTTTCCCGGGAAATGGCGCCCCTGCGCAAAAAGTATAACCTGCGCTGCACCGGTTTGGCGGTGCGCTTAATGCAAAACGGTGCCTGCCTGCAACAAAAGACGGTGCTTTTCGATCAGGAAAAGCGCTTGCAGCTACCCGGTGCCAAGCTGCACACCAAGGTTGAGATCTGCAAAGACCAATTGCGCCTGACGGTGACCGCCGATCGGTTTGCCCGGCTGGTGTATTTGGAGAGTCGCTGCACTTCATTGCCATTTAGCGACAACTATTTTGACCTGCTGCCGGGACAAAGTCACATGGTGACTCTGGCGGCAGACCCGTGCTGTACCCTGCGCCAGCTGGCGGAGAGCATTCGGGTCAAGAGCCTGAGCGATGTGCCCTTTGATCGGGACCCGCTGCACGCAGCGGCCAAGCGGATCAAGGTGTATCTGTCGCCTGTCAACATTGCCAACGCCATGCATCATGGTAAACTGAGCAAGGATGTAAAACTGTAAGGAGGGGCGGTTATGGCAATATTAAGCAAAAGCCGCATTTGGAACAGCCCGCAGCTGGACAGCAAGATCAAAAGCCGCAATGTGTCTTCGGCAGAAAAATGGGTGGGCTATCTGTTTGCGCCTTTGGGTCCCTTTCTGTTTCAGGCGCTGGTGGCACAATATCTAAATGTGTATTATACAGATGTAATGGGCGCCACCAAGTGGCTGGGCGGTGGCTTTCTCATTATGTACCCGATTGTGTCCAAGATTTTGGATGCCATTACCAATGTGATTATGGGTATGATTATTGACCGTACCTGTTCTCGACAGGGTAAGCTGCGGCCGTATATTTTAATGTCTGCGCCGCTGTTGACCATTTCTGCGTTGTTGCTGTTTATGGTGCCCAACTGGAGCGAAACCGGCCAGGTAATCTGGGTGATGCTTACCTATAATTTCTACTGCGCTGTGGCCTTTACCATGTTCTTTATCAGCAGCAATCTGCTGGTGCCGAACGCCAGCCGCAACTCTATGCAGCGCACCCAGCTGAGTGTGTTTAACAACATTGCCAATGTGGCGGGCACGGGCATTATCGTGGCACTGCTGATTCCCATGCTGGTGATGCCGGCCATCGGGGTAGATAAGAGTAAGTGGATTTTAGTAATGAGCATTTTTGCGGTGCTGATCTTCCCCTGCGTGATCCTGATGTACTTCTTTACCCGGGAGCGGGTGACAGAGGAGAATCTGACTGCCGGTGTGCAGGAAAAGGTGCCGGTGGGTCGGCAGCTGAAAGCGATGTTTACAGATAAATATTGGCTGCTGATCATGGGTTTTTACCTGATTTTCAACATCTGCGGCAACTGCCGCAACATCGCTCTGCCGTACTACTGCAACTGGGTGCTGGGTACGTACAGCGACGGCATTACCCAAACCCTGGTCAATGCCCTGGGCGGCCTGCCTATGGGGATCGGTATGCTGGCGGTGTGGCCCTTGGCCAAAAAGTTCGGCAAAAAGAACCTGACCGCCGTGGGGCTGGTGGTGTATGCCATCGGCTCCGGCATTTGCTTCCTTTTCCCCCGGCAGATGATTATTGTACTCATTGGCCAGTTTATCAAGAATATGGGATATGTGCCTATTGCGTATATTTTTATGTCCTTGATTGCAGATATACTGGATACTTTGGAGTACAAAAACGGCTTTCGGGTAGACGGGTTGTCTGGTTCGGTTTATACGGTGATTACCACGGTGTCTGCCGGGATTGCCACCTCTATTTTTAACAGTATGCTGTCTTCCACCGGTTATATGGCGCCACAGTTGGTGTCTCCCGGTGTGTACAATACCCAGAACGTCGCCTGCCAGAGTGCCATTATCTGGTGCTTCCTGGGCTTTGAAGCCATCGGCGGGCTGGTGCTGGCGCTGATGGTGTCTCAGATCAAAGTAGAAAAGGATCTGCCTGCTGTGACCGCCGCCCTGATGGAGCGCAAGCGCCGCCAGGCAGAGGAGAACGGTCTCACATGGGTAGATCCGGTAGAGGAGGCCAAGCGGGAGGCACAGGAGGCCGCCGCTCTGGCCGAGGAGAAGCGACTGGAAAAGCTGCGCGCCCGCTGCCAAAAGAAAGGGCTGGACTTTGACCGGGAGAACGCCCGCTATCTGGCAAAACAGCAGAAGAAAGCGCACAAAAAAGAGAAAGCGCAAACAAAATAAGTAAAAGCGGTGCCCCGGGGCGCCGCTTTTTTTGCGCCGGTTTGACAATCGGCGGCCATTTGCATATAATAAATGCAGCAAAAAAAGAGAAATGGAGCCGCTATGAAACAGTATTTGGAAGTTGGACTGCTGAACAATACCCACGGAGTCCGCGGGGAGATGAAACTCACCCTGTGGTGTGACGATCTGGACTATTTGCGCCGGTTTCAGGTGCTGTATTTGGACCCGGAGGGGCAGCGCCCCCTGCATGTAACAGCCTTGCGCCCCCAAAAGCAAGGGGCCATTATCCGCTTTGCGGAGATCACCTCCATCGAGCAGGCAGAGATCATTAAGGGCAAGGTGCTGTACGGCGACCGGGCAGACGGCAAGCTGCCGGAGGGGCGCACCTACATTCAGGATCTGCTGGGCTGCCGGGTGGTAGACGCAGATACCGGCACGGACTATGGCAAGATCGCCGATGTGCAGAACTATGGCTCCTGCGATATTTACGATGTGCAACAGGGCAAAGCCCACACGCTGGTGCCGGCCATTGACGATGTGGTGGTAGAGAAAGATGTGGCCGCCGGGGTGGTAAAGATCCGCCCTATGAAAGGACTTTTTGATGCGGATTGATATTATGACCCTGTTCCCGGATATGTGCCGCGCGGTGCTGGATGAGAGCATTGTGGGCCGGGCACGCAAGGCCGGGAAAGTGGAGATCGAGGCCACGGATATTCGGGCCTATACGGAGAATAAGTACAGAAATGTGGACGATACCCCCTACGGCGGCGGTATGGGTATGGTGATGCAGACCCAGCCGGTGTATGATTGCTACCGGGCCATTTGCGACCGGGCAGGGGATGTGCCCCACCATTTGATCTACCTGACCCCCCAGGGCAAGACCCTGACCCAGCAGCGGGTCAAGGAGCTGGCGGGTATGGAGCACCTGGTGCTGCTGTGCGGCCACTATGAGGGCATTGACGAGCGGGTGATCGAGGAGTTGCAGCCGGAGGAGATCAGCGTAGGGGACTATGTGCTCACCGGTGGCGAGCTGCCGGCACTGGTGCTGGCAGACAGCGTGACCCGCCTGCTGCCCGGCGTATTGTCGGACGCAGCCTGCTTTGAGGAGGAGAGCCATTATAACAACCTGCTGGAGTACCCCCAGTACACCCGCCCGCCGGTGTGGCGGGGGCGAGAGGTGCCGGAGGTGCTGCTGTCCGGCCACCATGCCAATATTGCCAAATGGCGGCGGCAGCAGTCCCTAGAGCGCACTTTGGAGCGTCGGCCGGATCTTTTGGAACAGGCAGAACTGACAAAAGCGGACAAGAAATACCTGGAAACGCTGAAAGCAAATAAAATTCTGTGAATTCTGCACAAATGGGGCAGGCCATTTTTGTACTCAATTAACAATACAGACGAAGTTTGCCTCAAGGCGTTGACCGAACGGACTTTAATGGTATAATATATAGAGTACTGGGGTCGAAAAGGCTTTCGGCCTAAATCCATACAATGTGTATATGAGTTAAGCGAGGTAATCACTATGTTCGTGAAAGATGTTAAGGTGGAAAATCAGGTTGGCCTGCATGCGCGTCCCGCCACTTTCTTTATCCAGAAGGCAAATGAGTACAAGTCCTCTATTTGGGTGGAGAAGGAGGAGCGCCGCGTGAACGCTAAGAGCCTGCTGGGCGTGCTTTCTCTCGGTATTATGGGCGGCACGGATATCCGCATCATCGCCGACGGCTCCGACGAGGAAGAGGCTGTAGAGGGTCTGGTTGCTCTGGTGAAGAGCGGCTTTACCGAGTAACGGCCACATAATACGAACAGCGTATGCGGAGAAGTTTTTTCTCCGCATTTTTTTATGGTGATCTGCATTGACTGAAAAAGAATTGCGAAAAAAAGCAATGGCACTGCCCGCTACGCCGGGTGTGTACATTATGAAGGATAAGAACAAAAAGATCATTTATATTGGCAAGGCTAAGGCACTGAAGAACCGGGTGTCTTCTTACTTTGGCTCCCACACCAACCACACCTTAAAGGTGATTCGTATGGTGGAGCACGCCGATGATTTTGACTATATTTTGTGCGACAGCGAGTTTGAGGCGCTGGTACTGGAGTGCTCGCTGATTAAGCAGCACCAGCCCAAGTACAATATCCTTTTGAAGGACGACAAGGGGTATAATTATATTAAGATCACCCCGCCGCCGTTCTCTAAGATCAGCGAGTGCAAGCAGATGGTGGAGGACGGCAGCAGCTACCTGGGGCCGTACACCTCCGGCTACTCGGTCAAGCAGGCGGTGGAGGAAACACTGAAAATTTATAAACTGCCCCGGTGCAACAAGCAGTTTCCCCGGGACTACGGCAAGTCCCGCCCTTGCCTGAACGGCTTTATGGGCATTTGCTCCGCCCCTTGTGCCGGGCGGATCAGTAAGTCGGACTTTGCCGCCAATATTGCAGACGCAGTGGATTTTTTAAAAGGCGGCAGCGCCAAGGCGGTGAAGGAGTTGACCGCCCGTATGCAGGCGTGCAGCGCGGCTATGGAATTTGAAGAAGCTGCCAGGCTGCGGGATCGGATCAAGGCCATTCACAATTTGGACCAGCGGCAAAAGGTGGTATCCATCAATGTGCCGGAGGAGGATGTGTTTGCCCTTGTGATTGCCGGAAAGAAAGCTTGCTTTGAGGTGATCCGGTTTGAGAACGGCCGCTTGACGGATAGCGAGCATTGGCTGCTGGAGTCGCCGGAGGATTTGCCGGCTGCCCGCAGCGCGCTAATCGAGCGGTACTACTCCATGCGGGACCGGGTGCCTGCCCGGATTGCATTGGACGGGGCGCTGGAGGACGAAGAACTGCTGCTGTCCTGGTTGGAGAACAAGCGGGGTAAAAAAGTCAGTCTCATCCACCCGCAAAAGGGGGAGCACCTGTCCATTGTGCAGCTGTGTATCAAGAACGCCAACGAGCACCTGGCCCAGAACGCCGGGCGCTTAGGGCGAGAGTTCGCCGCCTTGGAGGAACTGGCTCAGCTGCTGGGTCTGCCCCAAGCGCCGGAATATATTGAGTCCTACGATATTTCCCACACTTTTGGCGCGGACAATGTAGCGGGCATGGTGGTGTTCCACAACGGCCGCCCCATGAAGAGGGCATATAAAAAATTTGCGATCAAGGATTTTGACGGTCAGAATGATGTGGGCTCTATGCAGGAGGTGCTTCGGCGGCGCTTTACCCACTATCGGGAGGATCCGGAGGGCAGTACCTTTAAGATTTTGCCGGATCTGATCCTGTTGGACGGCGGCGATGCCCAGGTGCATGCGGTGCTGCCGGTGCTGGCCGGTATGCACATTGATGTGCCGGTGTTCGGTATGGTCAAGGACAGCAAGCACCGCACCCGGGCCATTTCCACCGGTGGGGGTGAAATTCAAATCAATGCCCACCGCCAGTCCTTCACGCTGGTGTCCTCCATTCAGGAGGAGGTGCACCGCTTTGCGGTCAGTTACCACCACCAAAAGCACAAGAAATCCGCCTTCAATTCCACATTGCTGCAGATTGAGGGCATTGGCCCGGCTAAGGCCAAGGCGCTGCTGAAAGCACTGAAAACCGTGACCGCCGTGCGGGAGGCCACCCAGGAGCAACTGGCTGCCGTGCCGGGTATTTCCCGCGCAAACGCCCAGGCGGTATATGCCTATTATCACGGCGAGACAACAGCGGAATAAGCACTGCCATTTATTACAAATCGTAAAAATCCTGCCGGGCGACTTGACGAACGGCGCGGATGTCTGTATAATGATAGTCGTATAAAATTAAGGAATGTTGCACAATGATGCGAGTAATTACCGGTTTTGCACGGGGCAGACGGTTAGAAACCCTGCCCGGTGAGGATGTGACCAGACCTACAACAGAATCCGTCAAAGAGGCGCTGTTCTCTATGATTCAGTTTGATATCGAGGACCGCCGTGTGCTGGATCTGTTTGCCGGCTCCGGTCAACTGGGGATTGAAGCTCTGTCCCGCGGGGCACGCAGTTGTACTTTTGTGGAGAATAACCGCGGTGCCATGCAGGTGGTGCAGCGCAATCTGGCGCATTGTCAGCTGGAGGAGAAGGCAAGCACTGTCTTTTCCGACGCAATATCATTCCTCAACCGCAGCGGGACCTATGATTTGGTGTTGCTGGATCCGCCTTACGGCAAGGGTATCTTGCAGCAGGTGCTGCCCGCACTGGTGCCTCGGTTGTCTGATGATGCCATGGTGGTATGTGAGTCCGGACGGGATGAGCCACTGCCACAGCAGGTAGGGACCTTTGTGCTGGATCGGGAGCGGCGCCACGGCAAGACCAAGATTGCCCTGTATCTTCGCGGAAAGGATCTGGCAGAATGAAAACAGCCATTTGCCCGGGCAGCTTTGACCCGGTGACTTTGGGGCATTTAGATATTATCGAGCGTGCTGCAGGGCTGTTTGACAGCGTGACGGTGCTGGTGATGCAAAACAGTGCTAAGCAGGACGGGCTTTTTACCGTTGAGGAGCGCTGCCAGTTGATCCGCCGCTGCCTGCACGCAAAGAACATTCAAATTGATACTTATGACGGCCTGCTGGTGGACTACGCCAGGCAAACCGGTGCGGCCGCTGTGGTAAAAGGGCTGCGCGCCCTGTCTGATTTTGAGTATGAATTTCAGCAGGCGCTCACCAACAAAAGCCTGTATCCGCAACTGGAGACGGTGTTTCTCACTGCACGGGGGGAGAATATGTTCTTATCCTCCAGCATGGTGAAGGAAGTGTGCTGCCTGGACGGGGATATTTCCGCTTTTGTGCCCAAAGAAATTGTAAATGACATTATTGCAAGATGTAAAGGAGAGCGTTAGATATGACCAATACGGATATTTTGCTGGAAGACCTGGAGGATGTGCTGGACGACGCCACCTCTATGCCTATGACCAAAAAGTCTCTGGTGGATGTGGACAAAATTAAGACTATTATAGAGGATATTCGACTGAATACCCCCCAGGAGACCAAGCAGGCAAAGGCGATTGTGGACTCCAGAAACAATATTTTGGACGAGGCCAAAAAAGAGGCAGCCAAGATCATTAGCGAGGCCCAGGCCCAGGCCCGGGAACTGGTTGCCCGCGACCAGATCACCCAGAATGCGCAGAAAGAGGCCACGGAGATTATTGCCAAGGCGCACAGTGAGGGCGAGGCTTATGTGAAGCAGGCCCAGAACCAGGCCTCTGAGATTTTGGGCAAGGCCACTACCCAGGCCAATGAGATGGTGACCACGGCTCAAAACAAGAGCCGTGAGATGCTCACTGCCGTGAACAATTATGCGGACGATACGCTGTTGGAAATTGACGACTCCCTGTACAAAGCGCTGAGCGATGTGCGCCGCATTCGTCAGAATATTATGAACAGCCAGCACAAGAATACCGCAAACAACAATCAGTAAGAAACGGCAAGCGGAGCGCTCCCATATTCGAGAGTGCTCCACTTTTTTATTTATACAGTAAAGGAGTGCTTTTTTTGACCGCCATGACCACGATTTTATGGTTGACGGCCGTTGTGATTTTGGGCTGCGTTTTGTTTCAGCGCCTATCCGGTAAGGTGGGCGTTCCGGCGCTGCTCTTTTTTATTTTACTGGGCATGTTTTTTGGCTCAGACGGAGTCGTCAAGATCCCGTTTGATGATTTTTCCGTGGCACAGAATGTGTGCTCGGTGGCGCTGCTGCTTATTATGTTTTACGGCGGCTTTGGCACCAATGTGCACTTGGCGCGGCCGGTGGCAGTGCAGTCCATCCTGCTTTCCTCTGTGGGTACGGTGCTTACTGCAGGGCTGGTGGGCGTGTTTTGCCACTTTGTATTGGGGATTGCCTTGTGGGAAAGTTTTCTCATTGGCGCTGTTATCAGTTCTACAGACGCTGCGTCTGTGTTTTCTGTGCTGCGCAGCCGGCATTTGAATTTGAAGTACCACACTGCCTCGCTTTTAGAGGTGGAGAGCGGCAGTAATGACCCCTTTTCGTATATGCTTACCGCCATTGTGCTGTCTATTATGCACGGCGGCAGCAGTGGGGGCCAGTTTGTCGCTATGCTGGCGGCACAGATTGGCTATGGCGTGCTGTTTGGCGTGGCGCTGGCGCTAATAAGCAGATGGGTGCTGGGGCGCTTTCGCTTTTCTGCGGGGTTTGACGCGGTATTTACTGTGGCGGTGGCGCTGCTTTCTTATGCGTTGCCGGAAATGCTGGGTGGCAACGGCTATCTTAGCGTGTATCTGACTGGCATGATCTTGGGCAACAGCAATATTCCAAACAAATCCGGACTGGTGCACTTCTTTGATGCGGCTACGGCATTGATGCAGATGGTGCTGTTTTTCCTGTTGGGGTTGCTGGCGTTTCCGTCTCAGCTGCCGAGCATTGCACCCCGTGCGCTGTTGATTGCTCTGTTTTTGACCTTTGTGGCGCGGCCGGTGGTGGTGGCGTTGCTGCTGACGCCATTCCGCGCGCCCCTGCGCCAACAGTTGCTGGTGAGCTGGTCCGGTCTGCGCGGTGCGGCGTCTATTGTGTTTGCCATTATGGCCACTATACACCCGGCGGTGATGCAAAACGATGTGTTCCATATTGTGTTCTTTATTGTGCTGTTCTCCGTGCTGCTTCAGGGCACCTGTCTGCCTCTGCTGGCGGCTAAGCTTGGCATGACAGACGACGGTGCTGATGTAATGAAAACCTTTACCGACTATGTGGATGAGGTGCCGGTACAGTTTATTCGCTTTTCTCTTCCGGAGGGGCACCCTTGGGCCGGGCATCCTGTGCGGGAGGTGGTGCTGCCGCCGGAGTCTATTTTGGTATTGGTGCTCCGTGGGGATCAACGGATTGTGCCGGACGGCAGCGTGCAGTTGCAGGCAGGGGACACCCTGATTCTCAGCGGTACGGCTGCGGGAGCGGTAGAGGGTGTGCGTTTGTACGAAAAAACATTGGATGCAGACAGCGGCTGGTTGGATCAACCCTTGTCTCGGGTTTCTACCGGCGATCGGTTGGTTATCCTGGTGCGTAGAGGCGCTGAGACCATTATCCCGGACGGCGATACGGTGCTGCGTCTGGGAGATCGGCTGGTGATCAATGACCCGCAATCAAAATCCTGAACGACAATCTAAGACGCGAAAAGGAAGGCGGTACAGTCTGTGCGACTGTACCGCCTTTTTATGTTTTATGGGTTTATTCGCCGTCGGCACGCTTGTGCTCCCGGTCTACAATATAGGCGTGAACCTTATCTGCCAGATCGCCGTGCAGCTTGAATTTGCGCACAAAGACAATCAGCGACAACAGCACCAGAATGGGCGGTATGCCAAATGCAATAAAGCCGATGGCGGCCTTGGTGGCATTGTTGATCTGGGCCGTTACGATTTGGCTGTTATAGTGCATCAGGCCCAAACCGCCGAACAAAATAATCGTCTGAATGGTATAGGCCATCTTCTGCAAAAAGCCTTTCATGGAGAAGGTGATGCTCTCGTTGCGCTCGCCGTTCTTGTACTCGCCGTAGTCCACAATATCAGCCAGGAAGATGGTCTGTGCCACAAACATGGAGCTGATACCTACAGAGGAGATAATGTAGCTGATGTCCAGCGCAAGGGTGATCTTCAGCACCGGGCCGAAAATGTACATCAGTATATAGCCAAAGATGGTGATGCATAGGGAAATAATGTAGATCGTGCGCTTGGTGAATTTTTTGGAAAGCAGTGGAATGACCACAAGACCCAGTGCAGAGCCGACGGCACCGATGGTGGAGAACATGGATTGCGCCGTAGGCTCGCCCAGTACATCGGTAAAGTAATAGACTGCCGTACCGCTGGTCAGGTACCAACCGGCGTTGGACAGCATGGCAAACAGCATAAAGATTACCAGCTGGTCATTATGGGTCACCACTTGGAACATCTTCTTAAAACTGAACTTCTCTTTATTGGTTTTGTAGACCACATGGCGCTCCTTGGTGTTCAGCACGCAGGTCAGAGAGAAGCACACCAGTGCCACGGCGCAGATCAGTGCCCAACGGGAAAAGCCGGAGGCACTGTAGCCCTTGTCCGTGGTAACACCGTCTGAGAGTTTGGGCAAAAGCAGAGGGGTGAGAATGGTAATCAGTCCCTGGCCGATGCCGCTGAAGGTGCGGGCCACAGTGGCCACCAGATTCCGATCCTTGGGGTCGGAGGTAAAGGAGGGTACCATGGACCAGTAGGGAATATCTGCCATAGTATTGGTCATGCCCCACAGCACATACATGAAGGCAATGTACACATAGAGCTTAGTGCCGCTCATACCAAAGCTGGTAAACAGCAGGGTCAGTACAATAGCGTTTGATAAAGCGCCGATAACGATCCATGGGCGGTACTTACCCATTTTGGTTTTGGTGTTGTCCACAATGGTACCCATCATCGGGTCATTGATCCCGTCCCAAATGCGCGCCAGCGGGGTGAGCAGCAGCAAAAAGCCTTCCTTCAGTCCCAATACACTGGACAGGTAGTAGGAAAGGTAAGAGTAGAACATGCCATAGCTTAAATCCAGTCCTACCGCGCCGACGCCGTAACCCAGCTTTTCCCGCCAGGTGGTTTTGTATTCGTCCATAAGCAGTCTCCTGTTTTTGGCCCAAGGTTTGCCTTGGGCATTATTTTTTACAATTATAGCACATATAGTGCCGCTGACGCAACAGATTTTGAAAAATGCACCAAACCTTGTGGGAAACGTGGAGTAGTTACAAAATGATTACAATATATTTAAGGGTTGACATATCCATAACCGCCCATTATAATAAGTACAAGTGGTGAGAATTCCACTAAATTCCACTGTTTTTCATTATTATCCCTAACTTGAATGAGAATTTAGGCGATATTTCCCCGGTTTGGGCACTGTTTATTATGGCTGAAAGGAGGCGCCGCTTGTGAATTCGGGTATCTTTGTAGGTACATATATGGATCAAAAGCTGGATAGTAAAGGGCGCCTTTCTGTTCCGGCCAAGTGGCGGGATCGCCTGGGTGCAGAATTTTATATGGTTTGTATGAACCTGCGAGGCAGTACCTGCATCAAGTTGTATCCGCAGGATGAATTTATGGATTGCGTGGATGCGCTGGATGACGGAACGGCCAACGAGGTGTACGAGAAGAACAAAATTTTCTTCTCCAATGCAGAGGAATGCACCCTGGACGCACAGGGGCGTTTTACTCTGAATGCCAGGCTGAAGGATTATGCGGGTATGGAGAACGGCTCTACTGTCATCATGCAGGGCCACAAGCGCACCATTGAGATTTGGACCAATGACGGGTTCAACAAGATGTTCGACGGCCTGCGCACGGACACCAATTTCCTGGATTTGATGGACGCCGGTAAGAAAGAGAAGCCGGCAGAGCAGACGGCAGGTGCGTAAGATGGAATTTGTGCACAAAAGCGTGCTGTTTACGGAGACAGTGGCGGCCATGCAGGCGGCTCCGGGCAAATGGCTGGTGGACGGTACAGCCGGCGGCGGCGGTCACGCCCGCGCCATTGCAGAGAGCGGCTGCCACTTGCTGGCAGTGGACCAGGACCCGGACGCCATTGCGGTGCTGCATCGGCGGCTGGACGATCTATCCAATGTGACTATCGTTCACGACAATTTTGCGAACATAAAAAATATATTGGCCAATCAGGGCCTCAGTGGCATAGACGGTATGCTCCTGGATCTGGGGGTCAGTTCCTTTCAGCTGGATACAGCAGAGCGGGGTTTCTCCTTTCACCAGGACGCGCCGCTGGATATGCGTATGAGCAAAACCGGTCGCAGCGCTGCAGATGTGGTCAATACCTATGACGAGACCGCACTGGCAGATATTCTCTACCGCTATGGGGAGGAGAAATTCAGCCGCCGCATTGCTGCTAATATTGTAAAAGCCCGGCAGGAAAAGCCCATTGAAACCACATTCCAGCTGGTAGACATTATTAAATCCAGTATGCCCCAGCGAGCTATGCGTGATAGCCACCCGGCTCGGCGCACCTTCCAGGCCATTCGCATTGAGGTTAACGGCGAACTGGATGTGCTACAGCAGGCGCTGCATGATGCCTTCGATTGCCTGAACCCTGGCGGACGGCTTGTGATTATTACCTTCCATTCCTTAGAGGATCGGATGGTGAAGAATGCCTTTGCTCAGTGGAGTAAGGGATGCACCTGTCCCAAGGAATTTCCGGTTTGCGTGTGCGGCAACAAGCCAAAGGGCAAGGCGCTGAAATCCGTTGCCCCGTCGGCAGCAGAACTGGAAGAAAATCCCCGTGCGCGTTCTGCGCGGTTGCGGGTATTTGAAAAGTACTAAAGAAGTTTATAAAGATACAAGATGTGGAAAGGTCGGTGAGCCGAGATGACAAACAGCAGCGATTTCAGAAGATATGCGTATTCTGCAGATACCTCTTATGCGCTGGAGGCGTTTAATGCGCACAGAACTGCGGCGGCACCTGCCTATCAGCCTCCGCGTCGGCAAAGAAAGCGGGACCTGCGGGTGCATGAAAACACCCGGCTGAAAAGCGAACAGCAGCTGCGCGTCGAGGGGCGTATGGCAACCAAGCAGGCAGTCATTCTGCTGATTAGTGTGCTGGTAACCGTGGGAATGCTGGGCGGTGTGCTCTTCACCTTTGCACAGAAGAACAAACTGAATCACGAGATTTCCACTATCAATCGGCAGATCAGCGAGGCACAGAGCGAGAGCACGCGACTGAACAGCCAGTTGGATGCTTTGGTTTCTGTGGAGATGATCGACCAATATGCCGTAGAAAAACTGGGTATGAGTAAAATGCAGTCCGGTCAAATGCGCTATGTGGATGTGGACGCCTATATGCAGGCTCGCACCAAGGCGCAAAAGGCGCAGCCGTCTCCCGGTGCCTACGCCCAGGTGGCGCGTGAATAAGGAACAAAACATAAGCGTATGATTGAGAGTTGGCAGCATTGGCTTCAACTCTCATAAGTATTTTATTTGGCTTGTCGATCCAATGGGAATCTGCAGCCATTCTGCAGAAAGGAGTATAAATCGTGGCCGTTTTCGGAAGAAAAGTGATGAGCAATCGCATTACGATTTTGGGAATCGTGGTGCTGTTTCTGCTTTCTCTGGATGTGGCCCGTATTTTTTATCTGCAAGTATTAAAGGGCGATGAATACGCCGCCAAGGCGGAGAGTCAGCAGCTGTCTGACACAGAGATTCCGGCCATGCGGGGCACCATTTATGATAGTGACGGTAACATTTTAGCTCAGTCCGCCACCGTTTGGACGGTGTATTTGGATCCGCTGAACATTAAGGAAAAGCAGCGTACTGCACTGGTGGAAGAGCTGACCAAATTATTTGAGCTGGACGAAGAGGAAGCGAAGGAAGTTGAGGAAAAGACCCATCTGAAAAACCACTATGTGGTGGTGCAGGAGCAGGTGGAGAACAACATAAAAAAGCAGTTGTCTGATTTTATTGATAAAAATGGCATGGCCAACTGCATTGGTCTGGAGCAGTCCACGAAACGGTATTATCCTTACGGCTCGCTGGCTTCCAGTGTGATCGGTTTTACCGGTTCAGACGATCAGGGCTTGTCCGGCCTGGAGCAGAATTACAACGATTTGCTTACCGGTACGCCGGGTCGGCTGATTACTGCCAAGGATGCCAAGTCCAATACCATTTCTGACGATTATTCCACCTCTATAGCCGCCCAGGACGGTGACTCCCTGGTACTGACCATCAACCAAACCATTCAGTATTATCTGGAAAAGGGACTGCGGGAGACCATGGAGCAATACCAAAGCAAGGGTGCCTACGGCGTGGTGATGGACTGCAACACCGGCGCGGTGCTGGCGATGAGTTCCATGCCGGATTATGACTGCAACGAGCCGTACAAACTCACTTACGACAAGAACAAAAAAGCGATTAAAAAGATCAAGGATAAGACCAAAAAGAGTGAGGCGGAGAGTGCTGCGGTGCAAAATCAGTGGCGCAACTTTACCGTGTCTGACACCTATGTGCCCGGCTCCGTTTTCAAGACATTTATTGCCAGCGCGGCACTGGAGGAAAAGGTGGTTAATCTAAATACTACCTACACCTGTACCGGTTCTATTCAGGTGGAGGATTACAAAATGAACTGCCACTACCACGCCGGTCACGGCACCCAGAACCTGACGCAGGGACTGGAGAACTCCTGCAACCCGTTCTTTATCACCATCGGCCAGCGGCTGGGCGTGCACAATTATTTCAAATATTTCCAGGGCTTCGGCTTTACGGATGTTACCGGCATTGATTTGCCCGGTGAGGCCAGTCCGCAGTATTACAAAGAGAGCCAGTATGGCATTGTGGAGTTGTCCTCCGCATCCTTTGGCCAGACCAACAGCCTGACCCCCATTCAGGTATGCACCGGGCTGTGCGCTATTGCCAACGGCGGTACGCTGCTGAAGCCCTATGTGGTGTCCGAGGTGCGGGACGCAGACGGCAAAGTGGTGCAAAAGAACAGCCGTACTGCTGTGCGCCAGGTGATTAGTGAGGAAACTTCTAAAAAAGTTTGCAAAATGATGAAAGCCGTTGTGGATGAGGGCACCGGCAAGAACGGCTATGTGGCCGGCTACCGTGTAGGCGGCAAGACCGGTACTTCCACCAAGCTGGGCGAGTCCGCCGCAGGGGAGAAGGACAAATACATCGTTTCCTTTGCCGCCATTGCTCCCTCCGATGATCCGCAGATCGCTATGCTGATCATTGTAGATGAGCCGAATGAGGACCTGGGCGGTGGCGCACTGTGCGCACCCATTGCCTCTCAGGTGGTGGAGCAGGCTATGACGGAACTGGGCGTGGAACCGGTGTATACAGACAGTGAGCTGTCCGCACTGTCTGCTGCTGTGCCGTCTGTTACCGGCAAGACGGTTGAGAAAGCCAAATCTACGCTAACCGAGCAAAAGTACAAATACAAGGTGGTTGGCAGCGGCAAAACTGTGGTGTCGCAAAGTCCATCTGCCAATGATGTGATCCCGTCCGGTGGCACCGTTTGGCTGTATACAGAGAGCGGAAAGGAAAAGACTGTGAAGGTACCTGACTTTACAGGCTGCACCGTCAGCGAGGCCAAGGCATTAGCACAGGCGAATAATTTGAATATAGAAATCACCGGCAACGACCTGTCCTCCGGCACTGTAAAAGCCTATCGCCAAAGTGAGAAAGAAGGCTCCAAGGTTGCCCAGGGGAAAGTGGTTGTTGTATCGTTCAAAAATACAGAATCCGTATTAGACTGACAGAAGGGAAGATTGCAATGAAAGTATCTGAATTGCTGCAGGGAATCCCCTGCACCGGCACCTATAATGATGTGGAGGTGCAGGATGTGACCCAGGACTCTCGACTGGTAGAGCCGGGGTATCTGTTTGTGTGCATTAAGGGCGCCAGCTTTGACGGCCATGCGGTGGCGGCAGAAATGCTGGAAAAGGGCGCCGTTGCCGTGGTTTGTGATCACGATCTGGGGCTGCCCAGCCAGGTGATTACCCCCAACACCCGGGACGCTTACGCGGCCATTTGTGCCAATTATTACGGCAACCCGGCAGAGCAGTTGCAGCTGATCGGCCTGACCGGCACCAACGGCAAGACCACCACCACATTTCTTATTAAGCAGATCTTGGAGAATGCCGGCAAAAAAGTGGGGCTTATCGGTACGGTGCAGAATATGGTGGGTAGCGAGGTCTACCCGGCTAAGTACACCACTCCGGAGGCCCACGAACTGCAAAAGCTGTTCTTTCTGATGGTGCACTCCGGTTGTCAGTATTGCGTGATGGAGGTGTCCTCCCAGGCGCTGGCACAGGGGCGTGTAAAGGGACTTCACTTTACGCTTGCCGCTTTTAGCAACCTGACCCAGGACCATTTGGATTATCATAAGACTTGGGAGAATTACTTCAATTCCAAGCGTATTTTGTTTGAAAACTGTGACAAAGCCGTCACCAATGCAGACGACCAAAACGGGCTGAAGATCGTTGAGGGCCTGCCCTGTCAGGTGACCACTTACGCGGTGGATACCAATAGCGCCGATTATGTGGCAAAGAATCTGAACTTTAAGCCCGGCGGTGTGGAATACGAACTGGTGGCGCCGGAGAATATCGGCCGCTGTCATTGCCCCATTCCCGGTCGGTTCTCCGTTTATAATTCACTGTGCGCTGCCACATGCGCGTTGGAGCTGGGCGTGCCCTTTGGCGATGTGCTCACCTCCATCAGTAAGTCCAAGGGCGTAAAGGGCCGCATTGAGGTTGTGCCTACCGATACAGACTATACGGTGATTATCGATTATGCCCATTCACCGGATGGGCTGGAGAATATTATTTCCTCCCTGCGTGAGATCGCTACCGGCCGCATTATGACCCTGTTTGGTTGCGGCGGTGATCGGGATAAGACCAAGCGACCCAAGATGGGACGGATTGCGGCAGAGTTGTCCGACTTCTGCGTGGTTACCTCGGATAATCCCCGCAGTGAGGACCCACACGCCATTATTGAAGATATTTTGGTGGGTATGCAGGGTGTTTCCACCCCTTACGTGGTGGTGGAGAACCGCAAGGAAGCCATTGCCTGGGCATTGCACCACGCAGAGCCGGGAGACATTGTGCTGCTGGCAGGCAAAGGGCATGAGACCTATCAAATTCTGCCTACGGGCACCATTCATTTTGACGAAAGAGAAGTCGTGGCGGAGATCCTCGGCGCCGAGAAAGAATGAAAGCATTTACTTTACAGGAAGCGGCGGCAGCCTTAGGCCTGCCTCGAATGCAAGCACAAGTCACCCTGGCCGATGTTTGCACGGATACGAGAAAAATACAGCCTGACAGCTTGTTTGTCTGTTTGCGGGGGGAGCGGTTTGACGGCCACACCTTTGCACCCCAGGCGGCGCAGCTGGGCGCGGCAGCGCTCTTAGTGGATCACCCGGTTGAGGTGGATGTGCCCCAGCTGGTGGTAAAAGATACCGGAAGAGCATTGCTTCGGCTGGCCGGTTGGTATCGGCGGCGATTTCAGCTGTCGGTGGTAGGGCTTACCGGCTCCGTTGGCAAGACCACCACCAAGGAGTTTATTGCGCTGGTGCTGGGGACAAAATATAATACCTTGAAGACCCAGGGGAACCTGAATAATGAGATTGGCGTGCCCCAAATGCTGTTTCGATTAGAGGACAGCCATACGGCGGCAGTGATCGAAATGGGCATGAACCATTTTGGTGAGATTGGCCGTCTGACCCGGGCGGTGGCGCCCACTGTGGGGCTGATTACCAACATTGGCGTGTCCCATATTGAAAACCTGGGCTCCCGACAGGGAATTTTGCAGGCAAAGCTGGAAATACTGGAGGGGATGGCACCGGATGCGCCTCTGCTTTTGAACATAGATAACGATATGTTGCGCACGGTAAGGTGTGAAGATCGACCGGTTGTAACTTTTGCTATTGATGACCAAGGTGCAGACTTTACCGCCACGGATATTGCAGAGCAGGGGAGCTCCACTGTTTTTACGGTGCACCACAGCACCTTTACCCAGTCTGTGACCATTCCCACCGTGGGTATTCACCATGTGTATAATGCGCTGGCAGCCATGGCTGCGGGTTATGTGACCGGGGTAGACCCGGCAGCTGCCGCGGCAGCCCTGGCAAGCTATGTGCCTGCCGGTATGCGCCAAAATCTGGTGCAGGTGGGTCTGGTGCAGGTGATTGAGGACTGCTACAACGCCAGTCCGGATTCTATGCGTGCTGCATTGCGCACGCTGGGCGGACTTCCGGCCAATCATCGTTATGCGGTGCTGGGCTCCATGCTGGAGTTGGGCGAATATGCCCAGGCGGCGCACACGCACGTGGGCAAGATGGCGGCAGAGAACGACATAGACGGCGTGCTGGCTTACGGGGCGGACGCTGCCTATATCGTAGAAGCGGCCAAGCAGGCAGGGCTGGAAAATGCCCGCTTGTTTGATACAAAGGAAGCATTGGCTCAGTCGCTGGTGCAGCAGGTGCAGCCCGGTGACGGTGTGCTCTTTAAGGGCAGCCGAGGGATGCATCTGGAGGATGTAATGCACATGGTGTATGAAAGGTGGGAGAAGGCATAATGTCTGTTGTATCTGTTTTAATCAGTTTGGTGGTGGCCTTTGCCGTCACCGCTGCCTTGGGGTTTGTGATTATTCCCTGGTTGCGTAAATTGAAGTTTGGTCAAACGATTTTAGACATCGGTCCCGCCTGGCATAAGAAAAAGCAGGGCACACCCAATATGGGTGGGCTGATGTTCATTATCGGAATTATTGTCGCTTTTGTTGTAGGTGCCTTGACCCTGCATTTCTCCGGCGGTTCGCTGGAGAGTGCCTACTCTGATCTGCTTCCGGGGCGAGAGATTATTTTGCTGGTGGCCGGTCTTTGCCTGGCCATTGGTAACGGCATCGTGGGCTTTACCGATGATTTTATTAAAATCAAGCTGAAGCGCAACGAGGGCTTATCGGCCAAGCAGAAGTCCTTGGGTCAGCTGATCGTAGCCATTGGTTATGTGGCGACCCTGTGGTTTTCTCACAACACAGTGTGGTACTTGCCTTTTGCCGGGTCGGTGAACTTTGAGCGTAATTTCGGCACCGGTCTGCTGTTTTGGGTGCTGTCTATCTTTATTATTTACGGCACGGTAAATTCCGTTAATCTGACAGATGGCATTGACGGCCTTTGTTCCTCGGTAACCGCTACTGTTGCCATTTCTTTTATTTATTTCGGTATATATTGCAGCTACCTGGGTATGGCGATTTTTGCCGCTGCGCTTTTGGGCGGTGTGCTGGGCTTTCTGTGCTGGAACTGGAACCCGGCCAAGACCTTTATGGGCGACACCGGCAGTCTGTTCCTGGGCGGCATGGTGGCGGCTTTGGGTTACTGTATCAAGTGTCCCATCCTGCTGCTGCTTTTCGGTATTGTTTATGTGTGCGAGACCATGAGCGATATTATCCAGATCGGTTACTTTAAGCTCACCCACGGCAAGCGCATTTTCAAAATGGCGCCCATTCACCATCACTTTGAGATGTGCGGCTGGAAAGAGAAGAAGATCTGCGTTGTGTTCTCACTGGTGAATGCCGTCGGTTGTATTCTCGCTTTGGTGCTGCTGATCAAGGGAACCTTTGGCAGATAAGAGCAAAGAACAAAGAACAGAAAGGAGCATGTTGTGGCTTACCACGCAGATAACGCACTGCCCACCCACAGCGATGGGGAACGGGTACTGCCGATGCAAAAGGGCGGTAAACAGCGTCTGAAAAAAAGTGATTTTTGGGTCACAGGCTCCTTTGATGTGCCGTTTTTGGCACTGTCTTTGCTGCTGCTGACCATTGGCCTGGTGATGCTTTTTTCCGCATCCTATGCCTATGCTTTTTATAATGACAAGGGTAACAGCTACGCTTATATCAGTCGCCAGTTGATCTTTGCCGTAGCGGGCCTGGTGGCGATGTTTATTTTATCCAGGCTGAATTATAAGGTGATCCAGGCGTCTACCGTGCCACTGCTGCTGGTCACATTGGCGCTGCTGTGTTTGGTGCTGGTGTATCATACAGATTTGCGGGGCTTTCGCCGGTGGATCCCTATCGGCTCTTTTACCTTTCAGCCATCGGATTTGGCCAAGTTCACCGTGTCGGTGGTGATGGCCAATTATATCAGCCGTTACTATAGGCAAATGCCAAAATTCAAGTACGGCTTTGTGTATCCCATTTTGATTTTGGCCGTGTTTTGCGGGCTGATCTACTTAGAGCACCATATGTCCTGCACCATTCTGGTATTTTTGATCGGTGCGTCACTGATGTGGGCCGGGGGCAGTGACTGGAAGTTGTTTGCCATCGGCGTGGGTATTGTGGCGGCTGTGGCGGTGCTGGTGGTGGTCAATCCGGAGCTGCTGGAGAACTATGCCGGAGAGCGCATACGCGCTTGGCTGGATAAAAGCTACTCCCCGGACGACCTGCGCTGGCAGACCAATAACTCCCTGTATGCCATCGGCTCCGGCGGTCTGTTCGGCACCGGATTGGGCAATTCCAAGCAGAAGTACCTGTATGTATCTGAGCCGCAAAACGATTTTATTTTTTCCATCGTATGTGAGGAGCTGGGCTTTGTAGGCGCTGCGTTTATTATTCTGCTGTTTGGGCTTTTGGTGTGGCGCGGCATTGCCATTGCCAAAAAGTGTCCCAACCGATTCGGCTCCCTGCTGGTATTGGGTATTATGGCGCAGATCGGGTTCCAGGTGGTGCTGAATATTATGGTGGTTACCGATACGATACCAAATACAGGCATCGCCTTGCCGTTCTTTAGCTACGGCGGTACGGCATTGATTATGCTACTGGGCGAGATCGGCGTGGTGCTCTCCGTATCCCGCAAAAACAACCAAAGAGTGGAGGTAATCGAATGAAACTCCTGTTTGCCACTGGCGGCACAGCCGGTCATATTAACCCGGCTTTGGCTGTGGCTTCCTATTTGAGAGATAAATATCCCCAGGCAGAATTTTTATTTGTCGGCACGGCGGACCACATGGAAAGCCGTCTGGTGCCTGCCGCCGGGTTCGATTTTAAGACCATTCAGATCAGCGGATTTCGCCGTTCCTTTTCACCGGCGGCCATTGCTCACAATGTGCGCACAGTTGCATGGCTGGTGGAAAGTGAAAAGAAATGCAAGCAGATCCTTACCGATTTTCAGCCGGATGTGGTGGTGGGTTTTGGCGGCTATGTCAGCGGTCCGGTGCTGCAGCAGGCAGTGAAACTGGGCTTTCCCACTTGTATTCACGAGCAAAACGCTTATCCGGGCATTACCAATAAGACCCTGGCCAAGACAGTGGATCGGGTCATGCTTACGGTAGAGGACGCTGCCAAGCACTTAACGCCGAAAAATCCGCCGGTGGTCACCGGTCTGCCGGTGCGCGGCCAACTGTTGTGCGCTGATCGGGCGGCTGCCCGGGCAGGACTGGGTATACCGGACGGCCAAATGCTGGTGCTGTCCTTTGGCGGCTCTCTGGGCGCTAAGCCCCTGAACGAGGCTATGCTGCCCATTCTTCTGCGCCATGCAGAGGACGGCAGTTGCTACCATATTCATTCTGTGGGCACCAATGGCGGCGCGTATTTGGAGAAGTTCGCCCAGGCGGGCTTTACCGATGGCCGCAAGGGCACTGTGGAAGTGCGCCAGTATATTGATAATATGGATGTCTGTATGGCAGCTGCGGATCTGGTGATTGGTCGTGCCGGCGCCTCTTCTCTGTCTGAGATTGAGGCCATGGGCAAGGCGTCCATTTTAATTCCTTCGCCCTATGTGGCAGAGAACCACCAGTTCCACAACGCGATGGCGCTGGTGAACCGCAACGCCGCGCGCATTTTGGAGGAGAAGGACCTGTCCGCAGACACCCTGTCTGCTATGATGGACGAGTTGCTCTCCGATAAAGAAAAGCTGTTTGAGATCGAGCGCAACGCCAAGGCTATGTCTGTGGCAGACGCCCGCAGCCGCATTGCGGATGTGATCCTGGACCTGGCAAAGGCAAAATAACCGGATACACCCAAAACCCTCTCCTTGCATAGTATGGCAAGTACGAGGGTGATGGAATGGAACAGTATGTAATCGAGGGTCAGACCAAACTCCGGGGCGTGCTGCCGGTGCACGGCGCCAAAAACGCGGCGCTGCCGATTTTGGCCGGTACGCTGCTGGTGCCCGGGGCGTGTGAAATACATAATTGCCCGGCGCTGTCCGATGTGGCGGCTGCCGCTGCCATTTTGCAGTCCCTGGGCTGCCGGGTGCAGCAGGAGCCGGGGGCGGTGACCGTAGACGCTACGGCCATGTGCGGCACCTGTATTTCCGAAGAAATGATGCGCACCATGCGCTCCAGTATGCTGTTTTTACCGGCTATTCTCAGCCGGGCAGGCAGCGCCACCGTGTGTTATCCCGGTGGGTGTGATATTGGACTGCGGCCCATTGACCTGCACCTGTCCGCTCTGCGACTGCTGGGTGCCCGGGTCAGGGAGGACGGCTGCTGTATGCACTGTTCTGCGCCTGGCGGACTGGTGGGCTGTGCCATTCACTTGCCGTTCCCCAGTGTGGGTGCCACCGAGTGCGTGATGCTGGCGGCCTGTACTGCCAAAGGCGTAACTACATTGAGAAATGCGGCGCGGGAGCCGGAGATCGGCGATTTAGCGAATTTCCTGAACGCGGTCGGCGGTCGGGTACTGGTGGACAGTCAAGGCACGGTCATTGTTGAGGGGGTAGAGACTCTGCACGGGACTGCGCATACTGTGATTCCGGATCGAATTGTGGCGTCGACCTACATGAGCGCTGCGGCCATTACCGGCGGCAAACTGCTGCTGCGACAGGTACACCCGGCTGATTTGGCACCGGTTTTACCGGTGTTTCAGGAGATGGGGTGTGATCTGCGCCTGGACAGCACGGATCTGCTGATCACAGCGCCGGCTCGACTGCGTGCATTTCAGCGGCTGACTACATTGCCGTATCCGGGCTTTCCCACAGACAGCCAGGCGGTGCTTGCCGCCGCAGCTACCACCGCGCGGGGTACCTCAGTGATTTGTGAGAATATATTTGAAAACCGATTTCGCTACACCGCCCAGTTGCAACGCTTTGGCTGTGATATTGCCGTTAGTGGAAAAACGGCGGTGATTCGCGGCGTGCCGGTGCTCCACGGGGCAAAGGCAGAGGCCACAGATTTGCGTGGTGGTGCCGCCTTGGTGGTGGCTGCATTGGCTGCCGCCGGTACTTCCACCATCAGTGAAATTCATCATATTACCCGTGGCTACGAGAACTTGCCCGCTGCGCTCACTGCAGTAGGGGCAAATATCAAGAGGACGAACCATGAGACAAAGGACACCTGAACCGCCTGAACATGGGCACAGCATTTACCCGGATAACGGGCTGGAGCCGCCAAAGCTGTATCGTCGGGAGCAGCAAGTCGCCTCCCGGCAGCAGCGCCAGGCGTCGCCAATGACCCGCCAGGAGCGGCGCAATAAACAGAATAAACGCCGCCGGTTGAAGCGCAGCGTGCGCCGGGCTTTGGCAGTGTTCGGTCTGGTATTGCTGACGATGGCTATTGTGATGGTGTTGTGTTTAACGGTGTTCTTCAAGATTGATACCATCACCGTAACCGGCAGCAAAAAGTATGATGCGGATAAGGTGCTTTCTGTTTGCACCATAGAAAAAGGTGAGAATCTGTTCCTTGCAGATACGGATAAGGCTTCCCAGCAGTTGCAGCAGGCATTGCCTTATGTGTACAGTGCCCAGGTCAAGCGTAAGCTGCCCGGCACGGTGCAGATCAAGCTGACGGACGCCACACCGGCCTATGCAGTGAAAAATAAGGACAAGACCTATACTTTGATGGATGATCAATTTAAGGTGCTGGAAGTGGCGCAGAAGAAGCCGAAAGAGAGCATTCTTATTCAAAAGGCCAATTTGAAAAGCGCCAAGGTGGGACAGACGGTGCAGTTTTCTAATAAAAATGTAGCAGCTTGTCTGACCCAGTTGGCCCAGGCTATATCCAACTATCAGTTTACAGAGGCTACGGCAATATGCAGTCTGGGACTGAACAACAATTCCATTGTGTACGACAATCGGATTGTCTTTCAGTTAGGTACATGTGATCAGTTGGAAAAAAAGATCAATCAGGGTTTAGCTGCCTGTGCACAACTGGATCAGGATAACCCATCTGTAAAGGGAACCCTGCGTTTAACCGGTGAAAAGCAATATTACTTTACAGAAGATTAGCTGTAAAGATGAAAATTATACAGATTTTAGACAAGTTTCGCACACTTGTGGAAAATGCACAAAGACGCTCCGGTTAAAAATCGGAAAAATTGTCAAAAACTTTGAGAAATATTCAAAAAAAGTGTTGCAAAAGGATTACAATATTGTTACAATATGATTTGTAAAGTTGTCTGCTGACAAACTGATGGATTTACAAAATAAATGAAGGAGATACATAATCTATGGCTCGTTATGAAATTGATACGGATGACAACAAGGTTGTACAGATTAAGGTAATCGGTGTTGGCGGCGGCGGCGGTAACGCTGTAAACCGCATGGTAAAATGCAATATTCAGGATGTGGAGTTCGTTGCGATCAACACGGATCGTCCGGCTCTGGCAAAGTCTGCCGCTTCTCATAAGATCGAGATCGGTGAGAAGGCCACCAAGGGTCGCGGCGCCGGCGCTAAGCCGGAGGTTGGTACCCGTGCCGCCGAGGAAAGCCGCGAGGCCATTACAGACGCTGTGACCGGCGCAGAGATGGTGTTCATCACTGCCGGTATGGGTGGTGGTACCGGTACCGGTGCTGCTCCCGTTGTAGCCAAGATCGCCAAGGATATGGGCATTCTTACCGTTGGCGTTGTGACCACACCCTTTGCTTTTGAGGGCAAGCGCCGTATGAACCAGGCCAAAGAGGGTATTGAGGATCTGGCGCAGTATGTGGACTCTCTGATGGTGATCCCCAATGAGAACTTGAAATATGTGACCGATGAGAAGATCACGCTGCTCAATGCGTTTGAGATCGCTAACGATGTGCTGCGCCAGGGCGTGCAGTCCATTTCTGACCTGGTGAATGCCACCGGTCTGGTAAACTCTGACTTTGCCGATGTGACCGAGATCATGAAGGACGCCGGCTATGCCCACATGGGTGTTGGCCGTGCTAAGGGTAAGGATAAGGCCGAGGTGGCTGCAAAGCAGGCCATCACTTCTCCGCTGCTGAACACCTCCATTGAGGGTGCCCGCGGCGTACTGTTGAACATTACCGCTTCTACGGACATCGGTCTGGAAGAGATCGACGCAGCTTCTACCATCGTGACCAATGCGGTTCATCCGGACTGCGAGATCATTTGGGGTGCCAACTTCGACGAGGAGCTGGAGGACGAGATGATCATTACCGTGATCGCCACCCGTTTTGGCGACGAGGGCCCCAATCATCAGATCAAGTCCACTACGGCAAACCTGGAGGTTGCACCGCCGGTAACCGAGCCTGTGGCTCCCACCACCGCTGCGCCCTCTGCGTTTACCAATAGTGACGACGACGCCTTTGACCAGATCGTGGATTTCTTTAAGAAATAAGCAAATTTGATACATAAAGCGCTCCTGATGTTCAGGAGCGCTTTGTATTTTATACAGATCGTTCAAAAACAGGCAGAATGTATATTTGCTGTCTGTATAATGCAAAAATGTGGAAAATAATGAGAAAGCAAGTGAAAGGCTTTACATTTTACACATTTTCCACAGAGTTTTTCGCAAATATCGTTCACAAGGCGGCTGCAACTTCCACAGTTTGAACATAGATTTCCACATTGATTTTCACTTTATAATTTTGTAAAGGCGCAGCGCCTTACAAAGAGAAAGGACCGATATGCAGGTTTTGCATACCGGTCCTTTTGATATTTATGCACCGTTACCATTCACTTTTTGTATAGGAGCGAATGATGTTGGTAATGGGGTTGTCCCGTTTCCAGCCTTTGCCCTTGCCGCCTTTGGCCTGATCCTGGATCTTGCCGGCGCGAATGGTGACAAAGTCCGCTTTGTCGATCAGCTTTTCCATGGGTGGAATATCGTCAAAGTCGTACGCGCCGCTGACGGTGTCCAGCAGGGGGGTAGCCAGGGTGGTGTTGGAGTATTTCTTCACCGCGGTCATGGCCATAATGATCAGCCGATTGTCCTCCGGCAGGGTCAGGGCCTTGGCGCCGCGAATGTCCAGTTCATACAGGTAGAACCAGGCTTTCTTAGCGGCAATGTTGCCCTCCGGGTGGTGGCAGTGGGTGAATTCCAGCGCAATGTCCGCCTCCTTAATGCGGGCGGTCTGCTTGAGTCCCGCCATATCCCACTGGAAGGGCAGCTCCGCCATGCTGTGGATGGTCAGGGTCTTGGTGCGCCGGTCGGTGGCGAATTCCACCTGTCGGTCACCGGCGGTGCTGGCTGCCAGGAAATACAGCTTGGTGCAGCCCTTGGGCAGTTCCAGAGTCTCGCCGCGGGCCACCAGCAGGTCGTTGCCGTCGCTGACCTGTGGCAGCTTAAAGGTAATGCCTTTATAAGTGGGCACCTGCGGTAGCAGTTCTGCCGGCAGTGAGAACCCGGCGCCTTGCAGAATGCAGTTGCGCATATCCTCATCGGTGGTCAAGCCCTTGGTGTTCACCGGCAGGTCCATTTTTTTGAACTTCTCCCGGGGCAGCTTTTCTGCCGCAAAGGTGAGCAAAAAGGTTTTCACCTCAAAGGGCTTCAAGTCAAAGGTCAGCTGACCGTTCTCGGTCTGTAACGCTTCAATGGGCCGCTCGTCGGCAGTGCACAGGGTGGCGCCGCCGATGGGGCGATATGCAGAAAAGGTCACAGCGGTTTGTGCCTGACCCGCGCTCTCGCCAATGCGGACGATATAGCCGCTGCCGTCCTCACTTTTCTTAAAAGCGCGGAGCAGGGCGTTCTTCGTATTTAATGCAGCTGCGGAGAATGCGCTGCCCAGCTTGCCGTCCTTGCGGGCCGAGGTTTGGAACGCCACCAGCGGTTTGCTAAAGGCCTCTGCCGCTGCTTGGGTGCCGATCTGCCAGCCGCCTTTGTGGCTGTAAATGCCAAAGCCAAAGCGGTTGCGCCCCAGGTCCAACAGATCCTGGCGGGCCTCCTTGATAAAGGCACCGGCAGGGGTGTGCAGGCAGGTGAGCCGCAGGGTGTGGTCGTTCGGTTTGTCCCAGCCGTACTTGCTGTCGGAAAAGACGGACACGCCAAAGTCGCCGCCATTATTGGTCACATCCGCCCACTTTTGGGCAGGTACTTCATACAGCTTTTCGTTATTATTCCCTCTGTGGATCACGCCCAGTCCCAGGTCGTAGTCCGCGCCGTCCGCGGCGGCAACAAAGGGAAATTCCGCTTTGAGCATAGACCGGCGGCTGCGCCAGTCCACAGCGTTCTCTACCCGAATACAGCTGCTGCCGGCGTCCAGGCTGATGATCTGTTCCACCTTAGACACGCCCAGCTGACGGCTGACTTTAATCGCTGCCTTGGCGGGGCCGCTTTCGATCAACTCAAATTCCGGAGTGTTGGCATAGAGATAAGGCGCCTTGTCTATGTCGGTCTTGCGCATTTCCCACGCCGGGTAGTTCAGTTCGCCGGTGTCGTGGAGCACCGCCAGCTTCATGGGTCTATCCAAAATTTGGCGGCCCAGTTCTTTATCGTACAAAAAGGCAATGTCGCCGTTTTTATTCAGCAGCAGACGGTACTTGCGGTTCTCCAGCATATGCTCGCCGCAGCGCAGATCGGTCTGTACCGGGCAGGGCTTATCCGCCGCCGTCACATCCAGCACCAGGTAGCCCATGGGGGACACGGTGGCCAGCACCGCCAGGTGAAAGGCCTTGCCCTCCTTGTGGATCACCTGGCTGGGCAGTTCGTTGCCGTCTTGATCCAGCACCCGCAGGTACTTGCCGTTGTGGTTCAGCCGCACATGGGCTTCTACCGCTTCCGTGCGGGCAAAGGGCAGGGGATTGTGCACGATCAGGGCGCAGTCCGTTACCCACTGGGTGTCCAGCTGGTTGGCAATGGCGCCCACGGCGCCGGTGTATTCCCCTTGCAGCTGTACAAGGGAAGTGTGGTAGTCGTTCCAACTGGTGTTGTAGATCTCCATATTGGAGGTGCCGGGCAGGTCGTCGTGGAACTGGTGCTGGATCAGCCGTTCCCAGGCCTTGTTCACCGTCTTCTGAGGATAAGTGTAGACCCCCAGAAGCTCAGCTGTGGAAAGAGTGCTCTCCGCCACATCGGCCAGCACCTCGCACTGGCGGTTCAGCCGCTTGCCCATGGCCCGGGCGGTGTAACCACCGGCGCCGTGGCTGGTCATCAGCAGCTCGTTGTTCCACACCGGCAGGCGGTCCTTGTCGCTGTCCGGCAGGGCGTCTATGTCCTTGAAGATTTGGTCGGAGCGGGCGCTGATCACATCAAAGTCCTTTTGCGCATTCTCTGCCGCGCTGGCGCACACGCTCTGCACGCTCTCCTCCGTGGGAGCGCCGCCAATGTCGCCGGTGCCGTACAGGTGCTGGGCATAGGGCAGACCGCCCTCAAAGGCGTTCTTGGCCACATCGTCAATGACGGACAAATCCCCCCGCAGGTCACCGCTGAACTTGGCGCGGTAGGACCGGGCGTTGGGGCACGCCAGCACACGGCTGCCGTCCACGCCCTGCCAGTAGCCCAGGGCGAAGGGCACGCCGTAGGCACTGCCCCAGCTGAGCTTTTGGGTGGTGAAACCCAGTAGCCCGGCGTACTTCATCACAGACGGCAGTGCTTGACCGAAGCCAAAGCAGTCCGGCAGAAAAATGTCCTTAGACTGCACGCCGAACTTCTCCTCAAAATACCGATTGCCAAGGAGAATATTGCGGAAAAGCGCCTCCGGAGAGGGGATATTCACATCGCCGTTCTCGTAGCAGGCACCGGCAGGATACCAGTTGCCGCTCTTTACAAAATCCTGAATTTCCGCAAAGGCCAGGGGATAGTATTCTTCAATCAGCTGATAGCGAAAGGCGCCCTCAAAATTGAAGCAGTAGCCGGGGTAGCGCTCGATCAGATCAAAGTTCTTGCGCAGGGTGTCCGGCAGGTATTCCTCAATGGTCTTGCGCAGATCCCAGCGCCACACCGTGTCCAGGTGGGCGGTGGAGACTGCATATACTTTCTTCTTTTGCATACTTATTTCTCAACGATCTCGTAGGTGAATTCGTACTGCTCTTGCAGGGCCTTCACCTTGTCCTCATTGTCCTCAATAAAGGTGGGGGTGTACACGCTTTTGCCGTCCTTGGAGTAGTCGGTCACGATCTGGTTCAAAGCCTGCCAGGCCTCGTCCTCTTTCTCATAACCATCGGCAAATTTGATCAAAAACTCTCTGTGTTTGGGAAGTCTGACTTTCATACTGTTCTCCTGTTCCGGGCATAGCCCATAAAATATACTTCATTATAATATTAAAAACCTATTATTGCAAGAGCAGATCGGCTTTTTCTGCCAGCAGGGCGGCAGCGTGGGCAATGGCCGTCCGTGGCGGTGTGTTTTTATCTGTTAAGGTGATCACCTTGTCACCTACCTGGGTGCCGTCCCCGTCGCCGCTGATGACCATGCAGCGCTTGCCCCGCTTTTTGGCATGCAGCGCCACCCGGTAAGGCAGCTTGCCCATCAGGGTCTGCCGGTCCGTGCGCCCCTCGCCGGTGACCACCAGGTCTGCCCCGGCAATGGCACTGTCCAGATCGGCCAGTTCCGCCAGCAGGTCAAAGCCGCTTTGGGTGGTGCCGCCCAGTACGCCGTATAGGCCGCCGCACAGTCCACCGGCTGCACCGGCACCGGGCAAGGCGGTCACATCTTTCGGCAGCAGTGCTGCCAGGCGCGCCATACCGGTGTTCAGCAGCTGTACCTGCGCCGGGGTGGCGCCTTTTTGGGGAGCGAACACCGCAGCGGCGCCGTTCTCGCCGGTGTATGGATTGGTCACATCACAGGCATATGTAAAGTGAAGTCCCTTTACGGTTTCTTGTAGCGCTGCCGGAACTTCCAACCCGGCGATCCGCTGCAGATCGCCGCCGGTAGGGTGGGGGATAGAAGTACCGCTCCGGTCATAAAACGCCACGCCAAGGGCTGCCAACGCACCGGCGCCGCCGTCGCACATACCGCTGCCGCCCAGGCCGATGATAAAATGGCGAAATCCCAGGTCTATAGCGCTTTTCAGCTGCATACCTACCCCATAGGAGGAGGCAGCCATAATGTCCTTTTTCTCTTGCAGGGCGCAGGTGGCGGCGCACTCGATCAGCGCCGTATCGCCCCAAGTATACAGGGGAGCCTTTATGGGCTGACCGAATAGATCAACTGCATTAGTGTAAAGGATATGGCCTTTGCAGGCGTCAACGCAGCAGGTGCCAAATCCCTCGCCCCCGTCAGACAGGGGCAGAGTGGTTACCGTCACACCCGGGTGGCTCAGCAACGCCTGCGCCAAAATATCGCACACCTGCCGGGCGGTCAGGGAGCCTTTGTAGCTATCCGGCGCAATGAGAATGTGCATCTTCGATCAACCTCCTGAGAGCCGCTTGAAAGTCCTGGTCCTGTTCAGTTGTGCGCTTGGACGGTCCTTTCAATCGGTAGCCGCTCCGCCGTGCTTTCTTGGCTGCGTGGCGGGTGAGCAGCAATGTGTCAATATTGTCGTCGGTGAGTCGCTTGCCGTTTTGGGTAATGGGATAGCCCCGCTTGGCCAGCACCATGGCGGCCAGTCCGTAGTCCTGGGTCACTACAATGTCCCCCGGCTCCACCCGGCGGAGCAGGGCAAAGTCTGCGCTGTCGCTGCCCTTATCCACCGTAACTACCCGGGCATTGTCCTTTTTGAATTGGTGGCTGGTGTCGCAAAAGAGTATGGCCTCCAGCCCGTGATCGGCTGCCGCTTGCAGGGTCAGATCCACCACCGGGCAGCCGTCTGCGTCAATTAAAATTTTCATAGGCTCATTGTACCACATTTGTATTTTGGTTGCAATTCTGTTATACTGGCGGTAGGAATGAAAGGCGGCGACTGTATGCAAATTTTGATTGTGCGCCACGGCGACCCGGATTATGAGAAAGACTCGCTAACCCCCAAGGGGTTCCGTGAGGCGGATCTGTTGGCGGAGCGACTGTGTAAACTGGATGTAAAGGCATTTTACTGTTCACCTTTGGGTCGTGCGCAGGACACGGCGCGACCCACTTTGCAGCGGTTGGGGCGCAGTGCGGAGACCCTGGATTGGCTGCAAGAGTTCCGGGGCAAGGTGCGCCGGGGGCTGAAAGTGGAGGGCTGCTGGGATCGGCTGCCCGCGTACTGGTGCCGGGAGGACGCTTACTATTCTGCCAATGGGTGGCTGAATACCCGACTCATGCAAAGCAAGAATGTGGAGAAAGAGTACCGCTATGTGTGCAGCAATTTGGACGCTCTGCTGGCCCGCCACGGCTATCGGCACAACGGCCGGGTGTTTGATGTGGTAGACGGCAATCACGATACCATCGTTCTGTTTTGCCACTTTGGCGTGGAGGCGGTGCTGCTCAGCCACTTGCTCTCCGTGTCGCCTATGCCCCTTTGGCATAATTTTGTGGCGTTGCCCACCTCCGTTACCACGGTGGTGACCGAGGAGCGGGAGAAAGGGATCGCCACCTTCCGTGTGCAGCAGTTCGGCGATCTGTCCCACCTGTATGCGGCGGGGGAGCCGCCGGCCTTTGCCGCGCGCTTTTGCGAATGCTTTGAGGACGACACCCGCCATTAAATGAAATACAAAAAATGCACCTTGCCGTGAAACAGTACCGGCAGGGTGCATTATTTTTGTTCCCGATGGGCGCGCAGCAGGCGAATGGGCACCGCCACCAGCACAGCGCCCAGCCCCATACCGGTGGCAATCTGCAAGGTCTGGGCAGCGTAAACGGCGGCCCGGTCCGGCTGGCCCCACAGCAGGTATTGCATGGCGTAGTAGATGGCGCTGCCGGGCAGCAGGGGCACGGTAGAGGGGTAGAGCAGCACGGTGGACGGGGTTTTCAGCACCCGTGCCAGCAGCTCTGCATACAGGGCAATGGCCAGCATACCCCACAGGGTGGCGCCAAAGGCCCCCATACCGTTCTCCCCGGCAAACCAGTATACGGTGCCGGACAGCAGCCCGCCAAAGGTGGTAAAGAACAGCAGCCGCCGTGGAGCCTGCATTAAAACAGAAAAAGCCAGGGTGCCCAGGGTGCCGGAGAGGATCTCTCTCACCGCCCCACGCTCCCCGGCAGCCAAAGGGCAAAGGCGCAGCCCAGGGCAATGGCCAGGGCGCACAATATCGCTTCTTCCAGTCGCAACAGCCCGGCGTGTAAGTCGCCGTCGATCATATCCCGCAGGGCGTTGCCCACCGTCAGCCCGGGCACCAGCAGCATAATGGTGCCGATGAGAATATTGGCGCCACGCAGGGGCAGTCCCAGCGCCTGGGGCGTAAAGGCCAGCAGACCGGCCACGGTAGCGTCCAGCAGCACGGCGGTAAAGCCGGATTGCAGCGCCGGGCGGTAGCCGGACACCAAAATGCCAAACCCGCCGCACAGCACCGCCTCCGCCCAGGTGCCGCCAAAGTAAATGCAAAAGGCAGCGGTGGCCAAAAAGGTGCAGAGCAGCCGAGTATGCCTACTGTACACCTGCCGCTTGGTGACTTGCCAGTCCACCGGCTTGCCCCCACACAGGCGGCGGGACAGGGTATTCAGCCGATCCAGCTCCGCCAGGTCGATCTCCTCCGGCCCCAGACACTTGGTGACGGTATGGGTGGTGTTATCTGCCAAGGTTACTGTGGCGGTGAGAATGCCCGGCATGGCCCACACTTGGGCGTCTGTGGCCCCGGCGGCATAATTGATCCGGGTGACCGTATCTTCTGTGCGGCGCACTTCTCCGCCGCTTTCCATTATGGCTGCGCCGATCTCCAGGGACAGGCGCAGCGCTTCCGCTTGTTGTAATTCCATATCCATAGTGTGTGCAAGGTACAAAAAAATATAATGTGTGACCGGGATGATTGGCAAGCAGATCACAGCTTATCCGTTTTTTTGTACGGAGCGAATGATTATTTGGATTAGATATCTGCAACAACACGGCAGGGCAAGCCGGTCATTTATGCATAGTTCATAGGATAAGTATGCCAACAAACAAGTCGAATTTAAAATTTGCGTAAGCATAAGTATCCGGCAATCGTATGTGCTTGCAGGATCTCTGTTCCATCTCTTTTGCCTTGAACCGTAGAATTCCTTGCGGGGATTTGGTATAATGGGTGGTAAAGGAGGGCTTGTTATGTTGAACCTGAATGGTAAAGTTGTTTTGATTTTTTATGATTACGATTTTCCTGTATTGTACGCGGGGGGCAGCAGACGATGACTGCGCCGAAACGAATGTTGGGCTACGGCAGTGTGCGGGATCGGAATGTGTTTTTGCTGTGCTGGTTGGCCTACAGCGCGACCTATATCTGTCGGTTGAACTATTCCGCAGTCATTCCGGCACTTACTGCAGCGGGGGTATTCAGCGAGAGTCGCATTGCTTCTGTGTCCTCCGCCTTTTTTGTTTGCTATGGCTTAGGTCAGATTGTCAGCGGCGTGGTGGGGGATCGGCTGCGCACGGATCTTATGATTTTTTACGGCGTGTTTTTCTCGGCTGTTACCAATCTTTTGATCTTCTTTTTTCATACCTATTGGGCATTGCTGTTGTTGTGGGCGGCCAACGGGCTGTTCCAGTCCCTGGTGTGGTCACCGATCTTAAAGCTGGCATCAGTAGAGTATGGTGCAGAGGACCGGGAGCGGTTTGGTATGCACATGTCCACCACCGTGCCGGTGGGGACGGTGCTCAGCTACTGCGTCAGTCTGCTGACCATGCTGGTGTTGCCCTGGCGGTTTGTGTTTCTCACCTGCGGCGGGGTGCTGTTGGCGGTGGCGCTGGTGTGGCTGTTTGGCGTGCGTCGGCTGCATTTGCAGCAGCCTGCACCGGCGGTACAACGCGGCAAAACAGCGGCCAAGGGCACCCTCTCCAAGGTGTTTACCGGCAGCTTGCTGCTGCTTTTGGTGCCGATCGTGGCCCAGGGCACGCTCAAGGACAGCGTGACCCAGTGGGTGCCGGACTTCTTTACTGACCGATTTCAACTGAGCGTGTCTTTTTCGCTGCTGCTGACAATGGTGCTGCCGATAATCAATGTAACGGGGGCGTTTTTGGCCAGGTGGGTGAATCGGTACCTGCACAGCGAGGTGCGTACCTCCGCCGTATTCTTTGGCATTGCCTTGCTGTTTTTACTGCTGCTGCCTGTTGTAGCTCAATATAGTGCGGTACTGTCTCTAATCGCCATGGTAATGATTACGAATTGCATGTTTGCTATTAATGTGCTATTGATTACCCTGGTGCCCCTGCGGTTTGCCAAGCAGGGGATTGTGAGTACTGTGGCCGGTGTGTTGAACGCCACAGCCTATATTGGCTGTGCGGTGATGAACCAGTTGGCCGGTGGGCTGCTGGAGCGCCGCAGTTGGCTGGCGGTTATGATTTTTTGGGCAGTACTTTGCCTGGCAGCCATTCTCTTTTGCCTGCTGGGTGCCGCCCGGGAGCGAAAGACGCAAAATGCATAAAGAACGCCGTAAGAAAAGGAACTGTACACCAGGGGGTGCGCAGTTCCTTTTTTATTTGCGTGTTATTATTTTTTGGACCAGGTGGAGGGGGAGAGGGCGAACCACAAGGGGAAGATCTCCAGCCGTCCCAGTAACATGGCCATGGACAAAACAAATTTAGACAAATTAGAGTATCCGGCAAAGCTTAGTGCAGGACCTACTAGTCCAAGGCCGGGTCCGATGTTGTTAAAACAAGACACAGTGGCGGACAGATTGCTTTCAATATTGAAATTGGGCTCCAGTGACAGGATCAGAAAGATCCCGGCAATAAAGGCGATGTAGATAGGCAGATATGCGCTGACGCCGTTTAAGGTGGCGTTGTCCACCCGCTTGCCCTCTAATTTCACTACACCTACGGAACGGGGATGCAGCATATGGCGCAATTCCCGGCGGATCAGTTTAAACAGCAGCATGACTCGCGACACCTTCAGCCCGCCGGCGGTGGAGCCGGCACAGCCACCCACAAACATCAGCAGGAACAAAATGGTCCGGGACAGATCCGGCCACTGGTCAAAGTCCGCTGTGGAATAGCCGGTGGTGGTAAGTATGGATGAAACCTGAAAAGCGGCGTATTGCAGTGATTTGCCCACGCTATGATAAAGATTGTAAATGTTGGCGGTGATCAGCGCCGTAGCCGCACCGAAAATGCCCAGATAGCACCACAGCTCTTGGCTTTTGAACACAGAGCGAAAGTTGCGTAAGAGCGCCAGATAATACAAATTGAAGTTGACGCCGAACAGCAGCATAAACACGGTAATGACCACCTGGCAGTAGGTGGAGTAACTGCCGATACTGTCTGCCTTAATGCCAAAGCCGCCGGTGCCTGCGGTGCCAAAGGAATGGACCAGCGCGTCAAACAGGGGCATTTTGCCGCACACCAGGAAGATCACTTCCGCCGCGGTGAGAAACACATAGATCAGATAGAGAATACGCGCGGTCTGCTTGGCCCGGGGCACCAGTTTGCCCACAATGGGGCCGGGCATTTCCGCCCGCAAAATGTGAATGGAGCGGTCGGTGACGGAGGGAATGATGGCCATAATAAACACCAGCACGCCCATACCGCCGACCCAGTGGGTAAAGCTGCGCCACATCAGCACCCCGTGGGGCATGGACTCCACATCGGTCATCACCGAGGCACCGGTGGTGGAGAAGCCGCTGACCGTCTCAAAAAAGGCGTCAAAGAAGTTGGGCAGCGCGCCGCTGAGCACAAAGGGAATACAGCCGATCAGGGACAGGGCAATCCAGGCAAAGGCCACGATCACAAAGCCCTCTTTGGCGTAGATCACCCGGTTCTTTGGCTTAAAGACCAGGGACAGGGCGATCCCCAGCACCAGGGCAATGCAGATGGTGATGAGAAAGGGCAGCGGCGTTTCTTTATAGAGGAGCGCCACCACCAGCGGCAGCAGCAGCATGGCTGCCTCTGCCTGAACGATCTTGCCGATCATATAAAATACCATTTTACGATTCATGGCCTTTTTCCTCTTGATCCGTTCTTATTTGATAATATCCGTCAGGTCGTGCAGACGGCAGTTGGCAGCCAGCACCACGACCTTGTCGCCGGGCAGAATTTTGTCCTCACCGGAGGGAATAATGGTTTTTCTACCACGAATAATACCGGCAATCAGTGTGTTTGGCTTAAGTGTTAAATCCTTCAAAGCCGTTTGGGTAATGGCGGAACTACCGCACACCTTAAATTCCAGTGCCTCCGCCCTTCCGTCCATAATCTTATATAGGGTTTCCATGTTGCTGTCCTGAGAATTGCGCAGAGCACGGGCGTAACGAACCACCACGTCGGAGGTAATATCTTTGGGCGATACCAGGCAGTCCAGCCCCAGCTTTTCCGCCATATTGCCCAATTCGTTCCGGTTGACCTTAGAGATCACCTTGGGTACATTCTGTGAGGCGGCAAACAGCGACATTAGTATATTTTCTTCGTCAATGCCGGTAAGAGCCACAAAGGCGTCCATGGCCTGCAGGCCCTCCTCCAGCAGCAGCTCCTGCTGGGAGCCGTCACCGTTGATAACAACCGCGTTGGGCAATGCGTCGCACAGGTCCCTGCAGCGTTCGCGGTTTTGGTCAATAATCTTAACATTATTGCCGGTGTTGGACAGCATTTTTGCCAAATAAAAGGCTGTGCGGCTGCCGCCTAAAATCATTACATCCCGCGCCTGTTTGCGTAGTACGCCCAGGCGCTTGAGCAGTTTTTGAATTTCCGATGGAGAGGCGGTCAGACTGATTTTGTCGCCCCCGTGCAGGACAAAGTTGCCGTCAGGAATGAATACTTCTGTTCCACGCCGCACTGCACAGATCAGTACCCGAGTGTGGTATTTTTTTTGCAAATCCGTCAGGCGAATGCCGTCCAGAATGGAATTCTCCCGCAGACGCAACTCTGCCATTTCAAAGTTCCGCCCGGAGAAGTATTCGATTTTTACCGCTGAGGGTACCTTTAGAATGTTAAACAGTTCCTGCGCGGTGAGCAGCTCCGGGTTGATGGACATGGACAGGTTCAGCTGCTGGCGCATAAAGCCCAAAGAGCGGTCGTTATATTCCGGGTTGCGCACACGGGCAATGGTGTGCTTGGCGCCCATTTTACGGGCAAAGAAGCAGCACAGCATATTCATCTCGTCTGAGCCGGTGGCGGATACCACCAGGTCTGCTTTATCGACGGCTGCTTCCTCCAGCGTTTCGCAGTCGGCGCCGTTGCCGCAAACACCCATTACGTCGTACATATTGGTGATCTGGTCCAGAACCTGGGCGTCCTTTTCCAGTGCCACCACGTCATGCCCCTCGGCGGCCAGGCTTTCCACCAAGGTGGAGCCGATTTTACCGCAGCCAACAACAATAATATTCATTCTTTATCCTCTTCTTATAAGTTGTTAATCAAAATGATTCACCTATACTGACCCAAATCATAGCACTTTCCATTTCAATTTGCAATACGCATTTGCAAAAAACCGCCTGCTAATAAAGCAGACGGTGGGGGTTACTGATTCAGGGTGTTGCGAATTTCTTTGCGGGCGGCGCGCTCCAGGGTATGGGCGTCGGTGATGATGGTCTTGTCATAGCAGTAGCTGATGGACTGGGTCAGTCCGAGAAGCAAAAACAAAAAGATCATTTGCTTGGGAGAATTGAAAATGAAATCGGATAATCCGAAGCCCAGGTACATTACCAGAGAAGTGAATGCGCAAAACACCAAAGTGAGTTTTTTGGAATTGTTGGTATTGATCTCCAGCAGCTTTCCGGTGCTCCAAATCAAAAGTATGCCCAGCAGCATAATGCCCACGACACCCAACTCCACCCAAAATTCAATCACAAAATTATGGGCGTGGGGCTTGTCTAAATTATACATGTTTTTTAAGATGTTGCCGGTCTCTTCACAGCCGAAGCCGGTGCCGATAAAAAACGCCCGGGCATGGGAGAGAACATAGTCAATAAGGCTCTCCCAAATACTGAAGTGCGCGGCGGAGGACTTTTGCGCTTCACCGCTGCCGCCGGAGGCAGAAAACAGAATGCCATAGCGGGTAAGAATTGAGGGTACAATTACTGCAATTGTGGGCAGAAAGATGGTGATCATTTGCTTCCAGTACCGGCGGCACAGTACAATGAACATAAATACCCAGCCGGCCAGGGCGATGACGCACCCGGCACGGGTGAGGGTAGAGCTGAGTCCGGCACTGATGAGCACATTGGCAAGGAAACACAGGATTTTTTGCTTTTTTGTTTTGGCGTTCAAAAACAGGTAAATGGAAATGGGGTACACAACCACCATATGAGTTGCCAGCAGGTTAGGATTGGAAAAGGTGCCGCTGGCACGGGAGTCAAAGGTCTTGGTACTGATGGCAAAGGGTAGGTGGGTGTACACAAACTTGTCCAGTCCCTTGTAGAGAGGCGTCACCAACACGGCGCCGTCCGGGATTAGATCATACCGGTTTAAGGTGTAGCCGCAGATCTGCAGGGTGCCGATGACGCCGTTGACGCAGGCGCTGGCTGTGCAGGTGCGCAGCAGGGCGTCAATTTTGTCCCGGCTGCGGGCAAGGTTATAGATCATTACCTGCAACAGAAACATGCCCCACCACAGCGCGGCGGTGGCAAAGGTAGAGAAAGGCGTGGGGGACCACAGGGTGCTGAGAATGGCATAGCCCATAAATAGCATCATCATTTTGCCAATGGTGCCCACCTTGGCCTTGCGCTTCTCCCGGCTCCACTGGAGTTTAAAGACGATAAAGCCCGCAAACAGGACAAAGGGACTGACATACTCCGGCAGTAGCGGAAAAAGAAACAGAATGGCCAGCAGCCAGCACCAGCCCGGATTGGTGCGGTATTCAATTTTCAGCGCAGTGAGCTTTTCTTTCATATTGACTCTCCGTACAGAGTGCCTGCACTCTTTTTGGCGTTTACTGGCTCTATCTTACTACAAGACGGCGTATTTTGCAAGGGTAGTGGATTTTACAGATTGTTTACACCTTCGTTCATAAAGAAAGGTTGCAACTGCTGTTCGAATATAGTATAATTATGTGGATATTGATACAAAGGAGCCATGTTCTATGGAAGACGAGAAAAAACTGCCCGGTGAAGAGCCGCAGAAAGAAAATGCGCCGTCTCAGGCGTCCGAGCCTGCTGTTCAGTACGAAGAGAATGACAACTGGGAGTTTGAGGCACAGGCACCCACATTGGACGACAACTTTCTGTCCGATGACAAATTCGAGATTGAAATGCCGGCAGCGAAGCCGCGCGCGGCAAAGCCGGAGCCGGTTGCTCCTGCGGTAAACAGCGGCGAGAAACAGATTACTGTGCGTACCACACCCATTAAGATCGGCCTGTTCTGCATTTTGTTTGCAGCGGTAGTGGCTGTGTTGGCTGTGCTGGGTGTGCGCTACTATACAGTGCCCAACGGCAAGGAGGGGGATATGCTCAACCCCGGCGGTACGGCGCTGACTGTGGGTGAGACTAAAATTTCTCTGGGCGCATACAATTATTATTATTCCCGCATAGTTCAGAACTACCTGAACTATGCCAGCTACGGCTACTATGATCTGGACTCTACCAAGGACTACAGCAAGCAGTATGTAACCAATTCCGACGGTGAAAAAATCACCTGGCTGCAGATGTTTAAGGACAAGACGGTGGATCAGATTCAGTATGTGACCTCTTACTATGAGGCCGGTGTAAAGGCAGGCATTACCCTGACCTCCGATCAGAAAAAGAGTATTCAGGAGCAAATGGACAGCTTAAAGTCCAGCGCTTCTGAGGCCAATCAGTCCCTAAATGAATATATTGAAGAGAATTTTGGCGACTACTGCACGGCTGAAACGCTGGAGGCAGTGCAGGAACAGGCTTATGTTGCAGAGAATTATTACCGCCATACGCTGACCAACTCCAACATCAGCGATGAAGAATACAATGCGTTCTATAAAGAACACAGCAAGGATTATTACAACTGTGACTTTGCCTTTATTGAAATGACCTATGACACCACCAGTGACGAGACCAAAGCGGCGTCTGTAAAGAAAGCAAAGCAGTACCTGACCAAGATTCATTCCGTGAAGGACATGAAAAAGATGATCCCCACTGTGTGCGCGGATCTGATCAAGCAGTATGTGTCCGGCGGTTACTTTGAAGATGAGGACAGCGCGGTGGAAGGCCTGAGCGAGTATGTGGAGAACACTATGACCGCCAAGGACACCTCCTACGGTGAAAAAACCACCGAGTGGCTGTTTAATGACAATACCAAGGTGGGCGACACAACCTATTATTGCGACGAGGAGAACGGATTTATTTATCTGTTTATTAAAACCGGTACGCCGAAGCTGGACGAAACCACGGTGTACTCCGTGCGTCACCTGCTGGTAACCCCCGGCGATGACAGCGAGGACAGCGACAGCACCACTTCCTCCACCACAGAAAAGACCTATACCAAGAAGGAATGGGCTGCCGCCAAGGAAAAGGCAGAGAAGCTGCTGGCACAGTACAACAAGACGGACAAGACCGAGTACGACTTTGCTATGCTGGCAGAGGACAACAGCGCTGACACCAATTCCATTTCTGAGGGCGGTCAGGGCATTTTCGGCGGTATGATTGAGGGCACCAAAGAGGGCGCCATGGTGGCTGAGTTTGAAAAGTGGGCCATGGATGACAGCCGTAAGTACGGCGATGTGGCTATTGTAAAGTCCAAGTACGGCTACCATATTATGTACTTTATTGACAAGTGTTCCCAGTATCAGTACAACTGCAAAAGGGATATTATCAGCGACCGGGAAACCCAGATGGTTGACGGCTGCACGGTAAAAGAGCATAAGACGGTGATGAAGAAGGCTACCCAGGCTAAGCCGGAGGAGACGACCACCTCCAGCAGCACCACCTCTTCCGGTACCACCACCGAGTAATTCCAAATCCAAAACGAAAAGCGGGCGCTCTGATGGGAGGAGCGCCTGTTTTTTGTATATTTTATTGAAAATGAGCAAAAAACTCTTGTAATATTTTATCAAGTAGTGTAAAATATCTTTGCATTGTTTTTAGTAAATTCTAACGAATTAAGGATGATTGACAAATGGCAAAAGACAAAAAAGAATTGGACGAGGATCTTTTGACCGGTGGCAAGACCCTTTCTTCAGACGCTGACAATAAGAAGGCGGAGAAGAAAAAGCAGGCCGCTGCGAAAAAGGCAGAAAAGAGTGCAGCCAAGTTGGCTGCCAAAAAGGAGAAGCTCTTAAAGGAGATCGAGGCCGCAAAGGCTGCGGTTGAGGCAGAGAGTGATGCCGAAAAGAAAGAAAAAAAGCAGCAAAAGCTGAAGACTCTGCAAAGCCAATTGGCAGGCCTGGGCACAAAGAAGGCCGCTTTGCAAATGGCCAAGCGCACCAAGAAGATCGTAACCTCTGTGATTGCGGTTGTGGTTGTGGTGGCGCTGCTTGTGACCTATGTGGCTACCGGCGCTGTGCGCAAAGGCTTTATCAGCTATCTGGGCTGGCCGGCCCAGACGGTGACTGCTCTGACCGTTACTGACGGCAAAGATCAGAAGGCCAACATTAAGGTAAGCACATATAATTACTATTTTGCTACCACATATAATAATTTGCAAAGTCAGCAGAGCCAGTATGAGCAGTACGGTCTGGATCTGAGCCAGTATCACCTGGATGTGGATTTTGACAAGCCCCTGTCCAAGCAGACCACCACGAATGACGACGACAAGGAAGTCACCTGGCTGGAATATCTGCATGAGGAAATTCTGGAAACCATTAAGTCCAACTATATGTACTACTTGGAGGCTGTAAAGGCCAACGACGGCAAGGAGCCGGAGATCACCGATGAGCAGCAGAGCGACATTGATGATACCATGAAGGAGTATAGGGAACAGGCCCATCAGTATGGCTACACCCTGAGCGCTTATCTTGTAAAGGCGATGGGCCGCGGCGTAACGGAAAAGACCTTCCGTCAGGAAGCCAAGATTGCCTATATTGCCCAAAATTATCAAAGCGAGCTGTCTGAGCAAAAGTCCAGTAAGACTTATTCAGATGATGACTATAATACATATTTGAAAGAGAATCGCGACGATCTGGTCAGTGTGAGCATTCGTGCCTTTGAGTGCGACAGTGAGGACGACGCTAAGGCGTTTGCCAAGGCGCTGAAGAGCGACGGCTCCAACTTTACGGAGCTGTGCAGCAAGTATGCCTCTTCCGATTTTTATAAGAAGGCCTACAAGGCTGCCGGTTACTCCACGCAGTTGGATGTGACTAAGAGCACTCTAAAAAATCAGCAGCTGGCCATCGCCACTGCAGACAGCAAGGACAGCACCAAATATCCAGGTCTGGACTGGCTGTACAGCAAGGACCGCAAGGCCGGCGATGTGAAGCAGTATAGTACCTCTGTGGTTTATGTGCTGCGCCCGGTGGCTCTTTCCGAGACGAAGACCGTAAATGTACGCCATATTCTCATTAAGCCGGAGACGGACAGCGACAGTACCTCCGCCACAGAGGCAACCACCAAGCAGTGGAATGCCGCCAAGAAAAAGGCAGAGAAGATTTTGGCACAGTACAACAGCGGTAAGAAAACCGAGGACGCTTTTGCTCAACTGGCCAAGGACAATTCTTCCGACAGTAATGCCAGCGACGGTGGACTGTATGAAAATGTGTATCCCGGCCAGATGGTCAATTCCTTTGGCTCCTGGTGCTTTGACAGCAGCCGCAAGAGCGGTGATGTAGAGATTGTGCAGTCGGATTACGGTTATCACATTATTTACTTCGTTAAGCAGACAAAGACCCTTGCGTGGAAGTACACCGCCCAGCAGGCTATGGCCTCCAGTGACAGCGAGTCAGATACCGAAGCGCTGGAGAAGTCCTATTCCATTAAGGAACATTGGTTTGGTTCTCGCTATTTCGAGATTGATACCGATATTGATATGTAAAAGCAAAGTGCAGGAGGCGGTTTTTTCGCCTCCTGTTTGTCCCTAATGAGGAGGGAGTGTCCGATGCAAACGGATTTGGAACGCCTGCAGGCGGAGATCTCTCGCCTAATGGCCGCGCTGGAGGATGTAAATTTTGAATGCCAGCGCTTGGAGATCGTCAACAAAAATCTGGACTTTCAACTAAAAGAAGCCAATCGGGAGCTGCGGCAGAATATTGCCGTGCTGGAGGCGTTGGAGAATGAAAATCGACGCCTACGCGCCCGGTTGCAGGAGCAGAAAAGCAATGGAATATAAACTGAACTGTGCTCAATTGCGCCAAATGGCCCCGCAGCTTCATGCCGGAGATCGGGTGCTGCTGTCCGGGCGTGTTTATACCTCCCGGGACGCGGCCCATAAGCGCATTGTGGCCGCTATGGAGGCGGGGGAGCCGTTGCCTTATGATTTGCGGGATGCAGTGATTTATTATGCCGGTCCCACCCCTGCGCCGGAGGGTTTGGCCGTGGGCGCCTGCGGCCCCACTACCAGCAGTCGTATGGATCCGTACGCCCCCCGCTTGCTGGACGCCGGTGTGGTGGCTATGGTGGGCAAGGGCGAGCGCTGTGCCACTGTGTGTGACGCAGTTGTGCGCAATCAGGCTGTGTATCTGTGCGCCATCGGCGGCGCCGGTGCGCTGGCTTCCAAGTGCATTACCGACTGTAAAGTAATCGCCTATGAGGATTTGGGCTGTGAGTCGGTAAAGGAACTGGAATTCACCGACTTTCCCTTAACAGTGGCTATTGCCTGTGACGGCAGCAATTTATTTGACCGCTGATCGGCTGTGGTGCTTTTTGCCGCTTTCTTCCGGCTGTACGGCACGGCGAATGGCGGTGAGCACGCTCTTTTCAATGCGGCTCACATAAGAACGACTGATATCCAACCGCTGGGCAACTTCCCGTTGCGTCAGCGGCTTTTTGTTGTCCAGACCGTAGCGCAGGATTAGAATATCCCGTTCCCGTCCCTCCGGCATGGTTTCAATGTAGTGGCGCACCTTTTCCCAACGGATTTTTTGCTCCAGGTCCTGCTCCATATCCCGCTCATCGCGGATTACATCCTGCAGGGTCAGGGGATTACCGTCCTTGTCTATTTCAATGGCGTCTCCCAGGTGCACCTCGCCGCCGGTTTTGCGCTGGGCGCGGAAGTACATCAGGATCTCATTCTCAATACACCGGCTGGCGTAGGTGGCCAGTCGCGTGCCCTTGGACGGGTCAAAGCTGTCGATGGCTTTAATGAGCCCTATGGTGCCGATACTCACCAGATCCTCCGTATCGTTGGTGCGGGAGTAGTATTTTTTCACAATATGGCTCACCAGCCGCAGGTTGCGCTCAATGAGCGTGGCCCGCGCTGCTGGATTGCCGGCTTGCAGCTGCTCCAGTACCGACCGTTCTTCCTTGGCGGACAAGGGCTTTGGAAAGCTGCTGCCGCTGTCGATATGTAGAATAAACAGCAGCACATTGGCGCTTAAAAAAGAGAGTAGCGCAGAAAACATAAATATCACCCATATTAGTGTATGTACTGGCAGCTCGTACGGTGACAATTTTTTGGGTATAAAAAGGCTCCCCTAAAAAAGGGGAGCCTTTGCTGTAACAGAATGGGCGCTGACTTATCGTGCGTAAGGGCGCAGGGCACGGGCCATGGCGGCGGCAGATTTGTACCGCTTGGAGATTTGGGTGTCCGTCGCCTTTTGCACAATGTGGCGAATGGGCCCTCTGGGAATATCCACAGCCGGGTGCGCACCGGTAATCATGGTATTTAGCAGTACGCCCAGAGCGTACAGATCTGTAGCACGGTTGCTTTGGGTTACGCCGTATTGTTCCGGCGCCGCGTAGCCAACGGTGCCCAGGCTGCGGGTGTCTTGCCGGTCGCTGCTGATTTCCCGGGCAATACTCAGATCCAGCAAAATCGCTCGGTTCTCCGGTGTAATCATTACATTGGCAGGCTTAATATCCCGGTGGACAATACCCTGACTGTGCAGTTCGTCCAGTGCCCGGCACAGGTCAATGGCATAGGCCGCCGCTTGACCGGTGGTCAGCTGACCGCCGGATAAAATACGATCCAGGGTCTGTCCCTCTATGTATTCCTCCAGCACCAGCAGATACGCTTCGTCGGAGCATACCTCTAAAATCATGGGCAGGTTGCACAGTTGCTTGCCCCGCAGGGTACGATATACCTCGTCATTCCGGTTAGCGGAACGACGCAGGAGTATCTTTTGCCCGTTATCCCGATGGGCATATAAGGCTACAAAGCTGTCTGCTTTGTCCTTAAAAGTGACGGATTGGGTGTAGTTCTGCTCCAGTGACTGCTGCAGGTAACGGTGCAGGTCACAGATCTCTGTGCTTTCCGTTGCACTCATCGCAGAGTCTCCTCACCCTTTTCCGTGAGCAGTTGGTTTACCTGGTCCACACTCAGCTGATTTTCAATGCCATAGATTAGCAGTGCGTCCCGCTGCACCTTGGGGTACAGGGCAGAACGGCTGCTGATGCGCAGCGCTTTTTGGCAGTCCTCTGTGGTCAGGCGCATGCTGAGCATTAGACGAATGATTTTGTCTCGTGACGCGATTTTGCGCCCGTTGACAATATCATAAAAGTAGCAGTAGTTAAAATCTGCTTTGTTGATAATGTTGCATTTGGACATGCCGCTGCGGGCAATGGCGCCCTCCCAAAAGTCCTTGGCTTCCAACACGATCATTTCTTCCCGGTTCTCCTCCAGATAGTCGTCAATGGAGCAGTTGCCGCTGGCCAACTGGCTCAGCAAATCGTTGGTGCTTTTTGCCATACAAATCTCCTTAATATACGATCACCTTACCGGTGAATGTGGTGCGAATATAGTTCTCGTGGGCGCTGCCCTTTTGTACCTTAATGGTTTCTAAATTGGGAAACGCGCTGCCTCTGCAAATGTATTTCAGTGTGCCGTCCCGAATGGTGGCGCTCTTTGGGATGATCAAGGTTTTTAGATTTTTATTCTTGACGGTGCCCATATCAAATACGGCGTCTTCCGGAATCGTATAGCTGCTGGCAGTTTTGCCGGCCGGGTAGCAGACCAAAAGATTTGGATTGTTTGTGTCTGAGCGGTAGTAAAGTACACCGTCCTTGCTGTAGTAGTATTTATTGTCGTCGGCCACATAGATGGCTTCCAGGCTTTCCGGCAGCCTATAATAGCTGGGGCAGGTGACCAAAGAATTCAGTCGCAGTTCCCGCAGATGGGTGTTGTTTTGCAGTGCACTGTCGCAGTTGATGGCTGAGCAGTAGTCGGCCACATTCCAGCGCTCGGCGGTGTAGCCCTCGCAGTAATAATAGGCGTACCAGGCGTTGGTGTTGTAATAATAAAGTGCGCCGTCCTGCATTTTATATTGCCCGTTTTCAATGTCAATTTGGCTAAGTGCGGTGCAGCCCAAAGCAAAATTGGACAAGATCCCCAAATCTGCATTGTCAGGGAAAACGATCTTTTTCAGCTTTTTGCAGTTCTTAAATGTTTCGCTCTTTACCCAGAGCGTATGATAAGAAGTAAAGTCCTCAAATACCGCCAGCTCCATATCTTTATCCGTAAAGGTGCCGGCCTCATAGTATTTGACCTGGTGGCCGTCAATAGAAGAGGGGATCACAACCACCTTGGAATTGCCGGTGTATTTAGTCACCTTGGCATAGTTGCCGTCCAGAGTATATTCATACTTGTTGTATTCCGGCTCGGGCAGGGTGGTGCTCTCCGGCTGGGTAGTGGTAGGCTTGGTGGTTGCGGTACTGTTTTTGTTGTTGTCCTGCTTGGTGGTGTTGCCTGTGGTAGAGTGAGCCGTGGTGCCGGTGGCAGCTGTAGTGCTTGTGCCCCCGGTAATGGTGGAATTGCCTGTGGTACTTTGGCCGGTGGTGCCCTTCGATTTATTTTCTTTCGACTGTTGCCGCCGGTTCTCTTCCGCATCCTCGGCGGCCATGGCCTGCTTCTCCTCCTTGGTGGGGGCAATGCCTACAGCTTCTTTTACTTTGCCGGCGGTGCTTTGCACCTTTTGTTCCGCCTTCTTGGCGGCTTTTTTAATTTTGCCCAGCAGGGTTGTGGGCTGAGCGTCCTCCTCAGCTGCTTCCGCTACGATTTGGGGATTGCTGATGGCAGCTTCTGCCGTAACTGCATTCTGCTGTTGCAGGGGGGCGGCCAGTACGCTGGGCACCAGCACCACCAGCAGGATCATTGCTGCCAATATAGAGGATAATTGTTTGCGGTTGATTCGCTTTTTGAGCGGGGTTGTTTGCAGTTTTTGGTAGGCGTCGCTGGGCTGGACCGGGGCACAGGGGCTCATGCACTGCAAACAGTAGTGCGCCTCCTCCGGCATAGGCGCACCGCAATGGGGGCATTTCTTTTCACTCATTTTGTCATTTTTCCCTTCCGATCGGCAAAACACCGTTTGCTTATATACATTATATTGTAGTGAAAATCGGGGCTTTTGTCAATTCACTACAAAAAAATTTTTGAAGTTGCGTATACACAAACAGCGTACTGTTTTCAGCTTGCGTATACGAAAACAAACGAGCCGTGATTGGGAAAATCACGGCTCATCGTTTTTTCGTAGAGTATAACACTCTGCGAAAATGAGCAAAAAAAGCCCGTCATAGCACGGTTTTTTAGGAATTTCATAACGCATGACACACAAGATTGACTGCACAGAATTTAATCCGTCCATTGTATTTTTGTGCTTGTTCTGCCGGGTTCATATATAAAAATTCGACTGCGATTTTGACTATGAACTGTGATGAATATAGATAAATATACCGACTTTTATCCAATATTTTTAAGTAAAAAACATATCAGAAACCAAGGTCACAAACGAAATTGCATTTTTTTGATTGCTTTTTCAGGGTAGTCGTGCTATAATAAAGGCGATAATATGGAACTATATACATTCGCAGAGTGTTATACTCTACGAAAATATAACCCACCAGTTTAGTATGAAATGGAAAGAAAAAGAAGAGAAAAGAGGGAGCAATCCAGGTGGAACAAAAGAAAAAAATTAAGATTGCCATCGTTGTGCTGGCTGTGCTGTTGGGAATCAGCCTTCTGGCCTTGGGTGGTACTCTGATCTACAATCATTTGGCAAAAAGCGAGACGGCCGTGGTTGCCGTGCCGGATAATTTGATTACCCCGGAGGAGGAGAGCACCACCGACGGTAGCACGGCGTCTGCAACGGAGGCAGACACCACCCAGGCGGCCGCAGCCCCTGCAGCGACCACCGCTGTAAAAGACCGGTCCGGTCCTACCGCCAAAACTACCGCCAAAACCACCGCCAAAAGCCAAAGCACCGGCGGCAAGAAGCAGGCGGCTACCATTGATTTATACAATAAGCAGCCGGAGGAAAATACACCCTTTCAGGTGGGCAATATGTTCCCGGGCGATCAGGAGACCAAATACTTCCGGGTGCAGGTGTCCTATCACGACACGGTCACCGTCCATTACAAAGCCACCGTGCGCCCCGGCTACGAAAAGTTGGCCCAGGTGCTGAAAGTGAAAATCAAATTGCTCACCACAGGCGAGACCATGTATGACGGTCTGATGCGGGATATGCCGGCCAGTCTGACCCATAAGTTGGTGTCGGCCGACAGCACCACCGACGAGCTCTATTACGAAATTACCGCTTATCTGGATACAAGCGTGGGCAATGCCTATCAAAATCAAGATTTGATCGCCGATTTCAGCTGGTGGGTGGAGGAGACAGGCAATCTGGACCCCTCGCCCCATACCGGTAACGATCGGAACCTGTTGCCCTGGATTTGCCTGGTGGCGGTGTCCGGCAGTGTGCTGATTATTCTACTGGCTACTCGCAAGCGGAAGGAGGATGAAGCGCATGGCTGAGCAAAATACCGCGAAGAAAATCAGAGGCGGTATCATTGCAATCGTTCTTTTATCCGTCTGCCTGTGCATTACCACCTTTGCCCTTGTGTTTGCCACCGTCTCGGTAGAGAACAATCTGTTTCATACCGGCGATGTGCAAATCAATCTCAATGACGGCAAGCCGGTGATTCAGGAGCATGAGTTTCTCTTTGAGCCGGGTATGACGGTGAAGAAAGACTTCTTTATTGAGAACGAGAGCACATGGGATGTGTACTACAAGATTTATTTGGACAATGTGTCCGGCGGGTTAGGGCGTGTGTTGCAGGTAACCATTAAGGACGGCGACAAGACCCTCTATTCCGGCACGGCAGAGGACTTGACAGAGAAGAATGTGGTGGCCGCCGACGATACGCTGAAGATCGGCCAGCGCCGGGACCTGACCGTGTATTTTCATTACCCGGAGGGCATGGGCAATGATACCCAGAATCTGGACCTGACCTTTACTATGTGCGCTCAGGCTACCCAAACCAAGAACAACCCCAATAAGCTATTTACCTAAGGAGCAATCAATGAAAGTATTAAAAGTGATCCGCAGCATTTTTGTGTGGCTGATGGTGGCCCTGGCGGCCTGCATGATGGTGTTTACCATTGTGTCCGTTGCCACCTTTGATCGGGCAGACCGTAACCTGTTTGGCTACAAGGCGTTTATCGTTTTGTCAGACTCCATGAAGGCGACGGACTTTGATGCCGGGGATCTGGTTCTGGTCAAGCAGGTGGACTGCTCCACTTTAAAAGAGGGCGACATTATTGCCTATACCTCGCAGAACACCTCGAATTACGGCGAAACCGTTACCCATAAAATCCGCAAATTAACCACGGATGCAAACGGCGAGCCGGGCTTTATCACCTACGGTACCACCACGGATACAGACGATGAGACTGTGGTCACTTATCCCTATGTACTGGGTAAGTACCAACGGAGCATTCCCAAGGTGGGCACATTCTTCCAGTTTTTGAAAACCACGCCCGGCTATATCGTGTGCATTTTTGTACCGTTTTTGATTTTGATTTTGTTAGAGGGCGTGCGCTGCATTCGCCTGTTCAGAAAATATAAGTCTGAGCAGCAGGCGGAGCTGCAGGCCCAGCGGGACCAGATTGACGCGGAGCGCGCTGAGACTCAGCGTATGATGCAGCAGCTGCTGCAAATGAAAAACCAAATGGGGCAGGCCCCGCCGCAAGGTTCGCAGGCACCGCCCAACGACACCCCACAGGTGTAAACACGGGATCGTGATTACATATTGTCATTGAAAAAATGAAAAGGAGGAATAAACAATGACAAACAGCAAAAGCACCAAGCGTGCATTGGTCTCCAGCGCATTTGCAATTGTAATGTGCCTGGCCATGTTCATCGGTACCACATTTGCTTGGTTCACGGACTCCGCTTCCACTGCGGTAAACAAGATTCAGTCCGGAACGCTGAAAGTTGAACTGTGGAATGCTGATAACACCGCAAAGCTCGATGCAGACGAAGCCCTGACATGGGAAAAGGCTTCAGGACACGAGAACGAGACAGTCCTTTGGGAGCCCGGTTGTACATACAACCTTAAGAGCTTCCGCATCAAAAACAACGGCAATCTCGCCCTTAAGTACAAGGTTCTGATCAGCGGCGTCGTCGGCGATGAGAATCCCGCAAAGCTGCTTGAGGTTATTGATTTCAGTGCAAAGGTTGGCGACACGGATGTTGCAGCACTTGATTCATGGGAAGGTAACCTTGCCGCAGGCGCTGTGACCGATGCCATCACCATCACCGGCAAAATGCAGACCACCGCAGGCAACGAGTACCAGAACCTTTCCATCGACGGTGTCTATATTATCGTTGTGGCTACCCAGGATACGGTGGAGAACGATAGCTACGACAACCAGTACGACAAGGATGCTACTTATCCTGATGTATATGTTAATTCGGTTGCGAAAGTGAACGAGGCTATCAAGGCTGGCAACTCCGCCATGGTAGTGGAGAACTTTACCGCCAATGTAAATTATAACAGTACAACGGCATATGGTGACGAGAACTTCGTAGACCTTGCGGCACTGCACTTTGACAAAAACGAATATCCCACCATGGCGGACACGATTACCATTTACGGTGACGGCACTGTGAAGAGCAATCAGATGGCGATCTGGGCACAGCGTGGCATACACCTGGTGATCAACGGCGGTACTTACGATAATACAAGCGGAGATAAAGGCGTTCAGTTGATCTACGCGAATAACGACGCTTCAATCATCGTCAATGAAGGAACGTTCATGTCAGGTCCTACCGGAGAAATTTTCAATATATCGAATCCGGTTAAAGACGGTAACGGCGGAACCATCATCATCAAGGGCGGTCTGTACAACAAGCCTCTGAAAGGGTACAGCGGAAAAGAAGCTGTAACCGCATGGCAGGCTGCGGATAATTATAATGAAGAGACGGGCATTGGCATCAAGATCGCTGACGGCTACAAACAAGTAGAAGTAGAAATTGACGGCGTAACCTGGTACCAGGTTGTTAAGGATACAACAGCCTAATTTTTGTTTAAAAAAGTCCTCTCACCCTTTGGGGTGAGGGGCAGGACATAAGTCCGAAAATAAAACGAATGGGCAACCGTTCAAAATTTTTTTAGGAGGAAAAGACAAATGACAAACAGCAAAAGCACAAAAAGAGCGCTGATGACCAGCGCGCTGGCCACGCTTTTATGCGTAGCTATGCTCATCGGCACTACCTTTGCTTGGTTCACGGACTCCGCTTCCACTGCGGTAAACAAGATTCAGTCCGGAACGCTGGATGTGGCACTGGAGATGAAAGACGGCGACGAATGGGTATCTGCCGAGGGCGAGACCCTGAGCTGGAAAGCAGCGGACAACCGCGCCCAGAGCGAGATCCTTTGGGAGCCCGGCTGTACATATGAGCTGCAGGATGTTCGGGTCAAGAACAATGGCAACCTGGCGCTGAAGTACAAAGTCCAGATCACCGGTATTGACGGTGACGCCAAGCTGAATGAAGTGATTGACTGGACTGTAGGCGGCGCAGACCTGAATGAAGAGGTTTCTCTGGCAGCAGGTGCCACTTCCGAAGCACTGACCCTGAAGGGCCATATGCAGGAAACTGCCGGCAACGAATACCAGGGTCTGTCTATCGAAGGCGTTGCCATCACCGTTGTGGCTACCCAGGATACTGTTGAGAACGATAGCTACAACAACCAGTACGACAAGGATGCGGTTTATCCTGTGAGTTCTGCGGCAGAACTTACAACAGCACTCGAAAATGCCAATGACGGGGATGTAGTTGTACTTGCAGATTCGATTGAAATTCCTGCCGGTGACTATAATGTAAATAAGCGTTTGACTATCGCTGCCGATAATGTCACCATTGATTTGAACGGCAAAGAGCTTACCGCTTCGAATCATACCGTAACGATCACCGGCGATAATGTCACTGTGAAAAACGGCCAAATCGTTGCAACAACCACAAGTGCAAGCCAGAGCCACGGCAGCTATGGAATTGCTGTTTCCGGTAAGAATGCGGTCATCGACGGCGTTACCCTTCTTGGCGGGATCAGCGTTACCGGTTATGATGCGACGGATACTTCCATAGTTTATGAAGGCGTTTCCGCTACCATTACAAATTGCAATATCACGGCTACGAATTATTATACCGTCTGCGCTCAGGGTCAGGCATCTGCTATCGTTAAGAACTCCACTCTGATCGCAGAAAACGGTAATGCGTTCTTCTGGGTCGAAAAAGGGTTCACTGATGCATATGGCACAGTTGCGGACAGCAGCTTGACTTATGAAGTTGCTACTGTAACTATGCAGGGAAGTAAACCTCTTTACAACACAGTCGGTGTTGCTCCCGTTGCTCAGTGATTTGCTGCTTACGGATTGACTAAGTTATCAAGTCCTCTCACCCTCGGGTGAGAGGGCAGGGCATACGCCCGAAAATAAAACGAATGGGCAACCGTTCAAAAAAATTTTTTTAGGAGGAAAAGACAAATGACAAACAGCAAAAGCACAAAAAGAGCGCTGATGACCAGCGCGCTGGCCACGCTTTTATGCGTAGCTATGCTCATTGGCACCACCTTTGCGTGGTTCACGGACTCCGCATCCACCGGTGTCAACAAGATCCAGTCCGGTTCTTTGGACATGGTAGTGGAGTATACTCTGGATGGCCAAACCTGGAAGCCGCTGGATGAAAGTACGGATCTGTTCGGCGCTGGCAAATTTGAGCCCGGCTATACCCGCGTGGTTGCTTTCCGTATTTCCAATAATGGCGATCTGGCATTTAAGTATAAAATAGGCATGAATATTGTAAGCGAGACCAAGGGCGTCAACAAGGCCGGTGAAGAGTTCGCTTTGTCTGACTATCTGAAGGTGAAAACTTCACCTGTGCAGTCAGCAAACGATATTGGTGATATCATGCTGTCTATTGCTTTAACAAATAGAACCAATAGTATCGCCTGGACAGAGAATAATTTTGCGGATTTCTCTATTGACAAGGCGACCAATGGTCATGATTTTACAATTTCTGCCGGTGGTGAGGCGCAATATTTCATGATGCAGGTTTATATGCCCACAACTGTTGGTAATGAGGCGAATGCCATTAGCGAAGACAAAGAGCCTACCATTAACTTCGGCGTTGAATTCGATGCAACGCAGGCACCTGTAGAAAAGGACAGCTACGACAACCAGTATGATAAGGATGCTACGTATCCTACTGAGGCTACAACTGCCCCGTAACTGAAATTATTCATGGTGTAAAAAAGTCCTCTCCGCCTCTGGGCGGAGGGGCAATCAAAGGGCATATCTATGCGGGAGCTCCGACAAAATTCGCCGAAGCGGTTTTGCTGTGCCGAGGATGTGCCTTTTGATTGCTCTGTGGAAAAAAGAAGGGGAAGGAGCGGAATACAGCGTGAAGGATGACAATGTTGTGCTGGTAATCGGCATTATTTTGGCCGTTTACCTGGTTCTTTTGCTGATTATTAAAATTGTAAGGCTCTGGGTCAAGTTTAATCAAAAGCTCCAGTACATTACGGAAGAACTGCAGCGGGCCGGGGACGATGAGGAATACCGCTACTGGCGGCGGGAGCTGCGCTGCCACTATCTGCGGCTGCTGCCCTTTGTGAATCGGTACAATGTGCGGCGGGTGTACTATGTGCTGTACCACCGGTCTGAGCGGAACAAGAGCAACCAGCGGTCTGACGGTATTTTTCATATTTTGGCGCCGTCGCTGATTGGCATTGTTGTTTGCGCCCTTTGCATGTGCGGTGCCAGCTGGGCCTGGTTTACTGCCAGCACCTCCGCCGATACGGCAGCCATACAGGCGGCTACCTACACGGTGACGGTCACTGCCAAGCTGGATCAGACCGAAGCCAAGACGGAGACGGAAGAGGGTGTTACCACCGTCACCTTTGCGGACGCAGGCGCCTATACGGTAACCTTAAAGCCGCATGCGGACAATACTGTAACGGCCGGCTACTGCAAGGTGGAGTTCGGCGACAAGACCTATTATACAGATTGTCTGACGGAGGGCAAGCTGACCTTTACGGTCAATGCTGCTGCCAAAGCCACCCTGACGGTACGCCCCCAGTGGGGCAGCTATTCCGGTGATGTCAGCCTGGAAAATAAGGACACGATCGGCAAGGCGGTTAAGACAGACAACGATACGAAAACGGACCAAACAGAACCCACCACGAAAAAAGCCGAAACCACAACCGAAAAGAGAGAGGAGACCACCGAAAAGCAGGAAACTACAACAACCAAGAGAGAAGAACAGCCGGATACACCCACGACCACCACACAGGCCGAGGAAGTAAGCGAAAATCAATAAAAATCCATGCAAGCCCCGCACCAGAAACGGTGCGGGGCTTGTTGCTTATATGCGTGTGAAGAGGGGTTGCACCCCCTTTACGATTTAAAAGGGGCGCCGATTCATTTTGTGCCCGCCTTGCAAAGAGAAAAAAACAAAAACCGCACCCCCGGATGAGGTGCGGTTCTTCCTGTTTTCGTTATGATTATTTACGCTTCTTCGCCAGCAACAGGCAAGCACCGGCGGCGGAAATGGCCAGTGCAGCCGGCAGGCCGGCGTTGGTACCGGTGGCCGGAGACTTTGCAGAAGTGCTCTTCTTTGTGGTGGCTTTGGTGGTTTCGCTATTGCTCTTGGCGGTTGTTTCGTCTTTCTTGGTGGTTGTCTCGCTTTCCGGCTCGTCCGGATCAAAAACATAGCGGCTGATTAAGTGGTCGGTGTAGTAATTCAGCGCGGTCATGGCGTCTTTGGTGGCGTAAGGATTCTCTTCGCCGCCGTAGGTGAACACGCCGGTGGTTTTTGACTCAAATTTGCACAGCAGGTCGTAGGCCTTATCTGCCTTGTCCTTGTCGCCCAGGGCGCTGTAAGCCATCAGTGCCATTGCGGTAGAGTCTGCATTGGCGGTGCCCCAGCTGGTGTAGCCGTCGTCGCTGACATAGCTCTCCAGCAGCTCCACAGCGTCATCAATATAGGTCTGGTAATCCTCGGCATAGGGAGCCAGTGCGGTCAGGAACGCGCCCAGATCGTCGGCAGAAGTGCCGTAGCCGCCCCAAAAGTCCGTACCCTCGCCCATCTTGTACAGCTTGGTCAGGTTCTCAACAACAGACTGCACAAAGCTCTGGGGTGCATCCACAATGGCGCAGGCCTCGGTGACCAGACGGTACAGGTAGTAGTTGGTGCCGTATACGGCGGTGGTACCGCAGTTTTGCATCAGCTTGCTCAGGTCATAGCCGGCCACATTGGTGTAGTCTTCACCAATGGCGTCATACACGCAGATCACCGCAGCGTACAGCTCCAGCTCTTCTACATTGGTGGTGCCGGTCTGGGTATAGTTCTCGTCATACACCGGAACAGGGTAGTACAGCTTGCCGCCGTTGGCTTTCAGTTCCTTTTCTACCGCAGCGGTAAAGGCTTCCATCTGTGCCTCGCTCACATTAAAGCCGCGGCTGGCTGCCAGCATATCCACAGCGTCAGCTACGCCAAATGTCTTGTCCTTGTACAGGTAGCCGGCTGCGCCCTCTGTCTGCGCAGACGCCTTTTCCAGTCGGCGCATCACCTCATCGTTGCTGTCTGCAGCAAAGGCGCTGTAGGCGGGCAGCAGCATGCACAGAGCCAGCAACAGGGCGGTGCAGGTGCTCATCAGTTTTTTCATTGTTTTGTCCTCCATTTGATTTTTTTTATTTGTACAGGCGTGGCCTGCAAATAACGGTTTTTAGCGATCGGCTGCGGTGCACACATAATAGAACACCAGGTTGTCGCCGCTGTCCATTTTGTATTTCCCGCAGGAGGTCATGGGTGCAGTGCCGTTGACCTTGTACATCCAGCCGCTGGCACTGCCGCAGTCCTTCTCGTCCAGGTTGTTGATCCCTACCACATAGACCCCGTAGGAGGTGTTCTTGGTGGTTAGGCGTATGCCGTGGGCGTTGCAAGCCAGCTTGAGTACATCGTAGGCGGTGCTGCCCCGCTCCACTGTATGGCTCTCTGCGCGGATAATGTAACCGTCCTCCGGCACATAGTCCTTGTGGCCGCCTTTTAACTGCCCCATGTGGTTTTGTATATTCTTGCACTCCACCGTAATGGTGCAGGTCACCGTTTTGGATTGGGTGGTGGTTTGCTTCTTTGTGGTTTGTTGTTGTGCGGTGGTTTTGCCGCCGGTGGGGATCAGGTCAGCGGATCCGCCCTGCCACTTGGCGCTGTTTGCAGCGCGGGTGGTGGCGGTGGTTTTGCCGCTGGCGGTCTGCTTGCCGCCGCTTTTTGCGGTGGTGCGGCTTGCCTTGCCGGTTGTGGTTTGGCGGGTGCCGGTTTGTGCTGCCGTCGTTTTTGCCCCGATGGTGGCTTTGCTCCCGGAATTCGTGGCCGCCGTTTGGGTGTCTGTATCCGCTACAATGGTTTGGTTCTCTGTACCGGCGACAGCTTGATCTGCCGCGCCGGCGGTACAGCCGGTAAAGAGCAGCGCCAGCGCCAGCAACAGCAGAATAATGGATTTTCGCGTTCTTTGCAAAATAAAAAGTCCCTTGCCATAGGCAGGGGACAAAAGGGCGCAACAATACGCGCGGCCTCCACATCTTTCCCGACTGCCCAAAAGTGTGTTTGCGAACAAAAGCCTGCGGCGGGTGTCCCGACTTACGATATACTCACTCTGCGCCTTCTCGCTTGCGCAATGGCCTGTGCAGAGCAAAACTCGATCACGGTAATGGCGGTTGTGACGGGGTTGCACCGTGCTTCCGATTTAATCCCTTCCGGGAACCGCAGTTTCTTTGTTTTTTTACAGTATAGCACCTTTTTTTCTTTGGGTCAACACAGTTGCATAAAATCCTCGGATCTGTTATACTGAAACAGATCTATAATTTTTCTCCATGGGAGTTTTTTACAAATTATGTATGACAGTATTGAACAAATTGTTGCCGAAAAAGGCATTTATACCGGGCTGACCCGTGGCACCTCTATGTGGCCGCTGATCCACCAGGGGCGAGACAATATTATCATTGTGCGCCAGACCGGTCGGCTGCGCAAATACGATGTGCCGGTATATCGCACGCCGCGAGGCAAGTATATTATGCACCGTATTGTGCGGGTGCGCCCGGAGGATTATGTGATTATCGGCGACAACCGGCTGGAGAAGGAGTATGTAACGGACGACATGATCTGCGGCGTGCTGGCCGGGTTTTACAAGGACGGCAAGCGGTATATTGACTGCCAAAACAGTCGCCCGTATCGGCTGTACAGCCGGGTGTGGGTGGCGCTTTATCCGGTGCGGCCGCTGATTATATTTGTACACAAGGGCTGCGGCTGGATCCGTCGCCACATTTTCAAGAGAGGTGACTGATCCTGAACCAGACCAAACGAAAGCCCTCTCGCTCTGACTGGGCGGCCATCCGCTGGATGACCCATATCGGAAAAAGCCAGCTGCTCAAGGCGGCGGTGCTGCTGTTTGCCAATGCCATCGGTGCGGCGTTGTCCGTGTGCTTTGCTAACTTTTCCAAGCATATTATCAACGGTGCCACCGAGTACAAGGACTGGAGCTATGTGGTGCGCTACGCCATTTATCTGCTGATCCTGATTATGGTGCAATTGGCGCTGAATTTGATTGGCAGCAGCTTTTCTGAGCGTTGCAAGGCACGGCTGGATATGATTTTCAAAAAACATATGCTCCAGGTGCTGATCAAAAAGGACTACTCCAGCGTGTCCAAGTACCACACCGGCGAGTTGAACAACCTACTGTTTAATGATGTGCAGGTGATCACAGACGGTTACACCACCTTGCTGCCTAATGTGGTATTCTTTGTGGTAAAGTTGCTGAGCGCCTTTATTTATCTTGTGATTATTGACAAGGTGTTTGCCCTTGTCTTTTTAATCGGCGGGATTTTTGTTTTTCTGTGTACCCGTATGTTCCGCAAGACCTTAAAGCGGCTGCACAAGCAGGTGCAGCAGACGGAGGGCAAAACCCGCGCCTTTATGCAGGAGACCATCAGCAATTTGCTGGTTGTTAAAACCTTTGTGGTGGAAGACAAGATTGACCAGCAGGCCGACGTGCTGCAAAAGGAAAATTATATTGCCCGTATGAAGCGGCGTTTCTTCGGCATTGCCGCCAACGCTGGGCTGTCCACCACCTTTAATATCGGCTATGTGTTTGCTCTGGCTTTTGGCGCCTATCGACTGCTCAACGGCCTGGACTACGGTACAGTTACCGCCATGCTCCAGCTGGTAAACCAAATCCAGGGGCCTTTTGCCTCTTTGTCCGGCATTATGCCCAAGTATTTTGCCATTATTGCCTCTGCAGAGCGGCTGATGGAGATTGAGAACCTGCCGGAGGAGGAGACCAGTAACGCAGACGATGTGGATGTGCCGGTCACCTATCAGAATTTACGGGCATTGCAGTTTGACAATATCGACTTTTGCTACGATCGGGATGTGATTCTCGATCACACCTCACTGACCATCAACAAAGGGGACTTTGTGGCGATTACCGGTATCTCCGGTATCGGCAAGAGTACACTGCTGAAGCTGCTGCTGGGTGTGTTCCCTACCCGTGACGGCTCCATTTATTTAGATATGGCAGACGGCAGCCATATCCCGGCGGATAAGCACACCCGCCGCCTGTTTGCCTATGTGCCCCAGGGGAATATGCTCCTGTCCGGCACCATACTGGATAATTTGAAGTTCATTAACAGCGACGCTACAGATGAAGAGGTGCAGCGGGCCATCGAGATCGCCTGTGCAGATGCCTTTATTAACGAATTGCCCCAGGGGCTGATGACAGTGATCGGCGAGCGTGGCATGGGTCTGTCTGAGGGGCAGGTGCAGCGGCTGGCCATTGCCCGCAGCCTGCTGTCCAAATCCCCGGTACTGCTGCTGGATGAGGCTACCTCCGCATTGGACGAGGAGACGGAGCATCAGTTTTTGAAAAATCTCAAGGCGCTGCAAAATGTGACCTGCGTGATCGTGTCTCATAAAAAGGCGGCGCTGCGGATTTGTAATAAGCATGTACGCATTGAGAATTGCAAGATTGTAAGTGAGGAGAGAGCTTATGATGCTGACTAAATGGGGGGTGCAGCTGGACAAAAGCTGTCCGCTGCCCGAGTATCCGCGCCCGCAATTTGTGCGGGACTCTTACATGAGCCTGAACGGTATGTGGCAGTGCGCCTTTACGCAGGATCGTGCTGTGCCGGCGCAGATGGACACGGCCATATGCGTGCCTTTCTCGCCGGAGACACCGCTTTCCGGTGTGGAGCGTACCCTAAAGCCCGGCGAGTATCTGCACTATCGGCGCACCTTTACCTTGCCGGAGGGCTTTAACCGGGGACGGGTGTTCCTGCACTTCGGCGCCGTGGACCAAATGTGCACCGTGTACTTAAACGGTGTGCAGGTAGGCGGCCATCAGGGGGGCTACACACCCTTTACCCTGGAACTGACGGAGGCCCTGCAACCGGGGGAGAACAAGCTGGAAGTGTCTGTGCAGGACTTTACGGACCAGAACCAGTATTCCCGGGGAAAACAAAAGACCAAGCGGGGCGGCATTTGGTATTCGCCTCAAAGCGGCATTTGGCAGAGCGTTTGGCTGGAGTCCACGCCGGTGGAATTCCTGGAGAAAGTGCGGATCACGCCGGACTATGACGGCGCCGCTGTGCACTTTGAATTCTTTGGCACCGACCATGTGTGCACCCGCATTTATGACGGCGAAACTTTGATCGCCGACACCACGGACACCACCGTGTCGCTGCCGGACTTTAAGTCCTGGAGTCCGGAGTCGCCGTTTCTCTATCAGGTGGAATTTGAGGCCTGTGGCGAGGTGATCCGCTCCTATTTCGGTATGCGAAAATTTTCTATCGGTCGGGATCTGGACGGCCTGCCCCGGCTGTATTTGAACAACAAGCCCTATTTCCACAACGGTCTGCTGGACCAGGGGTATTACCCCGACGGCTTTTTGACCCCGCCGGCCAATGCGGCCATGGAGTACGATGTGACCCATGTTAAGCGCTGCGGCTTTAATATGCTGCGCAAGCACATCAAGATGGAACCGCTTTTGTGGTATCATTACTGCGATGTGCAGGGCATTTTGGTGTGGCAGGATATGATTAACGGCGGTGGGCACTACGGACTGGAAATCTCCGCCATTCCCTTTGTGGGGATCACCCTGGACGATCACAATCATAAAACATTTAAGCGTACAGACGCAGCCGCCCGTGAGCTTTACTATCAGGAGCTGCGGGAAATGGTGGACGCTCTTTATAACTGCCCTTGTATTGCCATGTGGGTGCCCTTTAATGAGGGCTGGGGCCAGTTTGACTCCACGGTGGCCTATAATCTGCTAAAGGAATGGGACTCCACCCGTACAGTGGATTCTGCCAGCGGTTGGCACCCCTGCGGCGACAGCGATGTGATTAGCAAGCACATTTACTTTACCCCCATTCGGGTGCACGCCGGCGATAAGCCCTGGCTGCTGACAGAGTTCGGCGGCTACGCGCTAAAGACCCCCGGCCACACCTGGAACGAACGCACCTTTGGCTACCGGATCTATCCCAATAAGGAGAAGCTGACGGCGGCGTATCAAAAGCTGTTTGACAAGGTGATCATTCCCCAGATCAAAACCGGCCTGGCCGCCACCGTTTATACCCAGGTGACGGATGTGGAGGACGAGATCAACGGCCTGATGACCTATGACCGCCAGGTGGCGAAGATCGACCCGGCGGTGTTGCAAAAAATCAATGAGAAAGTGAAGTATTAACATGAACCAGTTAGAAAAGAAAGACGGCAAAAAAGCCGTGATCAAAACCAATCGCGGCGATATGACCTTTGTGCTGCTGGAGGAGGCGGCGCCCAAGGCGGTAGAGAATTTTATCACCCACGCCAAGAACGGCTATTATGACGGCCTGATCTTTCACCGGGTGATCCGGGACTTTATGATCCAGGGCGGCGACCCTACCGGCACCGGCTGCGGCGGCGCGTCCATTTGGGGCAAGCCTTTTGAGGATGAGTTCGCATTGGACGCCCGCAACTACTATGGCGCTTTGTCTATGGCCAACAGCGGCCCCGGCACCAACGGCAGTCAGTTTTTTGTGGTGCAGGCTAAGTCTGTGCCCGCCAATTTGATCGACCAAATGGAAGCGCTGTCCGACCAGGGCTATCCTACGGAAGTGGTGGAGCAGTACAAGCAGGTGGGCGGCACCCCCTGGCTGGACTTCCACCACACGGTATTCGGCCAGCTGATCGACGGCGCCGATGTGCTAGACGCCATCGCTGCCGTACCCTGCGGCCCCGGGGATAAACCGGTGTACGATGTGGTGATCGACACCATTGAAGTGCAGGAATAACGCATATATTATAATGATATAAAAAAAAGGCCACCTACGCAGGTTTTGCTTGCGCAGGTGGTCATTTTGTTGTAGGTCACAGGTCGATGTCCAGCTCAATGGGGCAGTGGTCGCTGCCCAAAATGTCCGTATGGATCTTGGCGTCCTGCAATTTGGGTTGCAGTCGGTCAGAGGTGATGAAGTAGTCGATACGCCAACCGGCGTTCTTCTCTCTGGCATGGAACATATAACTCCACCAGCTGTAGATACCGGTGGCGTCCGGATAAAAGCGGCGGAAGGTATCGGTAAAGCCGCTATCCAGCAGGGCGGTCATTTTGCCTCGCTCATCGTCGGTAAAACCGGCGTTTTTGTGGTTGGTCTTTGGATTTTTCAGGTCGATCTCCCGGTGGGCCACATTCAGGTCGCCGCAGAAGATCACCGGCTTGTTTTGGTCCAGGGTTTGCAGATAGGCCAGGAAGTCGTCCTCCCACTGCATACGGTAGTCCAGACGAGTCAACTCTCGCTGGGAATTGGGCACATACACGGTGGCAAAGTAGAACGCCGGGAATTCCAGGGTGATCAGCCGCCCCTCCCGGTCGTGCGCCTCCTTGCCCATACCGTACTGCACCCGCAGCGGCTCCCGCTTGGAGAAGATGGCGGTGCCGGAGTAGCCCTTTTTCTCCGCATAGTTCCAATAGGCGTGGTAGCCTGGGGGCGCAAAGTCGATCTGCCCCGCTTGCAGCTTGGTCTCTTGCAGGCAAAACAGGTCTGCGTCCGCCGCGGCAAAAAAGTCAGCAAAGCCCTTGCCCATACAGGCCCGCAGGCCGTTTACATTCCAGCTGATACACTTCATTGGGTGGGCTCCTCTTTTTGCAGCAAAATGCGATCGGTGTCAAACTCTTTGGTCTCTTTCTCCCGATACAGGGCCAGCAGGTCCTGTACCGTCATATTTGCCTTTTGCTCTTTGTTCAGGTCAATGATGATCCGGCCGCTGTCCATCATAATGGTGCGGTCGCCGGTAGCCAGGGCAGAGGACATATTGTGTGTGATCATCATAGTGGTGATGTTATTTTCTGCCACGATCTCGTTGGTAATGTCCATCACCTTTTTGGCGGTGACCGGGTCCAGTGCGGCGGTGTGTTCGTCCAAAAGCAGCAGCTTTGGGGTGCAGATGGTGCACATCAGCAGAGTGACCACCTGCCGCTGCCCGCCGGACAGCAGACCGATCTTGGTTTTCATGCGATCCTCCAGCCCCATATTGAAGCGAGACACCTGCTCCCGGAAAAAGTTGCTCTTTTTCTTAGACAGGGCCAGCGCCAGCCCGCTGGAGTGGGCGCGGGTGTAGGCCAGCGCCAGGTTTTCCTCAATGGTCATATTGGGGGCGGTGCCCTTCATCGGATCCTGGAACACCCGGCCGATCATCTTGGCCCGTTTGTGCTCCGGCAAAAAGGAAATGTCCTGTCCGTCCAGGGTGACGGTGCCACTGTCCTGCATAAAGGTGCCGCAGATCAGGTTAAACAGGGTGGATTTGCCGGCGCCGTTAGAGCCGACGATGGTGAGAAATTCGCCCCGATCCAGGTGTAAATTGATCTTCTCCAGGGCAATATGTTCATTGACGGTGCCCTTGGCAAAGGTCTTGGATACATTGGTTACATCAAGCATTGCGGCGGGCCTCCTTTTTCACTTTGCGGTTCTGGGCAGCGCGCTTGGCAGCCGGGATAATAAAGGTGGCAGCCACGATCACGGCGCACATCAGCTTCATCAAATTGGCGCTGTTGGCGCCAAACAGTTCGATATCCACCACAAAGGTGACGATCATCTTGTAGATCACGGAGCCGCACACGGCGGAGATCAGTCCCACGGTAACGCCACGCTTCCCAAACAGTGCCTCGCCGATAATGACGGCAGCCAGGCCGTAAATCAGGGTGCCGTTGCTGGTGGAGGTGTCGCTGTAACCCACATAATGGGTCACCAGTGCGCCGGCCAGACCGATCAGCCCGTTGCTGATGCACAGCCCCAGGATCAGGGTGGCGTCCACATTGATGGAGGAGGCGCGCACCATATCCTGATTGTCGCCGGTGGCACGGATACACAGCCCCACATGGGTCTTAAAGAACACGATCAGCAGCAGGGTTACCACCAGGCAGATCGCCAGAGCCAGCAACGCACCGGCCACCTTGCGCTGGTCGCCGGTCAGGTGCAGTGCTTTGTAGAACTGCTTAAACAGATTGGCGGCGCCGATGGACAGGTTGGGGCCGCCCCGAACGATCAGGTTGACGGAGTACAGCCCGCTCATAGTGATGATACCGGCCAGTACCGGGTGCACCTGCAGCTTGGTTTGCAGCAGCCCGGTGATCAGACCGGCGGCCATGCCGCCTAAAAAGGCGATGGGCAGGGACAGATAGGTGTGGCCCCCGGCAGCCAAAACGGCGGCCAGCGCAGAGCCAAAGCCAAAGCTGCCCTCGGTGGTTAGGTCGGGAATGTCAAGCACCCGCAGGCTGATGTAAACGCCCAGCGCCAGCAGTCCGTACAGTAAGCCCTCTTGCAGGGCGGTGAGATAAAGCATAAGTCATTGTTCCTTTGGATATGAAAAATTTTAGCAGGCGCACCTTGCAGCGCGCCCGCCGGTTGAGAAATCGTGTTCCTTATTCGGCTGTTTCCAGCACCTTCACCTCGTAACCAACGGTGTCTTTGGTGGGAGTAGCCAGACTGCTGGCAGCCAGCGTTGCCTTGTTTACGGAGCAGTAGTCAATGCCGCACACCTGGGCGGGGATTTCCGTGACTGCCTTGCCCTCAAAATATTCAATCGCCATTTCTGCTGTCTTTTCGCCGATACCCTTGTCATCAATGGCCAGGGTGGCGGTGCAGCCGGAGGCCACTGTGGTGGCAGAGGAGCAGTAGGTGGGGATCTTCTTTTCCTGGCACAACTCCGTCAGAGCAGCCACGCCGTCCTGTACTACGGAGTCGTTGGGCACGAAGATCACATCGCAGCCGCCGTCAATCAGGGATTGGGTGACAGTCTTAACATCTGCAGAATTTTCTACAGTTTTTTCTGCATAGGCAATATTTTTGCTGTCCAGGTATTCCTCGGCCGCTTTTACGGTGGAGGTGGCGTTCACCTGGCTGGTGGAGTAGATAAAGCCCCATTTTTTTACATCCGGGGTCAGTTTGTAGCCCATGTCGATGATCTCAGACACCGGAATGGCGTTGGAAGTGCCGGTGGCGTTTTTGTCCGGGGTATCCAGCGCGGTCATGACCTTGGCGGCTACCGGGTCGGACACGGCACAGAAGAAGCAGGGAGTCTCGGACTCCAGGTTTACAAACGCCTGGGTGGCCGGGGTGGCGATGGTGAATACTGCGTCATAATCGCCGTTGTCAAAGTCAGATACAATGGTGCTCAGGCTGGCAGCGTCACCGGCAGCGTTCTTATATACGCAGTTCACATTGTCGCCGTACTTCTCTTTCAGCTTAGACTCAATGCCGTTGCGCATATCGGTAAAGGCGCCGTTCTCAGACAGCACGGCAATGCCTACTTTTTTACTGTCTGTCTTTGCGCTGTCATCTTTACTGCCGGAGCAGGCGGCGAACAGGCCGGCAACCAGTGCCAGGCACAGCAGGGTAGCAAAAAACTTTTTCATCTTTCATTCTCCTTAAACGCTTGGTGTTGGTTATAATAATCGAGGTCTGCAAAGGCTCTGTGTAGCATTTCCTCGGTTATGGTGTAGGGGTTGTGGGCGATGTCCGGCATTTTGGCCACCAGGGGAACCAGCTTTTCCACATCGGCGCCGGTCATCTCCACGTCAGAGAGGGAGGTGGGGAGTCCCACGCTCTTGTTGAAGTGGTACATCCGGCGGAAGCCGTCCAAATTGCCGTCAGTCAGCAGCAGAATAAGCACGCCAAAGCCCACCACCTCACCGTGCAGGTGGCGTTCTTCAATATGGGGCCAGGCGGTGAGCGCGTAAAACACTGCGTGGGCCAGGCCGGAGTTGTAATCCACAATATGCTCTGCGGTCAGCAGAATAGAGGCAATGCCCGTGGTGACAATGATCGCCAGAATCACTTGCTCCACCGCATAGGTGCAGTCCCCGGCGTCAATATCCGCCATAGCCTGCGCGCCGTAGGTGAGCAGCGGGTCCAGGCACATACGGCTCACATTCACGCCCAGAGCGTGGTAATGGACCAGCGCTTCTCCTCGAGCGCTCATCTCCGCCTCAAAATACTTAGCGTAAGTATCGCCCATGCCGGCCCAAATGTAGCGCCGGGGGGCAGCTGCGATCACCGAGGGCAGAATAAAGGCGTGCACCGGCGGAGCCTTGTGAAAATCCGGCGCCAAAAAGGTGCCGTCCGCGTGGTACAGAATAGATACTGCCGTGGTGGCCGCGCAGGTGGAGGCAATGGTGGGGAAGGTGAATACCGGCTTGCCGCTTTGCTCGGCGTATGCCTTGCCGGTGTCCAGCGCCTTGCCGCCGCCAACGGCAAAGATCATATCTGCCGCTGCCACTGCCGGGTTTTCTGCCAGGGCGGCTATATTTTCTCGACTGGCCTCGCCGCCGTACCATACAAAATCCGTAATGGTCACGGCGCTGTCCTTGACCGCGGCCAGCAGGCGCTCCCGCACCGCTGCCATGGCCTTGCGGCCGCCGATCACCGCCGCTGTGGCGCCAAAGGGGGCGCACACTGCCGGGATCTGGCTGTAAACCTGCTCGCCGATGGAATAGGCCGGCAGGGTAATGGAATAATCCGTCATAGGATCTGGGTCCTTCCTAACTGTAACTTATAATCCTCTTATAGGACTGTGTAGAAATTATAGCACCGCAGGCGGGCTTTGTCAACGAAGTTCTTTAGCGAGCTAAAGTGATAAACTGGCTTACACAATGCGCCCCCCGCCCAGAACCGTGTCGCCGTCATAAACAACGGCAGCCTGTCCGGGTGTCACTGCCCGCTGGGGTGTATCAAAGGTCAGCTGCACATCGCCGCCGGGCAGCACCTCTACGGTGCAGGGCGCCTCGTGCATATTGTAGCGGATCTTGGCAGCGGCGTGCATCGGTTCGGCAGGCGTTGCAATGCTCAGCCAGTTGAACTCTGTTACCTGCACCACCGTGCTGTTCAGTTGGTCGTTGGGACACAGGGTCACCGTGTTGCTTTCCGGGTTCTTTTTGCACACATACAGCGGTGCCGGCAGCGCAAGGCCCAGCCCACGGCGCTGGCCGATGGTATAGCGGATAATGCCCTTGTGGCGGCCCAGCACATTCCCCTGTGTGTCCACAAAATTCCCGGGGGGATAGTGGCGGCCGGTATAGTTTTCAATAAAGGCGGCGTAGTCCCCGTCCGGCACAAAGCAAATGTCCTGGCTCTCTCTTTTCTGGGCGTTGATAAAGCCGTTCTCCTCCGCAATGGCGCGCACTTGGTCCTTATGCAGTTCGCCCAGGGGGAACAGGGTGTGGGCCAGCTGCTCCTGGGACAGATTATAGAGCACATAGCTTTGGTCCTTTTTGTCGTCCAGCGCCTTGCGCAGCCGGTAGCGGCCGTCCACGCAGTCAATGCGGGCGTAGTGGCCGGTGACCACATAGTCGTAGCCCAGGGTGATGGCTCGGCGGCACAGGGTGTCAAACTTTAAGCACTTGTTGCAGTCAATGCAGGGGTTGGGAGTGCCGCCTGCCTCATAGGTGGCAATGAATTTATCAATGACCTTTTCCTTAAAGTCGCCCTTAAAATTGAACACCTGATAGGGCATACCCAGTCGGCGGGCCACGCTGCGGGCGTCCTCCACATCGGACAGGGAGCAGCAGGTCTTTTCCCGCTGGACCATTAAAATATCGTCGCTGTCAAACAGCTTCATGGTGGCGCCCATACAGTCGTACCCGGCGTCTATCATCAGCTTGGCGGCCACGGAGCTGTCCACGCCGCCGCTCATGGCGATCAATGCTTTTTTCAAAAAAAACGCACCTGCTTTCTTGACACTTTCAGTCTACTATACTAATATATACAGGAATAGAAGTAAAGAGGGAGTTTTTAGTTTTTATGCAAAAAATGCGATTTTTTCGCCGGGGTCTGCCGCTGTTTTTGGCCTTTTGGCTGCTGTTGGCAGTGGCAGGCGCGCCCTTTGCCGCTTATGCAGGGGAGAGCGTGACCGTGCGGGACAGCAGCGGGCAGGTGCGCTATACCGCACCCATTGACCCGGAGAATGCCTGCCCGGCGCTGCAATCGGCGCTGGACACGGTGCGCAGCGGGGCCTATGGCACTTGTACCGTTACCGTGACCCCGGGGGAATATCGAATGACCAAGGCCGCCGTGCTGGCGTCTAATATGATCCTGGACCTGACCGGGGTGACCCTGCTCAATGCCAATGTGGGCAAAGGTAATCTTTTTATCTCGCCCAATCGGGACCGTACCGGTAAGGATTATACCGGGTATTCGTCGTTGGAGAACTGCACCCTGCGGGGCGGCACGCTGGATTATGCCCCGGGCAATACCAACGGCTCCTGCCTGCTGCGCCTGGCCCACTGCAAGAATGTGACCGTGGACGGCACGGCCTTTCTCAATAATATAGACTCCCACCATGCAGAGCTGGCAGCCGGGTACAATGTGCGGTTTGTAAATTGCCTGTTTTCCGGCCAGACCAACCAAACGGAGAGTAGCGCGGAGGCACTGCAAATTGATATATTAGAGGAAAATCGGCACTTTGCCAACTTCCCGGCCTATGACGGCACCATGAACCAAAAGATCACCGTAGAGGGCTGCACCTTTCAGGATTTGATCTGCGGGGTGGGCACCCGCAACGCCTTTGCCGGGCGGTATCAAAAGGGCATTACCATTCGGGGCAATACCTTTCGGCGCCTGCAAGGCACGGCCATTGTGTGCACCAATTATACGGACGCAGTCATCGAGAAGAATACCATTACCGATTGCGGTCTGGGCGTGGCGTACTATATGTGCAAAAACAGCGGCGTCACCGATGTGTTTACTGACAGCAGCGGCAAGGTGTTGGGTAAACGCAATACCGACTGCGGCAGCCGTATTACCGGCAATACCATTTCCGTTTGTCAAACGGCAGAGATTGACAAGCCCCGGGGGATGTTTCTGTATGGCGGAAAGGCCACCGGTAAAATGCCTGCCGGGAATTATGCGGTTTTTAATCTGACGGTCAGTGACAACACCATTACCACCACTGGCGGTGGGATTACCGGTACGGATTTGCAAAACTGCGCCCTGACCGGCAACCGCATTAACCATATCGGTGCAACTGCGGAGACGACCGTTGGCATTCTTCTCCACAGCAGCAGCGGCAATTTGATCGAGAAGAACACTTGCGCCAGCTTTTGTAACGGACTTAAATGTATGGACGCCTCGCACAGTAATGCGCTGCAGAACAATACTGTAACGGACAGCCGCTCCAGTGCGGTTTGCATTGTGGACAGCAACGGGGTAGAGATCACAGAAAATACCATTCGTACCGGGGTCACCAACGGCATTTATGTGCAGCGGAGCAAAAAGGCGCGCCTGCTGCGCAATACCATTCAGTCCATGGGACATAACGGCATTTGCCTTGCGGAGAAGAGCACTGCCGCCACCGACAGCAACCGGATCAGCGGCTGCAAGCGCTATGGAATCAGCTCACAACCGGGAACCGCCCTGACCACCGTTGGTGATCGGCTTACCGGCAACACTAAGGGACAGGGGATTGCCCAGGGCAGTAAGAATATCCGGTTTTCTACCTTAGGCAGCACCCGCTTGGTGGGTGGCCGGATCAGCACCGGCAAGAATAAGGGCAAAATCGCCCTGCAATGGAAAGCGGTGTCCGGCGCTAAGCGGTATGTGCTGTATCGTAGGGACAACAGTACCCACGGTAAGTATCGAGCGGTGGCAACGCTCACCGGCACCCGCTATATCGACACGGCTCCCAAACGGGGCAAAACCGCCGCCTATCGCCTGGTGGCGCAAACCCAAACAAATGGCGTGACCGCGGAAAGCCCTGCGGTGCGCGCAGTGGTGAGGATAACCAAATGACTTTACAAGAGATCATAGACAGTGCCGGGCGGATCGTCTTTTTCGGCGGCGCCGGCGTGTCTACCGAGAGCGGTATTCCGGATTTTCGCAGTGTGGATGGTCTGTATCATCAGCAATACGACTACCCGCCGGAGCAGATCCTCTCCCGTAGCTTTTTTGACGAGAACCCGGCGGAATTCTACCGCTTTTACCGCAGCAAAATGCTGTGCCCGAACGCCAAGCCCAACGCTGCCCATTATAAGCTGGCGGAGTTGGAGCGGGCGGGCAAGTGCGCCGCTGTGGTGACCCAAAATATAGACGGCCTGCACCAGGCAGCGGGCAGCCGAACGGTGTATGAACTTCACGGTTCTGTGTTGCGCAACCACTGTATGCGTTGCGGCAAGGCCTACGGCGTGGAGGCGGTGGCAGAGGCTGCCGGTATTCCACGGTGCACCTGCGGCGGGATCATCAAGCCGGATGTGGTGCTGTATGAGGAGGGCCTTGACCAGCAGACTGTGGAGGGCGCAGTGGACGCCATTGCCCGGGCGGATTGCCTGATCGTGGCGGGCACTTCTCTCTCCGTGTACCCGGCAGCGGGCTTTATCCGCTACTTCCAGGGGGACCACTTTGTGCTCATCAATCGGGATCCTACCCCGGCGGACAAGCTGGCGGACCTGGTGCTGCACCAAAAGGTGGGGCAGGTGCTGTCCCAAATTCAAGTACGCTAACGGAGGCGCTTATGCCCATTTCAGTCATGCTCAAGCCGGCTTCCGGCAACTGCAATCTGCGATGTGAATATTGTTTTTACCATGACCTGGCCACCACCCGGCAGACGGAGAACAAGGGCTATATGACCCGGGACACCGCCTTGCAGGTGATGGATAAGGCTTTGGCCTTTGCCGGGGACGGACCGGTGTATTTTACCTTTCAGGGCGGGGAACCGCTGCTGGCGGGGAAAGACTTTTTTCGATTTTTCTTTTCCACTTGTAAGCAACGGCAGCGCCCCGGTGTGACCGTTCAGTTTTGTGTGCAGACCAACGGCACGCTGATCGATGATGAATGGTGCGATCTGTTCTTAGAATACGGCTGTCTGGTAGGCGTGTCTCTGGACGGCGACCGGGAGGGCAACCGCTACCGGGTGTACCCGGACGGGCGCAGCTCCTTTGACGATGTGTTTCGCGGCGTGCAGCTGCTGACTGGGCGCGGGGTGCCCTTTAATATTCTTTCGGTGCTCACCGCTTACGGCGCCACCCATGTGCGATCGTCCTATCGCTTTTTTAAGCAGCAGGGATTGCGCCACTTGCAGTACATACCCTGCCTGCGCCCCTTTGCCATGGACGCGCCGGAGGATTTGTTTATGACCAATGAGGACTACGCCGCCTTTTTGCAGCAGGGGTTCAAGCTGTATGCCAACGACGCCCTGCGGGGCAACCCGGTGTCCGTGCGTATGTTTGACAATTACCTGCTGCTGGCCCGGGGGCAGAACGCAGAGCAGTGCGGTATGAACGGCACCTGTGCCACCCAGTTTGTGGTAGAGGCGGACGGCAGTACTTATCCCTGCGATTTTTACTGTACCGACGACTGGTACTTGGGCAATATCTGCACCGGGGATTTTGCCGGCTTTTTCCATAGCGAAAAGATGGTGGAATTCTTGAAGAATTTCTTTCAGCTGCCCTCGGCGTGCAAGACCTGCCGCTGGTTTGCTCTTTGTCGGGGCGGCGGTTGCAAGCGTAATCGGGTAGGCACGGATTATTGCCGGGCGTACCAAGCTTTTTTTGCAAATACGGAGCATTTGTTTGCTCAGCTGCGTTGAGGTGTTTTATGAAAAAGATAATTTCTGTACTGCTGGCACTGGTGCTGACGGCAGGTCTGTTCTCCGCTTGCTCGAAGGGCGGCAAAGCGGAGACCACCACCGCTGCCTCTGCCGCCTACACCCTGGCTTATACTTATGACAGCCATTATGCCCAGACGGACCCCAGCGCCGTGCGGGCATATGAGAAGATCGCCAAGGCCATTGCACAGGGCGGCGTGGCCGTGCGGGTGAATACGGATATGATGGACGATGTGAACCGGCTGCTGTACACCGGGTTCCCGCTGATGGCGCTGGTGGACACCGTTTCGGTGAACAGCGACAATTCCGGCGTAACCATCAAATACAAGAATGATACGGATAAGCACCGCCAGCTGGTGGGCGCCTTTTCCCAGAAGGTCAATACGATTTTGAAATCCTGCGGCAAGGGTACCGTCAGCAACAATATATATATCTTAAATGTGTATCACTATGTGGCTACCCACACCACCTATGACGACAGCGTAACCGACATTTATAACGCCATTATGCAGGGTAAGGGTATGAGCGCTGCCGTCAGCGGTATGCTTGAGTTTTTGCTGCAGCAGGGTGGCGTAGATGCAACGCACATCATTGGCCAGGATGCTGCAGGCAATCCCTGGTACTTTACCCGTTGTGCTCTGAACGATGCGGAATACAACTTTGATGTGGCCACAGAATTGTCTGTGCGTCAAGGGGAGGGACTTACCTGTTTTGCCATGACGGATAAAGAACTGCAAACCGGCGGGCTGCAAAAGCGCTTCACCTATTCGGATAACGAAAAGGCCCCGGCGGTGAAGATGAAAAAGAACCCCTATGCCGCTCTGCGCTCGTGCGCGTACTTTACCCTGGAGGGCAATACACTGACTGCCACATTGTACAGCGGCAAGACAGCAACCTTTACGTTGTAACGGGCAAATGAGCAACCGGGCAAAAGTGTTGTCTAAACCGCGCAATGTCGCTTTGAACCGCTGGAAAATTTTCAGCGGTTTTTTTGTACCATTTGTCTATGAATTCTGCACATTTTAGAAAATAATAGACAAAACAGAAGAATAAAGTCTATTTGCTTTACAATTCCTGCAAATTGCACAGAAAAATTCTGCGGACAAATTTCTTTTTTGGTTGTAATTGATAAACCGATTTGTTATAATATTGCAGAAATATGACACAGGGGGAGATCCAATGGCAGAACAAGCCGGCCTGAAGCAAAAAGCTGCAAGCCTGATCGACAATGTAAAGTATTACTGGAAAAAGCCGCCCAAGGGCAAGTATATGTCCTTTAAGGAAGTGGCCTCTTACGCATTCGGCGGTATCGGCGCATACCTGATCGTATGTATGAGCATTCCGTGTATCTTAGGTGCTACCAATGTGTTCCTGTCCGGAACCATCGGCATCGGTATGACGGATATGTATATTATGTACGTCATTGGTGTACTTTCCGGTATTCCGCTTACCGGATTGCGTGCAAACATTATTGATAATACGAGAAACAAGGCCGGTAAGTACAGACCGTACCTGTTGCGCATGGGCATTCCCTGCTCCATCATTTTTGTGCTGATGGTGTGGTTCCCGTATGACAAGCTGGGCCTGTTGGTGGGTAGCGGTATGCTCTTTGGCAAGTCCGCGACCTATGTGGCAAAGTGCGCCGTGGTTATGGCGTTTAACATTGCCCTGCAATTCTTCTACTATTTCTTCTATGATGCGTATGAGAACCTGATTCATGTGCTCTCTCCCAATTCTCAGGAGCGCGCAGATGTGGCCTCCGTTAAGAGTATTATTTACTCCTTCGGTCCCACCGTGTATAACATCATTATTCCGGTAATCGCCGGTATTATCGGTGTAAATCAGACGGATATTCGTGTGTACCGGATCGCTTTCCCGGTGATCGGTGTGATCGGTACGCTGCTGGTATTTGTGGTATATGCCAACACCCAGGAAAAGATTATTCAGGCCAAGACCCATGTGATCCAGATTAAGTTTACCGACGCTCTGCGCGAGGTCGCTAAGAACAAGTATTTCTGGATTATATCTCTGGCCGGCTGGCTGGGCTTTTTGGAGACGGCGTATGCCAATATTCTGTATTGGCTGTGCAACTACGGCGGCGCCTGCTCTCAGCCCACCTATGCGGTGATCACTACCATTTACGGCAACGCTTCTCTTTGGGGCATGTTGCTGGCACCGTTTTGTATCCGCAGATGGGGCAAGAAGAAGGTGCAGGTGGTCACTAACCTGTTTAACATTCTGTTTATTTTGTGCATGTATCCGTTCTTCACCGGTGCAGCCGGATCGGACGGCAATATGCGCAACTATGTGATTTGGGGCGTTATGGCCTGCCTGTATCTGAATGCAGTGGTAGGCGCATTTGCCCATATTCTGAATCCGTCTATTCAGGCAGATATCCGTGATTACCAGCAGTACCGCTCCGGTGAGCGTATTGACGGTATGTTTGCTGCCGTTACGGCTATTGGTAACATTATCACACTGATTACCGCCGGCGTGCTGCCTGCGCTGCAGGAGAAGTACGGTATGACCGCTGCGGTGGCTCAGCGGGTTACATCGGACAGTTCGTTAATGGCCAGAATTTTGCCCGGCAGCGATCAGACCATCGGTCAGATGCTGCAGCAGCAGTTGGCCAATGGGCAGGACAACTTTGTAAATGCTTCTTCTGCACTGTATGACGTAAACGGCGTGCTGTTCCCGCTGCTTCGTATATTGGTATTGGTTGCCGCCATCGGTGCAACCATGAATGTTATCCCGTTCTTTTTCTATGACCTGACCGAGCAGAAGCAGAAGTCCTATGTGCGTGTGCTGAAGGTGCGCGCCGTCTTTGAGGACTTTGGCAACAAGGCTCTGAAGGATAAGGACATTGTAGAGATGATTGATCTGGTGAACAACGCCCGTGAAATGGCCGTTGCCACTCCCAAAAAGCTGGATAAATCCTCCTACAAGAGCATTTCCGATAAGATTGCTCGCAAGGAGGCCAAAAAGGCATATCGTGCGGATGTGGAGTTCAACGAGGAGATCAAGATTTCTCAGTTCGTGATGCACGAAATGACCAAGTTTGACTCTGAGCTTGGTAAGCACCAGATCCAAGTGTATACGGAGATCTTTAATGCCGGTCTGGACGGCATTAAGAACACTTCCTTGGCAGAGGCAAAGGCCCAGCTGAAAAAGGCAAAGGCAATGGCTCAGTCCACATTGGAAGAAAAAGAGATCCGCAAATTCTACATTGGGGTTGCCAAAACTCAAATTTCCGCCATCAAGTCCTTCCAGAAATATTACGGTACTGCCCATGAATTTGTGGAGCTGGGCTTTGACAGCATTGAAAAGTATTTCAATGAGGAAGACCGTTTGGACGACCAAATTGAAGAATTGGCCAAGATGATGCACATTGCCAAGAAGGACAAGGATCGCGAAGAAGTACTGCGCCTGAAAAAGCAGATCAAAGAGCTGTCCGAGGAGCGCAAGAAGGTGCGCAAACTCTCCAAGCAGGAGATGGATAAGCACGCCCAGTTTAATCGCGCAGCCAAGCCCTATGTGGACGCGAAGAAGCTGCTGACCCAGCAGGAAAACTTTAAGCACTTTGACGAGATTGCCGCACTTTACGACACGGCAAAGGCCAATGTGGAAGCCAATGAAAAGGCCGAAGCAGAGGCAGAGGCAAAGCGCCTGGAGGAAGAAAAGGCTGAGCTGGCGCGCCGCAAGGCCGAGAAAGCTGCCAAGAAGCGCAAGTAATCAAAAATCAAACCCTACATAACGAAAACCCCGTTTCCGCATAGGATAGACTATGACAGGAAATGGGGTTTTTATGATGATATATGAGATCAAGGTTGGTTCTGTGACCAACGCACAAAGGGGGGCCGGGCTGCTGAAGAACGCGGGTTACCGTGTGTTTGTGCACAAGCAGCTGCGCCCCAGTCCGTCGGACGGCTGCGGGTATCTACTGCGGCTGGAGGACGGCAACGAGGAGGCGCTGGCGCTGCTGCGGCAGCATGGGGTGCGGGTCACCGGGGTGGAGCAGGTATGATCTATTTAGACAATGCGGCCACCACCTATCCAAAGCCGCTGTCCGTGTTGGAGTCGGTACGCCAGGCCAATTACAAATACGCATTTAACAGTGGACGGGGCGGCTATCGGGAGTCGGTGCAGGCGGCGGAGAAGATCTTTGCCGTGCGGGACAGCCTGGGCCGATTTTTTCATTGCCCGGAACAGAATATTGTATTTACCAACAACTGCACCACCGCGGTCAACACAGCGCTGAAAGGGCTGCTGAGGCCCGGGGACCATGTGCTGATCTCCGCCTTGGAGCACAACGCGGTGTTTCGGCCCATCTACAAGCTGGCCCGGGAGGGGCGTATCACCTACGATCCGGTGCCGTACCACCCGGACCCGGACCAATTTTTGCAGAATATCCGGGCGCTGGAGCAGTCTAATACGGCAATGGTGGCGCTGCTCCACGCCTCTAATGTGTTCGGTGTGGTGCACCCGCTGGGAGCCATCGGCGACTACTGTCGCCAAAAGGGCTGGCTCTTTGTGGTGGACGCTGCCCAAAGTGCGGGCATTCTGCCCATTGATATGCAGGCCATGCACATTTCTGCCTTGTGCACCCCCGGGCATAAAAGCCTGTTCGGCACCATGGGCACCGGTGTGCTGGCGCTGGCAGACGGTGTGTCGCCGGACAGCCTGACGGAGGGCGGCACCGGCAGTCGCTCTTTTGACCCTCTAATGCCGCCGGATCTGCCGGATCGGCTGGAGGCGGGCACGCTGAACAACCCGGGCATTCTCTCCCTGGGCGCCGGTGTGCGGTTTATTGAAAAGACCGGCCTGGCGGAAATCCACGATTACGAAATGCGCCTGATCCGGTGGCTGTATGCGGAGCTGGCGGCCTGTCCCGGGGTGGAGCTGTACACGCCCCCGGAGCAGTTGGGCGTGCCGGTGCTCAGTTTTAATGTGGACGACCGCACATCGGAGGAGACGGCGGCCTACCTGGCCTCTCGCCAGATCGCTGTGCGGGGCGGGTATCACTGCGCGACTTGCGCGCATCGGTTTTTCGGTACGGAAAAGCGGGGCGCCGTGCGGGTCAGCCCCGGCGTGTTTACCGGGATGAAAGAATGTGAATATTTCCTGAATTCTGTAAAATTCCGGGAATAGCCCTTTTTTTGACTTTCAAAGTATGTTACAATATGGATAAGGAATTGTATAAGTGAGGATGTGACTGTATGAGTGCCATCGTCGATTTTTTTAATAAGATACTCAGCGTGTTTTCCACCTTTGGCATTAGCGACGCACTGGATATTCTGTTTGTAGCTGTGATCATTTACGGCTGTATTCGCATTATTCGTGAGACCCGGGCTATGCAGCTGGCCAAGGGTATCTTGCTGCTGCTGGTGATGTACGGCATTGTTAATTTGCTGCACATGGAGGCCTCCAGTTTTATCTTTAAGAGCATTTTTTCCAACATTTTGTTGCTGGCGGCCATCTTGTTCAGCCCGGAGCTGCGAAATATTCTTGAACAGGTGGGTAAAGGCGCCACCGGCAAGAGCCTAAAGACCCTGATCCACCCGGGGGTTGCTATTGATGTGGCGGAGATTGGCGATTGTATCGAGGCCACCTGTAAGGCCTGCTCGGATATGAGCGACCAGCATGTGGGTGCCCTGATCGTGTTTGAGAACGAGACCATGCTGGGTGATATTATCGCCAGCGGTACGGAGCTGCACGCCAAGGCCTCCCGCCAGCTGATCGAGAATGTGTTTTTTCCCAAATCACCGCTTCATGACGGCGCGCTGGTGATCCGGGACGGGCGGCTGTACGCGGCCGGTTGTATTTTGCCCCTGACCAAAAAGAGCGTGTCCTCCGCCCTGGGCACCCGCCACCGTGCGGGTATCGGCCTGACGGAGCAGTCCGACGCTGTTGTGGTGATTGTCAGCGAGGAGACAGGTGCCATTTCCGTAGCCATGGGCGGCGTGCTGAACCACAATGTGTCTGACGGCGACCTGCGCGATATTCTAAAAACGGAGTTCCTGCCCAGCGGTTCCTCCTCGGACGACAAGATTATCTCCCGTCTGGTAAGGAGGGTGAAAAAATGAGTGAACAGCAAAAGCCGAAAAAGCGATTTTCTCTGCGCAAGCTGGTTTATAATGATAAGAACTTAATTATTATTTCTCTGCTGGCTGCGGTGTGCATTTGGATTGCCACCTCTATGAATTTGTCGCCGGAGACCACCAAGAACATTTCCGTTCCCCTGAAGATCGACTTTTCCGACACGGTAACGGAGGAACTGGGCTTTAAGTGCTACGGTGAGAGCAGTATGACGGTGAATGTGACCGTGCGCGCCAAGAAGTACCTGGCAAAGGACATTTCTGCCGACGATCTGGATGTGAAGCTGCAAACCAGCTCGGTGACCACCACCGGCACCCACGAGGTGCCCATCAGCGTCAGCGCCGGGGACAGCAGCGACTTTACCGTAGAGAGCTATTATCCCACTGTGTACACCGGCTACTTTGATGTGCCGGAGGAGCAGGAGATGGAGATCAAGCTCAATTACAATACCAAGGACTATGTGGCAGATGGCTATGTGGCAGGGGAGAGCCTGCTCAATGAGCCCAATGTGGTAGTCAGCGGACCTAAAACCTATGTGGCTCAGGTCAGTAAGGTGACAGCTGATGTGAATTTGACCGATAAACTTTCAGAGACGGCCACCATCAATATTGAGCCCAAGGCTGTTGATGTGTACGGTAACAAGGTGGATTATGTTTCCCTAAAGTACGGTTCTGAGAAGCTGACCTTGACCATTCCCGTGCTGAAGGTGAAGCAGTTGGGCACCCATGTGACCTTAACGGACGCGCCGGAGTCGGTGGACCTGTCCAAGATTAAAATTTATTACAGCACAGACAGCATTCGCGCCGGTGTACTGGCCGGTACGGATATTAAGGTGGCTGAGCTGGGCGAGGTGCACTTTGCCGACTTGCGGGTAGGGGAGAACACCTTTACCTTTAACGCCACCCAGCTGGAGGGGATCACCGTACTGGACGATACGGAGAAAGTCACCGTGCGGGTGGTGGTGCCCTCGGATTACACCAGCAAGGATATTGACGTGTCTGCCACCGGGGTCAAGCTGAACAATGTGCCGGATGGCTACACTGCCAAGGTAACGGCGCTGAACAGCGACTCGGTGACCATCATCGGCCCGGAAAGCGCCATCAGTGGTCTGAAAGCTAAGAATGTGGTGCTCTCCTGCGACCTAACCGCCAAAAAGGGCGAGAGCGTGAAGACCGGCACCCGCCAACTGCCGGTGACCGTCAGCATTGCAGAGGCGGACGGCACCTGGGCCTACGGCACTTACCAGGCCACCGTGGAGCTGACCAAAAAGTAAAACCCCAATACCATACTATAAAAAAGAGCGGCAGCCGAAAGGCTGCCGCTTTGGCATACGCGCGTATGGGAGATGGCGCGTAAGAAGGGGGCGGGTTATTTCCACTGTTTGAGCACTTCTGCGTTTGAGAAGATCTCGTCCAGCTTGCGCATAAAGGGTACAATGTCGCCGTAGTCCAGTGCCCGGTGGTCAATGGCAATGGTGATGGGCAGAATCTGACGCACCACAATGGTGTCGTTGCCTTGGGCGTCTGTCATCACCCGGGGACGTTTTTGTATAGAGTCAATGGCAAAGGCCGTGGTCTGGGGCGGAATGATCTCCAACAGGGCGCAGTTGCCCTTGTGCTCTCTGTAAATGGAGCCTAAGTTGGAGATGGTGGTGGTGCCCTGCTCAATATCTTTCTTGGTCAGGCGTTCCGTGGTGGGAATGGAATAATATTTCTTCTTCTCTGCACCGTGGAGGGTGGTGATCTTGTGGGCGCCGGTCTTGGAGCCGATCAGCCGCAGCACAGTCTGCGCCACTTTGCCCTCTTTCAGTCGCTGCAAGGTATTGTCCAGGGATACCTCGTACATCACTTCGTTCATATTTGAGTTGTTGGCCCGGCGCTGGGTGTCCAGAATGGCGGCGGTCATTTGACTGAGGCTCTTGCTGCCCATATCGTGCATATTGACCGTCATCATTTGGCCATCCGGCAGCAGCATAGGCATAGATACATCAATGTGGTCAAAATATTTCAGGCAGCCGCGCACCAGATGGCGGTTAAACAGCAGGTGGGTGTTCATAGCCGGTGCCGCCTTTAACCCCTCGCAAATGATCTTCATCATTACGGTGTTTAAGGTGATCTTTTCCTCATGACTTTTGCAGTCGGTGTTCAGTTCTTTGACCACCGGCAAAATATCGGTTACATCTGCCTCGTAGATCACGGTGGCGTGGGGGATCTCCCGCCAGCTCTCTGTGGTCATATTGGATACAATCTTGCGTGCGATGCCAAAGTGGACTTCTTTTGTTAATGCCATGGGTTCTCCTTTGTTTTTGTGAAATGATGGTTTATCCGGTGATGATGCACCGGGCGGTTTTATGTACTTCTTCCCGTACTTCCTTTAAGTAGTTGCCGATCTCCTCCAGGGGGAACGGGTCCTCCTTGAACCGGTGGCGGTACTCCAGGGTCAGCTTGGGTCGGAATTTAGGGTGGCAAATTTTAATCAGCGCCCGTGCCCGCTCCTTGAGTGTCTTGCCTTTCAGCTGGGCCACGCCGTACTCAGTGACCACATAGTTCACATCGTTGCGAGGGGTGGTGATGGCGCTGCCCTCGGTAATAATGGGCACAATGCGGGAGAGATGGCCCCGCTTGGCTGTGGAGGGCATGGCGATAATGGAGCGACCGCCACGGCTCATGGTGGCACCTCGTACAAAATCTACCTGCCCACCTACGGCGCTGAATTGGTTCAGTCCCACAGTGTCTGCCACCACCTGACCCAGCAAGTCCACTTGCAGGCAGGAGTTGATAGAGACCACATTGTCGTTTCTGGCGATCACCGACGGGTTGTTTACATAATTGATGGGATGCATTTCCACCGACGGATTGTTGTTGATATACGCGTTCAACTTGTTCGTGCCTAAAGCGGCGCCGATAACAGTGCGACCCCGGTGGATCTGTTTTTTTGCGTTGTTGATGACGCCCGCTTCCAGCAGGTCCACCACACCGTCGCCAACCAGCTCGCTGTGAAGGCCTAAGTCCTTTTTGTCCCACAGTTGGGCGCACACGGCGTTGGGAATACCGCCGATCCCCAGTTGCAGGCAATCGCCATCGTGGATCAGGTCGGCGCAGTTCTTGCCGATCTGCTGCTCCACCTGGCTGACCTCCGCGGAGGGCACCTGAGGCAGCGGCTCGTTGATTTCTACAAAGGCATCAAACTCCCGCACATGGCGAATGCTGTTGCCAAAGGTGCGGGGCATATAGCTGTTGACCTGGGCAATGACTGTTTTTGCCACGCTGCACACGCCCTTGGTGTAGTCCACAGTGGTGCCGAAGGACACATAGCCGTGCTCGTCCGGGGGCGACACCATCACTACCGCCACATCCGGGCGCACATAATTCTCCAGCAGGTCCGGGATCTCGTAAAAATGGCAGGTGGTAAAGTCGCAGGTGCCGTCAGCAATAGCGCTCCGGTTACCGGCAGAGGCGAACAGGCAGTTCAGGTGAAAGTGACCGGCCATCTCCGGTGCCGTCCAAGGGCAGTCCCCCAGGGTGAGCATGGAGATGATCTCCACATCCTGAAAGTCCCGATACTGCTCTACCAGAGCACGCTGAATGCCCAACGGCTCGCCGCAGGCAAAGCCGGTGACCACCTTGTCTCCGTTATGGATCAGGGCAATGGCTTCCTTTGCGGTCATTTGCTTTGACTGATAAATGCTTTTCCAGTCCATAGGCTCTCCAAACTTTTTTGATCATAGACAATATACTAAAATGATAATAGACAAACGCCAAAAAGTGACGGATAAGCGCCAAAATCACAAGGTATAGTATAATAATGTACACGGCGTTTGTCAACAAAAGCTTGAATATGTGTCGATTATTCTTCAGCTGCGCTGCTTTGTGTCCTGTATTTCCTGCTTTTTTGTATGGTAAATATAAAAAACCTGTTGCATTACAAGAGAAACAAATGCAACAGGTTTTCTATATAAGTTGTGTTGTTTGGTTATGCCTTGTTTTTCATGATCTTGACCATCATTTGATTGACCTTATACACATCGCCGCAGCCCAGGGTCAGCACCAGGTCGCCCGGCTCCACATGGTCGGTGACATACTTGGCGATCTCCGGAAAAGTATCCAGCTGCACAGCGCCGGGAATTTTATCTGCCAGGTCCTTGGCGTGAATGCCAATGGTGTTGACCTCCCGGCTGCCCATAATGGCTGAGATCACGCACTTGTCCGGAATTTGCAGCACCCGGGCAAAGTCGTCCAGCAGCTCGCTGGTGCGGCTGAAGGTAAAGGGCTGGTGCACCGCCCATACCCGCTTGTAGCCCATTTGCATAGCTGCGCTCAGGGTGGCCTGCAACTCGGTGGGGTGGTGGCCGTAATCGTCTGCAAAGGTCACGCCGCCATAGGTGCCGGTGAGCTCAAACCGCCGGTGGGCACCGTGAAAGTCCTTTAGCCCCCGGCAAATATCCTCCGGCTTGGCGCCACTCTCATAGGCAGCGGCAATAGCGGCCAGAGAATTGAGAATATTGTGGGCGCCTGGCACGCAGATCTCCGCATGGCACAGGAATTCGCCCCGGTGGTACACATCGTAATCGGAGTGGAATCCGCCGGGCACATGAATGTTCTTGGCCTGCCAGTCGCAGTGGTCGCCGGTGCCGAAAGTGATCATCTTTTTGCCGGTCACCCGAGCCATGGCCTCTACGGTGTTGGCGTCGTCGCCGTTGTAGATCACCGTGCGGGTGGCCTTGTTGGCAAATTTGATAAACGCTTCCTGAATATGCGCCAGATCGCCAAAGAAATCCAGGTGGTCCCGGTCAATGTTCAGCACCACCGCAATGTCCGGGTTCATGTGCAGGAATGTGTTGTTGTATTCGCAGCTTTCGCATACAAAATTTTGGCTGTGGCCGTAGCGGCCGTAGGCGTTAATGGCCGGCAGCTTGCCGCCAATGACGGCGCTGGGATCCAGCCCGGCCTCCAACAGCACCTGGGTGGTCATGGAGGTGGTGGTGGTCTTGCCGTGGGTGCCGCTGATGCCGATGCAGTTGGAGAAAATGCGGCTCATGGCGCCCAGCAGCTCCGCCCGCTCAAAGCAGGGGTAGTGGGCCTTAGCCCATTCCAGCTCCTCATTGCCCTTTAAGATGGCGTTGGTGTAGATCACCAGCTGAATATCCGGGGTCAGGTTGGCCTTGGTCTGGCCCAAATAGACCTTGGCGCCCTCTTTCTCGATCCGGCGAAAAGTCTCTGTATCGTTATTGTCCGAGCCGGACAGCTGGTAGCCCAGGGACAGCAGAATTTCGGCCAGGGGGCACATACCGGAGCCACCGATGCCGATAAAGTGAATACGCTTAACTTCCTTTAACAAAGTATCTATATCTTTCATGAGAGAACCTCCCAATTTGTTTTTTCATATTATACTACCAAAAGGCGGAAAAATAAATACATATTCCCCAGGAACTGAAAAATTTTTCTGTCATAGAATATGGAGTAGAAAGAAATAGGCAGAAACTGCCTTTGTGGGGTGTAGAGATGAAACTGGATACATTTGCCGTGCCCTTTACCGCGGATCGGCGTATGGCGTATGCGGCGGCTTACCTGGAGCAGTGCTCCTATCGGCAGGTGGAGGATGTGCAGGCGGCGGACTTTGTACTGCTGCCGGTGCCGGTAAAGGACTATATGCTGGAGGGGTTGGACGGCAAGACCGTTTTCTTAGGGGGCGGCAACTATCCCGGCACGCTGGACTACTGCAAAAATGAGAATTTTGCGGAGAAAAACGGCATACTCACCGCCGAGGGCGCCCTGTGGCTGGCGCAAAATCACCTGGAGCGGGCGCTTTACCGCGGCCGGGTGCTGGTGTGCGGCTACGGGCGGATCGGCCGGGTGCTCACCGGGCTGCTTCTGGCCCACGGCGCCGATGTGACCGTGTGCTCCCGCAGTGCGCTGAGCAAGACCCGGGCGCTGTTTGCCGGTGCCCGGCACACGGACTTTGCCGGTCTGGTGCGTGCGGGGGATTACGATCTGGTCTATAACACAGTGCCCCACATGATTTTTACCAAGCGAGAGCTACAGGCGCTGCGGCGAGACACGGTGCTGGTGGACCTGGCGTCCTTCCCCGGCGGGGTGGATACGCTAATGGCTCACACCCTGGGAATCACGGTGGTGGACGGACGCAATTTGCCCGGCCGCACCGCCCCGAAGACAGCCGGTGCGCTGATTGGCGAGACTGTGGCCGAAATGATCGAGGAGGGACTGGAATGAAGATCGGGTATTGCCTGACCGGCTCCTTTTGCACCTTTGCCAGGTCCATAGAGGCGCTGGAGGCGCTGGTGCGGGCCGGTCATACCGTAACGCCCATTATGAGCCAGGCGGCCTACACCACGGACACCCGCTTTGGGGACGCGGTGGATATTCAAAATCGGCTGATTGCCATTACCGGCAACAGCATTATCCACACCATTGCCCAGGCGGAGCCGGTGGGTCCAAAGAAGATGTTTGATGTGCTAGCTATTGTGCCCTGCACCGGCAACACGCTGGCAAAGCTGGCAGCGGGCATTACGGACACGGCGGTGACCATGGCCGCCAAGAGTCACCTGCGCAACGACGCCCCGGTGGTGATCGGCGTGTCTACTAATGACGCCCTGGGCGGCGCTGCCAAGAATATCGGCCAGCTGCTCAATTACAAGCACTTTTACTTTGTGCCCTTTGGTATGGATAACTGCTATATGAAGCCAAAGTCCATGGTGTGCGACTTTGCCCAGGTGCCCCGGGCCATTGCGCTGGCGGTGCAGGGACAGCAGATCGCGGAAAAAATTTTTTGATTTTTTCGTTTCGTATTGACAATCGGCGCAAAAATGCCTATATTAGACTTATTGCTTAAAACGACAATAAGTATAGGCGAAAGCCAAAAAATCGGGCGGAGAGCGGCGGCTCTCTGACAAAAGAGGAAGTGCATAATTGGAAAAGATCATCGACCTGCGGAATATCACGGTCAGCTACGGCGACAATGTGATTTTAGACAAACTGAATCTGTATATAAATGAAAAAGAGTTTATAACGCTGCTGGGACCCTCCGGCTGCGGCAAGACCACAACGCTGCGCTGTATTGCCGGCTTTGTGCAGCCGGACAGTGGGGAAGTGGTCTTTGAAGGCAAAGTCATCAATGATGTGCCCCCGCATAAACGTCGGGTGAACACCATTTTTCAGCGTTATGCTCTTTTTCCGCATTTAAATGTGTATGAGAATATCGCTTTCGGCCCGGAGCTGCAAAAAAAGAGCCGCAGCGAGGTGCGCCAAACGGTGGCGGAAATGCTGGAGCTGGTGAACCTGAAAGGGTTTGAAAAGCGGAGTATCTCCTCCCTGTCCGGCGGGCAGCAGCAGCGGGTAGCCATTGCCCGCGCACTGGCCAATCACCCCCATGTGCTGCTGTTGGACGAGCCTTTGGGCGCTTTGGATTTAAAGCTGCGCAAGGATATGCAAAAGGAGCTGAAAGCCATTCAAAAACGGCTGGGCATTACCTTTATCTATGTGACCCACGACCAGGAGGAAGCGCTGTCTATGAGCGACACGGTGGTAGTGATGGATAAGGGCAAGATCCAGCAGATCGGTACTCCGGAGGATATTTATAACGAGCCGGTAAACGCCTTTGTGGCGGACTTTATCGGCGAGTCCAATATTGTAGACGCTGTGATGGTGCGGGACTATGTGGTGCGCTTTGGCGGCGTGACCTTTGACTGCTTGGACAGCGGCTTTGCACCCAATGAATTTGTTGAGGCCGTGGTGCGCCCGGAAGATATTCGCCTGTGCGACCCGGGACATAAGGCGGCGCTCACCGGCACCATTACCGATGTGACCTTTAAGGGCGTGTTCTTTGAAATCTTTGTGGATGTGGGCGGCTTTATCTGGATGGTGCAGACCACCAATTACCACGCAGCGGGAAACACCGTGGGTATGTACATTGAGCCGGACGCCATTCATATTATGAAGCGCAGTGCGTACAGCGGCGAATTTGGCGACTATTCCACCTTCTCGGACGAGATGGACCATATCTCGGACGCCGATTATAACTGGGAGGAGGAGAGCGATGAGCAATCTGGGTCGTAAACTGCTGGACAAGCCCTATGCCCTTTGGGCGGTGCTGTTTGTACTGGCGCCCCTTTGCATGGTGGTCTACTATGCGTTTACGGACACCAGCGGCGCCTTTTCTCTCCACTCGGTGAGCCAGATTCCGTCCTATTTCTCTACCATTTTGCTGTCTGTGCTTTATGGCCTGGCGGCTACGGTAATTTGCCTGTTTTTGGGCTATCCCTTTGCCTATCTGGTCTCCAAGCACTCGGCCCGGCGTCAGCGCACGGTGGTGCTTTTGGTCATGCTACCTATGTGGATGAACTTTCTTATCCGCACATACAGCTGGATGACCATTTTAGGCGATACCGGCGTGATCAACAGCATTTTAACGGCAGTGGGGCTGGATCCGGCCAAGCTGATCAATACCGGCGGCGCTGTGATTTTAGGTATGGTTTATAATTTCCTGCCCTATATGATCTTGCCTATTTATTCCGTGCTGTCTAAGCTGGACGGCTCGCTGATCGAGGCGGCGGAGGACTTGGGTAGCAGCCGGCGCCAGGTGTTCCGGCGGGTAGTACTGCCTATGTCTCTGCCCGGGGTTCTCTCCGGCATTACCATGGTGTTTGTGCCCTGCGTATCCACCTTTTATATTACCCAAAAGCTGGGCGGCGGCCAGGTGGTACTGGTGGGCGATGTGATTGAGACCCAGTTCCAAAGCGCCAATAATTACAATCTGGGCGCAGCGCTGTCCCTGGTGCTAATGGTGCTGATCTTGATCTGCCTGGGCGTGATGAACCGCTTTGGCGCAGACGACAGCAGTGACGGAGGTGTGATCGTATGAACAGGAAAACCTCTGCCATCGGCAAGATCTATAAGGCGCTGATCTATGTGTTTTTATATGCGCCCATTTTGGTGATCGGGCTGTTCTCCTTTAACGGTAACTCCAGCACCTATCTGTTGCAGGGCTTCTCTACCCACTGGTACAAGGAGCTGTTCAGCAACGCGGCAGCTATGCACGCGCTGCAAAATACCGTGGTGCTGGCATTGTGTACTGCAGCGGTGTCTACGCTGCTGGGCGTGATGGCGGCGGTGGGTATCTTTAATAGCCGCCGTAAGCTCTATAAACGCTCGTTGATGTTGCTGACCAATGTGCCCATGATGAACCCGGAGATCGTTACCGGTATCTCGATGATGCTGCTGTTCGTCTTTGCCGGAACGCTGGTGCACCGCAGCGATGTGCTGGGCTTTTGGACTTTGCTGATCGCTCATGTAACCTTTAGTCTGCCTTATGTGATATTGAACGTGATTCCTAAGCTGCACCAGTTTGATATGAATATTTACGAGGCTGCTGTGGATTTGGGTTGCAAGCCGGTGCGGGCGTTTTTTAAGACCGTATTTCCGGAAATCCTCAGCGGGATTGTCACCGGCTGTGTGATGAGCTTTACGCTGTCGCTGGACGATTTTATTATCAGCTACTTTACCAACGGCCCCAGCTTCCAGACCCTGCCGATTTATATTTTCTCTATGACCAAAAAGCGGGTGAAGCCGGATATGTACGCCCTGTCGTTTCTGATGTTCCTGACTATTTTGGTGTTGTTGATCCTGTCTAACTGGATGCAGGCCCGAGCGGAGAAGCGGGAGAAAGGGGAGCGCCAATGAAAAAGTGTTTTTCTTTCCTGCTGATCCTGCTGGTGCTGCTGGCAGTGCCGGTTTGTGCCTTTGCGGCGGAGGACGATACTTTTACTGCTGAGCAAAAGGCCTATTACAAAAGCCTGGGGCTGCAAGGCACCACGGTAAACGTGTATAACTGGGGTGAATATATCTCTGAGGGACAAGAGGATTCCATGAATGTGGTGCAGGAATTTGAGCGGCTCACCGGTGCTACGGTCAATTATACCAATTTTGAGTCCAACGAAAATATGTATTCCAAACTGTCCGGCGGCGGTGTATCCTATGATGTGATTATTCCCTCGGACTATATGATCCAGCGTCTGTTGGATGAAAATATGCTGTTACCTTTGGACTACAGCAACATTCCCAATTATAACAAGTACATTGCTTCGGATTGTAAGGGGCTGTATTTTGACCCCCAGCAGAAATATACCGTTTGTTACAATGTGGGTACCACAGTGCTGATTTACAACAAAAAGCTGGTCAAGGAAGCGCCAAAGAGTTGGTCTGTGTTGTGGGATGCGCAGTATCGGGACAAGGTGCTGATGTTTAACAACTCCAGAGACGCCTTTGCCCTGGCGCAGTTTCTGCTGGGACAAGACTTGAACACCACCTCAGAGGAAGATTGGAATGCGGCGGCGGAGCTGCTGGCCAAGCAGAAGGATGCGGTGCATCCGGTGTATGTAATGGACGAGGTGTTTAATCTGATGGAAAGCGGGGAGTACGCCTTTGCTACCTACTACGCCGGCGATTATCTGCTGATGCTGGATAACAATCCGGACCTGGGCTACTGTTTTCCGGAGGAGGGCGTCAATCTGTTTTATGACGCCATGTGCGTGCCTAAGTGCACACAGAACAAAAAAGGCGCCGAGGCGTTTATTAACTTTATGGAAGAGCCGCAGGTGGCACTGGCTAATCAGGAGTATATCTACTATGCTTCGCCCAATACGGCAGTGCGGCAGGATAAGAGCAATTCTCTGTATGGCAACCCGGTGGTGTACCCCAAGGTGTGGCCCAAGGGACAGTATTTTTACAATTTACCCCAGAATATTCTGGAACTGCAAAACGACTTGTGGGCTCGGGTGAAAAGCGGCCAGCTGTCCGCAGACGGCAAGATCCAGGATCAGCGGATCTATCTGGCATCTGGCGCGGTAGGCGTGGCGGCGGTACTGGCCGCGGTCGCCCGATTGCTTCATAAGGCGCGGAAAAATAAAGAACAGGATTTGAGGGATTTATATTGAGTACACAGTATAAATGTGCGATTTTTGATTTGGACGGCACGCTGGTGAATACCATTGACGACCTGGGGCTGGCTACGGACTATGTGTTGGAGCAGTACGACCGCACACCTAAATGGAGCCAGGCGGATTATAAAAAGTTTGTGGGCAGCGGCGCCAAAAAGCTGGTGGAGCGTGCCTTTGAGCACCAACTCTCTCCGGAGCAGCTGGAAGAAGCTTACGCGATGTTTAAGGTGAAGTACAATGCGATCAAGATGGACCATGCGCATGCCTATCCGGGCATTAAAGAGGCGCTGGACGATCTGAAGGCCCGGGGCATTCGCCTGGGCGTCGTTACCAACAAGCCGGCGGAGGCCGCTTGTGGCATGGTGGCGCAGATCTTTGGCAAAGATTATTTTGATGTGGTGATCGGCGCCACGGACGATCTGCCCAAGAAGCCGGATCCCACCACTGTGCGTATGGCGCTGGAGGCGCTGGGGTGCAGCGCCAAGGAAGCTATGTATTTTGGCGATAGCGATGTGGATATGATCACCGGGCGCAATGCAGGGATAGAGACCATTGGCGTGTCCTGGGGCTTTCGCTCCTTTGGAGAGCTGTTCGCCCAGCACCCGGCGGCCATCATTGACGACCCCGGCCATATCCCCAGCCTTTTTTGAAAATGTGGGCAAAGCCCTTGACAATACCTGCTGCGTTTGCTATAATTCTATGCGTTGAGCGAGAGTGGCGGAATCGGCAGACGCGCACGTTTGAGGGGCGTGTGGGGTGACTCGTACGGGTTCAAGTCCCGTCTCTCGCACCAGGAAAGACCTTGACGGATGTATGTCCGCAGGGTCTTTTCCTTTTTTATTTTCCGCTTGTTTTGTGACTTTTAATAGACAAAGTGCCCTGCCCGGGTATGGCTCTGCCGGGCAGGGTGTTCTATTTCTTGACTTTCGGTGGGGTTATCGATTATAATGAAAACTCGACCGTGAGGATGGGGGATTTTTATATGTCTAAGTCAAAAGGTGCAAAGCGCTTCGGCAGCCGATGGGGCTTTATTTTGGCGTCTGTCGGTTCTGCCGTGGGCATGGCCAATGTGTGGGGCTTTCCCAACAAAATGGGTCAGAACGGTGGCGGAGCGTTTTTGCTGATCTATCTGTTGTTTGTATTGCTTTTCGGTTGTGTTGCACTGCCTGCGGAATTCGCAGTGGGTCGTTGGTCCGGTACCGGTACCTTGGGTTCTTACGCCTGCGCTTTTCGTTCCCGTAGTTCCAAGGCGGAGAAGGCCGGGCGCACGCTGGGCTGGCTGCCGCTGGCCGGGTCTATGTGCATTGCCATCGGTTATGCGGTGATCGTCAGCTATGTGCTTAAGGCACTAGTGGATTCAGTTACCGGTACTTTAATGACTGCGGACACTGCCACCTGGTTCCAGTCTTTCTCTACAAAAGATTTTTCCGTGGTGCCGTACCATATTATCGTGGTGGTGGGTACGCTGCTGACCCTGCTATTGGGGGCTAACAGTATTGAAAAGACCAATAAAGTGATGATGCCGCTGTTCTTCATTATCTTCCTGGTGCTGGCAGTGCGTGTGGCATTATTGCCCGGAGCGGCAGCGGGGTATCGGTTTATGCTGACACCCCGCTGGGATGTGCTTAAGGATCCGGAGGTTTGGATCAGTGCCATGGGACAGGCCTTCTTTTCCCTGTCTGTCACCGGCAGTGGTATGGTGGCCTACGGTGCATATCTGTCTAAGGAAGAAGATGTGGTGGGCGTGGCCCGCCAAACCGCTGTGTTTGACACCATTGCGGCACTGGTTGCGTCCTTGGTCATTATTCCTGCCTGCTTCTCCTACGGACTGGATGTAGGTGCCGGACCCAGCTTGTTATTTGTGACCCTGCCGGAGATTTTGCAGGATATTCCTTTGGGACGGCTGTTTGCGGCGATTTTGTATGTAGCCATGATCTTTGCCGGAGTCAGCTCGCTGCAAAACATGTTTGAAGCGGTGGCGGAGTCTTTGCTTCATCGATTCCCAAAACTGAGTCGCAAGGCGGTGCTGGTGATACTGGCAGTGGTGTGCCTTGGCGCCGGGATCGGTATGGAGACCATCTCCAAGTGGGGGCCGTGGATGGATTTGGTGTCTATTTATATTATCCCGATCGGAGCAGTCTTGGGCGCTGTGTCCTGGTTCTTTATTATGAAGAAAGAGGATTTGATGGCGGCGGTAAATACCGGCAGCGACAAGCGACACGGCAAGCTGTGGTACAATGTGGGCCGCTTTGTCTATGTGCCCTTGTCGGCGCTGCTGTGCGGGGTGGCGTTGATTGCCCATGTGGCTTTTTAATGCCGCGCAAAGGGAACACAAAATCGGAGAATTTGCATTTTTAGTCTTTACTATCACACATTAGTGTGCTAAAATAATTGCAGATTTCAATTTGGAGGCCATTATGGGACTGAATTTGCATAATAAGAATTTGGACTTTTTGTTTAAGGCTGTGCTGGCGCTGGAGAATGTGGAGGAGTGCTACGATTTCTTTGAGGATCTGTGCACCGTGCAGGAGCTCAATGCCATCAGCCAGCGCATAGTGGTGGCAAAGATGCTGTCCGAGAAATGCGTATATACGGATATTGTCAACGAGACCGGCGCGTCTACCGCCACCATCAGCCGGGTGAACCGTTCATTGCAGTACGGTTGCGACGGGTATGACAAGATCTTTGAGCGGATCGATCGGCAAGAGCAGGGCAATGATGAATCCGTATGATGCCTGGGCGCGGGTCTATGACGACCTGACGGAAAATGTGGAGTATGAAGCCAGAAGTGCGTACATTTCCGGCTTCTTTTTGCAATATGGGATAGAACCGGGAGCGCAGGTGCTGGATTTGGCCTGCGGCACCGGCAGTATCAGCCGTTGTTTGCTGGAGCGGGGCTACCGGGTCACTGGGGTGGATCTGTCTGCGGATATGCTCACCGTCGCTCAAAGCAAGTGCCCGGACGGCCGCTTTTATCAAGCGTCTATGACAGAATATTCTGCCCCGGCGCAGTATGACGCCTGCGTGTGTTTGCTGGACAGTATCAATCACTTAACGGCTTTGTCCGATGTGAAAGCGTGCTTTTGCCGTGTGGCGGAGAATTTGCGCCCCGGCGGGCTGTTCCTGTTTGATGTGAACACCGTTTATAAGCACCAACAGGTGCTGGCGGGGCAGACTTTCGTGTTTGATGAAGAAGATTATTATTTGGTGTGGGACAACGAGGCGCTGGACGATATGGCGGTGCGGGTGCTCATCGATCTGTTTTTCTATAACGGCGAGAACTATGACCGCTTGAGCGACAGCTTTACCGAACGGGCTTACACCGATCAGCAGCTGACGGCGGCACTCTCAGAATTTGAAATTTTGGGTCGATATGCGGAGTTGACCACAGACGCCCCCGGGCCGGAGACTCAGCGGGTGTTTTATGTTTGTAGGAGAAAGGAATAAGGCCATGGGTAAGATCGTAAGATATATCACAGAGGACGGCAGCGCCTTTATTTTGGCGGCGGATACCACGGATATTGCCGCCCGGGCGGAGCAGATCCACCACACCTCTGCCGTGACCACGGCGGCATTGGGGCGCCTGCTGACGGCGGCGTCTATGATGGGCGATATGCTCAAGGGCGCGGACGACAGCGTGACCCTGCGCCTAAACGGCGGCGGACCGGCAGGCTCGCTGATCGCTGTGTCGGACAGCAAGGGTAATCCCCGGGGTTATGTGCAAAACCCGGTGGTGGAACTGCCGCTGAACGATAAGGGCAAGCTGGATGTGCGGGGCGCCGTAGGTAAGGATGGCTATCTGTATGTAATGAAGGATGTGGGACTCAAGGAGCCATATGTGGGCCAGACCGCTATTGTCAGCGGCGAGATCGCAGAGGACATTACCAATTATTTTGCCGTGTCCGAGCAGACCCCCTCTGTGTGCGCCCTGGGCGTGCTGGTGAACCCGGACCTGACGGTGCAGTGCGCCGGTGGTTTTCTGATTCAGTTGCTGCCAGGATGCCCGGAGGAGACCATTTCTGCCATTGAGACAGCCATTGATTCTATCCCGCCGGTGACTACCATGCTGGCCCAGGGATTGACGGTGGACGATATGGCCGCCAAGGCTATGGGTGCCTTGAAAATCGAAAAACTGGATGAATATCCCATTGCCTATCGCTGCAACTGCACCCGGGAGCGGGTGGAGACGGCTTTGCTCACCGCAGGGGAAGAAGAGCTGCGCCAGATGATCGACGCAGGGGAGGATATTCAGGTGGAATGCCACTTCTGCGACAAGACTTACAGCTTCACCCCGGCGCAGTTAAATGATCTTCTAAAAAAATCTAAATAAAATTGAAAAAAGGTGTTGACTTTTCAGGGGAGTTATTGTATTATATAACCCGTCGCTGATGGCGACATCTTGTGGAAGTTTAGCTCAGCTGGGAGAGCATCTGCCTTACAAGCAGAGGGTCACAGGTTCGAGCCCTGTAACTTCCACCACAGATGGCCCGGTAGTTCAGCTGGTTAGAACGCCAGCCTGTCACGCTGGAGGTCGACGGTTCGAGCCCGTTCCGGGTCGCCATTTGTGCTTCTGTAGCTCAGTCGGTAGAGCAGAGGACTGAAAATCCTCGTGTCGATGGTTCGATTCCGTCCGGAAGCACCATATCTGCGGATTTAGCTCATCTGGTAGAGCGCCACCTTGCCAAGGTGGAGGTAGCGAGTTCGAGTCTCGTAATCCGCTCCATCGGGCACTTTGTATTCTACATTGTGCCCATTCTTTTCCCGGCACCATAGCCAAGTGGTAAGGCAGAGGCCTGCAAAGCCTTTATGCCCCAGTTCAAATCTGGGTGGTGCCTCCAATGTCCCAAAGGCGTAAGTCTTTGGGACTTTTCCTTTGTCTTATTTTATATTTTCTTTTTACTTTCCCGGTACACCTGTGCCGGGATTTCCTGCTTTTATATGGAAAGCGGGGAAGTGCTGTGCAAAAAGATGGACGGTAGAGTTCTCATCTCTCCGGGGACGTACTTTGGACAAAAAGAAAAGACACTAAGGAAAAACCTTAGTGTCTTTTGGCGCAGAAGGAGAGACTCGAACTCTCGCGCCGGTTGCCCGACCTACGCCCTTAGCAGGGGCGCCTCGTCACCAACTTGAGTACTTCTGCATACTGAGTTGTAACTTGTGCGAAACCGCTGTCAAGTTTTATAACCAAAGAGCCATGCTCTTTGTGTGATACCGAATGGCGGAGAGAGTGGGATTCGAACCCACGGTGCCTTGCGACACGACGGTTTTCAAGACCGCTCCGTTATGACCACTTCGGTACCTCTCCGTTTGTGCTTTGATATAATAGCATACCCGGGCGTGCCTTGTCAAGCAAAAAAGTGAAAAATCGCTGTTTGCGCAGGATTTGAAAATTTTTTCAAAAAACAGAAAAAAGGGTGTTGAAATTTTCAGACAGATGTGTTATAGTATTTGCACGCGATGAGAAAGCCGTTTCGGCACATGCGCAGGTGTAGTTCAATGGTAGAATGTCAGCTTCCCAAGCTGAACACGAGGGTTCGATTCCCTTCACCTGCTCCACGGAAATATAGAGGTATAGCTCAGTTGGTTAGAGCGCTCGCTTCACATGCGAGAGGTCGTGGGTTCGAATCCCTCTATCTCTACCATATAACCGTCTTGCACTGCAAGGCGGTTTCTTCATATCTGCAAATAGAGGACGATGCGTTTTGCGTAACAGAACCTTTGACCTATTCAAATGGGCGGCAGCGCTGTTTGTGCTGTTGCTCCATGTACCGTTTCCCGGCGATTTGGGCGGCACAATACGGATGTTTGCCCGGTGGGCGGTGCCATTCTTTTTTATGGTGTCCGGCTATTTCAGTTATGCGTCGGTGCGGCGGGCGGATGCCGAACGGTTGGTGCGCCGGGTGCGGCGGCTGCTTTGTATTTTTCTACCGGCAGCTTGTTTTTATGCGCTGTGGTGCTGCTTTTTGCTTAGTGACAAAACACCGGTGGCTTTTTTTAAAAGCCACTATACTGTTCGAAATATGCTCTCTTTCCTTTTGTTTAATAACACCCAGTCCAAGCCGCATTTGTGGTTTATTCCGGCACTGATCTATTGCTACGGTGTGCTGATGGTTTTGATGAAAATGCACAAAACCTGCTGGCTGCGTTGGGCACCTCTGTTTTTGCTGGTGCCGTTGGTGCTGGGCGAGATAGCGGTGGGTTTGTTCCACCGGGAGGTGGCTGCCCAGTACAGCCGTAACGCCTGGTTCACCGGCTTGCCCTGCTTTGCTCTTGGGCTACTGTTTAAGGAATCGGAGGAGAAAATCAAGCGCCTGGGGCGCAAGTGGCCGTCGCTGGGCGTGCTGGTGGGTTTGGCACTGTCTGTGCTGGAGTACCAATATCTAAAGGACGATGCGGATTTGTATTTGGGGCCATTGATGGCGGCGGTGAGTCTGTTTTTACTGGCGCAGAATGTAACCTGTACCTGGGAGAATTCTTTTGTGCAGTACGCCGAGGGCTCTGCACTGGCCATTTATATTTTACACCCTGCACTGCGGAATCTGGCAGAGCGGCAGCTGTTGCCCTGGTGGGGCGTGCACGGCAAATCGGCGGACTGGCTGCTGCCGGTGCTGACCTTGGCGTTGGCTTTGCTGGCTGCAGGTGTTTGGCTGTGGCTCAAACGCCTTTGGAGCAAGAGAAAATCCGGTTCGCCGGTTACTTGAACGGGTATGTGAAAAGAGAGAAGTGGGAGCGATATGAAAAGTGAAAAAGGTCAAAGCTTGATTATGGTAGGCGTGGCGCTGCTGTTGTTGGCGGGGCTGTGTCTGTATATCGGTTTATCTCAGCCAAAGATCTCCTCCGGTGTGCTGGTGGAAACACCTACGACGGCAGTGCAGTCCGACACCACGGTGCAGGCAACTTATACTACCGGCTCCACCGGGGTTACCGTCAACAGTAAAAGCGCAGGCACTGTAACCGGCAGCCAAACAACGGCTGCTGCGGGGAGTGAAAGCACAGTCAGCTACCCGGTTAATCTGAACACCGCTACGGCGGAGCAGCTGACTTCCATCAACGGCATCGGCGACCAGAGAGCGGCGGCGATTTTGGCCTACCGGGAGCAGATTGGCCAATATACTTCTGTGGAACAGATTAAAGACATTCGCGGTATCGGTGACGGGCTGTATGCCAAGATCGCACCGTACCTGACTGTATGAGCCCGGCGCTGGAGCGGGTGCTGCGGTGGTTCTTTCCTCGCCGTTGCGCCTTGTGCGGTGCGGTGGTGGCGCTGGACGAGCCTCTTTGCTCGGAGTGCCAATTGGTGCGGCCGATTGCCAGGCCTAAATGCCTGCTTTGCGGTCAGTCTAAGAAAAACTGTACCTGTAAGGGCAAGCGCCATGAATACGCCGGGGTCACCGCGCCTTTTGTGTATCGGGACAGTCTGGTGACGGCCATTCATAACTTGAAGTTTTACGACTTTCCCATGCTGGCGGACTATATGGGTGATTGTATGGCTGCAGCTGTGCGGGTGGACTTTGCCGATGTGGCCTTTGACTATGTGGTGGCCGTGCCTTTAGGCAAGCGCCGCCGGAGAAAACGCGGTTACAATCAGGCGGAGCTGCTGGCTCGTCGGGTGGCGAGGGAACTGCATATTCCTTATGCTGACCTGCTGGTTAAGGTGCGCAACAATCCGGCACAGCGCAAGCAAAACGCCCGCAGTCGGCGAGTGAATGTGTACGGCGCCTATGCGGTGGTTGATGACGGTGCTTTGTGGGACAAAACCGTTCTGCTTATCGACGATGTAAAGACCACCGGCGCCACGCTGAACGAGTGCGCCAAAATGCTGCGTATGCACGGTGCGAAGGCGGTGTATGCGGCAACGGTGGCTATTGCGTAGCGGGATAAATGTACAAAAGGTGCCGTTTGCCGTACAGAAGAGGCATCAGTGGAATTTGCATTGACATTCGGCACCGGATTTGATATAGTGAAGTAAATTTGGTTATTTAACCATAAATTTTTAGATTTAATCAACTGGAGGAATTTTTTTTGGACATACCCCTTGGGTGGCAACTTTTTATTCAGGTTATTTTGATCGCGGTCAACGCCATTTTTGCCAGTGCGGAGATTGCTATTGTTTCCATGAACGAGCTGAAACTGGAAAAGCTGGCGGAGGACGGCAACCGCAGAGCCAAGCGGCTGCGTAAGCTGACGGAAAAACCGGCGGGCTTTCTGGCGACCATTCAGATCGCCATTACCCTGTCCGGCTTTTTGGGCAGCGCCTTTGCGGCGGATAATTTTTCCGATGTGATTGTGCGCTGGCTGGTGGATGACCTTGGTGTGCGTATTAAAGAGGGCACCCTCAACACCATTGCCGTGATCGTCATTACCATTATTTTGTCTTATGTAACCTTAGTGTTCGGTGAGCTGGTGCCCAAGCGGGTGGCCATGAAAAAGACCCAGCAGATCTCCCTGGGCGTTTCCGGTCTGATCTATGTGTCCTCAAAATTCTTTGCCCCGCTGGTGTGGCTGCTTACCGCCTCCACCAATTTAGTACTGCGCATTTTGCATATTGATCCGAATGGGGACGATGAGGAAGTGTCTGAGGAAGAGATCCGTATGCTGGTGGATGTGGGCGGTCAAAAGGGCATTTTTGACAAGACAGAGCAAAAAATGATTGTCAATGTGTTTGAATTTGACGACAAGGACGCCGGCGAGTTCTCCACCCACCGAAAGGATATTCAGGCGCTGGATATTGACGACGATGTAGCTACTTGGGAGAAAGAGATTACTGCAAGTACCCACAGCCTGTATCCGGTGTTCAAAGGTTCTATTGATAATGTGGTGGCGGTGCTGGACTCTAAAAAGTTCTTCCGTATTGCCCATAAAACCCGCGCTGCGGTGAAAGAAGACGCCTTTGTGCAGCCCATCTATGTGCCGGAGACCATGAAGATTGATGTGCTCTTTGAGCTGATGCAAAAGAGTCATAACCACTTTGCGGTGGTGCTGGACGAATACGGCGGCACCGTGGGTATCATCACCATGAACGACCTGTTAGAGCAGCTGGTGGGCGACCTGGATAACGACCAGGAATTGCCCAATGCTCAGCCGGATGTGGTACCCCTCACCGACCGTTCCTGGAAGATCAAGGGCAGCGTGTCCCTGGACGATGTGGCGGAATTGACCGGGCTGGAGTTGCCGGTGGATACTTACGAGACGCTCAGCGGCTATATTTTCGGCTTGTATTGTACCATTCCCAAGGACGGCAGCAAGTTTGATGTGGAGACGGCAGACCTGGAAATTCAGGTGCTGGATGTGCGTAAGCACACAGTGGCTTCCTGTATTTTGACCTTAAAAGAAAAAGATGTGGCGCAGTCACAGGAATAATGCATAAAAAGTGCGGTAGATTGCCTTTGCAATTTGCCGTGTTTTTTTGATTTTTCTGCTGTGGGCGTATTGCAAATAGCAGGGGAATACTGTAAAATTATAGCAGAGAGAGTAAAGGAGCCAACCTATGAACGCCGCCAGACAAAAGGAGATTGCCAAAACTGTGACCGCCGGTAAGGCCGTGCTGGGTATGGAGTTCGGCTCCACCCGTATTAAGGCTGTGCTGCTGGATGAGCACAATCGGATCATTGCCCAGGGGCACCACCAGTGGGAGAACCGGATGGTAGATGGCCTGTGGTCTTACAGTCAGGCGGCTATTATTGCCGGTATGCAGGATTGCTATGCTGCTCTGGCAGCAGATGTAAAGGCAGCCTGCGGCGCGGAGCTGACCCACCTGGACGGGGTGGGGATCAGCGCTATGATGCACGGCTATTTGGCCTTTGACAGTGCGGATCATCTGCTGGTGCCTTTTCGCACCTGGCGCAACACCAATACCGGTGCGGCGGCGGAAAAGCTGACGGCGCTGTTCAACTTTAACATTCCCCTGCGATGGAGCATAGCCCATCTGTACCAGTGCGTGCTGGACGGCGAGGCGCATTTACAGCAGCTTGCTTCCATCAATACTCTGGCCGGGTATGTGCACTATTTGCTTACCGGTCGGCGGGTGCTCGGCGTGGGCGACGCTGCCGGCATGTTTCCCATAGACCCGACTACCGGGCAGTACGACGCAAAAATGCTGGCAGCCTTTGACCGGCTGGTGGCAGAATATAACTACCCCTGGACTTTGGCGGACCTGCTGCCGAAGATCTTGCCGGTGGGTACGCCCGCAGGCGCACTGACCCCGGCGGGTGCGGCCCTGCTGGATCCCAGCGGTGCCTTGCAGCCCGGCGCGGTCTTTTGCCCTCCGGAGGGGGACGCAGGCACTGGTATGGTAGCCACCAACAGTGTAAGCCCCGGCACCGGCAATGTGTCTGCCGGCACTTCCGTTTTTGCCATGGTGGTGCTGGATCGGCCGCTGACCCGGGTTCACCGGGAGATTGATATGGTCACTACCCCTTGCGGGCACCCGGTGGCCATGGTGCATGCCAACAACTGTTCGTCCCAGGTGAATGTGATTGCCGGTCTGTTGCGGGATTTTGTCGCGGCCATGGGGCAGTCTGTCCCGGACGGTAAGATTTATGATTTTTTGTTTAACAGCGCTGTGAACGGCGCGCCGGATTGTGACGGAATCGTTACTTACGGTTACACCTCCGGCGAGAGTATTTTGAATTTGGACGCCGGGCGGCCACTGACGGTGCGTCGGGCAGACAGTATGGTGAATTGGCCCAATTTGATGCGCAGCAACCTGTGCGGTGCCCTGGCGGCATTGAAGGTGGGTATGGATATTCTCACCCGGGATGAGCAGGTGCCTTTGCAGCGCATCTACGGCCACGGCGGGTTCTTTACCACCCCGCAGGTGGGGCAGCGGTTGCTGTCTTCCGCCCTGGCGGCACCGGTTACGGTGATGGAGACAGCCGGCTCCGGCGGCCCCTGGGGTATGGCGCTACTGGCGGCCTATATGCTACGCCGTGAGGCAGGGGAACGCCTGGCTGCCTTCCTGGAGCGGCGGGTGTTTGCCAGCTGTCAAACAGTGACGGTGGAGCCTACGGCGCAGGATACGGCGAATTTTGATGTCTATATGCAGGAATTCCGCGCAGCCCTGGATTTGGAACGCCGGGCGGCAGAGGGAGAATAAAATCAAATGTTAGAAGCGTTAAAAGAACAAGTTTACAGAGCCAATATGGACCTGGTGCGCTACAATTTGGTGATGCTCACCTGGGGCAATGTGTCGGCTATCGACCGACAGCAAGGGCTATTTGTCATAAAGCCCTCCGGGGTGCCATATAGTGAATTGACCCCGGCGGATATGGTTGTGGTGGATCTGGACGGTAACCGGGTAGAGGGAGAACTGAACCCCTCGTCCGATACTCCTACCCATTTGGAGTTATATAAGGCGTTCCCAGAGATCGGAGGCATTACCCATACCCATTCTTCCTGGGCTTGCGCTTGGGCGCAAGCGGGGCGGGATATACCGGCCTACGGCACCACCCACGCGGACTTTGCCTGCGGAGACATACCCTGTGCCCGGGGGCTGACGGAGGATGAGGTCAACACGGCATATGAGGCCAACACCGGTCGGGTGATCGTGGAGGAGTTCCACCGTCGCGGACTGGACCCGGGGGCGTTCCCCGGTGTGTTGGTGCAGCGCCACGGTCCCTTTACCTGGGGCAAGAACGCGGCTGCCTCTGTGGAGAACGCACTGATTTTAGAAGAAATTGCCAAGATGGCCAGCCGGACTGAGCGCATTGCCGGGGAGCGGCCTGCCGGAATAGAAACTTACCTGCTGGATAAGCATTACCTGCGCAAGCATGGCGCCAATGCTTATTACGGGCAGAAAAAATAATGGAAAAAAGGAGAGCTTCTTATGAAAAAACTATTTAGCCTGACCTTGAGCCTGCTGATGCTTATTGCCTGTTCCCTGGGTACGGTGTCTGCCTTTGCGGCAGAGGGAGAAGAACCTGCGCCCGTCGATCTGCGGGACTGTGCGGTGACCTTGCAGTATACCTCTGCAACCTATACCGGCAAGGCCCTGCGCCCCACGGTAAAGGTGCAGTATAACGATACGGCCCTGGTCCAGGAGCAGGACTACACAGTGCAGTACAGCGCCAATACCGCCTGCGGCACTGCACAGGTGAAGGTGACCGGTACCGGCAATTATACCGGTACGGTAAGTCGCAGCTTTAAGATTTTGCCCGGTAAGGTCACCGGCCTGTCCACCAGTCGAACCACCACCACCATTACCATCAAGTGGAAGCAGGTGGCCGGTGCGGCTGTCTACCGGGTATATCAGTCCACCTCTGCAAACGGCAATTACAACAAAGTGGCTACTGTCAGCGGTACCAGTGTGAAAATCAGCAAGCTGTCTGCCGGCAAGAAGTATTATTACAAGGTGGCTGCCTGCGGCAAGAAAGACGGCTCCTATGCCGGTGCCCTCAGTGCGGTGCTCAATACAGGCACCCGTCCCTCCACTGTGTCCATTAAAAGCGTCAGCAAGTCCGGCACGACTATGAAGGTGAAGTGGGGCAAAGTAACCGGCTCCGGCTACGAAGTGCGCTACAGCACGGATAAGAAGATGAAAAAGGGCGTTAAGACGGTGAAAATCACCAAGTCCTCCACCACCTCTGCAACCATTAAGAAGCTGAATAAAAAAAGCACATATTATGTGCAGGTGCGCGCGTATCTTTCCTTTTCCAATAAGGTCTACAACGGCAGTTACAGCAAGGTGATCAGTTCCAGTTATTCCAATCTGTATGCCAGTTATTCCAGCAAATATGTGAACAACAAGAACCGCACGACCAATCTGCGCATCGCCAGTCAGGCCATTGACGGTACGGTAGTACAGCCGGGTCAGACCTTCTCCTTTAATCAGGTTGTGGGTAAGCGTACCAGCAGTAAGGGCTACAAGGAAGCCTATGTGTTCAGTGGCAGCGGCACAGTAATGGGTATTGGCGGCGGTATCTGCCAGGTGGCTTCCACCATGTTTAATACCGCACTGCTTGCCAATGTGTCCATTGTAGAACGGCATCAGCACAGCCAGCGGGTGACTTATGTGCCCCTGGGCAGAGATGCGGCAATTATGTGGGGCTCTGAGGACTTCCGCTGGAAGAATACAACCGGTGTGCCGGTAAAGATCAAAATGAGCGTAAAGGACGGAGTCATCAGCTGCAAATTCTACACCAGCACGGATGTAAAGCCTAAAAAGGTAAAGCTCAAGGTGAGTCAAAGCGGCAACAATTTTACTCTGCGTCGGTATGTGGGCGGCAAGGTGAATTATACCACTAAGTCCAGATATTAAAAGACACAAAAATGGCTATACCGATTTTCTTTTCGGTATAGCCGTTTTTTCGTTCAATGGTTCGTAGTAGAATAGAGGAGTATTATTTGTTCTTGGTGTATTCCTGCACCGCCAGGGCGTCGCACCGCTCATTGTAAGGGTGTCCGGCATGGCCCTTGACCCAATTAAAGGTGACGGTGTGGGTCTGCAACAGGGGCAGCAACTGCTGCCACAGGTCTACATTCAGCGCCGGCTTGCCGTCTGCCTTGCGCCAACCCTTGCGCTGCCAGCCATAGACCCAACCTTTGGTCACCGCGTCGCACACATATTTGGAGTCTGTGGTCAGGGTTACCTGGCAGGGTTCCCGTAAAGCGGACAAGGCACGGATGACCGCTGTCAGTTCCATGCGGTTATTAGTGGTTTTCGGCTCGTAACCGCTCATTTCTTTTTCTAAATCGTTATAGACCAGCACGGCGCCCCAGCCGCCTTTGCCCGGGTTGCCGGAGCAGGCGCCGTCTGTATAAATGTTTATTTTTTTCATGAATATTACCTCGCCGGGATATTTTAGCACGCTTTATGGCAATAATCAATACAGCGTGACAAAATCCGTACATTCGGGCACAGCGGAATGCGTTCTTCCTTTGGCCACTTGACATTTGGCTTTATTTATTTTATGATATATGCAATTTGTGATGTTCGGAAAACTATATTTAACAGGAGGAATCAAATCGAATGATCAATCAGAATAAGTCTGACGGTAAGGCTGCTTCCGGAAAACGGAATTCCAAGAAGCGCTACACATACCGCAGACCGGTAAAGAAAGGCGCTCCGCGGCAAAAGAAGCCGGAGGAGTCTGTTCATATTGCATTTTTAGGCGGTATGAACGAGATCGGCAAGAACATGACGCTTTATGAATATAAGGACGATATGTTCATTGTGGACTGCGGTCTGGCGTTTCCCACATCGGATCTGCCGGGCGTGGACCTGGTGATCCCTGACTTTACCTATGTGGAGAAAAATAAAGACAAAATCAAGGGCGTGTTGGTGACCCACGGCCACGAGGATCACATCGGCGGTCTGGCGTTCCTGCTCAAGCGAATCAATGTGCCTATCTATGCTACCAAGCTGACCATTGGCCTGATCCAGGGCAAGCTTAAGGAGCACGGTCTGCTGAACAAGGCCAAGCTGGTGGAAATTCGCCCCCGGGACAACATCACCTTGGGTGCCTTTAATATTGAATTTATCCATGTGAACCACTCTATTCCGGACGCGGTGGGTCTTGCCATTCGCTGCCCGGCCGGTGTGATTATCCAAACCGGTGACTTTAAGATAGATACCACCCCGGTAGATGGGGATATGATCGACCTGGCTCGCTTCGCCGAGTATGGCCGCAAGGGCGTTTTGGCACTGCTTTCCGATTCCACAAATGCAGAGCGCCCCGGCTATACCATGAGTGAGCGAAAGGTGGGCGAGAGCTTTGAGCAGCTGTTCCGCAAGGCGCACAACAAGCGCATTGTGGTGGCGACCTTTGCCTCTAATATCCACAGAGTGCAGCAGATCATTGATGTGGCCCAGTCCAGAGGGCGCAAGGTGGCCGTCACCGGCCGCAGCCTGGAAAATCTGGTTCAGGTGGGCCAGGATCTGGGCTACTTGAATGTGCCGGAGAATATTCTCATTCCCATTGACGCCATTAAGCGCTACCCGGACGATAAGCTGGTGATTATTACTACCGGCAGCCAGGGCGAGCCGATGTCCGCGCTGACGAGGATTGCCTTTGGCGAGCACCGCAAGGTGAATATCGGCCCCAACGACTATGTGATTATTTCTGCCACCCCCATTCCCGGCAACGAGAAGATGGTGGGTAATGTGGTCAACGAGCTGATGAAGCGCAATGTAGAAGTGATCTACGAAAAAATGTACGAGGTGCATGTGAGCGGCCACGCTTGTCAGGAAGAGTTGAAGTTGATGATGGGCATTGTTAAGCCCCAGTATTTCATTCCCGTACACGGCGAACAAAAGCACCTGCAAAAGCACGCCGGACTGGCGGAGTCCATGGGCTATGACGCGAAGCATATTCACATTGGGAATATCGGCGAAAAAATTTCTCTGAGCAAGTCGATGATGAAGCAGATTGATACGGTGCCCGCAGGCGAAGTGTATGTAGACGGCCTGGGCGTGGGCGATGTAGGCAATATTGTTTTGAACGACCGTAAGCACCTGTCTCAGGACGGTATCATCATTGTGGTGGCTACCCTGGACGCGGAGAGCGGCGATGTGGTCAGTGGCCCGGATGTGGTGTCTCGCGGATTTGTCTATGTGAAAGAGAACGAGGACCTGATGAACAAGGCGCGGGACCTGGCATGCCATGTGATCTACGATTACTACGATGTAAAGGGTCGGGACTGGAACACTGTCAAGTCCAAGCTGCGGGATGAAATTTCCCGCTTAATGTATGAAAAGACCAAGCGCAGCCCCATGGTGCTGCCCATTTTGATGGAGATCTAAGGAGACGCGTATGAAAGTCATTTTGAAGCAAGATGTAAAAGCGCTGGGCAAAAAAGGCGATTTGGTAAATGCCTCGGACGGCTACGCCCGCAACTTCCTCTTTCCCAAGGGGTTGGCGGTAGAGGCCAACGCCACCGCTATGAATGAGTTTAACTCCAAGGAGACGGCTAAGAAGTTCCATAAAGCCGAGGAGGTTAAGGCAGCCAACGCCGATGCAGAAAAACTGGAGGGCAAGACCTTTCAGCTGAAAGCCAAGGCCGGTGCCAACGGCAAACTGTTCGGCTCCGTCACCTCTAAGGATGTAGCGGCACAGATCAAAAAGGATTTGGGCGTGGATATTGACAAGCGCAAGATTGTGATGGACGATATCAAGACCTTTGGCACCGTACAGGCAGAGGTGAAAGTCTATGCCGGGATCACGGCAAAGATCCTTGTACAGGTGACCGAGGCGTAAGAGAAACCAACCAATATAAACGGTGATGAAAATGGCGGAAGCAACAACCACCGGCGGCGTCGCGCTGCCGTACAATTTAGAGGCGGAACAGAGCGTACTGGGCTGTGTTCTGCTGAATTCCGGCTGTATGGAGGAGGTGCTGATGCACCTGAAGGCAGAGAGCTTTTATCTGCCCCAGCACCGGGCCATCTTTGGCGCCATGCTGTCCATGTACACCTCTTCTCAGGCCAATATTGACCCGGTACTGATCGCCGATGTGCTGGCCAAAGAGGGGCACTACGATGTGGCAGGCGGCAGGGAATACCTGGTGCAGCTGGCCAACAGCGTGCCCTCCACGGCCAATGTAGCCAGCTATGCCAAGATCGTAAAGGAGCAGTTTTATCTCCGCTCCCTGATCCAAACAGCACGGGAAATTATGGACGACGCAGCCAGCGGCGAGGGCAACGCTTCCTCCATCTTAGACGCTGCGGAGCAGAAGATCTATGACATTCGCCAGGGCAAGGACACCGGCGGCCCCACCAAGGTCAGCGAGGTGATCGTCAACGGTGTGTATGACCGTCTGGGCAAGCTCACCGGCGAGGACAAAGAGAAGTACAAGGGTATCCCCACCGGCTTTGGTCTGCTGGATACTTATATCACCGGCCTGAATAAGTCAGACTTTATCCTGATCGGTGCCCGCCCGGCTATGGGTAAAACCAGCTTCGCCTTGAACCTGGCGTCCAATGTGTCCATGGTGGCCCGCAAAAAGTGTGTGTTCTTTAGCTTAGAGATGACCAAGGAGCAGCTGGCGGAGCGTCTGCTGGCCTCTCAGGCCGGTGTGCCCAGCCATAAGCTGCGTACCGGCGAACTGGATAACGACGAGTGGGTGCGCCTGGGCAATGCTGCCGGTCAGTTTAATGATGTAGAATTGTACCTGGACGATACTTCTTCCATCACTGTGCCGGAGATCAAGTCCCGGGTGCGGCGTATGAAAGATGTGGATGTGATTATGATTGACTATTTGGGTCTGATTAAATCCGCCACCCGTAAGGAGAACCGTGTGCAGGAGGTGTCTGAGATCACCCGCCAACTGAAAATGCTGGCCAAGGACCTGATGATCCCGGTGATCTGCTGTGCCCAGCTGGCTCGTAGTACCGAGGGGCGAGGCAAGAGCCATAAGCCCCAGCTGTCTGACCTGCGAGAGTCCGGCTCCATCGAGCAGGACGCGGATATTGTGATGTTCCTCTACCGTGAGGACTACTACCGCGGCGAGGTGGACGAGGACAAGCAGGACGAGATTGATGAGAACCATACGGAGCTGATCGTGGCCAAGAACCGCCACGGCGCTACCGGCACCATTGAGATGACCTTTGATAAGGAATTTACCCGCTTCCGTGCGGTGGACAAGACGGCCAATGCATTCTGATTTGTTTGACCGGGTGGACCGGACGGTAACGGAACACAATATGCTGCACCCGGGGGACCGGGTGGTGGCGGCTGTGTCCGGCGGGGCGGACTCTATGCTGCTGCTCCACTACCTGCTCAGTCGCAGGGAGCGGTGGCAGTTGGAGATCGCCGTTGCCCATGTGGAACACGGCATTCGGGGCGAAAGCTCCCGGGCGGACGCCGCCTTTGTGCGGGATTTTTGCGCCTGGCAGGGCTTGCCTTATTTTGAAAAATCCATCGACGCACCCGGGGAGGCCAAGGCCGCCGGTATGGGCGTGGAAGCCTATGCCCGTCAGGCCCGGTACGCCTTTTTTCAGTCGCTGGACAGCCAGCGGATCGCCACGGCGCACACTCTGTCGGACTCTGTGGAAACTATGCTGTTCCGCTTAGCCCGAGGCACCGGATTGCGGGGGCTGACCGGTATTGCACCGGTACGGGGCAAGATCATTCGTCCGTTGCTGGACTGTACCGGTGAGGAAGTGCGCACCGCCTGCGCGGCACTGCATATTGACTATTGTATTGATGAGAGCAACGCCGATGAGCGGTACAGCCGTAACGCCATTCGTCATACGCTGATACCGGATTTTGACCGGGTACACCCGGGCTTTTTACAAAATGCTGCCCGTACCATGGCGCATTTGCAGGCGGATGAAGCTTATTTACAAGCACAGGCTGCCGCACTGTTACAGGCGGCAAGAACTGCGCTCGGTTTGCAAACAACGGTTCTTATTGCAGCACCGCTGCCCTTGCGCCGCCGCGCCGTGACCGCTTATTTGGAAGAAAATCACTTCCCGGTGGACGCACTGCACCTGGCGCAGCTGGACGATGTGCTGCAAACCGGCGGTCGGTTACAGCTGCCCGGCGGATTTGCCTGTGTTCAGCGCGGGGTGCTGACTTTGGAAGTGGCAGGAGCGCCACCGGCGGCAGCACCGGTTTATGAACAGATCGTGGTATCTGTTGCGGAATTTTTAACGATTCGTGAATTATCGCAAATAAAAATTGATTTTTATTGCGACTATGATAAAATAACAGGCAGTATTCGCTTTCGGCGGCGACAGGCAGGGGATTGTATTGCTCCCGCCGGTCGCGGGTGTAGCAAATCGCTGAAGAAGCTCTATTGCGAATACCGCGTGCCCCAAAGTCGGCGCGCTCTGCCCCTGGTGGCAGAGGACGACAACGGGATCATCGCCGTGGCAGGCTGCTGCTGCGATCAGCGGGTAGGGGTGGATGCCACCACCCGCCGCGTGCTTTATGTAGTTTCCCATACGGAGGACTGATGGATGAATAATATGGCCAAAAATTGGAAGTCAATTCTGTTTTACATTCTGATCCCGGTGCTGCTCATCGGGGCGGTGTGGTACTTGTCTTCCAACCAATCCGACACAGAGGTGCAGTACTCCCAGGTAGTGCAGATGTTTGAGGAGAACCAGGTAAAGGATTTTACGCTGGATTTGTCCAGCGGTGCACTGACTTATACGACCTTTAAGAATCCGGAAAAGGAACAGCAGTACTCTGTGCCCAATGTGTCGTTGTTTTTGGATGATATCAAAGACAATGTAGACGCGTACAACGCCAAGCAGACGAACAGCAAAAACCGGATTACTTACAATTATAAAAAAGGCACTTCCGGCAACTGGCTGACCAGTATGCTGCCATCCCTGATTATGCTCATTGCCATTGTGGGCCTTGGGTTCTATGCGTTCCGGCGGATGAACAACGCCATGATGAACGACACCAACAAGACCCTGGGCTTCGGCAAAATCCGTGCCAAAACCCTGGTGGATGATGAAAAACGCAAAACCACCTTTAAAGATGTGGCCGGCTGCGATGAAGAAAAGGGCGAGCTGGAGGAGATCGTAGAGTTCTTAAAGAACCCGGACAGCTTTACTGCTCTGGGTGCCCGGATTCCCCGGGGCGTGCTGCTTGTGGGCCCTCCCGGTACCGGTAAAACCTTGCTGGCCCGTGCTGTGGCCGGTGAGGCCGGCGCACCGTTTTTGTCCATCTCCGGCTCCGATTTTGTAGAGATGTATGTGGGCGTGGGTGCCTCCCGTGTGCGTGATCTGTTTGAGCAGGCCAAGAAGAAGGCACCAGCCATTGTCTTTATTGATGAGATCGACGCAGTGGGCCGCCACAGAGGTGCCGGCACCGGCGGCGGTAACGACGAGCGGGAGCAGACCTTGAACCAGTTGCTGGTAGAGATGGACGGCTTTGGCACCAACAGCGGTATTATCGTGATGGCTGCTACCAACCGACCGGATGTACTGGACCCGGCACTGCTGCGCCCCGGTCGTTTTGACCGCCAGATTACCGTCAACCGTCCGGATGCACAGGGCCGCGCGGATATTTTGAAAGTGCATTCCCGCAATAAGCCCCTGGGTCCGGATGTGGATTTGAAAGAGGTAGCCAAGGACACCATCGGCTTTACCGGTGCGGATTTGGAGAATCTGCTCAATGAGGCCGCTTTGCTGGCTGTGCGCCGCAAGAAGAAAGCCTTGACTATGGCAGAGATCAACGACGCCTCCTCCCGTGTGCAGATGGGCACGGAGAAGAAGAGTCATAAATATTCCGAAAAGGCCAAGCGCCTGACCGCTTATCACGAGGCCGGTCACGCCGTGGCTGCCTACTATGTGGAGGGCCACGATCCGGTCAAGGAAATTTCCATTATCCCCCGGGGTTTGGGTGCCGGTGGCTACACCTGGTACACCCCCCAGGAAGAGAATTATAACTCCAAAAAGGATATGCTGGACGACCTGATCTCCATGCTGGGCGGCCGTGTGGCCGAGGCGTTGGCACTGGGTGATATTTCCACCGGTGCGTCCAACGATTTGCAACGCGCCACCCAAATTTGCCGGGATATGGTGGCCAAGTACGGCATGAGCGAGGTGCTGGGCCCGGCAGTGTTCAGCGACGAGAACGACGAGGTGTTCCTGGGCAAGGACTTTGGCCATGTGAACAATTACAGCGAGGCCACCTCTGCCAAGATCGACGCCGAGATCGAGCGAATGATGCGCCATGCTTACAGCCAGACGGAAGAGATCCTGAAAACCCATTACGACAAGCTGGAACTGGTGGCGGAGACCCTGCTGCAAAAGGAGAAGGTCACCGGCGAGATGTTTACCCAGCTGATGGAAAACGGCAAGCTGGACGACCCGGAACCCCAACCGACAGAAGAAACGGAGACCCCTGCGGCAGAAACACAGACCGCCCAGGACGCAGAACCGGCGCCAGCCCCGGAGAGCGGGAACGAACCTGTACCGGAAGAGACAAATGCCCCGGCAGACCCTGCGCCGGAAGCGCCGAAATCCGACCAATAATCCCAAGAAAAGACAGTTACTTACCGGTAGCTGTCTTTTTCCGTTTCTTGACATTTCCACAAGATATTGTATAATATCAACGGTAAAAGACAAATTATCGGAGGGAAAAGCATGGCGAAAAAAGCCACCTACGGCAACGAAAGCATTAAGTCCCTGCGGGGTGCAGACCGTGTGCGTAAGCGCCCGGCTGTTATTTTCGGCTCGGACGGGTTGGAGGGCTGTGAGCATTCCATCTTTGAAATTATGAGCAACTCCATAGACGAGGCCAGAGAGGGGCGCGGCAATCAGATTGTGGTGACCCGCTACCTGGACGGCTCCTATGAGGTGCAGGACTTCGGCAGCGGTATTCCTGTGGATTACAATAAGAATGAGCAGCGCGAGAACTGGGAACTGCTGTTCTGCGAGATGTACGCTGGGTCCAAGTATGATAACGCCGGTGGGTCCGGCAGCTATGAGTTCTCCCTGGGTCTCAACGGCCTGGGCCTTTGCGCCACCCAGTATGCGTCGGAATATATGGACGCGGAAATTCACCGGGACGGCTACTGCTACACCCTGCATTTTGAAAAGGGCGAGAACATCGGCGGTCTGCACAAGGAACCGTATTCTAAGCGGGACACCGGTTCTCGCATTCGTTGGAAGCCGGATATTCAGGTGTTTACAGATATCAATATTCCCCGGGAGTGGTTTGTATCCACTATGAAGCGTCAGGCTATCGTCAATGACGGTGTGCACTTTGTGCTCAAGGAGGAGACTGCCGGCGGCAAGTTCGACACCACCGAATTCTGCTACCAAAACGGTATTCAGGACTATGTGGCGGAGCTGGCAGGGAACACCGCTTTTACCACGCCCCAATACTGGGAGTGCGAGCGGGTGGGCCGCGACCGTGCAGACCTGAAAGACTATAAGCTGAAGATCAAGGCGGCAGTGTGCTTTTCGCTGAAAACCCAGCTGAAAGAGTATTACCACAACTCCAGCTTTTTGGAGCACGGCGGTTCGCCGGAAAAGGCCTTTCGCAGCGCCTTTGTGAGCCAAATCAACGCCTATCTGAAAGCCAATAACAAGTACGCCAAATCAGATAATCAGATCAATATTCAGGATGTGGAGGACTGCGTGATCTTCGTGGTGTCCTCCTTCTCCACCAACACCTCTTACGAGAACCAGACCAAAAAGGCCATTACCAATAAGTTTATCCAGGAGGCCATGACCGACTTCTTCCGCAAATCCCTGGAAGTGTACTTCATTGAGAACAAGATGGAGGCGGAGAAGATCGCCAACCAGGTGCTGGTGAATATGCGCGCCCGTGTAAAGGCGGAGAACACCCGCAAGACCTTAAAATCCACCTTGCAGTCCAAGATGGATATGACAAACCGTATTCAAAAGTTTGTGGACTGCCGTTCTAAGGATGTGAACGAGCGAGAGGTATTTATTGTGGAGGGCGACTCTGCATTGGGTGCTTGCAAGCAGGCCCGGGACGCCCGTTTCCAGGCGGTGATCCCGGTGCGCGGCAAGATCCTTAACTGCTTAAAGTCCGAGTATGACAAGATCTTTAAGAACGAGATTATCACCGACCTGATCAAGGTACTGGGTTGTGGAGTGGAAGTGCGCTCCAAGGCCGCCAAGGACCTGTCCGCCTTTGATATGGACAACTTGCGGTGGAACAAAGTGCTCATCTGTACCGATGCGGATGTGGACGGTTTCCAGATCCGCACCCTGATTTTAACGATGATCTATCGCTTAATGCCCAAGCTCATCGAGGCGGGCAAGGTATATATTGCCGAGTCCCCGCTGTATGAGGTGACTTGCAAGGGCCAGACCTACTTTGCTTATAATGAGGTAGAGATGGATCAGATCAAGGCAGAGATCGGCGACGCGCCCTATACGGTGCAGCGGTCCAAAGGCCTTGGTGAGAACGAGGCGGAGATGATGGCCCTGACCACTATGAACCCGGCCACCCGCCGCATTATCCAGGTGACCCCGTCCGACGCAGAGGAGACCTCCAAGTTCTTTGACCTGCTGCTGGGGGACAACCTGGAGGGCCGCAAAGAATATATTGCAGACTACGGCTACCTGTACCTGGACGCCGCAGATGTAAGCTAAGGAGGGGAGTTCATTGCCAAGAAAGAAAAAGGACCAGCGCCCGGTGGCCGGGAAGCTGGACGAGAATGTGCATATCAAAGGCGCCGGCACCGTGCAGACGGAGCCGATCGTGGACACCCTGAAGAGCAACTATATGCCCTACGCCATGAGCGTGATCCTCTCCCGCGCCTTGCCGGAGATTGACGGCTTTAAGCCCTCCCACCGCAAGCTGCTCTATACCATGTACAATATGAAGCTGCTCACCGGCGGCTTTATTAAGAGCGCCAACATTGTGGGGCGCACCATGCAGCTGAACCCGCACGGCGACGCGGCCATTTATGACACCATGATCCGCCTGTCCCGGGGCAATGAGAGCCTGCTGTACCCCTATGTGGAGTCTAAGGGCAACTTCGGTAAAGCCTATAGCAAAAATATGATGTACGCCGCTTCTCGTTACACAGAGGCCAAGCTGGCGCCCATCTGCCGCGAGCTGTTTGACGACATCAATAAGGACACGGTGGATTTTGTAGACAACTACGACAACACCATGAAAGAGCCGACCTTGCTGCCGGTGACCTTTCCGTCCATTCTCTGTAATGTGACCACCGGCATCGCCGTAGGTATGGCCTCGTCTATCGCTTCTTTTAACTTAAAGGAAGTGTGCGACACCACCATCGCCCTGATCAAAAACCCGGCCCATGTGGTCGCGGATACCCTGCTGGCGCCGGACTTTGTAGGCGGCGGCTACATTCTCTATAACAAATCGGAGCTGGATAAGATCTATGACACCGGCCGCGGTTCTGTGCGGGTGCGCGCCAAGTACACCTATGACAAAAAATACAACTGCATTGATGTAACGGAGATCCCGCCCACCACCACCGCCGAGGCGATCATTGACAAGATTGTGGAGCTGGTTAAGACCAACAAGGTGCGGGAGATCAGCGATATTCGAGACGAAACGGATCTGACTGGTCTGAAGATTACCATTGACCTGAAGCGGGGCGTGAATGCAGACGATTTGATGCTGCGGCTTTATAAGATGACCCCTTTGGAGGACAGCTTCAGCTGCAACTTCAATGTGTTGGTAGACGGCAAGCCCAAGGTCTACGGCGTGCGGGAGTTGCTGATGGCGTGGATCGACTTTCGCCTGGAATGTGTGCGCCGCCGCTTGACCTTTATGCTGAACAAAAAGCGGGACCAGCTGCATTTGCTCAAGGGTCTGTCCAAGATCCTGCTGGATATTGACAAGGCAATTAAGATTGTGCGGGAGACCAAGGCAGAGGCGGATGTGGTGCCCAATTTGATGATCGGCTTTGGCATTGACGAGACCCAGGCGGAGTATGTGGCGGAGATCAAGCTGCGCCACCTGAACCGGGAGTACATCCTCAAGCGCATTCAGGATATTGAGAATTTGGAGAACGAGATTGCCCAGCTGGAGGAAGTGCTCTCCAGCCAAAACAAGATGAAAAAGGTGATCGTGGGCGAGTTGCAGGCGGTGGCCCAGAAGTATGACACCGGCCGCCGGTCGGAAATTCTCTATGATGTGCAGGAGGCTGCGCCGGAGACGGAGCAGGAGGCGCCGGACTACCCGGTGACCGTGTTCCTGTCTGCCGAGGGGTATTTGAAGAAAATCAAGACCGCCAACCTGCGCCTGAGCGGTGAGCAAAAGCTCAAGGAGGGCGACAGTATGCTCCGGGAGGAGGAAGCCTCCAACCGGGACGAGCTGCTGTTCTTTACCAACCACCACCAGGTGTACAAGTCCCGCCTGTCTGACTTTGAGGACGGCAAGGCCTCCCAGCTGGGCGAGTATGTGGCTGGTAAGCTGGAGATGGAGGAGGATGAGCAGCCGGTATATATGGCACTGATTCGCCAATACAAGGGCTATATGCTCTTTGCTTTTGAGAACGGCAAGTTTGCCAAGGTGGATGTAACTGCGTACCAGACCAAGACCAACCGCAAGAAATTGATCAACGCCTATTCTGCCAAATCGCCTTTGGCGGCGGCTATGTATATTCCGGAGGATACGGAAGTGGTGCTGTGCTCCGACAGCGGGCGCAAGCTGCTGCTGAACACCGGCGCTGTGTTGGCCAAGTCCACCAAGGACACCATTGGTATTTCTGCCATGACCTTAAAGAAGAATAAAAAGGTCACCGGTATGTATTTATATAAAGAGGGCGAGTTTGAGAAGCCCTGGCGCTACCGTGCCAAGAACCTGCCGGCAGCGGGCGCACTGCCCTCGGCGGCAGACATTGGCGAGCAGCTGACCTTTTGACCCGGCGTGAGTCCATAAAAAAACGGGCCGATCTTCCATCGACCCGGTGTCCCGGCTTGCATTATGCCGTGCAAATGCAAAATGTAGGGACCGATGCCCACATCGGTCCGGGGCAAGCGGCTTTTTTATACGCTGCACCGATTGAATTTGTAGGGGTCGATGCCTACATCGCCCTGCAAAACCCGGCGGCAAACGCCCTATGTAAACCCGCTGCGGGGCAGCGGGGGCAGCAAAGGCAAACGCACGTTCTTTGTTGCCGTTCATAGTGTGCGCGCCGTTGCGCCTTTGTATGCCAGTAAATTGTTGGCAAAAAGGGGTTGCATTTCTTGTAATGCTGTGCTATAATGCTGGAGTAAATTATGAGCGGAGGAAGTTTTCATGGTTTGGTATCATTATGTTTTCGGCGCAGTGCTGATTGTGGCGTCGATTATTATAACTGTTGTTGTATTGATGCAGGAGGGTCGTTCCCAGAATTTGTCCGGTGCGATTGCCGGCGGTGCAGAGACTTTTTTGGGCAAATCCAAGGGCAGAACGATTGAGGCCAAGTTGGAAAAAATCACAAAATGGCTGATCGTGGCTTTCTTTGTGATTGTGCTTGCTGCATTCCTCATTTTCCTGTTTATCGGATAAGCAAACGCAGAGATAACCTTGCCGCGTGCAAGGTTATTTTTTTTGCGGTCACCTCTAATAGTATGAATGAGAACGAACATGAACTTTGTAATTTTTGACTTAGAATGGAATAACGCCTATAACTACAAGACCCAGACCGGTATGAACGAGATCATTGAGATCGGCGCTGTGATGCTGGATGAGCGGTTGCAAATCATAGATACCTTTAAGCAGCTGATTCTGCCCAAGGTGTCCAAGCGACTTACCGGTCGGTTTAAGAATTTGACCCACATTACCGCGGATGAGGTGAAGCAAAACGGCATTCCCTTTGAGGAAGCATTTCGGGATTTTGCCCGCTGGAGCGATGCGGACAACTGCGTGTTTATGAGCTGGTCGGACAGCGATCTGTATGTGCTGGCCGGCAATTATAAATACTTTACCAAGCGTGCCCATGTACCGTTTATGCAGCGGTATGCGGACGCGCAGAAGTACTGTATGCGCTTTTTGACGGATAATCCCAATAACAATCAAATCAGCTTGGCACACTGTGCAGAAAAATTTCAGATTTCCATTGAGGAGGATAATCTGCACCGGGCGCTGGAGGATTGTTATGTGGCCGCTGCCTGTTTTAAGAAGGTGTACGATCCGGCGCTGTTTGAGCCGTATATTTGCGACTGTTCCGGGGACTATTTTGAAAGACTGCTGTACAAGCCCTACTATTTGCGCCACGCCATTTGTCGAGGATTCGATCTGCGACAGCAGACATTTCGGTGCCCTCGATGCAAAAAGGAACTGCAAATGCTGCGCCCCTTTGAATTCTCCAACAACGCCTTTAAGAACTGGGGCGAGTGCCCGGGCTGCGGCGCCAAATACTGGGTGCAGCTGCGGGCCAAGCAAATGTACGATCATGTGCAGATCAGCAAGAAAATACAACCCATGAGCCGCAAGCGTTCCCGTGCCATGGATCGGGAAAGTGGCCGCGCCAAGGCACCGTTCAAGCGGGGGCAGGACGCGAAAAATTCTTAATTTATTCATAATTTGCTTTATTTATCTTAATCTTTGTAGTATAATTATAAAAATATAAAATGGGTTGGTCTGTCCGACCCCATCACCCATACATACGAACAACTTAGGAGGTATGTGCGTGGCGAATAAAGATTATGACGATCTGCTGCGTTCGTTTATGAACAATTCATCCAAGGCTTATGATGAGGATCGGCATGCGGTAGAAAAGCAGGCACAACATGTACCCGTGCAAAAAAGTGAAGCGGCGGGTCGTGCGGCTCGACATAAGAAAGAGCAGCAGATGGAGAACCGTCTGGCGGCTAAAAAACGCAAGAAAGCGAAGAAGCCGCAAAAGGAGAGCACCCCGGCCCGCAAGGTAGGCAAGGCGCTGCTGGGCTGTCTAATGGTGATTTGCGTGGTGGGTATTGTGTGCTGCTCCGTGCTGTTTATTTACGGCTACAGCGTGGTCCACGGCGATAAGGTCTTTGACCTGACCGAGCAAAAGTACAGCCAAAATATGACTTCATTTATCTACGGCACGGATAAGAATGGCAAGACCGTGGAGATCACCCGCCTGCATGGGGAAGAGAACCGCATTTGGGTGGATATGGACGATATGAGCCCTTATATGGCCAAGGCGTTCGTGGCCGGTGAGGACAAGCGTTTTTATAAGCATCACGGCGTAGACTGGGTGCGCACCATCGGCGTGTTTGTAAAGCCCACGAATTTTGGTCAGGGCGGTTCCACCATTACCCAGCAGCTGATCAAAAATCTCACGGACGAGAACCAGGTAACCTTTATCCGTAAATTTAACGAAATTTTACAGGCTTTGAACCTGGAACGCAATTACAGTAAGGAAGAGATCATTGAGGCGTATTTGAACACTGTATACCTGTCCAACGGCTGTTACGGTGTGAAGACCGCCGCAGAGAAATACTTTGGCAAGGATATTAAGGATTTGAACGCGGCGGAGTGTGCCAGCCTGGCGGCCATTACCAAGGCGCCGTCCACCTATGACCCGCTAAATGATCCAACGGCCAATAAGGAACGGCAGGAGTACTTCTTGGAGGCTATGTACAGCGAGGGCTCCCTGACCAAGGAGGAGTACGAGAGTGCAAAAAGCTACAAGCTGGTATTTACCAACAGCAAGGAGTATAAAGGCTCTAAGGTGAAAACCACCAGCACCAAAAAGTCCCAGACTGTTAACAGCTATTATGTGGACCATGTGATTACTTCTGTGATCGAAGATCTGCAAAAGAACGGCTATACCTACAAAAAGGCCAAGAACATGGTCTACGGCGGCGGACTGAAGATCTATACTTCCATTGACTTTGATGTGCAGGAAGCGCTGGAAAATGTGTACGAGAACTACAAGCGTATGCCGGACGAGACTGTGCAGGGCGCGATGGCGGTAATGGACTATAACGGCCGTATTTTGGGCCTGGTAGGCGGTACCGGAAAGAAGAAAGTCAATTTGGGCCTAAACCGCGCTACCATGTCTAAACGACAACCCGGTTCTACCATTAAGCCGCTGGCTGTGTACGGTCCGGCATTGGAGAAGAGCCTGCAGGACGAGAATACCAATATTTATTGGTCTACTATGATTAAGGACAGCCCGCTGAAGGTGGTGGACGGCAAGCCCTGGCCCACCAACCAAGGCGGCGGCTATAGCGGCAGCACCGTAACGCTGCAGTATGGTCTTGCCCAGTCCAAAAATACCATCTCCGCCCGCACGCTGGATATGATCAGCGACTCCGGCGCGGTGGATTATTCTCTGGACTTTATCACCAATCGGTTCCATATCAGCACGCTGGACAGCGTGAAGGACTGTGACTACGCACCTATGGCAACCGGTGCTGTGACCAATGGTGTGACCGTGCTGGAGATGACTGCTGCCTATGCAGCTTTCGGCAACGGCGGCTACTACTATGAGCCCTATTGCTACACCAAGATTGAGGATGTGCAGGGCAATGTGGTGCTGGAAAAGCAGCCGGAAAAAACCAAGGAGTCCGCACTGTCTGAGAATACTGCGTGGGTGATGAACAAATTGCTGCAAACGGTCATGACCTCCGGAACCGGTACCTCTTACAAACTGTCCGGCATTCAGTGCTTCGGCAAGACCGGTACCACTACGGACGATAAGGACCGCTGGTTTATGGGCGGCACGCCGGACTTTGTGGCCGGTGTATGGTACGGCTATGACCAGCCCAAAGAAATTTATTACAGCTTGTCCGGCAACCCTGCCGGTACCTTGTGGAAGACCGTGATGTCAGCGATATATGAGGAACTGGACAGCGACGAATACAAAACCAAGTTTGAGGAGCCGGACGGCATTGTGCAGCGCTCCTATTGTCCTACCTGCGGCAAGCTGCGCAGCGGCACCGGTGTATATGGCTGGTATGATGTGAACAATCTGCCCGGCAACTGCACCGGCGGTCACGGCTATTCCTCCGGCAGCAGTTACAGTAGCTCCGGAAGTTCCGGTAATTCCGGCAATTCTGGCAATTCCGGCAGTGGAACCACCGCCGCCGGTACCACTTCCGCAGACAGCGCAGAAACCACTGCTGCGCAGTCTACCTCGTCTGCACAAACGGAGCAGACGCCTACCTCCTCCGGCGGAGACGATGACGAATGAGCATCACCCGTTTTATCGTTGTGCGTCACTGTGAAGCGGAGGGGAATATCCGCCGGGTATTTAACGGCGTAACCGACGGGGACATTACAGAGAATGGTGCCCGCCAGCTGGATCTGCTGGCTGCGCGTATGGCAGGGGAGCAGTTCGATTTGATCTACTCCAGCCCCTTGCGGCGCAGCGTGAAGACTGCCCGGGCCTGCAATCGGGCCCACGGTCTGCCAATTCATATTCTCAACAGCCTGATCGAGATTAACGGCGGGGTGTTTGAGGGTCTGCCCTTTGCAGATTTCCCTAAATGCTATCCCGTTGAGAGCGCCCTGTGGAATGACGAACCCCACGCCTTTGCCATTGAAAAAGGGGAGTCTATGCAACAGGTGTTTGACCGTATGCGAGATACGGTTCTTCTGCTCACCGCCCGCCACCCGGGCAAGACTGTGTTGCTGTCTTCCCATGGCTGTGCCATTCGTAATTTGCTGTGCTGGGCACACGGCTGGCCCACCCGGCGGCTGAATGATGTGGCCTGGGGCGAGAATACCTGCGTGTCTGTGTTGGAAGTAGAGGAAAGCGGTACGCCACGCTTGCTTCTGGAGAATGACGCTTCTCATTTGCCGGCGGACTGTACCACCCTGGGCAAGCAAAATTGGTGGCGGCCGGAGTACCGGCACGACCCCTTTGGAAGATAATAAACACAAACGGAGCGAAAGCGATCGACGCGGTATGGATCCTTTCGCTCCTTTTTACAGGAAGGAGAACCGCTATGCGAATGATGGCCGTGGATTACGGCGATGTGCGCACCGGCGTGGCCTTTTGCGATGTGCGGGAGATGTTGGCCACCGCCTACAACACGGTGGAGGAGCGCTACGCCCCTAAGCTGGCCGAGAAGCTGGCGGCTCTTGCCAAGGCGGAGAAAGCAGAGCAGATCGTTGTGGGTCTGCCCCGGAACATGGACGGCAGCTACGGCTACCGGTGCGACGCCTGCCGCCGCCTGGGCGATCTGCTGGCAGAAGTCACCGGGCTGCCGGTGGTGTACCAGGACGAGCGCCTGACCACGGTGCTGGCCTATGATCTGCTGTCTGCCGGCAATGTGCACGGCAAAAAGAGCAAGAAGCAGGTGGACGCCGTGTCTGCCTGCGTGATCTTGCAGTCTTATCTGGACAGTCACCGTTAAACTGCGCCTTGGCGGATAGAGAGCGCCCCGGCTGCGTATAGATGTAGCGGTGGTGCTTTTTGGAATGGACGGTGGGCCGCACCCGGCTGCGGCTGGATTATTCGTTTTTTTGGATATTGACTTTTGCCGCCTGGGCACAGAATGAATTGCTGTGGCAGGTGTTGGCGTTCTCCGTACTTCACGAGTGCGGGCACCTGGCAGCGCTCTGCGCCCTGGGCCTGCGGCCGCGGCAGCTGCGCCTGTCCTTTTACGGTATGGCGCTGCGGTACGACCGGGTGCCGGATCGGCGGCGAGAGACGGCGGTGCTCTTTGGCGGCCCGGCGGTGAACCTGGTCTTGTGGGCGCTGCTGCGGGACCCGGTCAACGGCGCGCTGTTTCTTCTGAATATACTGCCCGTTTTTCCGCTGGACGGAGGACGGCTGGCGGCCCTTTGGCTGCCCCGCAGGCTGGCAGCAGTGCTCAGCGCACTGGTGCTGGCGGGGCTGACCGCACTGGGCGTCTATGTGCTGTACCGGGGCGGCGGGGTGTCGCTCCTGGGAATCAGCTTGTATTTAATGCTATCGAATTTGAGGTCTGTATGAGAAAAGAGATTGAAAAACTGCTGCAATCGGTGCAAAAACCGGCGCGCTATGCCGGTGGCGAACTGAACAGTGTGATGAAAGATAAAAATAAAGTGGCTCTGCGCTATGCCTTTTGCTTCCCGGACACTTACGAGATCGGTATGAGCCACTTGGGCATGAAAATTCTCTACGGCGTAGCTAACGCCCGGGAGGACACCTGGTGCGAGCGGGTGTTTGCCCCGGCGGACGATATGGAAGAACTGATGCGCGCCAACGGCGAACTGCTGTTTGCCCTGGAGAGTGGCGACCCCATCAAAGATTTTGATATGATCGGCTTTACTATGCAGTATGAGCTGTCTTATACCAACATTCTCAATATGCTGGATCTGGCCGGGGTGCCCCTGCGCGCTGCGGACCGAAAGGCGCTGACTCCCATTGTGGCCTTTGGCGGCCCCTGCGCCTGCAACCCGGAGCCTGTGGCAGAGTTTGCGGACATTATTTTCCTGGGCGAAGGGGAGGAGACCACCAACACGGTGCTGGACCTGCTGAAAGAATGTAAAGAAAATGGCAAGTCCAAGCAGGAGTTTTTGGAAGCGGCTATGCACATTCAGGGCATTTATGTGCCGTCCTTTTATGAGGACAGCTACAACCCGGACGGCACCCTGCGCGCCTTGACCCCCACCCACGGGGCACCGGCAACGGTGAAGAAGTCCATTGTGTCCGATATGAACAAGTGCTATTACCCGGACCGCTTTGTGGTGCCGTTTATTGATATTGTCCACGACCGGGCAGTGGAGGAGATCTTCCGTGGCTGTATTCGCGGCTGCCGCTTTTGCCAGGCCGGGTTTATCTATCGCCCCATTCGGGAGAAGAGCGTGGAGACCATTAACCGCCAGTCCAAGGCGCTGATCGACTCTACCGGGTATGACGAACTGTCCTTGTGTTCTTTGTCCACCTCGGATCATAGCTGCGTGAACGAAATGCTTACCTCCCTGATTGACTGGACCGTGCGGGACAAGATTAATCTGTCCCTGCCCAGCCTGCGGGTGGATAACTTTAGCGACGAGCTGGTGGACAAGCTGTCCAAAGTGCGCCGCAGCGGGCTGACTTTTGCCCCGGAGGCGGGCACCCAGCGTATGCGGGATGTGATTAACAAGAATGTGACGGAAGAAGAAGTGCTGCGCACCTGTACCAAGGCGTTTGCCGGTGGCTGGACCTCCGTTAAGCTATACTTTATGATGGGTCTGCCTACGGAGACCATGGAGGATATTGCCGGTATCGCCCAGTTGGCCGGCAAGGTGGTAGACGCCTACTATAACACCCCGGAGCACAAGAAAGGCTGCGCCGTCAGCGTGTCCGTATCCTGCGCGTCCTTTATTCCCAAGCCGTTTACTCCGTTTCAGTGGGAGCCGGAGGACACGATGACCTCCTTAAAGGCCAAGCAGGCCCACCTGCTGGAGAGCGTGCCCAGCCGCAAGATCCGCGTGTCCTACCACGAAACACCCACCTCGCTCTTAGAGGGCGTGCTGGCCCGGGGGGATCGGCGGCTGTCCAAGGTGCTGCTGCGGGCCTTTGAACTGGGCTGCAAGTTTGACTCCTGGGACGATCACTTTAACTTTGATGCCTGGATGCAGGCCTTTGAAGAATGTGGGTTGGACCCGGACTTCTACACCAAGCGGCGGCGCCCCTTTGAGGAACTGCTGCCTTGGGACCATTTGGACTACGGCGTGTCGCGCAAGTTCCTGGAGCTGGAGAACAAGCGGGCGCACCAGAATGTGACTACGCCCCATTGCCGGATCCGCTGTGCCGGGTGCGGCGCCAACAAACTCAACGGAGGACATTGCGATGCAAGACCAGAAGTGGCACGAGATACGACTGCGGTTCAGTAAAACCGGGCGGGCCAAGTACATTGGCCACCTGGATGTGAACCGGGTGATGTCCAGAGCCTTGCGCCGGGCGGGGATCCCCCTGTGGTTCACCGAGGGGTATAACCCCCACGCCTATATGCGCTTTTCGCTGCCTTTGTCCCTGGGGGTGGAGAGCGCTTGCGAGAGTATGGATATTCGCCTGATCGAGCCCATGGAGCCCGAGGAAGTGCAGCGGCGCATGAACGCCGCCCTGCCGCCGGATATTCAGATTGAAGATGTGTTTTGCGACTTTCGGGACTGTACGGAGATCGCCTTTTCCGACTACGACTTTACCCTGGCCTTTGACGATAACGCCGCAGCGGCGGAAAAGCTGCAAGCCGTTTTGGACGCACCGCAGATCCTGGCGCTGAAAAAGGGCAAGGTAGGCCGCAAGCGGGTGATGAAGGAAGTGGATATTAAGACCTTCATTGACCGGTACAGTGTGGAGCTGACTCCCCAGGGCGTGGTGCTGCACTTGCGTTTGGCTGCCGGGCAGGAGAAGAACCTGAACCCTACGCTGCTGTGCGACACGCTGCTGCGCCTGGCGGACCTGCCCTGGGAGTGGAAGCGGATCTACCGGCTGGATCTGCTGGACAAAGATTATCAGCCCTTTCAGTAAAATAATACTTGCTTTTTTGCGCCGAGTGTGCTAATATACTAACGCATTTATTCCGTTGCGCTTCTTGCAACGAGCGAAATGCTCTGCGTTACAGGCATAACGAGGGTGGTCCTCTGGCAGGTTCCTGTTAAGAACACCTCATAAATAAGAAGGAGGTTGTTATTGATGAACGCACTTGATTTGATTGCTCAGAGCAGCATGAAAGAAGAAACACCTAAATTCCAGATCGGTGATACCGTTAAGGTTGCCGTAAAGATCCGCGAGGGTTCTCGCGAGCGTATCCAGATGTTTGAGGGTACGGTGATCGCCATTAAAGGCTCCGGTATCAGCAAGACCTTTACCGTGCGCCGCCTTTCCTACGGCGTAGGTATTGAGCGTGTATTCCCGCTGCATTCCCCCAATGTGGAGAGCGTGCAGGTGATCCGCTCCGGTAAGGTTCGTCGTGCAAAGCTGTATTACCTGCGTGACCGTGTGGGTAAGGCCGCTAAGGTGAAGGAGAACTTGCAGAGAGATAACGCTGCAAAGGCTGCCGACGCTGAGTAAGACACATAAAAAATGCTTCTGTTACCTTGGTGACAGGAGCTTTTTTATTTGCCTTTTTCCCCGGTGTATGGTAAACTGGGGGCAGTAAGTAAGGATAGGTAACGACAATGGCTGATTTTCAAAAACAAAAGGTACAGTGGTTCCCGGGCCACATGGCAAAGACCCGGCGCCAGATCAAGGAAATGCTGCCCCTGGTGGATGGGGTGGTGGAGTTGCTGGACGCCCGGGTGCCGTATAGCTCTGCCAATCCGGAGCTGGACACTTTGGTTCGGGGCAAGCCCCGGATCGTGCTGCTGAACAAATGCGATGTGGCGGACCCGGCGGCCACCAAGCGCTGGATCGCCGCCTTTGAGGCCCAGGGTAAGACCGCCCTAGCCGTAGACTGCCGCAGCGGCAAGGGGCTGTCCGCCTTTTTGCCCACGGTGCAGCAGGTGCTGAAAAAGACCATTGAGAAGAACGCCGATCGGGGGATGGCCGGTAAGCCCCTGCGGCTGATGGTGGTGGGTATTCCCAACACCGGCAAAAGCTCCTTTATCAACCGTATGGCCGGTAAAAACCGCGCCAAGGTGGCCGACAAGGCCGGCGTTACCCGCCAAAATCAGTGGTTCGCTGTGGGCGGCGGCATTGAGCTGCTGGACACCCCCGGCGTGCTGTGGCCCAAGTTTGATGACCCGGAAGTGGGGGACCGGCTGGCGTTTATCGGCTCGGTAAAAGATGAAGTCACAGACCTGGAGACCCTGACCTGCCGCCTGCTGGAGGTGTTGGGGCACACCCGACCCCAGGCCATTACCCAGCGCTACGGTATTGAAGTGGACGAGAATATGCAGGGCTGGGAGATACTGGAAGCCATCGGCCGCAAGCGCGGCTTTTTAATGCGGGGCGGCGAGATCGACTATAACCGGGCTGCGGTGATCGTGGCGGACGAATTCAGAGGAGGAAAGCTGGGGCGTATGACCCTGGAATTGCCGGAATGATGGAATGGACAGCGTTTGAAGATCAGGCCCGCGCAGAGGGCTACACCTGTATCTGCGGCATGGATGAAGCCGGACGAGGCCCCTTGGCCGGGCCGGTGTATGCGGCGGCGGTGGTGCTCCGCCCGGGGCAGGTGATCGAAGGGGTCAACGACTCCAAAAAGCTCAGCGAAAAAAAGCGGGAGGCCCTGTTTGATACCATATGCAGCCAGTGCGCTGCCTACGGGATCGGCGCGGCTACGGAAAAAGAAATTGATGAGATCAATATTCTCAACGCCACTTACCTTGCTATGCAGCGAGCGGTAGCCGCCCTGCCGGTGCAGCCGGACTGCGCCCTGGTAGACGGCAACCGTGCCCCCGATCTGCCCATGGAGGTGCGCACCATCATCAAGGGCGACGCCCAAAGCGTCAGCATTGCGGCAGCGTCTATTTTGGCCAAGGTCAGCCGTGACCGCTATATGCTGCAAATGGCAGAGCAGTACCCTCAGTATGCTTTTGAAAAGCACAAGGGCTACGGCACCAAGCTGCATTATGAGCGACTGGAGCAGTACGGGATCAGTCCCATTCACCGCTTGTCGTTTCTAAAGAAGTGGATGGACCGATGATCCGGCCGGAATACTACGGCAAGTACGGCGAGCTGGAGGCTGCCCGGTACTTGCAAAAGCAGGGCTACAAGCTGTATGATGTGAACTACCGCTGTCGCTTTGGTGAGATCGACCTGGTATGTACCAAGGGGAAGTACCTGGTGTTTGTGGAGGTCAAGACCCGCAGCCAGGGCGCCATTGCCGACCCGGCGGAATTCGTAGACCAATACAAGCAGGAGCGGATCATTCAAACCGCCAAGCTGTTTTTGGCCCAAAATCCAACGAAAAAGCAGCCCAGATTTGATGTAATTGAAGTGTTTTTGCAAAAGGACGGCACAAAATCCGTAAAACACCTTGAAAATGCCTTTACATTGGTATAAAATATTCTGCAAGAAAAACGAAATCACAACCCCCAACGAATAGGAGAGCGTGTATGCTATATACTTCAACAAGAAACAATAAGATCCGCGTAACCGCAGCCCAGGCCATTGCCCAGGGGATCAGCGAGGAGGGCGGCCTGTTTGTGCCGGTAGAACTGCCTCACTTCTCTATGGACACGGTGCGGGAGATGATGGAGATGTCCTACATTGACCGGGCCAAGACCGTGCTGCGCACCTTCCTGACGGACTTTTCCGATGAGGAGCTGAACTACTGCGTAGAGGGCGCTTACCGGGCGGATAAATTCTCCAGCCCCGCTGTGGCACCCACGGTGAATATCGGCGGCAAGGAGAACATCTTAGAGCTATGGCACGGCCCCACCTGCGCCTTTAAGGATATGGCGCTCCAGCTGCTGCCCTACCTGATGACCGTATCTGCCAAAAAGACCGCCGAGGGCAAGACCATTGTGATCTTGGTGGCCACCTCCGGCGATACCGGCAAGGCTGCGTTAGAGGGCTTTAAGGATGTAGACAAGACCAAGATCCTGGTGTTCTACCCGGTGGACGGCGTGTCGCCCATGCAAAAGCTGCAAATGACCACCCAGGAGGGTGAGAATGTGGCTGTCTGCGCCATTCACGGCAACTTTGACGACGCCCAGAGCGCCGTTAAATCCATCTTTACCAATGATGAAATTAAAGGGGAACTGGCAAAGAAGAATATGATGTTCTCTTCTGCCAATTCTATTAACTGGGGCCGTCTGGTGCCGCAGATCGTTTATTACTTCTCCGCTTATGCGGACCTGTGCAAAATGGGTCAGCTGCAAGTGGGCGAGCCCATGAATGTGGTGGTGCCCACCGGCAACTTCGGCAACATTTTGGCCGGGTATTACGCCAAGCACATGGGCCTGCCCATTAAGACCATGGTTTGCGCGTCCAATACCAACAATGTACTGACAGACTTCCTGAAAACCGGCACCTATGACCGGAACCGGGACTTTTACGCCACCACCTCTCCCTCTATGGATATTCTCATCAGCTCCAACCTGGAGCGGCTGCTGTACCACATGAGCGGCGAGAGCGACGCTGCCGTGCGCGGTTGGATGTCCCAGCTGGCGGAGAACGGCAAATACACGGTAGAGCCGGAAGTGATGGAAAAGATCCAAAGCGAGTTTGCCGCCGGTTACTGTGACGAAGCCGCCGTGGCAGATACCATTCACAAGACTTATACCCATCAGAACTACCTGTGCGACACCCACACCGCCGTGGCTGTAAAGGTGTACCGGGACTATGTGGCGGAGACCGGTGACGACCTGCCTACGGTGATCGACTCCACCGCTTCTCCCTACAAATTCTCTAAGAGCGTGCTCACCGCCGTGCTGGAGGGCAACACCCCGCAGCTGGATGAGTTCGATATGGTAGAGGAGCTGCACCGGGTCACCGGCGCTGCCGTACCCAAGCCCCTGGCGGCGCTGAAGGACAAGACTGTGCGCTTTACCCAGGTGTGCGACCGGGAGAATATGAGCCAAATGGTCTTTCAGCTGCTGAACCTGTAACAAAACAAAAAGAGGGCAGGATATCACAAAATGATACCCTGCCTTTTTCGTCTTTTTACTTGCAAGAACAGCCGTCGCAGCACTGGAAGGTCTCGCACGCGGTGTCTGTAGAGGTCTTTGCGTTTTGCGTGCCCACCTGGATATGACCGGCGGTGCAGCAGTCGGAGCCATCGTTGTACTTGCAGTTCTTGACTTCACAGGAAATGCCTTTGATCTCGTCCATTTTTTTCACTCCCTTCCTGCACAGTTTGTGCAGGTGTGGGCATTTTATACGGAAAAGAGGTGCCTTATGGCGCTGTATGCCATTGCAGATACCCATTTGTCCTTTGGCACGGACAAGCCAATGGACAGCTTTCCCGGCTGGAGCGATTATACCACCCGCCTGGCAGCCAACTGGCGCCATTTGGTGGAACCGCAGGACACGGTAGTCATCGCCGGGGACATCAGCTGGGCCATGAAATTCTCGGAATGTACGGCGGATTTTGCCTTTTTGAACGATCTGCCCGGGAAAAAGATCCTGCTCAAGGGCAATCACGACTATTGGTGGAACACCAAGCGCAAAATGGACTTGTATTTGCAGGAAAATCATTTTGACACTTTGCAGATTCTGCACAACCAGGCGATCCCTTACGGCGATGTGGCGTTGTGCGGCAGCCGAGGATGGTTCTTTGAGGATGCACCGGAGGCCCAGGACGAGAAGGTGCTGGCAAGGGAAGTGGGTCGTATTCGTATGTCGCTGGAGGCGGCCGGGGACAGAGAAAAGATCGTTTTTCTCCATTATCCGCCGGTGACCACCGGCAATGCCTGCACTCCGATCGTAGAACTGTTGCAGCAGTACGGCGTGCAAAAGTGCTACTACGGCCACCTGCACGGCGCAGCCGCCCGGTTTGCTTTTGAGGGGGCGTATCAGGGCATTGATTTTCGCCTGATCTCCGCCGACCACCTGGCTTTTGTCCCCTTATTCATTTGCAAATGAGCAGAAAAGCCAAATAATATAAATACTTGCTTGAAATTAAGAAGTAGATATGTTATAATGCCAAATCGGTAATGTTAGATAAATTTTGAGGAGGTCAAAGCAATGGCACTGAAATCATCCAATAAAGTGGATACCAATGTTTACGAAATCGAGGTTACCGTTGCGCCTGATGAGTTTGCTCAGGCTTGCAAGGACGCCTATTTGAAGCGCAAAAAATCCATCCAACTGCCCGGCTTCAGAAAGGGTAAGGCTACCCAGGGCATGATCGAAAAACTCTACGGTGAGGGTTTCTTCTATGAGGACGCACTGGAGATTGTGTATCCCACAGCTGTTACGGCTGCCATCGAGGAGGCCGGTCTGCGTACGGTGGACTCTCCCTCCGAGCTGGATGTAAAGACCATCAGCAAGGCTGAAGGCGTGGATATGACCATGAAGGTTACCGTGTATCCGGAGGTCAAGCTGGGTCAGTATAAGGATTTAGAGGCTGTGCAGTTGCCCACAGAGGCAGATGACGAGGATGTGGCCAACGAGCTGACCAATATGCTGGACAGAAACAGCCGTCTGGTGACCGTTGAGGATCGTGCTGCCGAGATGGGCGACACCGCAGAGATCGACTTTGAGGGCTTTGTGGACGGCGTTGCATTCGACGGCGGCAAGGGCGAGAATTATCCCCTGGAGCTGGGCTCCGGTTCCTTTATCCCCGGCTTTGAGGAGCAGGTGGCCGGTCACAAGACCGAGGAAGAGTTCGATGTGAATGTGACTTTCCCGGAGGAGTACCAGGCAGAGAACCTGGCCGGTAAAGACGCTGTGTTTAAGGTAAAGATTCATGAGATCAAGACCAAGGAAGTACCGGCACTGGACGATGAGTTCGCCAAGGATGTGTCTGAGTTTGACACCCTGGACGAGTTGAAGGCCGATCTGAAAAAGCAGCTCAGCGAGAGAAAGGCTGAGGACGCCCGCCGTGATCTGGAGAACCAGCTGCTGGAGCAGGCCATTGACGGTATGGAAGCCGAGATCCCGGAAGTGATGTTCACCAAGCGGGCAGACGAGATGATCAACGACTATGCTTACCGCTTGCAGGCTCAGGGTATTGACCTGCAGACCTACCTGCAGTACATGGGGCAGGATATGGATGCTTTCCGCGCTACCTTTAAGGACGGCGCCGAGAAGCAGGTAAAGGCTTCTCTGGTACTGGAAGCGATTGTGGATGCCGAGAAGCTGGAAGCCACTGAGGACGAGATCAATGCTGAAATCGACAAGCTGGCTCAGCAGTACGGCATGGAAGCGGAGCAGATCAAGAAGGCTGTACCGGCTGACCAGATCGCTGCCGATGTGACCACCAAGAAGGCACTGGACCTGATCGTGGACAGCGCCAAGCTGGTAGAGAAGAAAGCGGAGAAGAAGGCCGCCAAGAAGTCCACTGCCAAGAAGGCAGACGACAAAAAGGCAGAGAAGAAACCTGCAGCCAAAAAGACTGCAGCGAAGAAGCCCGCTGCCAAGAAAACCGCAAAGAAAGAGGAAGACGCCGAGTAATTCCGCGCCCCCTTTTGAATGAAAAAGCAAAACACGGTCTATATTATAACAGACCGTGTTCCTGCATAGACTAAGTTTAAGGAAAGTGATTTTATGGCTTTAGTCCCTTATGTTGTAGAGCAGACCGGCGCCGGCGAGCGCTCCATGGATATTTATTCCCGCCTGCTCAGCGACCGTATTATCGTGCTCTCTGACCAGGTGAACGACACCACCGCTTCTTTGGTGGTGGCCCAGCTGCTGTTCTTAGAGAGCCAGGACAGTGAGAAAGACATCAGCCTGTATATCAACAGCCCGGGCGGCTCCGTAACTGCCGGTCTGGCGATCTACGACACCATGAACTATATTAAGTGTGATGTGTCCACCATCTGTGTGGGTATGGCCGCCAGCATGGGTGCGTTTTTGCTTTCCAGCGGCGCCAAGGGTAAGCGCATTGCATTGCCTAACAGCGAAATCCTTATTCACCAGCCTTTAATCGGCGGCAACGGTCTGACCGGCCAGGCAACGGATATTGAACTGGCTACCAAGAACCTGTTGCGTACCAAAGAGCGGCTCAATGAAATCCTTGCCAAGAACACCGGCAAAAGTTACGAACAGATCGTGCAGGACACGGATCGAGACAACAGCATGACCGCACAGGAAGCGCTGGCGTACGGCCTGGTGGACAAGGTGATCGACAAGAGATGACGCGGTTAGACGGACGGATGGCAGCATCCGTCCTGTCTTTCTATTTTGGATTTGGAGTGTGCAAACATGGCACGAGATGACAATTACAACCGTATGACCCGGTGCTCTTTCTGCGGCAAGTCGGAGGCAATGGTCCACAAGCTGATTGAGGGCCCGGGCGTATTTATCTGTGACGAGTGTATTCGTCTTTGCAACGACTTGATCCAGAGCACCGAGCAGGCGGATATCCCCGGCAAGCAGGGAGAGGACGGCGATATGGTGCTGCCCAAGCCGGCAGAGATCAAAGCTCAGTTGGATGCCTATGTGATCGGCCAGGATGAGGCCAAAAAGGCGCTGTCCGTTGCGGTTTATAACCACTATAAGCGCATTTTCAGCACCCAAAAGGACGATGTGGAATTGCAAAAGAGCAATATTTTGCTGCTGGGACCCACTGGCGTGGGTAAGACCATGCTGGCCCAGACTTTGGCAAAAATTCTCAATGTGCCCTTTGCCATTGCAGACGCCACCACCCTGACCGAGGCCGGCTATGTAGGCGAGGATGTGGAGAACATTCTGCTGCGCCTGATTCAGGCGGCGGACTTTGATGTGGAGCGTGCCGAGCGGGGCATTATTTATGTGGACGAGATCGACAAGATTAGTCGTAAGAGTGAGAACCGTTCCATTACCCGCGATGTGAGCGGCGAGGGCGTGCAGCAGGCACTGCTGAAAATCCTGGAGGGTACGGTGTCCAATGTACCCCCCGGCGGCGGGCGCAAGCACCCCCAGCAGGAGTTTATTCAGATCGACACCACCAACATTCTCTTTATCTGCGGCGGTGCTTTTGACGGCATTGAAAAGATCATTGAGAAGCGGATCGGCGGCAAGTCCATGGGCTTTGGCGCGGATATTCAGTCTGAGAATGTGGACGAGAACCGTGTGATGGAGCGAGTGGAGCAGCACGACCTGGTGAAGTACGGACTGATCCCGGAGCTAATCGGGCGTATTCCTGTAGTAGCCGTCTTGGAGAATTTGGATAAATCGGCGCTGATCCGTATTATGACGGAACCTAAGAATTCCATTGTGAAGCAGTACACCCGTATGTTCCGGATGGACGGGGTGCAGCTGGAGTTCCAGCCGGAGGCGCTGGAGGCTATGGCCGATGTGACCCTGGAGCGCAAAACCGGCGCCCGCGGTCTGCGCAGTGTGTTTGAGTCCACCTTAAAGGAACTGATGTTCCAGATCCCCAGCGACAGCACGGTGGAGAAGGTGACCATCACCCCGGAGACGGTACGCAGCGGTGCGGAACCGATCATTTTGCGCAATCCAAAGAAGGAGAGCCACGACCTGACGGCCGACGCTCTGAAGAACGCATAAGCAAAGGAGTGCAGTGCGCAGCGGCGTAATGCGCTCTTTTTTTCTTTTGCGGTTGCCTTTTTATATATTTTATTATATAATACTGCGTAGCGATTTTTCTGCTTGTGATTTTTTGTATGAAGAAGTAGGTTTTATAGATGGACGAGATGAAAGAAATGAATATTTTTGATACGGCGCCGGATTTTCCCGTGATCCCTTTGCGGGGACTGGTGATGTTCCCGGACATGGTGTTGCACTTTGATGTGGGACGCAAAAAGAGCATTGCTGCGCTGAAAGCAGCCATGAACGCAGATCAAAAAATCTTTTTGGTGTCCCAAAAGGACGCGGCTGTGGACGACCCGGGGCTGGACGATCTGTTCGGCGTGGGCGTGATCTGTTCTGTGCGGCAGATGATGCGCATTCCCGGCAGCGAGAATATGCGGGTGGTGGCCGAGGGCGACGGGCGCGGTGCTTTGATGGCATTTGTGCGCACCAAACCGTTTCTCTCTGCGGTGGTACAACCGCTGGAAGAGCCGGCAGATGATTTGGACCCGGATCGGGCGCATGCCTACCGTCGCGCGGTAAAAAAAGAGTTTGAGCATTACGCCGAAATGGTGCCCAAGATCAGCAATGATGTAATTGCCAAGGTGCTTTCTTATCAGGAGAACGGCCCTCTGGCGGATTATATTTGCTCCAACACCTTTATGGATTATGCGGATAAGCAGGATGTACTGGAGTGCCTGGACCCGGGCGAGCGGTTGCGGATGCTCATGATGCTCCTGAGCAAGGAAAACACAACCCTGGAGATTGAAGCGGAGCTGCACGAAAGGGTGCAGGCACAGATTGACAAAAATCAGCGAGAGTATTATCTGCGGGAGGAAATGCGGGTGATCTCCGAATCCCTGGGCGAGGAGGACAACCCCCAGGAGGAAGCGGACGGCTACCGGGAGAAGATCGGCAAGCTGCGCTGCGAGGAAGAGGCCAAAACCCACTTGCTCAAAGAATGTGACAAGCTGGCCAAAATGCCCCAGGGCTCCCACGAGGCCACGGTGGTGCGCAATTACCTGGACAAATGCCTTGAGATCCCGTTCGGTACATATACCAAGGACAATATGCGCCTGGACCGCGCCCGCAAGGTGCTGGATAAGGACCATTACGGCCTGGATAAAGTAAAGGACCGCATTGTAGAGTCCCTGGCCGTGCTGCGGCGCAACCCTGATTTTTCCGGCCAGATCCTCTGCCTGGCAGGCCCGCCCGGGGTTGGCAAAACTTCTATTGTTAAGTCTCTGGCAAAGGCGATGAACCGCAAGTATGTGCGGGTGGCGCTGGGCGGTGTCCACGATGAGGCGGAGATCCGCGGCCACAGAAAAACCTATATCGGTGCAATGCCCGGCCGCATTATTGACGCAGTGATCAAAAGCGGCAGTATGAACCCTATTATTCTGCTGGACGAGATCGACAAGATCGGCAATGACATCAAGGGTGACCCGTCCTCTGCATTGTTGGAGGCGCTGGACCCGGAGCAGAACAACACCTTTGCCGATCATTATATTGAGTTTCCGGTGGACCTGTCCAAGGTGCTGTTTATCACCACCGCCAACGATACTTCCACCATTGCCCCGCCGCTGTTTGACCGTATGGAGGTCATTGAGCTTGGCTCCTATACCGCTACGGAGAAGTTCCGTATCGCCAAGGACCACTTGGTGAAGAAAGAAATGGCCAAGCACGCGCTGACCGCCAGAGAATTTAAGGTGACAGACGGCGCGCTGGAGGAGATCATCGCTCACTACACGCGCGAGGCCGGTGTGCGGCGGCTGGAGAAATGTATCGGCACCCTGTGCCGCAAGGCGTCCGTAGCGCTGGAAAGCGGCGACAAGTCCTTCCGTGTGAATGAAAAGAACTTACAGGACTATCTGGGCGTGCCCAAGTACACCGACGACCTGATCCCCGGCGAGAACCAGGTGGGCGTGGTCAACGGCTTAGCCTGGACTTCCGTAGGCGGTACCATGCTGCCCATTGAAGTGTCTGCCTTCCCGGGCACCGGCAAGGTACAGATCACCGGCAATTTAGGCGATGTGATGACTGAGAGCGTCAAGACTGCCGTGGGCTTTATCCGCTCCCGAGCAGACGCCTACGGTATTGACGATCAGTTCTATAAAAATAAAGACCTGCATATTCACGCCCCGGAGGCGGCCATTCCCAAGGACGGCCCCTCTGCCGGACTGGCCATTACCACGGCGCTGGTCAGCGAGCTGACAGGTATTCCCATTCGCTGTGATGTGGCTATGACCGGCGAGATCAGCCTGAAAGGGCGGGCGTTGCCCATCGGCGGATTGAAAGAAAAGAGTATGGCCGCCTACAAGGCCGGCTGCTCCACGGTGATCATTCCGGCGGAGAACAGTAAGGACTTGCAGGAGATCGGCGAAGAGATGAAAGCGGGCGTGCGCTTTGTGCCGGTAGACACCTTTGACCAGGTGCTGCCCATTGCGCTGGAATACATGCCCACACCAACTGCCCGGGAGGACAAGCCCGCCGCTTTGCCGGTGGCCAAGTCCAAGCGTGCCGATCGGCCGGTGGCCCAGTGAGGTGCCTATGAATTATAATAAAGCAACCTTTGACCGCGCCTTTGGCATTTCTGCCCAGCTGCCCCCGGCAGACGGGATCGAGATCGCCTTTGCCGGGCGATCCAATGTGGGCAAAAGCTCACTGCTCAACCGCCTGTTTAACCGCAAGTCCCTGGCCCGGGTCAGTTCCGTACCCGGCAAGACGGTGACCGTCAACTTTTACGATGTGGACGGGGTGCATTTTGTAGATCTGCCCGGATACGGCTACGCCAAGATCTCTAAGGCGGAGAAAAAACGGTTTGGCGAGTTGATGGAGGGCTATTTTCAAAGCGGACGGCCCATTCGCCTGGTGGTGCAGCTGATTGATATGCGCCACGCTCCTACGGCGGATGATCTGCAAATGATCGACTTTTTGCAGCAGATCGGCCTGCCCTTTGTGGTGGTGCTCACCAAGGCGGATAAATTAAAACCCACGCAGTACAAAAAAAGACTGGAAGAACTGGGCACGGAGCTGCCGGATCTGAGTACGGATGTCCAGGTGATCCCGTTCTCCTCTGTCAAGGGGCAGGGGAGCGAGGCGCTAAAGGCCGTGATTGAACAGGCCTGCCAGTCTGAATCGTGACAATCGGAGGATAGAAAAGATGGAGAAAGTACCTTTCGTAACCAAGGAAAAGGCAGAGGAGATCGCAACGCAGTTTCCCACCCCCTTTCATCTGTATGATGAGCGGGGCATTCGGGAGAATGCAGCAAAGCTGAAAGAGGCTTTTGCCTGGAACAAGGGCTACAAGGAGTTCTTTGCCGTAAAGGCAACGCCAAACCCCTTCCTGATCAATATTTTGCGGGAGTACGGCTGCGGTTGTGACTGCTCGTCCAAGACGGAGCTGATGCTCTCCAAGGCCATCGGCGCCGTGGGGGAGGACATTATGTTTTCTTCCAACGATACACCCCTGGAGGAGTTCAAATACTGTGACGACCTGGGCGGTATCATCAACCTGGATGATATTACGCATATTGAAGCGGTGGAAAAAGCCTGCGGCAAGCTGCCCCGCAAAATGAGCTGCCGCTACAACCCCGGCGGTATGTTCAAGATCAGTAATGATATTATGGATAACCCGGGGGACGCCAAGTACGGTATGACCACCGAGCAGCTGTTTGAGGCTTTTCGGATCATGAAGTCCAAGGGGGTAGAGGAGTTCGGCCTGCACGCGTTCCTGTGCTCCAATACGGTGACCAACGAGTATTATCCGCTGCTGGCCAAGGTGCTGTTCGATGTGGCAGTGCAGTTGAAAAATGAGTTGGGTGTAAAGATCAGTTTTATCAATCTGTCCGGCGGCGTCGGTATTCCGTACCGCCCGGAGCAGGAACCCAACGATATTCTGAAGATCGGCGCCGGTGTACATAAAGTATATGATGAGGTGCTCACCGCCAACGGTATGGGCGATGTGGCGATTTATACCGAACTGGGTCGCTTTATGATGGGCCCCTATGGCGGTTTGGTGACCCGTGCCATTAACGAAAAGCATACTTATAAAGAGTATGTGGGGGTAGACGCCTGCGCCGTGAACCTGATGCGCCCGGCCATTTACGGTGCTTATCACCATGTGACGGTGCTGGGCAAGGAAGATCAGCCCTGCGACCACAAGTACGATGTGACCGGCTCTCTGTGCGAGAACTGCGACAAGTTCGCCGTGGACCGTATGCTGCCGGAGATCGATCGCGGCGATCTGCTGTTTATCCACGACGCCGGTGCCCACGGCTTCTCTATGGGCTACAATTATAACGGCAAGCTGAAAAGTGCGGAGATCCTGCTAAAGACCGACGGCACTTTCCAGATGATCCGCCGGGCAGAGACCCCCAAGGATTACTTTGCCACCTTTGATTGCTTTGACTTTTATGAGGATTTAATTAAAGGCTAAAGAGAATAAAAAAAGCGATCGGACGATTTTGTCCGATCGCTTTTTTGCGTTTTGCTGTTGGTTATTTGGTATAGAACATGGCGCCGGTTTGGGACTTGCTGTATCGGTACACACTCATTTCAATCCCCAGAGCCAGGTAGATGCACAGCGATGAGGAGCCGCCGGCGGAGAACAGGGGCAGGGTGATGCCAATGCAGGGCAGTAGGCTCAGCTCCATGCCTACATTTACAAAAGTCTGGGCAAAAAGCATTACGGCAATGCCGCTGCACATCAGGTAGCCGCCGTTATCCCGGGCACGCAGACCGGTTTGGCCCACCCGAAGGATCAGTACCGTTAATATCAAAATCACTGCCAGCGCACCGATAAAGCCGAATTCCTCACCGGCTACGGACAGGATCATATCGTTCTGATTTTCCGGTACGGCGCCGCTTTGGGTCATATCGCCTTTTAAGAAGCCTTGGCCGAAGAAACCACCGTTGCCCATGGCGATTTTGCCGTTGTTTTGTTGGTACATAGTGCTCTCGTATTGTTCCGGATAAAACAGAGCAATGATTCGCTCCCGCTGCAAGCCGGAGATCAGTTTTAATTTCCAGGCTACAATGAAGCCGACGATCAGCGCGCAGAACCCGGCAATAAAATAGCCGATGTTGATGCGGGCAAAGAACAGCATGCCGATAAACATGATCAGGAAGATCAAGGCGGAGCCGGCGTCGCCGGTCATCAGCACAAGTACAATGGGAATCATACCGTGGATCACCAGGGGAATGATGGTGCGTATTTTGTTGATTTTGTCCCGCACCATATCCAGGTGGTAAGAAAAGGAGATGATAAATCCCACTTTCAGCAGCTCAGAGGACTGAAAGGTCAATACCTTTAAGTCGATCCAGCTGCGGGCGTCCTGTCGGGCGTCCGGCGCAATGCCGAAGAAGTAGGTGTAGATCATCAGGGCCACGCACCCGGCGGCAATCACCGGCCACAGCTTGGCCACGGCCTCATAGTTCACATTGGAGAGCAGTAGGCAGATCACCACGCCCAGTGCCACAGACAGAAGCATGGAGCGCACATCGCTGCTGATGATCTTGCCGTCCTTTAAGGTGGAGTGGGTGGCACTGTATACCAGTGCCAGACCATATACAGAACCGACCATGGCGGTCAGCCAGGTTATGTAATCTAAACCGGAAAAAAGTTCCAACAGCGGCGATTGTTTTTGCCGACTGTGCACGATCTGCCTCCTCTCATTACAGGATAGTCTTTATTATATTATGATTTTTGCCAGAATTCAAGAGAAGCGGGCAATTATTACTTGGAATATTTTATGCCTTGTGTTATAATAGCAACCGAGAAATACCGCAGCTTTGCGATGTGTACAGGAGTTAAGAATATGCTGACGGATATTGAGATCGCCGCACAGGCTAACATGAGACCCATCACAGAGGTAGCCGCCACAGTAGGCATTCAGCCGGAGGAGCTGGAGCCCTACGGCCATTATAAGGCCAAACTGTCCGATGACTTGCTCACTCGGCTGCAAGACCGGCCGGAGGGCAAGCTGGTGCTGGTAACGGCGGTGAATCCTACCCCGGCCGGGGAGGGAAAAACCACCGTGAGTATCGGCCTGGGCCAGGCAATGTGCAAACTGGGCAAGAATGCGGTGATCGCGCTGCGAGAGCCGTCGCTGGGTCCGGTGTTTGGCATTAAGGGCGGCGCTGCCGGCGGCGGATACAGCCAGGTGGTGCCTATGGAGGATATTAACCTGCACTTTACCGGCGATCTGCACGCCATTACCAGCGCCAACAATTTGATGTGTGCGCTGCTGGATAACCATATTCAGCAGGGGAATGAGTTGGGCATTGATCCCCGCCGTGTGCAGGTCAAGCGGTGCCTGGACATGAACGACCGCGCCCTGCGCAATATCATTTGCTCCTTGGGCGGCACCCTGAACGGCGTGCCCCGGGAGGATCACTTCTGCATTACCGTTGCCAGCGAGGTAATGGCGATCCTTTGCCTTGCCGAGGATCTGCAAGATCTGAAAAAGCGGCTGGGCGATATTTTGGTGGCCTATACTTACGACGACGCGCCGGTGTATGCCCGGGATATTCAGGCAAACGGCGCCATGACCGTGCTGCTGAAAGACGCTATTAAGCCCAATTTGGTACAGACCTTGGAGAATACACCGGCCATTATGCACGGCGGTCCCTTTGCCAATATTGCTCACGGCTGCAACTCCGTGCGGGCCACCAAAACCGCGTTGAAGCTGGGCGACTACGCCATTACCGAGGCGGGCTTTGGCTCCGACCTGGGGGCGGAGAAGTTCTTTGACATTAAGTGCCGCTATGCGGGGCTGACCCCCGCCTGCGTGGTGCTGGTGTCTACCGTGCGGTCTATGAAGTATAACGGCGGCGTGCCTAAAGATCAGCTGAAAGAAGAGAATATGGACGCCCTGCGCGCCGGTTCTGTCAACCTGCTGGCCCATATTGAGAACTTAAAGAAATTCGGCGTGCCGGTGGTGGTGGCCATCAACCACTTCTATGCGGACACCCGGGCGGAGATCGACTATGTAGAACAGATCTGCAAGGCGGCAGGCGCGGATTTTGCCGTGACCAAGTGCTTTGCAGAGGGTGGCGCCGGCAGTGTGGAACTGGCGGAGAAGGTGGCTGCCGCCTGTGAAAAGGAAAATTACTTCCATACCCTGTATGACCTGGATCTGCCAGTGTATGAGAAGATCGAGAAGATCGCCAAAGAGGTCTACGGGGCCGACGGTGTGGACTACACCAAGGCGGCCAAAAAGGCCATTGATGGCTTTATTGCCCTGGGAGCAGACAAACTCCCGGTGTGTATGGCAAAGACGCAGTACAGCCTGTCTGACGACCCCACAAAGCTGGGGCGGCCCACCGGCTTTCGCATTACCGTCAGCAGCGCCGGTCTGTCTGCCGGTGCCGGGTTCCTGGTGTGCCAGACCGGCAATGTGATGACCATGCCCGGCCTGTCCAAATCACCGGCGGCCTATCGCATTGATGTGGACGATCAGGGCAACACAGTGGGGCTGTTCTGATGCGAGTATTTCATTCCCACAGTTATGAAGATACAGTGCAAATCGCTGCCGATCTGGCAAAGACCTTGCCAACCGGCACGGTGATCGCCTATTTGGGCGACCTGGGTGCGGGCAAGACCGCCTTTACCGCCGGGCTTTCAAAAGGACTGGGGCTGACGGCGGATGTGACCTCGCCCACCTTTGCCATTTGCAATACCTATCGGCAGGGGGATGTGACCCTGCACCACTTTGATATGTACCGGGTAGACAGCTGGGACGATCTGTATTCCACCGGGTTCTTTGATTATCTGGACACCGGCGCCTACCTGGCCATCGAATGGAGCGAAAATGTGTACGGCGCGCTGCCGCCGGAGACCCTGATGGTGGAGATCACCAAAACCGGGGAGCAGGACCGCACCATTGAGATCTATAAAAAAGAGGAGGAGAAAGCATGATCCTTGCGGTAGACGCGTCATCTGTAACGGCAGCCGCGGCCCTTTGCAATGGGGACGGCACCGTGGTGCGCAGCGACTTTCTCCATAACGGCCTGACCCACAGCGAGACCCTGCTGCCCATGATCCGGCGGGTGCTGGGGGATACCCCGGTGGCAGACCTGGACGCCATTGCCGTTACCGCCGGTCCCGGTTCCTTTACCGGGGTGCGGATCGGAGTAGCTACTGTGAAAGGCCTGGCCTTTGATAGCGATATTCCCTGTATCGCCGTGTCTGCTCTGGAAGCGGTGGCATACCAGTTTCCGAAGGAGAACGCAGTGATCTGCGTGGTGATGGATGCCCGCCGTGGGCAGTTCTATAACGCCCTTTTTCGCGTGCAGGAGGGCAGAGTAGAACGCCTTTGCCCGGACCGGGCTGTGGACGGCGCAGCGCTGGCTGGGGAATTGGCCGCCTATGATCGGGTGATCGTGGCCGGTGACGGTGCCCGGCTGTTTGCGCCCTTGTTCCCGGCAGGGGATGTAGCTTCCCCGGAGCAGCAGTATGTGACCGGGTACGGCGTGGCCTTGGCCGCCCAAAAACAGAAAACCATGCCCGCCGCTGCGTTGATGCCTGTTTATCTGCGGCTCAGCCAGGCGGAACGGCAGTTAAAATTAAAAAAAGGAGAATGACAATGAAGATTGCAATGGGTTCCGATCATGCGGGCTTTCCGCTGAAAGAGGAGATCAAAAAGGTGCTGCTGGAGCAGGGCTATGAAGTAGAAGATGTGGGCTGCTATTCCCCGGAACGCTACGACTACGCCATCAGCGCCCAAAAGGCTTGTGATTTGGTGGTAGACGGTACTTGCGAAAAGGCTATTTTGTGCTGCGGTACCGGCATTGGTATCTCTATGGCTGCCAATAAAGTTAAGGGCATTCGCGCCGCCTGCTGCTCCGACTATTTCAGCGCCAAGTACACCCGCGCTCATAATGACGCCAATGTGCTGTGTATGGGCGACCGTGTGGTGGGCGCCGGGCTGGCACTGGAGCTGGTGCAGGTGTTCCTGACCACCCCCTTTGAGGGCGGCCGCCACCAGACCCGCATTGACCAGATTATGGACATTGAGGCGGGCAAGAAACTCTACTGAGCTGAGGGCATAAAACAAGCGCACAGGTTTTCACCTGTGCGCTTTTCTGTTGAATTTGCTTATGGATTTAGGACCACTTCAGTGCCTTAACGGAGAAGCCCAGGTCTGTATCCAGGCGGTTCTTCTGCACCACGGCAACCACCTTTTTGCAGTCTTTCACGCCGCTGACAGAAGCGGTGACCTTATAGTAGTTGTTATTGCCCAGGGATTCGACCCGACTGATCTTCACGGACTGCTCCTTCTTTTCACCATCGATGATGGTAAATACGCTGTCCGAACTGCTATAGCTGATATACTTATCGTTGCCCTCTTTTTTGGCGGCTGCGTTGCAGTTACTCTTAAAGTTGACCACAGTTTGCCCATAGTATTTGAACAGATCCAGTACAATCGTACCGGAGGGGAAACTGGTGCCTTTGATATCTTCACGGGCGGCCATCCAAATGGCAACATGGGTAGCCATTTGTGCGCTGACACCGTCTTTGTTCTCATAACTGAACTTGTACAGACCGGGCACCTCCAGCATAGCTGCAATGCGGTTTAAATCTTTTTCTGAAAAGATAACTTTTTTGCCACTGTCATTGGTGGACGGTACCTTGTCCTTAGAAGCCTCAATGGTGGTCAACTCAGAACCTGTGGTTTCACCCTTGTCTGTTGTGGTTTGCGGAGTGACAGGTGCTGTGGTGGGGGTGTTGCCGCCTTTCGTGGTGGACTGTCCCTTCTTGGTGGTGCTGGACTTATCTTTCTTGGTGGTGGATTCCTGAATGGGAACGGTCACATTTTTGCCCTTCTTATCGGTAACCTTTTCTCCCTTGCTGTCAATCTCATAGGCTACGGTGTTGCCTTTTTTGTCTTTTTCATAGACCACATCCACCTCTTTGCCGTCCTTGTTAATTTCAGTGCCGAACTCCGTATCGGCATTGACCAGGCCGGCTTGCGTGGTTTCTGCAGCATTTGAATCGTCCGCCTTGTTAGATGAGCAGGCAACAAAGACGCCGCAGACCAATACGCTCAGCGCCATAATCAATGCAATACTTTTTTTCAAAGGGAACACGCTCCTTTTGGTGTCTTGCACCATAATGTTTCCTACATTATAGTCTTTTTGCAGATAAAAGGCAATAGTTAAGGCGTTATGTCGCAAAATGTTTACCGCTTATTCATAATCTTTACAGATTTAGGTAAATCGATTATAATTATTGTCAGTGAATGCAAACGAGGAGGTGGGCGTATGCGCCCTGCGGCTAAGGTGGCCATGAGCGGCATTTGTGCGGCGCTGAGCGTGCTGCTGCTGTTTTTCGGCGGCGTGGTGACAGTGTTGGCCTATGTGTGCCCTATGCTTACCGGCGTGCTGATGGTGGTGCTGGTGCGCACCTTTGGCTACGGCACAGCTTGGGTCACCTATGTATCTACGGCGCTGCTCAGCTTCTTTTTGGTGCCGGACAAGGAGTGTATGCTGATGTATGTGCTTTTTTTCGGCTATTATACCATCGTACGCCAGTGGATTGGGCGGCTGCGGCCTCGGGCGTTGGCGCTAGCGGCCGAGTGCCTGCTGTTTAACGCAGCGCTGGCGGCGGTGAACCTGCTGTTGGTGTATGTGTTTGCCGTGCCTATGGACGCTGTCAGCGGCAACAAGTGGTTCCTGGTGGGCTTTTGGCTGGCAATGAATTTGCTGTTCTTCCTTTATGAACGGCTGCTGGGGGTGGCAGAGCTGCTGTATGCCCGCAAGATCGAAAAGCGCCTGCGCAGCGTGTTTAAAAAATGAAAAAGCGAATTGTATCTGTAGGATGCAATTCGCTTTTTCATTTTGTTATTCCGTATAGATCCGGGGCACCCGGGGATTGACCATCAGGGGCGACAGGTCGCAGGTGGCAATATCGCCGGGCTGCACGCCGCTGCCGGTCACATCTACCGCCGTGTGGGACAGCCCCACCTCGCCGATCACCGGGTAGGCTTTGCCGCCGATGGTGACGGCCAAATGGGTTTTCTTGAGAAATTGCTTTAGGGCAGAGAGCACGCTGTGGAAGTTGTGGTCCTCTTTCTCCTTAGTCAGGCCAAAGCCGTCGTAGTGCCCCATAGGCACAATGGCAATGGTGGTGGGGCGCTTGGTGACAAATGTGCCGTTGTAGCCTACCGCATAACCGGCGGGTACTTCCTTGATGTCCACCACTTCCGCCTCCAGTCGGCCCAGGCGGTGGAGGGGCGTCTCGTTATGGGTGATCACCCGGCCGGTAAAGGCGGAACCGATGCGTACCGCATCCAGCGCCACATGCTCCACATTCAGCAGAGCGGGGGAGTTGGCCGCGTGGCGGGTGCCTACGCTCTTGCCGGCCTTTTCGATCTGGGCCAGGGTGTCCTTAAACACTTCCAGCTGGGCAATGGTCTTGGCCTTGTCGTGAAAGGCGCTGCTAAAGTGGGTGTATGCGCCGGTGAAGTCCAAATTGGGCAGGTCGTAGCAGGCAATGGCCTCCGCTACCTGGGCGGGCAAAAAGCCGTAGCGCCCCATACCGGTGTCGATCTTCAAATGGCACTTGACCCGGACGCCTAAATCGGCAGCTGCCGCCTGCATTACCTGCGCCGCCCGGGTGCTGCCGATGGTGGCAATGCAGCCGGCGTCCGCAATATGGCGTGCCTCGCTCTCCACGCAGGTGGAGCGCATCACAAGAATATCCGTGCCCGGTTGCAGCACTGCCCGCAGGGGGGCAATGTCCGTTACTTCCGTTACCGCCAGGGTGGTGATACCGCAGTGCTCTAAGATCAGTGCCAGCTCCGTCAGGCCAAAGCCGTAGCCGTTGCCCTTAACCACGCCGATAATGGGCACGCCCGCTTTCTCTTGCAGGTAGCGCACATTCTCCATCAGGGCCGTTTTATCAATTACATATCTGCTCATTTTCTTACTTTTTCCAATACCTTTGTTGCCAGGTTGTACAGGTGGTACACCGGCTTGTTGATCACATAGTCAAACTCACCGATAAATTCTTTCATATATCCGCCAAAGCCGTGCTTAAAGCGCCACAGGCCGTAGTGGGGATTGTCCGGGTTTTGGCAGTCGCCGCTGATGCCGCCAAAGTCATAGACCTTGCAGCCGCATTCCATACCCCATTGCATCATGGCCCATTGCAGGGCATAGTTGGGGTACACATTGCGGTGGGCGTTGGAGGAGGCGCCGTACTGGTACTTCATCACATTCTGCCCCCACTTGATGGCCAGGGTGCCGGCAATGGCTTTGCCCTCATAGTAGGCCATATACAGGCGGCAGTCCTCGCCCATGCAGTTCATGATCTGCTCAAAGTAGCTTTTCGGCCGGGTGGAGAAGTTGTCCCGCTCTCCGGTCTCCTGCATAATGCGCACAAAGTCGTCCAATGCCTCGGTGCCCATCACTTTCACTTCCACGCCCTTCTTTGGCGCTTTGCGAATGCGGTTCCTGTAATCCGGCTTAAAGGTGAGCATCAGCTCCTGTTCGTTCATACCGTTGTAGTCAAAGCAATAAACAAACCGGGGCTGCACATTCTCAAAATCCATGCAACCCGGGTTCAGCTCCACAAAGCCCTTGTCCAGCAAATGCTGCTTGTAGGCCTTGTTCTCCACGGTGATCTCCGGGTCGATCTTAATGCAGTAGCCGTGGTATTCCTTGGCAATATCCAAAAGCGCGGCAAAGAGCGCGTCAAAGGTGGCGAAATCGTCCTCGTCCGCCACAAAGCCGCGGCAGCAGTACAGCAGGGAGGCTTTGATCACCGGCACGGTGCGGATCAGCACATCGGCACTACCTTTAATATTGCCGTCCTTATCTTTAAGCATGACCGCTTCCCACTTCCAGGCGGACTTGACCTTGGCCCACTTGGAGGAGTGCTGGAACAGGCCCTTGGGGTGCTTTTTGATAAACGCTTCATATTGGTCTAAATTCTCTTTTGTTACACGCTGGATCATAACAGGCTCCTTTATTTTTCTGCCTTTTATTATAGCAATATTCCGCCTGCTTGTCCACCCACTCCGGTGGTTTTCTGTATTTTGTCGTGTTGACAAGCGGCGGGCGTTCCTTTATTATTATCTATATAATATGAACCGGGGGCAGACCTATGCAAAAACCACGATATACCGATCCCAGTGTGATCGCAGTGAATAAAGAGGACGGCCATGCCATTGCCATGCCGTATGATACGGCGGCGCAGGCGCTGGCAGGGGAGAACAGCCCATATAAGCAGAGCCTGAACGGACTGTGGAAATTCAGCTGGTGCCGGGGCGTTAAAAACGAACGGACAGGCTTTGAAGCGCCGGAGTACGACGACGGCACCTGGCGGGAAATTCCCGTGCCCTCCGTATGGCAAACCCAGGGCTATTCCGTGCCTTATTATTATGCCAGCACATTTCCCAGAGCGCTCAGCCGCCGCAAGAGAAAAATTCCAAAGATTGACCCTGCCATGCAGGAGGTGGGCTACTACCGCCGCACCTTTATCATTGATCCGAAATGGAAAGGCCGTCAGGTGTTTTTGCACTTCGGCGCGGCCAAGGCGGCGCTGGAAGTGTATGTGAACGGCCAATTCGTAGGTTACTCCCAAGGCTCTATGACGCCCCACGAATTCGATGTGACCCGGTATCTTTTGAACGGTGAAAATCTGGTGTGCGCCAAGGTGTATCGGTACAGTGACGGCAGCTATCTGGAAGACCAGGATATGTGGTGGCTGTGCGGTATTTACCGCGAGGTGTATTTGTTCTCCGAGCCAAAGGCCTGCCTGCGGGATTTTTATTTCCGCACGGAGCCGGACGCGGATTTTCGGGACTGGACGGTGCGCCTGGACGGTTATTTGCACCTGTACGCCCCTACAAAAGAAGATCTGACTCTGCGTGCCGGTCTGTATCGGGACGGCCAAAAGGTCTATGACCTGGGCAGCGCCGCCTGCAAGGGGGATCGCCCCCGGCAGACCTTACAGCTGAAAGCTGCGGCAAAAGCACCGCTGCTGTGGTCCGCCGAGCAGCCAAACACCTATACGCTGGTGATGGAACTGCTGTGCGGGGCGCGGGTGCTGTGCGTCAAGGGCTACACCGTAGGCTTTAAGAAAGTGGAGATCCGCGACGAAAAAATCTATTTTAACGGTATGCCTCTGTTTGTGCGCGGGGTGAACCGGCACGATTTTGACCCGGACAACGGCTGGGCGGTGCCGGAGCAGCGGTATCGGCAGGATATGGACCTGATGAAACAGGCCAACATCAACGCGGTGCGCACCTCCCATTACCCGGACGATCCCCGGTTTTACGACTACTGCAACCGCTACGGCTTTTATGTAATGGACGAGTGCGAGGTGGAGAGCCACGGCGTGCGCCGCAAGGGCGTGCCCGGGGACAGCCCGGTGTGGACGGCGGCCTGCGTGGACCGTATGGAGCGGATGGTGCTGCGGGACCGGAACGATCCTTGCGTGTTTATGTGGAGCCTGGGCAATGAAGCCGGGGACGGCACCGCCTTTGCCGCAATGAAACAGGCGGCGCTGGCGCTGGACGATACCCGCCAGTTCCACTACGAGGGGGATTTTGACCTGACCAAAAGCGATGTGATCTCCCGTATGTATCCCACCGCCGATGTGATGGAAAAGCTGGGCAAAAAAGAGCCGATCACCATCTCCCTCTATGACAATATCGCCAATCAGCTGGCAGCGGACAGCAAGCCCATTACCGCCGAGATGTATGAGGGCAAGCCGGTGCTGCTGTGCGAGTATGCCCATTCTATGGAGAACTCTCTGGGCAATTTTGCCGACTATATGGCGGATTTTGAAAAGTATGACAATATGTGCGGCGGCTTTATCTGGGACTTTGTGGACCAGGCGCTGCACCGCAAGGCCCAGGACGGTACGGACCTGTGGCTTTACGGCACGGATTTTGAAAAGGAAGAGCCGCGGCACTGGTATTCCTTGCCAAACACCACGGCCATTACCGGGTCCAACACCTATTTTTGCGCCAACGGGATCATCGGTGCGGACCGCACGGTGCACCCCCAGTATTATGAGGTGAAAAAGGTCTATGCCCCGGTGCAAACCCTGGCCGTGAACCCGGACAGCGGCTCCTTTACCGTAAAGAACAAAATGCTCTTTACCAATGTGAATGCGCTGGAGTGCCACTGGCAGATCGAGGTGGGCGGCCGACTGCTGATGCACGGCAAACTGGAGCCTATCGACTGCCCGCCTTTGTCGGAGGTGACCGTGTCTTTGCCTTACACCATGGACCAGGTCACCGGGGACGGTATGGCAGTGCTTACTGTGTCCTTTGCCACTACCCGGGAGATGCCGGGGCTGGCAGCGGGCTTTACCTTTGCCTGGGACCAATTTGTGCTGCGGCCTATGCCCCAGCCGGTGGCGGAAAAAGATAATGGCGATTTGCACTACGACCACCGGGGCAACCGGGTGGAGGTGCAGGGCGCGGATTTTGATTTGACCATTCAAAACGGACGGGTGGTCAGCTGGGTGATCGACGGCAGCCAGCGGTTGGTGGCGCCCTTGGAGCCTGCCTACTTCCGGGCGCTGACGGATAATGATATTGACTTTCTTAACTTTGTGCCGCCGCTGATCAAGTTCCACCCGCTGTACGGCTGGCGCCGTGCCCAGCGCCGCACCCACGCGCTGCGTACTGTGGTGCAGGCCGGGGCGGACAATACGGTGGAGGTGCACATTGCCATGGCTACCCCACGGCTGCGGGAGGATCTCATTACCTATAAGATTTATCCAAACGGTCGGCTGTATGTGTACCACAGCGCCGTGCCCAAGCAGGATATGCTGCGCTTTGGCTTTCAGCTGACCCTGCCGGGCAGTTATGAGTATGTGAACTGGTACGGCAGAGGGCCGCACCCCAGCTATCGGGACCGAAAGACCGGGGCTGCGCTGGGACGGTATCAGTCTACGGTAACGGCACTGGAGCACCGCTATATGCGTCCTCAAGAGAGCAGCAACCGCACGGATACTTACGATCTGTATTTGTGCGACAGCCACGGCGAGGGCTTCCGGGTGCAGGCGTATTATGAAACGCCCTTCGCCTTTAGCGCGTATCACTACACCACTGCGGGGCTGGACAAGGCCACACATATCCACGAAATTCCCTACGATCCGTCCCTGACTACATTGAATATTGACGGCGCCCAGTGCGGCGTTGGCGGCGATCTGCCGGGCCAGGGCGCGGTGCGCGCACCGTACCGGGTAGCGGCAGGGGAGAAGTGCAGCTACGCCTTTGTGTTGGAGCCGATGCATAAAAAGAAATGAAACGAGTGTTTGCCCATTTGGGCTTTTCGGCGGCAGTGACGCTGCTGATCTTAAACTTCTTTTCCGTCACCTTTGCGTATATCGCTCTGGGCGTGGTGCTAGCAGCTCTCTGTTTGGTGCTGGCCGTGCCGCGACTGCGCCAAGGGGTGAGCGTGTGGCTGTGCCTGGCCGGTGCGGTAGTGGCAGCTGTGACCTTTATTGTGGGTGTCCACGCCGCCTATCTGCCCCAGCAGAAGTTGGTGGACCAAACGGCACAGGTGCAGTTCTATGTGACCGATGTGCGCTGGGGCGAGGAGAAGATCTTCTATACTGTCAAGACTACGGCCATCGACCTGCCCGGTGTGCCCCAGAATATTCGCTGTACGGTTTCTGCCAATGCGGATCTTGGCGATGTGCCGGACGGTATCTATACCGGCAAGGTGACTTTTGCCTCCACCGGCGCGAACGGTTACGCCGCTTGGGGCAAGTTCAGCGACGGCGAATTCCTCAGCGGCAAGGCCGCCCGGGTGCGTAAGACCGGGCAGTCTGCACCCCGCAGTGCAGTAGCGCTTATCAAAATGCGCCACGCCGTCTGCAGCCGCTTTTCTGCCGTGTTGCCCGGGGACCGGGGCGCGCTGGCAACGGCGCTGATCACCGGTAGCAAGACCAATTTGTCCGTAGGTGCGGTCAGTGATTTTCGCACCTGTGGCGCTACCCATTTAATGGCGGTGTCCGGGCTGCATTTATCTGTGATCGTGGGTTCCCTTTACTGGCTGCTGCGCAAGCTGCGACTGCCTGCCTGGCTGACTACGGTTTTGACAGGCACGGTGCTTTTGGTGTATGATGGCGTAGCCGGGTTTTCCGCCTCCGTGGTGCGTGCCTCGCTGATGATGGGCGTTTTGCTGGCGGCACGGCTGTTTGGCCGCAAGGCGGACGGACTGAATTCTCTCGGCCTGGCGGTATTTCTGCTGTGCACCGATCCCTTTGCGGTAACGGATGTGAGCTTGCAGCTGTCGGTGACTTCCGTTTTGTCGCTGCTGACTTTATCTCCGGTGCTGAATAAGGGCCTTGCCCGGCTGCATATGCCCAAGTTCCTGCGCCAAAGTCTTAGCGCTACGGTGAGCGTGCTATTTTATACGCTGCCGTTTATGTGGCTGTCCTTTGGGCAGACGGCGCTATTGTCTTTGCTTAGCAATCTGGTGCTGATCCCGCTGGCGCAAGTGGCTATGATCGCCGCACTGCTGATGTTGCTCTTTACCCCACTGCCGCATATCGTTTATCTTTGTGCGTTAGTGGTGTCCGGCACCACCGGCGGTATGCTGTGGCTGGTGGAGAAGTTCAGCGCACTGGGCGCACCGATCTTGGATTTGACCGGGCCGCTGACTTGCATTGCCATTGCCGGTGTGCTGCTGATCTTTGGCGTGCACTTCCTTTTGCGCCGGGAACGGCTGGGCGTTACGGCTGCGGTGGCCTGTGCCTTTTACCTGCTGGCTTCCTTTGCCGGGTTGGCGGTGGAGCAGGGGAGCGTCCATCTTTGTGTAGGTGGCAGCTCGGCGCTGCTGTACGACACGCATTATGCCCTACTGGTAGGCACGCCGGACCAAAGCGCCTACTATGCCTACACCCGTATTTTGCAAAACCGGCGGTTGCAGCTGGTAGCTGTGTACCTGCCCGGCAATCAAGTAGGGTATTATACCCGGACGTTGACTGCTGCGATACGGCCGGTAAATGTGCTGCTGCCCGACGGCAATGCCACCCAGGCAGAGCAGCTGTCCTGTGACCATTTGATTACTGCTACGGCAATGGATACCATGCCATGGCAGGGGGTGCAGGTGCAATACAGATATAATAAAAAACGCTACACCGTCGCCATTACCTGCAAGGGCAAGCGGCTCTTGCTGGGCAATGGAACTGATGAGATCGGCGGCGACTTAACGGTAGCGTTTGGCAAGCAAAGCGATGCTGCCGGTACGCTGGTACGCGCCGGGGCACTGGCGGAGGACGAACTGCTGACCGTCACGCTGCGGCAGGACCGGGCTTTGCAGATAAGGAGGAACGATCCATGGCTGTGATCGGTGAAAAGGAGCTGCGCGCCCAGTTGAAAAGCGGCGCTCTGTCCCGCGCCTATTTTATTTACGGCGACGAGGGATACTTAAAGGACCACTATATTTCCCAAATCAAGAAAAGGGCGGTGGACCCGGCCTTTGCGGATTTTAATATCCATATTTATGAAAAGGACGGCACGGCGCTGTCCGACGTGCTCCACGATGCAGACACATTCCCTATGATGGGCGGTAGCAATCTGGTGCTGGTCTACGACTTTCCCTTTGACAAAAAGGCGGATGTGGAGGATATAAAGGCGTATCTCAAGGATGTGCCGGACACCACGGTGCTGGTGTTTGCCTACCAGTCCCTGACGGTGGACACCAAAAAGGAAAAGCGCTGGAACAGTATTATCAAAGCCTTTGCCAAGGCCGGGGACGCAGTGGAGCTGAACACCCGCACCCAGGGTGACCTGGTGAAAATGCTGGTGAGCGGCGCCAAAAAGCGGGGTGCTGCGCTGCAAACAGACCAGGCTCGCTACCTGATCTCCGTGGTGGGTACGGATATGCAGACCCTGCTCCACGAACTGGACAAGCTGTCCGCCTTTTGCAAGGACGGCGAAATTACCAAGACAGTGATTGACAATATGGCCACCAAGTGCCTGCAAGCGCGGGTGTATGATTTGTCCAAATTCATTATGAAGGGCGACACCGGCTCCGCCTGCAAGGTGTTGCATACCCTGTTTGAACTGGGAGAGGAGCCGATCCCGGTGGCGGCAGTGCTGATCAACAATTATGTGGATATGTACCGGGTGAAGTGCGCCAAGATCGACGGCCGCAGAGCGGACGATATTGCCCAGTATTATAACTACAAAGGACGGGACTTTGTGCTGAACAACGCCATGCGGGACGCAGCCAAGCTGTCCGTAGGTGCGCTGCGCCGCTCCATGCAGGTACTGGACGATCTGGACCGGGCGCTGAAGAGCACCGCGGTGGACGCAAAAATCTTACTGGAGGAGGCGATCGTCAAATTGTCTGTGATCGCAGTCAGCGGCCAATGATCCATATTGAAGAAGCAGTGATCGTGGAGGGCAAGTATGACAAGATCAAGCTGTCTAACTTCCTGGACGCCATGATTGTAGAGACCGGCGGCTTTGCTATATATAAGGATAAAAAGCGCTTGCAGTTTATCCGCCGACTGGCAATGGAGCGGGGAATCATCATTCTCACCGACTCGGACCACAGCGGGTTCCAGATTCGTAATTACATTGCCAAGGGGTTGCCCCCGCAGCAGGTGAAGCACCTGTATATCCCGGATGTGTACGGCAAGGAGCACCGCAAGCAAAAGCCCTCTAAGGAGGGCAAGCTGGGTGTGGAGGGGATCGACGACAGCGTGCTGATGGCGCTGTTTGATCAGCTGCAAGTGCGCTATACCACAGAGTCGCCCGAGGACCCCATCACCAGCTATGATCTGTACGCCGCCGGACTGGCAGGCGCCCCCGGCAGCAAGCAAAAAAAGAAGAAACTCCTGGCCGCACTGGACTTGCCGGAGTTCCTCTCTACTTCCGCTTTATTGGCGTATTTGAACAGCCGTATGCAGCGGGACGAATTCTTGACTTATATGGATACTATTTGAAGCCTTTGCTCGGCGCCGCCGGGCAGGGGCTTTTTTGCCCCCAGGGCGTATAGGTCCGTGCACCGGCTCTCCAGCCGGAACAGAGCCTGCCCCTCCGGGGAAAGGGCCTTTACATCTGCCATACGGGTCACCGTGGGCAGGGTGGCGGTGCGCTGCATTCTTGCCAGTAGCGCCTTGCCGGTAGCGTTAAAGCCCAGCACCCGCAGGTACGGCGGTGTTGCCGGGTAGTCCGCTTTGCCAATGCCCAGGTAGGCGCGCAGTACAATGCGGCGAATACGGGCGTGGGTGTAGCGCTTGGTCTTAACGGCTGTGTACAGTTCCTCCAGGCTTGTGGCGCTTTGGGCAGCCCGGGCCAGTCGGTTCTCCAGACCGTCGGTCACATCGTCAATGGCGGCCCAGTCTGCTGCGTCCATACGGCGCAGCACCGCCAGCACTGCCCGCGGACAATGCTCCATACTGTAGATCTCCTCTGCCGGGAGGGTGGCGCGAATGGCAGAGGCACTGTACAGCGGATCTGTCGTGTCGTGACCCAGTCCCAGTCGCTGTACGCAGATGCAGGGCAGGTGGGTGCATTCCATGTATTCCAGGGCCAAAATATTATTGGGCATGTCCAGCAGCGGGCTATCAATTACCTGACGCCGGGCAGACGGGTAGGAGCACCCGGCTTTCATCGCCCGGGCAATCTCTGCCTGGTGTGCCTTGATCTCCCCGGCCAGCGCTGTCAGCGCCTGCAAATCGGCACACTCGGCGCCAAAGGCCAGTTGCTCCACCACACCGGTGGCCTCCAGCAGCTGCACCCCCGCCCGGGCAAAGCCCTCAGCAGAGCGTGTGGCGTAGGCGGTGGGCAGTTCCAATACCAAATCGGCGCCGCCGTTCAGTGCCATTTCCGTGCGGGTGCGCTTGTCGTATACCGCAAAGGTGCCCCGCTGCACAAAGTTGCCGCTCATCACGCACACTACAGCGTCGCCTGGCACTGTTTTCATCTGTTCAATCAGGTGCCGGTGCCCGGCGTGGAAGGGGTTGAATTCACAAATTATACCGCTGATCATAAAAAAATCCCATTTTCCCTTGACAATATTATAATATATATATTATTATAATGGCTGTAGAATTCTATTGCAAGATTTGGAGGGATAATTTTTGAAAATTCTGGTTATTAACTGCGGGAGTTCTTCCTTAAAGTATCAGTTGATGGACATGAGCGATCTGTCCGTGCTGTGCAAGGGCGTCATTGAGCGGATCGGTATGACCATCAGCGGTGGCGAGAAGAATGTGTCCGTAAAAGTAAATGGACAGAAGTTTGAGTATGATAAGGAACTGCCCACCCATACGGATGCGTTTAACGAAGTGAAGTACATTCTTTGCGAGGGCGAGCACAAGGTGATTGATTCCATGAAAGAGGTGGATGCCGTAGGTCACCGCATCGTACAGGGCGGTGATATATATACTCACAGCGTGCTGGTGGACGATACCGTAGTGGAGAACCTGCGCAAGCTGTCTCCGCTGGCACCGTTGCACAACCCGGGTCATATTCAGGGCTATGAGGCCTGCAAAGCTGTTGTTGGCCCGGATGTGCCCCAGGTAGTGGTATTCGATACCGCATTCCACAGCACCATGCCGCCTAAGGCTTATATGTATGCCGTACCCTATGAGTGGTACGAGAAGTACGGCGTGCGCCGTTACGGCTTCCACGGCACTTCTCACTTTTATGTGTCCCACCGCTGTGCAGACAAGATGGGCAAGCCCATTGAAGATTTGAAGCTGATCACCTGCCATTTGGGCAACGGCTCTTCCGTGGCTGCCGTGGAGCACGGCAAGGTGGTTGATACCTCCATGGGCTTTACTCCACTGGACGGCTTTATGATGGGCACCCGCTCCGGTGGCGTGGACCCCTCTGTGGTTACCTTTATGATGAAGAAGCTTGGCCTGACCCCGGACGAGATGGACACCATCCTCAACAAGCAGTCCGGTGTGAACGCCATCTCCGGTGTGTCCTCTGATGATCGGGACATTTGTGCTGCCCAGAACGCCGGCAACGCCCGTGCCAGCCTGGCACACGAGATGCAGGCCTATGAGATTGCCAAGTTCATCGGCTCCTATATCGCAGCCATGAACGGTGTGGACGGCATTGTGTTTACCGGCGGTATCGGTGAGAACGGCCACTGGCTGCGCTCCCGCATTTGTTCTTATCTGGGTTATATGGGCGTGCAGATTGACGAGGAGCTGAACAAGGCCACCGTGAAGGGCGCCGAGGCGGAGTTGACGGATCCCGGTGCGAAGGTGCGTGTATTTATCCTGGCCACCGACGAGGAATTGGTGATTGCGCAGGAAACCCAGAAGGTTGTAGAAAGCCTGCAAAAATAAGCGCTTGTAATTTCTGTTTTTACATACAATATTATCAGCAAAGGAGGAACGAGTATGCCGGAAATCAAGTATGAGATCACCGAGCACCTGGGTGTGATCTCTGAAACAGCGCGGGGTTGGACCCGGGAGGTGAATATGATCTCCTGGAACGGCCGTGAGCCGAAGATCGACGTGAGAGACTGGTCACCTGACCACTCCAAGATGAGCAAGGGTCTGACCTTTACCAAGGAAGAGATCGTTGAGCTGAAAAATCTGGTCGAAAAACTCTAAGCAAGGTGAGGGGGCGCCCGGTGGGTGCCCTTTGCCCTTTTGTTACAAATCTATTCAAAGGTGAATTTTAGATATGGAATGGACATCATTAAACGACTTGAGAGAGAAGTATCTGTCTTTCTTTGAGAGCAAGGGCCATCTGCGGTTGCCCAGCTTTTCGCTGGTACCTCAGGGGGACAATAGCCTGCTGCTGATTAACTCCGGTATGGCACCGATGAAGAAATACTTTACCGGCGAGGTCACGCCCCCCAGAACCAGGGTGACTACCTGTCAAAAGTGCATTCGCACTCCGGATATTGAGCAGGTGGGCAAGACGGACCGGCACGGCACTTTTTTTGAGATGCTGGGCAACTTCTCCTTTGGCGATTATTTTAAGAAAGAGGCCACCGCTTGGGCCTGGGAGTTCTGCACTAAGGTGTTGGAAATGCCTGTGGACAAGCTCTATGTGACCATTTATCAGGATGACGACGAGGCGTTCGACATTTGGACCAAGCAAAACGGCGTGGACCCCAGCCACATTGTGCGTCTGGGCAAGGAAGATAACTTCTGGGAGCACGGCTCCGGCCCCTGCGGCCCCTGCTCGGAGATCTATTTTGACCGTGGCGAGAAGTACGGCTGCGGCTCTCCGGACTGCGGCCCCGGCTGCGAGTGTGACCGGTATGTAGAGTTCTGGAACAATGTGTTCAGCCAGTTCAATAACGACGGCAACGGCAATTACACGGAACTCAAGCAGAAGAATATTGACACCGGAATGGGTCTGGAGCGTCTGGCCTGCATTTTGCAGGGTGTGGACAATATTTTTGAAGTGGACACCGTGCAGAATATTATGAAGAAGATCAGCCAGATCTCCGGCGCCAAGTATCATGAGAACCCGCAAAAGGATGTGTCTCTGCGGGTGATCACCGACCATGTGCGTTCTGCCACCTTTATGATTGGCGACGGCGTGATTCCGTCCAACAACGGCCGGGGCTATGTGCTGCGCCGCCTGATCCGTCGGGCTTGCCGCCACGGCAGATTGCTGGGGGTTAACGAGCCGTTCCTGTATAAAGTGTGCGATACGGTGATTCACGAGAACCATGTGGCGTATCCGGAGCTGGCTGATAAGGCAGAGCTGATCAAAAAGATCATTCTGTCTGAGGAGGAGTCTTTCGGCAAGACCATTGACGCCGGCTTGGCAATGCTGGATGAGTATATCAGCAAGTTGGAGGGCAATGTGTTCTCCGGTGAGGACGCCTTTAAGCTGAACGACACTTTCGGCTTCCCCCTGGACCTGACCAAGGATATTTTGGAGGAAAAGGGCATTACCGTTGATGAAGATAAGTTCAACGCCCTGCTGGCTGCCCAAAAGGCAACCGCCCGCGCCGCCCGTAAGGACGCCGGTGCAGATGCTTGGAAGGGCAATAGCGTAAAAATCAACGCAGCGGCCACGGACTTTGTTGGCTACACGGACTTCGCCTGCGCCGCAAAGGTGCTGGCCATTGTGAACGCAGACGGTGAGCTGGTGGATATGTTGGGTGCCGGGGACGGCGGTACGCTGGTGCTGGATAAGACCCCGTTCTACGCCCAGTCCGGCGGCCAGGTCGGCGACAGCGGCGTGATTAAAATCGGTGAGGATAATGCGTTTATCGTGGCGGATACCGCGAAGAATGCGGACAAGATCTTCCTGCACCGGGGCGAAGTGACCCGGGGTATTATCAGTGTAGGAGACACTGTACAGGCGGAGATTAACGAAGAGCGCCGACGCAATATCATGCGCAATCACACGGCTGCCCATTTATTGCAGGCTGCTCTGCGCCAGGTGTTGGGCACCCATGTGGAGCAGGCCGGTCAGTTGGTGGACGAGCGGGAAGTACGCTTTGACTTTACCCACTTTAATGCCATGAGTCGGGAAGAGTTGATGCAGGTGGAGCATCTGGTCAATGCCTTTATTATGAGCGCCCACCCGGTAGAGAGTATGGAGATGCCCATTGACGAGGCCAAGAAGCTGGGGGCTATGATGCTCTTTGGCGAGAAGTACGGCGACATTGTGCGTGTGGTCAAGGCCGGTGATTTTTCCACCGAGTTCTGCGGCGGTACCCATGTAAGTAACAGCGGCCAGATCGGTCTGTTCCATATTGTCAGTGAGGCCTCCGTGGCCTCCGGCGTGCGCCGTATTACGGCCTTGACAGGCCATAATCTGCTGGCGCATATGTACAAAGGGGATACGGTGCTGTCCGGTGCTGCGGCGGTACTGAAAAGCGCGGTGCATGATTTGCCGGAAAAGCTGACCGCTTTGGCAGACAGCGACAAGGCCAAGGACAAAGAAATCAAGAGCCTGAAAGAAGAGTTGGCTCACTTGAAGAGTGCGGATTTGTTTGCCGCGCCGGTTGATCTGGACGGTCTGGCATTCTATTCTGCTACTTTGACGGATGTGGCTCCGGATGCTCTGCGTGCCATGGGCGACGAACTGAAAAACAAGGGCGATAATGTGGTGGCTGTGGTAGCCGGTGTCAACGGCGAAAAGGCCAACATTGTAGCTGTCTGCGGTAAAGAAGCCATAGCCCGCGGTGTCAAGGCCGGCGATTTGGTGCGTGAGATTGCCAAACTGGCAGGCGGTGGCGGCGGCGGTCGCCCGGACAGCGCCATGGCCGGCTGTAAGAATGTAGAAAAGCTGCCGGATGCAATGGCGCAGGCTGCTGCGCTGGTACAGGGCAGGATGAAATAAGGAGCGGTACAAATGTGCGTATTTTGTGAGATCGTCAGCGGCAATATTCCCTCCGCAAAGGTGTATGAGGACGACCGGATTCTGGCCTTTAAGGACCTGAATCCGGTGGCGCCGGTGCATTTTCTTGTGGTGCCGAAGACTCATATAGAGAATGTGAATGCCGTTACGGCAGATAACAGCGCCGTGGTTGCTCACATTTTTGAAATGATCCCGCAGATCGCTGCATCTCAGGGGATCAACTCCTATCGGGTGATCTCCAACTGCGGTGCAGATGCGGGGCAGAGTGTGATGCACCTGCATTTTCATGTGATCGGCGGTACAGAACTGGGGGAGAAAATATTATGAGTGACGAATATTATACCTTACATATTGCCGGACTGGAGCGGCAGCTAAAGCGCTTTCCGGTATCAGACACGGTGGATATTGCAGCTTTTATTATGTTCGGTGATGTGGAACTGACGGAAGCTTGCGCCAGAGAACTGCTGAAAAAGGTACCGGAATTTGACTATATCGTGACGCCGGAGGCCAAGAGCATTCCTGTGGCTTATGAAATGAGTCGCCAAAGCGGAAAGCCATATATTGTGGCGCGCAAAGGGGTTAAGGTGTACATGGATCGACCGGAAAAGGCGACTGTGCATTCCATCACCACCCAAAAGGAGCAGAGTCTGTATCTGGGTCATGAGGACGGCGACCGGATCACCGGAAAGCGGGTATTGGTGGTGGACGATGTGATCTCTACCGGTGACAGCCTAAAGGCTACACAGGAACTGGTTAAGCTGTTTAATGCAAATATTGTAGCCAGTGTTGCACCGCTTGCAGAGGGCGACGCTGCCGACCGAGAAGACATTATTTTCCTGGAAAAATTGCCTCTGTTCTTCAAATAATAGAGCAGAGGTGGTACCCTTGGGAGGTTATCAAATGTTGTCAGATAAGAAAAAGGTTGCCATTGTAGGCGTTGGTATGGTGGGTATGAGCTTTGCTTATGCGCTGCTCAACCAAAACATTTGCGACGAGCTGGTCCTTATCGACATTAACAAGGAGCGTGCCTGGGGCGAAGCCGCAGATCTGTCTCACGGACTGCCGTTTGCCCCCAGTTCCATGAAAATCAAAGCAGGGGAGTACAGTGACTGCGGCGACGCAGATTTAATTGTCATCTGTGCCGGTGCGCCCCAGTTGCCAGGTGAAACCCGACGGGATCTGTTGCAAAAGAATTATAAGGTCTTTGGCTCTATTGTGCAGCCCATTCTTGCCAGCGGCTTTAACGGTGTGTTTTTGGTGGCATCAAACCCTGTGGATATTATGACTCAGGTGGTCTATACTCTGTCCGGCTTCCCGGCAAATCGGGTGGTCGGCTCCGGTACTTCGCTGGATAGTGCCCGCCTGCGCCACATGATGAGTGATTATTTCCATGTGAACCCCCGCAACGTGCATGCCTATGTGATCGGTGAGCACGGGGATTCGGAGTTTGTGCCCTGGAGCCAGGCGCTGATTAGCGTAAAGCCCCTGGACGACTTTAAGACCACTCACCCCACCCTGGAGGAGGATATGAAGCAGATTGCCGTGGATGTAAAGGAGTCTGCCTATGCGATTATCAAGGCCAAAAAAGCCACCTATTACGGTATCGGCATGGTGCTGGCACGGCTGACCCGGGCCATTCTCTTTGACGAGAATTCCATCTTTACCGTGTCTGCGTACCTGAAAGGGGAGTACGGACAGCGAGGCATTTACATCGGCGTGCCGGCAGTGGTGAACCGCAACGGTGTGCGCGAGGTGCTTCAAATGGATTTGAACCAGAAAGAAAAGGCCAAGTTTTCTGCCTCTGCCGATGTAATTCGAGAAATGATCGAAGAGATCGGTATGGATCAGGTATAAGAAATTCAACAAAGAAATCCGCAGGCAAGCGCCTGCGGATTTCTTTGTTGAATTGGGGACAAAAATAAGGCATACACCTGCGGGTATATGCCTTATTTTTATATATGGGTTTACTCCTGAGTTTCATCTACCAGGTAGGTGCCGCTTTCCAGCACCACCAGGGCATAGGAACCGAATTTGTGATATCGTTTTACCTGCTGGGAAAAGGTACGATAGTCGGACACAGTATAGTCCATACTGTCGATCCTACGAATTTTGTTGCCGCCGCAGGCCACATACAGGTCGCCGCCGTATTGGCAGATGTGCTGTGGGTTTACAAAGGTTTGGGCGTCTTTGCCGCCGATTCGCAGGTCTACCTTCATGTTTTGGCAGGCATAGCGTATGACTGCATTCTCACCGGGACAAACGCTCCAAAAATATTTCTCCTCCAGCGCCAGGTGCTTGATTGGCGCATCGTGATAACGAAACACGCCGTTCCATTCCAGCGTGCCTTCCCGGTCAAAGATACCGGCCTCTCCGTTGGGGTAGATCACCAGCACCCGCCGGTCATAGAGCACGGCTGCGTCGCACTGTACAAAGTTGGGGATCGCCGTGCTGATCTTTTGGAACGCAGAGCCAAATTTGCGCAGCAGGTAGGCACTTTTGGTGATTACCTCCTGCTCACCGGTGGCAAAGTTTACCACCGAGTAGCTTACCTTGTATTGCGCATTGCCGGGCAGGGGACGCTTTTCTACCAAAACGGCAGCGTCCTTGTTGTAGGCAAACAGGTCTACGATCTCTTTTGTGCTAATCTGTTTCACTGCCGCTACCTCGCTTAGTCCTCTGCCATAGAGGTGTTGGTCAGGTAGCCCAGGGTCATCAGACTGTCGTTCAGGTGCACATTCTCCACCAGCACCTCCGGGTGGGCCATGGCTATGTCGTAATTGCTAAAGTTCCAAAAGGCCCGCACACCCAGACGCACCAGCATATCCGTAATTTCCTGCATATCGCTGCCAGGAATGCAGATCACGGCACACACCGGCTGGTTATCAATGCAGAAGTTCTCCAAATAATTGATGTGGCGCACGGGAATGCCCTTGATCATATTGCCGCAGATGGCCTCGTTCTTGTCAAAAATGCCAATCAGCTTAAAGCCGCTCTGCTTATTAAAGATCTTGTTGGACACCGCCTTGCCCAGGTTACCGGCGCCGATCAAGATGGTCTTTAATTCCTTATCCACACACAGGATCTCGCCAATGCGCTTTTGCAGCTCCGGCACATTGTAGCCGTAGCCCTGCTGCCCAAATCCGCCGAAACTGTTAAAGTCGTGGCGAATTTGGGAAGCAGTCAGACCCATACGGTCGGCTAGCTCCTTGGAGCTAATACGCACAATGCCGTTGTCCTTCAAGCTCTGTAAAAACCGGTAGTATCGGGGCAGACGCTTGATGATGGATATGGATATATTTTCTCTTTTTTCCATAGGGTTCTCCCCTCACAAAAGAACATTTTTATTTGGTCATCTGGGTGATGGTCTCCATCACATAGTCGCCAAATTCATTGCAGGTGCAGCCGTCTGCACGGCCGGTGATCACCAGTTTTTTCTCTTCAAACATACACTTGTCCAGCGCAGCCTCCAGAGCGTCCGCCTGCTTTTGATACCCAATGTGGGACAGCAGCATCACGGTAGCCCGCAGCATAGAGCAGGGGTCAGCGTACTGGCCGCGGCCCTCTTTGATCATACGGGGGGCGGAGCCGTGAATGGCCTCAAACATGGCGTACTTCTTGCCGATATTGGCAGAACCGGCAGTGCCTACGCCGCCCTGGAACTCAGCAGCCTCGTCGGTGATGATATCGCCGTACAGGTTGGGCAGTACAAAGACCTTGAAGTCCTTGCGGCGCATGGGATCGATCAGCTTGGCGGTGGTGATGTCCACGTACCAATCGTCGGTGACGATCTCTGGGTACTCCTGGCCGATCATCTGGGCGGTCTTTAAGAACTTGCCGTCGGTGGTCTTGATGATGTTGGCCTTGGTGATGATGGACACCTTGCCCTTGTGGTTCTTCTGGGCGTAGTCATAAGCCAGGCGGGCGATACGCTCGCAGCCCTCCCGGGTGGCTACGGTAAAGTCCACAGCCAGGTCGTCGGTGATGTTCACACCGTAGGAGCCGATGGCATACCCGCCCTCGGTGTTTTCACGGAAGAAAGTCCAGTCAATGCCCTGCTCCGGCACCTTTACCGGGCGCATGTTCGCAAACAGGTCCAATTCTTTACGCATAGCCACATTGGCGGACTCCACATTGGGCCACGGATCCCCGGCACGGGGCGTGGTTGTGGGGCCTTTCAGGATCACATTGCAGGCTTTCAGCTGGGCCAGCACATCGTCCGGAATGGCCTTGTTGCAGGCCGCCCGGTTCTCAATGGTCAGGCCGTCGATCTCCTTAAACCGGATCTTGCCGCTGGCCACTTCGTCCTTCAGCAGGAAGGACAGCACCCGCTCGCTCTCCTTGGTAATCACAGGGCCGATACCGTCGCCGCCGCAAATACCGATCACAATGGTGTCCAGTGCGTCAAAGTCGGTAAAGTCCTTATCCTCGCGAATTCTCTTGGCGCGGGCCAGTTGGCTCTCCATCAGGGAGCGGAACTGTTCTACTGCCGCGTCAATGGCTTGTTTCTCGTCAGTCATAATGGTTCTCCAATCTGTAAAATTACTTATTTATTGCTCTCTCTGGTGTAGTCCAGCAGACCGCCGCACAGCAGCATGGCGCGCTGACGGGCAGACAGGTGGCTGGCGTCCAGGGGATATTCCTCATTCTTGGTCAGGTTTTTCAGTACCACCGGGGTGTTGTTCTCCATAGCGGTGCGAATGTCTGCCAGCTCCAGCTCGTCCATCTGGTCAATGCGGTCGTAGTCCGCCTCATTGGCAAAGGTAAAGGGCAGAATACCGGCGTTCACCAGGTTGGCCACATGGATACGGGCAAAGGACTTGGTGATAACCGCCTTTACACCCAGGTACAGGGGCACCAGTGCCGCGTGCTCACGAGAGGAGCCCTGGCCGTAGTTGGCGCCGCCGATGATGATGCCCTTGCCCTCGGCTTGAATGCGCTCCGGGAAACTCTCGTCGCACACGCCAAAGCAGAACTGGCTCAGGTGCGGAATATTGGAGCGGTAGGGCAGGATCTTGGCGCCTGCGGGCATAATGTGGTCGGTGGTAATGTTGTCGCCCACTTTCAGCACAGCCTTGGCGGTAATGCTCTCCGGCAGCGGCTCGGTTTTGGGGAAGGGCTTAATGTTCGGCCCGCGCAGCACCTCTACGCTGTCTGCTTCCTCCGGGCTGGCCGGCGGCTCGATCATGTTGTCGTTGATGGCAAAGTGCTCCGGCATTTCCACCGTGGGGGCTTCGCCCAGGTCACGGGGATCAGTTAGGTAACCGGTGAGGGCAGAGGCTGCCGCCACTTCCGGAGAGACCAGGTAGATACCGGCGTCCTTGGTGCCGCTGCGGCCCTCAAAGTTCCGGTTAAAGGTACGCAGGGAGATACCGCCGCTGTTGGGGGACTGGCCCATACCGATACACGGACCGCAGGCAGACTCCAAAATGCGGGCGCCTGCGCCGATCATATCGCCCAGTGCGCCGTTCATAGCCAGCATGTTCAGCACCTGCTTGGAGCCAGGGGCAATGCAAAGAGAAACGGTGGGGCATACGGTCTTGCCTTTCAGGATCTTGGCCACCTTCATCATATCCACAAAGGAGGAGTTGGTGCAGGAGCCGATGGCGACCTGGTCCACCTTGATCTTGCCGATCTCCTCGGTGGTCTTGACTTGATCGGGCATATGCGGGCAGGCAGCCATCGGCTCCAGTGCGCACAGGTCAATGTCGATCACTTCATCATACTGCGCGTCCGGATCCGGCAGGATCTCCGTCCAGTCGTCTGCACGGTCCTGGGCTTTCAGGAACGCCAGGGTGATCTCATCAGAGGGGAAGATGGAGGTGGTGGCGCCCAGCTCCGCGCCCATGTTGGTGATGGTGGCGCGCTCCGGAACGGACAAGGTCTTCACGCCTTCGCCGCCGTACTCGATGATTTTGCCAACGCCGCCCTTAACGGTCATACGGCGCAGCACTTCCAAAATTACATCCTTGGCAGAGACCCAGGGCTTTAAGTAGCCGGTCAGATTGATGCGGGTCATGGTGGGCATGGGGATATAGTAAGTGCCGCCGCCCATGGCTACGGCCACATCCATACCGCCTGCGCCCATAGCCAGCATACCGATGCCGCCGCCGGTGGGGGTGTGGCTGTCGGAGCCGATCAGGGTCTTGCCCGGAATACCAAAGCGCTCCAGGTGCACCTGGTGGCAAATGCCGTTGCCCGGACGGGAGAAGTAAATGCCGTGCTTCTTGGTCACGGTTTGAATATATCTGTGATCGTCGGCGTTCTCAAAGCCGGTTTGCAGCGTATTGTGGTCGATATACGCCACGGAGCGCTCGGTCTTGACCCGATCCACGCCCATAGCCTCAAATTCCAGGTACGCCATAGTACCGGTTGCGTCCTGGGTTAGGGTTTGATCGATTTTCAGTCCAATCTCCTGTCCGGGGATCATTTCACCCTCGACCAGGTGGGATTTGATCAATTTTTGTGCAAGTGTAAGACCCATTGTTCAAAAAACCTCCTGAGTTGTTCAAAGAATTGTCAATCCCCATTCTATAATAAATCAGCGCGAATGTCAATTAGAATAAAGATTTAATGATTAGATTTCATTATATTGTTGAATTTTTAGGCGTCTTATGCTAAAATTATCGTTGAATGTGGAGAAACGGGCATACTAATTCCGGGAGGAATGGTATGCCGCACACAAACGAGCACACAGAACAGGTAACAGAAAACGAAGAAGTGCAGGCCGAGGAATTGCAGCCGGATCTGCAAACCGGCTCCATTACGGTGCAAAAAAACGGTCATTTTATTCACTGCTTAACGGTGATCGGTCAGATTGAGGGCCATTACATTTTGCCCAGCCAAAACAAGACCACCAAGTATGAGCATGTGATTCCACAGCTGGTAGCCATTGAGGAGAGCGACGATGTAGAGGGGCTGCTGATTATTCTCAACACCGTGGGCGGCGATGTGGAGGCCGGGCTGGCCATTGCAGAGCTGCTGTCCACCATGCGGACGCCTACTGCCTCACTGGTGCTGGGTGGCGGTCACTCCATCGGTGTACCCCTTGCGGTGTCCTGTCGGCGCAGTTTTATTGTGCCCAGCGCCACCATGACGGTGCACCCGGTGCGTATGAACGGCTTGGTGCTGGGCGTACCCCAGACTCTGTCTTATTTTGAGAAGATGCAGGATCGCATCGTGCGTTTTATTGAACATAATGCCAGGATCAGTGCCGGGGATTTTCGCGCACTGATGATGAAAACCGGGGAACTGGTGATGGATGTGGGTACGGTGCTGGACGGTGCCGGTGCTGTGGACTGCGGGCTGATTGACCAGTTGGGCGGGCTCAGTGATGCACTGGATTTCCTCAATCGCACCATTGAGGAGGAGCACCATGTTGTGGACGATCATTAGCCGCGCAGATGTGTTTTATCAGCAAACAATGGCAGGGAGCGGTGCCCCCCGTTCCAGCAATCCTTATGATTATCTGAACAGTGGGTACAGCTTAGAAGGCGCTTCTTTATTCGGAGGACAGGATCATGTGGTTTTTAACTGCGATATTTCAAGCCGTCGCACAGGCAGTCACCTGGGTGCTCCCGGTGTCTGAAAGCGGACATTCGGCAATTTTTCATGATTTCTCCGGTCGGTTCAGCGGTAACGGCAGCGAACTGACCGGGCTGGTACATATAGGCATTGCGTTGGGATTGCTCTTGGTGTTTTATAAGCTGTTTTTGCGCCTGTTTCGGGAGCTTGTCGCTTTTTTCAAGGACGCATTTGCAAAGCATAATCCGTTTGTAAAGTCCGGCGGTGCGCGTCAGTTTTTGTTTGGCACGGTGCTGGGGTTTTTGCCGCTATTGCTCTTGCTGGTGCCTGCCGGCAAGTACGGGAATGTGTACGGTCTGCTTCGCAGTATGAGCTATAACGGCACCCTACTGGATGAGGGCGTGTTTTTTGCCCTTACCGGTGGTTTGATCCTTTTGGCTGTGCTGCAAATGAAAAAACAGGGTCCGCAGAAGAATGTAGATTGGTATGCGGCATTGATCTTAGGCTTTGCTGCTGCCTTTTCACTGCCCATTGCCGGGCTGTCCTATATGGGCGTGCTGTTTTGCCTGGGTGTGATGATGGGTGTGGCCCGCAAGATTTCTTACCGTTTCGCGGCAGTGTTCGGCGTGGTAACCCTGTTGGTGCTGGGCGTGGTGGAGATCTGCACCTGCGTGACCTATGTGAATATCATTGCCGGTATTTTGGCGGTGGTGCTCAGCGCGGCGGTGACCTGTTTTATGGTGAAGCTGATGCTGTGGATTCTGCAAAAGGGCAAGCTGAAAGTTTTTGCCTATTACGATTTTGCCCTGGCTGTGGTGTGCATTACAGTGGGTGCATTTGAGTTGATTTTACGGTGATTTTTAGAAGACAAGGATAGAAAAATGGCAAACATACAAAAAAAGAATGACCGGGGTCATCGTCGGGAGGATAAGAAGGCCGGTGTGCACGGGACCGCCTCTGTGCCTAAGAAGCGTACGAAGGCAGAGCAGGCGCGCTGGAAACAGATGGAGCTGGAAGCCGCTGCAGCTGCGGCCAAGCGGCAAGAGAACATCAGTCGCGTTGTCGGGGTGGCTATTTTTGCTTTGTCGGTGATTTTCTTTTTCGTGGCGGTGATCGACGGCGACGGGGCATGGAATGTGGTACATAATGTGTACTTAGGGTTGTTTGGTATGCTGGCGGCAGTGTTGTTTCCTATACTGGCGGTGGCGATCATTCTCCTGTATTCCTACCAGGAGAGCCAGGCAAAAAAACGAACGGCAGAGGAGGGGACAGAAGCACAAAAGTCCCCGGTTCAACCCCATGAACTGATCGCCAAGGGCGTGGAGAGTGTAATTATCGTGCTGCTGATTGCGGCGCTGATTCATATTATTGAGAACCCTACCGGGTTGAAATTTGCAGACAGTATTAAGCAGAGCTATACCCAGGCGCCGGTTGAATTTAACGGCGGCTTTTTCGGCGCGCTCATCGGCTGGGCGCTGCTGACCTTTGGCAAGGCGCCGGCAGTTATTGTGGATCTGGTGCTGCTGGTGGTGGACTTTATGCTGCTGGCACGGCTGACGGTGGTGCAGTTCTTAAACGGCGCGGCACAACCGGCCAAGAAAGCCTACGAAAAGATGGGGGACACCATCGAGGTGTACCGGGAGCGCCGCCAGGCCAATATTGATGTACCTTTGGACGCCCACGCCCCCGGCGAGCAGGAAGCGGAAGAGAAACTGTCCGTACAAAGCAACAAAAAAGATGCAGACGATGTGGATACGGACAGTATTGTTAAAGAACTAAATCAAAAGCACAGTAAAAGAGAAGCGGAAAAGAAGCAAAAAGCACCGGAAAAGGCCAAGTCTCTGGACGAGATTGTGGACAAGGCCACCGAGGATACCAAACCGCAAAAAAAAGACCCGTCAGAGGTCTTTACGGTGACAGACGCCCAAATGGAAGCCGGTGTAGCGGATTATAAGCTGCCGCCGGTGACACTGTTGACCCCGGCTAAACACAAGTCTGTAAAGGATGTAAGCGGCGAGTTGAAAAGCAATGCGGAACAACTGATCGACACGCTCCATTCCTTTAATGTGGATGCCACCATTACAGATATTAGTCGCGGTCCTACGGTGACCCGGTACGAATTAAAGCCGGCTGCCGGTGTGCGCATTTCCAAGATTACCAATTTGTCTGATGATATTGCTCTGAATTTAGCAGCTACACATGTTCGGATTGAGGCACCTATTCCCGGCAAGGCGGCGGTGGGTATCGAGGTGCCCAATTCGGTAAAAAGCGGCGTTTCCATGCGTGAGCTGATTGACACCCCGGAGTTCGGCAAGCAGCGTTCCTTGCTGTCTGTGGGCCTTGGGCGCGATATTTCCGGCGATGCGGTTTACTGCGATGTGGCCAAGATGCCCCATCTGCTGATTGCCGGTACTACCGGTTCCGGTAAGTCCGTGTGTATGAACAGCATTATTGTGTCTATTTTGTACCGGGCAAAGCCGGATGAGGTGAAGCTGGTACTGATTGACCCTAAAAAAGTGGAGTTTAGCAAGTATTCCGGCATTCCTCATTTGCTTGTGCCGGTGGTCACTGACCCCCGTAAGGCAACCGGCGCTTTGGGTTGGGCCGTGTCTGAGATGCTCAAGCGCTACCAGACCTTTAGCGATACCGGCGTGCGGGATATTGAGGGCTATAACAAGTATGTGAAAAAGCATGAGGACATGCAGCCCATGCCGAAGATTGTGATTTGCATTGACGAGTTGTCCGACCTGATGATGGCGGCGCCAAAGGAAATTGAGGATTCTATCTGCCGTTTGGCACAAATGGCCCGTGCGGCGGGTATGCACCTGGTGATCGCCACCCAGCGCCCCTCTGTGGATGTAATCACCGGTTTGATCAAGGCCAACATTTCTTCCCGAATTGCGCTGACCGTCAGCTCCCAGATTGACTCCCGTACCATTTTGGACGCTTCCGGCGCAGAGAAGCTGCTGGGCTACGGCGATATGCTGTATGCGCCTATTGGCTCCTCTAAGCCCATTCGTGTGCAGGGCTGCTATATCAGCGATGAGGAAGTGGAGTCCCTGTGCGACTTTGTAAAGACCCAGGGCGAGAGCCAATACAGCGATGAAATTCAAAAAGAGATGGAAGCGAAAGAGGTACAGTCGGATAGCAAGAAGAGTCCCTTTAAGGACGACGAGGGCGCAGAGCAGCTGGATCCGCTCTTTAACGATGCAGTGGAGATTGTACTGGAGACCGGTACCGCGTCCACTTCTTTCCTGCAGCGCAAGCTGTCTGTAGGTTATGCCCGCGGAGCGAAGATTATGGATCAGTTGGAAGAAAAGGGGATCATCGGTCCCCAGGACGGCGCCAAGAAGCGTGATGTACGGATCAATAAGCAGCAGTGGCTGGAAATGCAGAACCAAGGCCCGGCGCCGGATCTGACTGCTGAGAACGCGGAGCAAATGCGCTTTGAGGAGCCGGAGACGGACGAGGAAGCCACCGATGAAGAATGATTTTTTGCCCATTACCCCGGCGGAAATGCACGCCCGAGGATGGGAACAACCGGATTTTGTGTATGTGACGGGTGACGCCTATGTGGATCACCCGTCCTTTGGTGCTGCCATCATTACCCGCTTGCTGGAGAGCCAGGGGTTCAAGGTGGTGGTGCTCAGTCAGCCGGATTGGCACAGTGTGCGGGACTTTCAGCAATTCGGGCGGCCTAAGTATGCTTTTTTGATCACCGCCGGGAATATTGACTCTATGGTGGCACACTATACCGCAGCCAAAAAGCTGCGCCACGACGACGCGTATACCGCCGGTGGCAAGCACGGCAAGCGCCCGGACCGGGCGGTGAATGTGTACACCCGGCTGGCAAAAGAGGCCTACCCGGACTGCCCGGTGATCTTAGGCGGGCTGGAGGCGTCCCTGCGTCGCTTTGCCCATTATGACTACTGGGACGACGCCATTCGCCCCTCTGCGCTGGTGGACTCTGGCGCGGATCTGCTGATCTACGGTATGGGCGAGAAGCAGGTAACGGAGATCGCCCGCCGCTTGCGAGCGGGTGAGCCGGTGGGCAGTATGCATGACATTCGGGGTACCATGTATGCGGTGCCCACTAAGGACACGCCCTTTGGCGGGGTGGAGTGCCCCTCTTTTGAGAATGTGTGCGCCTCAAAAAAGGAATACGCCCGGTCCTGCCGATTGGAGCAGGACGAGCAGGACCATGTGCGGGGCAAGCTGCTCAAGCAGCGCCATGACAAGGTGATGGTGGTGCAAAACCCGCCTATGGAGCCGCTGACCACCTCGGAGCTGGACCGGGTGTACAGTCTGCCGTATATGCGGGCGTACCACCCCAGTTATGAGAAGTTGGGCGGCGTGCCGGGCATTGAAGAAGTGCGCTTTTCCATTACGCACAATCGGGGCTGTTTCGGCGCTTGCAACTTCTGTTCCATTGCGTTCCACCAGGGGCGCTATGTGACCTCTCGCAGCAAAAAGAGCCTGCTGATCGAGGCACAGAAAATCACCCAAATGCGGGACTTTAAGGGCTATATCCACGATGTGGGCGGCCCTACCGCCAACTTCCGCCATCCCAGCTGCGCCTTGCAGGAGAAGTATGGTCTGTGTAAGGGCAAAAAATGTCTGGCGCCGAAACCTTGTCCCAATTTGCAGGCGGATCACCGGGAATATTTGGACATTCTCCGGGTGCTGCGCCGGGTGGATGGAGTGAAGAAAGTGTTTATCCGCAGCGGTATTCGCTATGATTATCTGCTGTGTGACCCGGACGACAGCTTTTTTAAGGAATTGGTACAGTTTCATGTGAGCGGCCAGCTGAAAGTGGCACCGGAGCACTGCTCCGCCGCGGTGCTGGACAAAATGGGCAAGCCCCATATTGAAGCGTATATTGACTTTTCCCGCCGGTATTTTACTTACACCGGCCAAATCCAAAAGGAGCAGTACCTGGTGCCGTATCTGATGAGCTCCCACCCCGGTTCCCGGTTGGAGGACGCTATTGAACTGGCCTGCTTTTTAAAGAAAAATCACATTCGTCCGGAGCAGGTGCAAGACTTTTATCCCACCCCGGGCACCATCTCCACCTGTATGTTCTATACGGAGCTGGACCCGTACACCATGGAGCCGGTCTATGTGGCTAAAGACCCCCACGACAAGGCGCTCCAGCGGGCGCTGCTCCAGTATTATAATCCCAAGAACTATGCACTGTGTGCCCAGGCACTACGCCGTGCCCACCGGGCAGATCTGATCGGCAACGGCCCCAAGTGCCTGATCCCGGCAGCACCGTCCGGCGGACGACCGGGTGACCGCTCCGGCGGTAAGACAAAGGGGCGTGGCACCGGATACGGAAAGCCGGTTGGCGGAAACGGTCGCCTTGACGGAAAGTCCGCAAAGCGCAAACCCTATGGCAAAAGATCCGGAAAAAAGAAATAAGCAATAAAAAAGCACGACAGTCGAAACTGTCGTGCTTTTTGGTGCGGGTAACAGGGGTCGAACCTGCACGGTTGCCCACAGGAACCTAAATCCTGCGTGTCTGCCAATTCCACCATACCCGCATAACGGATCTTATTTTAGCATTTTGTGCCAAAAAATGCAAGTATAAAAAAGCGAAGCCGCAAAGCTCCGCTCTTTATTCCGCCCAGCCGCCGTGTGACGAGAATAACCTGCATCTCAAGCAGGTGGGTGACCGCCGTTCGGTTTTGTGCTTCCATCGTCCCCGCAGGGGAGGCCTGCATACCTGCCGACCGAGCAAGAAACCCATATAAAAAATTGTTCGGGTTATTAAATCACACGGTTGTCGAGAAGGGCAGAACAGATGTTCTGTTCTTTATTCTTACTGCTCCGGCTCGAAATATTCTACATCATATTTCTTTTCTACCATCGCCATCAGAATATCGGAGACCTGCTCAAACTCCATCTCGTCCTCGATCTCGGTCAAGTATTCCTCGCCGTTTTCCTCCAGTACTTTCAGGATAATGACCTCGTTGTCCGCCTCTACGATCTCTTCTGCTTCGTCGTGGTACTCGGTGATGGCTACATACACATCGTCGTCCGTTTCGTACCGCTCCAGCAGTTCAAATACGATCTCGTTGCCGTCATCGTCAGACACAGAGATCAAATTCAGTTCATACAGTTCTTCATTATCGCTCATAAGTTCTCACGCCTTTCTCTTTGCATTATACTCTATTTGCCCATTGCCGTCAATGCCTATTTTGTGGTTGGCGGAGGACAAGACCCATATTTTGTGTCGTGGGGAAAACACTATCGAAAATGCACAAAAAAATCAAAAAAATATGCAAAAACCTATTGACAACTAACAACATTGGTGCTACTATGTAGTTGAACACAGGAGATAAGCCTTAGGAAGTAGTTAAGGCGTGTTCAATCTAAGAAGGAGGTCGGTCCAATGGAGAGTGAACCCTTTCAGCAGACCGCCTGCATCGTTCGTCAATAGAGTATAACGGTTTTTGTGTGGACAGAGTGCAAAACGGAATTGCATGGCGCATACAGGCTCAAGTGAGCAAGGTAAGAGTTATCGTGCAGGATTGAAGTGAGCGACAGGCGCTGGTTCAACTGAATAGTAAAGGTATATATCGGTCATCTGCCTGCAAGTGACCTGGGAGTACCGGTCATCGGTGCTTTCATAGAAGATGTATTTACGACCAGGTGAATTCCAATGTACTGTAAAGCAAAATAGATATTAATTTTTCTTTGACAACTTTTCTTTTTGTCCTTTTATTGTTGTATGAAATTGAGGTACAGTCCAATGGGCTAAACAGTGTGCACGTTATGTGCCAGTAATAAAAATTGAATAGTAGTAGACATACGCTCCGGGTGCTGCAAGACATCCGGAGTTGTTTTTTGTTTGTACGGTGTTGCCGTTCATTTATATTGTGTGTTTTTTATCCACCTTGTGCATGTTTATGGGCGCAAAATCCCGGCTGTCGCTTGACAAGGGGCGACGGTTTTGGTACTATAATACCAATAGAAAACGGCTTGGAACGGAAGGAGTACCCCATGGCGGCGGCAAAGAGAGCCTGTGGTCGGTGTGAACAGGTGTGCCCAGTGTGGGAAGGTAGTCCGGGAGCCGGTGCGGTGAAAAGCAGTAGTCGCACCCGTGTGCCGCGTTAAGGCAAGAGCGGCGCGCTTTTGGCGCGCAATTTGAGTGGTACCGCGGAAGTTTAGTTCCGTCTCATTTTGAGACGGGGCTTTTTTTATTTTTGTTAAGGAGCAAGAAAGTATGGCAAAAGAGTTGGACAAACAGTACAGCCCCCAAAATGTGGAGGACCGCACTTATCAATTTTGGTGTGACCACAAGTATTTTCACGCGGAGGTGAACCCGGATAAGAAACCCTACACCATTGTGATCCCGCCGCCGAACATTACCGGCCAGCTGCACATGGGTCATGCGTTGGACGAGACTTTGCAGGATATTCTTATCCGCTGGCGCCGTATGGAGGGCTACGAGACCCTGTGGCTGCCGGGCACGGATCACGCCTCCATTGCAACAGAGGCCAAGATCGTAGAGGCCATGCGCAAAGAGGGCATCACCAAAGAGGAGATCGGCCGGGAGAAGTTCCTGGAGCGTGCCTGGGCTTGGAAAGCTCAGTACGGCGGCCGCATTGTGGAGCAGCTGAAAAAGCTGGGCTCCTCCTGCGATTGGGATCGGGAGCGGTTTACCCTGGACGAGGGGTGCAGCAAGGCGGTGCGCGAGGTTTTTTGCAGGCTGTATGACAAAGGCCTGATCTACCGGGGCGAGCGTATTATCAACTGGTGCCCCCACTGCCTGACTTCTATCTCTGACGCAGAGGTGGAGTATGAGGACCAGGCCGGTCATTTCTGGCACCTGCGCTATCCCTTTAAGGACGGCAGCGGCTACTTGGAACTGGCCACCACCCGACCGGAGACCCTGTTGGGCGATACGGCTGTGGCGGTGAACCCCAACGATGAGCGCTATAAAGATATGGTGGGCAAGACCCTGATCCTGCCCATCGTGCATAGAGAAATTCCCGTGATCGCCGATGATTATGTGGATATTGAGTTTGGTACAGGCGTGGTAAAGATCACCCCGGCTCACGACCCCAACGACTTTGAGGTGGGGCTGCGCCACAATCTGGAGGTCATCAATGTATTGACCCTGGACGCCAAGATCGTGGACGATTATCCCAAGTACGCCGGTATGGACCGCTATGAGGCCCGCAAGGCCATTGTAGAGGACCTGGAAGCCGAGGGCGCGCTGGTGGAGATCGAGAATTACAGCCATAATGTAGGCACCTGCTACCGCTGTGGCACCACCGTGGAGCCGCGGGTCAGCAAGCAGTGGTTCGTGAAGATGGAGCCGCTGGCAAAGCCTGCTGTGGAAGTGGTAAAGAACGGGGAAGTGAAGTTCGTTCCCGAGCGGTTCGACAAGATCTATTTCCACTGGATGGAGAATATTAAGGACTGGTGTATCTCTCGCCAGCTGTGGTGGGGCCACCGTATTCCTGCTTATTACTGCGACGATTGCGGCGAGGTGATGGTATCCGCCCAGGAAGTGCATACCTGCTCTAAGTGCGGCAGCACCCATGTGCACCAGGATCCGGACACCCTGGACACCTGGTTCTCCTCCGCCTTGTGGCCGTTCTCTACCCTGGGTTATCCGGATGATACCAAGGAACTGGAGTATTTCTATCCCACAGACACGCTGGTCACCGGCTATGATATTATCTTCTTCTGGGTGGCCAGAATGATCTTCTCCGGCGTGGAGCACATGGGGCAGGTGCCCTTCCACACGGTGCTGATCCACGGTCTGGTGCGTGACGCACAGGGCCGCAAGATGAGTAAATCCCTGGGCAACGGTATTGACCCGCTGCTGGTGATCGACCAGTACGGTGCCGACGCCCTGCGCTTTACCCTGGCTACCGGCAACGCTCCGGGCAACGATATGCGCTTCTCCGACGAGAAGGTAAAGGCCTCCCGCAACTTTGCCAATAAGCTGTGGAACGCCGCCCGCTTTGTGCTGATGTACCTGGGCAATGATTATAATTACCCGGGTCTGCCGAAAGACCTGGCTATTGAGGACAAGTGGATCCTCTCCAAGGTCAATACGCTGGCTAAGGAAGTGACGGACAACCTGGAGCGCTTTGAACTGGGTATCGCCGTTGCCAAGCTGTACGATTTCATTTGGGATGTGTTCTGCGACTGGTATATTGAGATCGCCAAGATCCGCTTGCAGTCCAGCGAGGGCGCCGATACCGCCAAGGCGGTGCTGGTGTATGTGCTGACGGATATTCTCAAGCTGCTGCACCCCTTTATGCCCTTTATCACAGAGGAAATTTACCAGGCCATTCCCCACGATACGGAGTCCATTATGATCTCTAAGTGGCCGGAGTATGACCCGGCGCTGTCCTTTGCAGATGAGGAGGCCCAGATGGAGAAGATCATGGATGCCATTCGGGCCATCCGTAACCGCCGGGCGGAGATGAATATTCCCCCCAGCAAAAAGTCCAAGGTCTATGTGGAGACCGCCTTTGCCGATGTGTTTGCCGTGGGCAGTGAGTTCATCAAGCGGCTGGCCTATGCCTCCGATGTGGAGATCGCAGACGGCTTTGGCGACCTGGGCAACACAGTGACCATTGTTACCAACGACGCCAAGATCTATATTCCCCTGGGCGACCTGGTAGACTTTGAGGCGGAGGCCAAGCGGCTGCAAAAGGAGCTGGCTGCTGCCGAGGAAAAGCTGGCCTTTATCAACAAAAAGCTGGACAACCCGGGCTTTGTGAACAAAGCGCCGGAGAAGGTGGTACAGCAGAACCGGGACGAGGCTGCCAAGCTGACGGAAAAGATCGCCAACCTGCGCTCCTCTCTGGAGAATCTGGGCAAGTAAAATGACCTATGAAGCGGCAATTCAATTGATCAAACAAAAGCAAAGCCTCGGCGTGCAGCCGGGGCTTTCCCGCATGGTGGCGGCTATGGAAAAGGCCGACAATGTGCAAAACAAATTGCAGGTGATCCATGTGGCAGGCACCAACGGCAAGGGTACCGTTTGCGCTGCCGTGGCCGACGGTCTGCATCGTGCCGGGTATCGGGTGGGGGTGTTCAGCTCCCCCTGGGTCACGGATTTTCGCGAGCAGATCACCGTAGACGGCCAAATGATCCCCAAGCAGGACTTTGCGGACTGCGTGGAGGTCTTTGCCGATGCGCCGCTGACGGAGTTTGAACTGATTACGGCGGTAATGTACCTGTACTTTTACCGCAGCGGGGTGGACTACGCGGTGGTGGAGTGCGGTATGGGCGGTGCCGGGGATTGTACCAATGTGCTGGCGCGCCCGGCGGTGTGCGCCTTTGCCAAGGTGGCGCTGGACCATACGGCTTTTTTGGGCGACACGGTAGAGGCCATTGCCCGAGAAAAGAGCGGCATTGTCAAGCCAGGCTGCCCGGTGGTACTGTACCCGCATATTGCCGCCAAAGATGTATTTTTGGAACGGTGCAGAGCGCTGGACTGCCCGGTGACGGAAGCCCCGGAACAGGGCGACCCGATTGCCGACGATTTGGCAGTGGCCGGGGAAGTGCTACGGCTGCTGGGAGCAGATACCACGCCCGAGTTGCCAACGCTGCCTGCCCGGTGGGAGCACTTTGGTAAGGATCTGCTGCTGGACGGCGCCCATAATCCGGACGGCGCGGCGGCGCTGCTACCCCATCTGCCCGCCGATCGGCCCATCACTGCCGTGCTGGCAATGATGGAGGATAAGGACATTGACGGCTATCTCTGCCAGGTCCTGCCCCGGTGCCGTCAAGTGATCGCCACCACCGTGCCCGGTATGGGGCGGGCCTTGTCTGCAAACGCCCTGGCAGCGGCTGCAAAAAAGTATTGCTCTGATGTGGCCGTAGAGCCGGACCCGCACCGGGCGCTGGCGGCGGCCAAGGCGGGCAGCGACTTTGTTTTGGTCTGCGGGTCCTTTTATTTGGCACGAGAGATCAGAAAAGATTTGATCTAATACACAATACGGCAAATTCTGCAAAACCGGTCTGTTACAGTGTGAACAGACCGGTATTTTTTTGGAGTGATGGTATGAATGTAACTTTAGAGAGCAGCGGCAATTTGCTCATTGCCTATCTGTTTGGCGAGATCGACCACCATACCGCCGTTGCGGTGCGCAAACAAATCGACAGCGCCATACAGGACAAGCTGCCCAGCCACCTGATCCTGGATTTTAAGAATGTCACATTTATGGATTCCAGCGGTATTGGGCTGGTAATGGGCCGCTATCGGCTGGTGCACAGCTATCGGGGCGCGGTGGAGATCAAGAATGTGACCGCCCGCACCAAGAAAATTATGGAGCTGGCGGGGCTGGGGAGCATTGCACTGATAAAGGAGAACGAAGATGAAAAAGACCAATGAATTTCGCCTGACTTTAGACGCCCGTAGCGTCAACGAGGGCTTTGCACGGGTGGCGGTGTCTGCCTTTGCGGCGCCGCTGGACCCTACCTTGGAGGAGTTGGCGGACTTAAAGACCGCCGTGTCCGAGGCGGTGACCAACTGCATTGTCCACGGCTATAAGGACTGCTGCGGCAAGATCTATATACATACGGCGCTGCTGGACCCGCCGGCGGTGCGGGTGACCGTGCGGGACAAGGGCTGCGGTATCGCCGATGTGCAGCAGGCTATGACCCCGCTTTATACCACCGGGGAGGGGGAGCGCGCCGGGCTGGGCTTTACGGTGATGGAGAGCTTCTGCGACAAGCTGCGGGTCACTTCTAAGCCGGGCAAGGGCACCACCGTGGTGCTGGAAAAGCGCATTACCGGCAAGCAAAAATGGTAACTGCGGAGCGGGAGCGGCAGATCCGGGAGAACCTGGGGCTGGTGCATACCGTTGCCAATCGCTTTCGCGGGCGGGGGATCGAGTATGACGATCTGTACCAGTCCGGCTGCGTGGGGCTGATCAAGGCGGTGGATCGGTTCGACCCGACCTTGGGCTACGCGTTCTCCACCTATGCGGTGCCGGTGATCGTCGGCGAGATCAAGCGCCTGTTTCGGGACGGCGGCGCCGTGAAGGTCAGCCGGGTGCTTAAGGAAAAGGCGCTCCGTGCCGCGCGACTGCGAGAGGACTTCCTGCGCCGGGAGGGGCGGGAGCCGACCATTGGCGAACTGGCGCAGCTGCTGTCCTGCGACCCGGCAGAGGCGGCGGAGATCGTGGGGGTTATGCAGCCGACGGTGTCTATCAACAGTGCCGGTGAGGACGGCGATACCACTCTGGATATTCCGGTGGACGACAGCGAGCAGCTGTTTGACCGGCTGTCCGTTTTACAAGCTATGGACGGCCTGGAAAAAAGCGAGCAAATGCTGGTGGAGCTGCGTTATTATAAGGGCCTGACCCAGTGCAAAACCGCAGAGATCCTGGGACTTTCTCAGGTACAGGTCTCCCGCAAAGAAAAAGCCGCCCTGCAAAAAATGCGCCGGGTGATGGACGGATAAAACATAATAGCCATAAAGAAAGAAGGCACAGCGCAATGCTGTGCCTTCTGGTATGTATCCATTAGTTTTTCAGGCTATGGAGCGGAGCGGGGATTTTGCCGCCGCGGTTGATGAACTTGGCGGGGGAGCCGGTGTTCACTTTCATGACCGGGCCGGCGCCCAGCAGGCCGCCGAATTCCAGCTCGTCGCCTACCTGCTTGCCGATGGCGGGGATCACGCGCACGGCGGTGGTCTTGCAGTTGACCATACCGATGGCGGCCTCGTCGGCGATAATGCCGCTGATCACCTCCGGCGTGGTATCGCCGGGAATGACGATCATATCCAGACCCACGGAGCAAACGGCGGTCATGGCTTCTAATTTCTCAATGGTCAGCGCGCCGCAGCGGGCTGCGTCGATCATACCGGCGTCCTCAGACACCGGGATAAAGGCACCGGACAGGCCGCCTACGCTGGAGGAGGCCATCACGCCGCCTTTCTTTACAGCGTCATTGAGCATAGCCAGGCAGGCAGTGGTGCCTGCGCCGCCACATTTTTCCAGGCCGATCTCTTCCAAAATATGAGCCACAGAGTCGCCCACCGCCGGGGTGGGGGCCAGGGACAGGTCCACAATGCCAAAGGGCACACCCAGCCGCCGAGAGGCCTCTACACCAACCAGCTGACCCATACGGGTGACCTTAAAGGCAGTCTTTTTGATCAGCTCTGCAATATCGTTAATGGAGTAGTCCGGGAACTTGGCAACAGCCGCACGCACTACGCCGGGGCCGGACACGCCCACATTGATCACGCAGTCCGGCTCGGACACACCGTGGAATGCACCCGCCATAAAGGGGTTATCCTCCGGGGCGTTGCAAAAGACCACCAGCTTGCCGGCGCCGATACAGTCGCTCTCTTTGGTCAGCTCTGCGGCTTCCTTGACCTTTTGGCCCATCAGTTTCACCGCGTCCATATTGATACCGGCCTTGGTGGAGCCGATGTTCACGGAGGAGCAGATGTGCTCCGTCTCCGCCAAAGCGCGGGGGATAGAGTCGATCAACTCCCGGTCACCGGCGGCAAAGCCCTTTTGTACCAGGGCGCTGTAACCGCCGATAAAGTTGACCCCGATGGTGCGGGCTGCCTTTTCCAGCGCCAGGGCATATTTTACCGGGTCGCCGCCGCTGATACCGGCCATCATGGCAATGGGGGTCACGCTGACTCGCTTGTTGATAATGGGAATACCGTACTCTCGCTCAATGTCCTCGCCGGTCTGCACCAGTTTCTCCGCCTTGGTGCAGATCTTGTCGTACACCTTGGCGCAGGCCTTGTCAATGTCCGTATCGGCACAGTCCAAAAGAGAAATGCCCATGGTAGTGGTACGGATATCCAGGCACTCGTCCTGGATCATCCGAATGGTCTCTAAAATATCGTAAGTATTGATCAATGGAGTGCCTCCCGTTAAATCTTGTGCATGGAGTTAAAAATATCCTCGTGCATCACATGGATAGAAAGATTGCTTTCTTTGCCAAAGTCTTCCAACTCGCCGGAGAGGGCGGAGAGGGAAGTGTTGCACCGGGTCAGGTCTGCCATCATAATCATGCAGAACATATCCTGCAGGATAGACTGGGTTACCTCAATGATATTTACCTGGTGCTCGGCGCAGATGGCAGACACCTTGGCCAGAATGCCCACGGTATCTTTACCTACAACTGTAATGACTGCTCTCATTATCAAGACCTCCGTTATGTCTTTTATTTGCTAATGATTATAGCAAAGATGTAAAATTTTTTCAATAAAAGCGCAAAATATATTTTCAACTTCCGCCGATTGTGGTAAAATACTGTGCAACAAGCGGATTGGAGATGAAATTGTGCACTACGATAACTTGATTGATCTGCACACCCATTCGGATCATTCCTTTGACGGCAAGCAGTCTTGTATGCTGCTGTGTGAGACGGCCGTGGCCAAGGGTGCGTCCTGCATTGCCATTACCGATCACTGCGAGATCGACTCAAAGACCGAGGACTTCCGTGCCCTGTGCACCAATCAGTATGTGGAGACCTTTGAGTGCAAGCGGTACTTTGAGGGCCAACTGCTGGTGCTCCAGGGGATTGAACTGGGTCAGGCCATTTATAATATCCCGCTGGCAAATCATATTCTGGATAAGTTCAGTTATGACTTTGTGCTGGGCTCGATCCACAATTTGCCGGAGATGGAAGACTTCTTCTTTATGGATTATAAGGACAAAGATGTATATGATCTGCTGACCCGGTATTTTCAAAAGGAGCTGGAATTGGCGAAGTGGGACGGCTTTGACTCCCTGGCTCATCTGACCTACCCGCTGCGGTATATGGTGGGGGAGCAGAAGGTGCCTGTGGATATGGCTCGATTTGACGATGTGATCGGCGAGATCTTTGAAACACTCATCAAGAACCATAAAGCCCTGGAGATCAATACCAGCGGTATTGCCATGCCTTTGGGCGACACTCTGCCCGGTGAAGCGTACATACAGCGTTTTTACGATATGGGCGGGCAGTATATTACCATCGGGTCTGACGCTCATGTGCCGGAAAAGCTGTGCGGCAATGTAGACAAGGGTATGGCGCTGGCTAAGAAGTGCGGGTTTGACTATGTGACCATCTTCAACCGCCGGGAGCCGATGCTGGTGCCCATTGAGTAACACAAGGAGAGAGAACGATATGATGGATGAACTGTTAAGTCTGATCAAAGAGAACCCCCGCCTGACCAATGCAGAGCTGGCGGCGGCGCTGGGCCGGGACGAGGCCCAGGTGGCGCAGCAGGTGCGCCGGTACGAGGCTGACGGCGTGATCAAAGGCTATTGCGCCATTTTGGATAAGGAAAAAGCCGGAGATGAAACGGTGACTGCGCTGATCGAAATCAAAGTGCAGCCCAAGTTCGGTCACGGATTTGACGATATTGCCCGGCGCATTGCGGCGCTGGAAGAAGTGGAGAGTATTTTTCTGATGAGTGGCGCGTATGATCTGTGCTGCCTGGTGACGGACAAGTCCTTTCAGGAGGTGTCTATGTTTGTAGCCAGCCGCCTGTCGCCTATGGAGGATGTGGTGTCTACCGCCACCCACTTTATTTTAAAGAAGTATAAGGAGCAGGGTATGCTCTTTGCGCAGAAGAATACGGACGATCGGGGGAATATTTCTCTGTGATCCAGTACGAAAATGATATGAACCCGGCTCTTTTCAATGTAAAGCCCAGCGGTATTCGCAAGTTCTTTTCCATTGCGGAGGAGATGGAAAATGTAATTTCCCTGGGCGTGGGTGAGCCGGACTTTTTGACCCCCTGGCACATTCGCCGAGAAGGAATCGACTCTTTGGACCGGGGTGCCACCCGTTATACTGCCAACGCCGGTCTGTTGACTCTGCGTCAGGAGATCTGCGCCTACTATGCCCGCCGGTATCACTTGCAGTACCGGGCGGAAAATCAGGTGTTGGTGACTGTGGGCGGTTCTGAGGGTATTGATATGGCGATCCGCACACTGGTGTGCCCCGGTGATGAGGTGCTGGTGGTGGAGCCGTCCTTTGTGTGCTACAAACCGCTGGTAGAGGTCAGCGGCGGCGTGGCTGTGCCGCTGGTGACCAGGGAAGAAGATAACTTCCGTCTGACGGATGCCGCGCTGGAAGCTGCCATTACCCCCAAGACCAAGCTGCTGATATTCCCATACCCCAATAACCCTACCGGTGCGGTAATGCGCCGGGAGGACTTGGAGCCGATTTGCCGGGTGTTGCAAAAGCACAATATCTATGTGCTGTCCGATGAGATCTACAGTGAGTTGACCTACGGCGGCGTGGACCACACCTCCATTGCGGCCATGCCAGGTATGCAGGAGCGCACGGTGGTCATCAACGGTTTTTCCAAGACTTACTCCATGACCGGCTGGCGCCTGGGTTACGCGCTGGGGCCTGCGCCCATTATTCAGCAGATGACCAAGCTGCACCAGTTTGCCATTATGTCCGCCCCCACCACCAGCCAAACGGCTGCCATTGAGGCCCTGCGCCACGGGGACGGAGATATTGATAAAATGCGCCGGGATTATGATATGCGCCGCCGCTTTACCGTGCACGCCTTTCGTGAGATCGGGCTGCCCTGCTTTGAGCCGGAGGGGGCGTTTTATCTGTTTCCCTGTATCAAATCTACCGGGCTTAGCTCCGAGAAATTCTGCGAGCGGCTGATCTATTCCAAGCGGGTGGCTGTGGTACCCGGCAACGCCTTTGGCAACTGCGGCGAGGGCTTTATCCGCGTGTCTTACTGCTATTCCATTGAGAACATTAAAGAGGCTGTCACCCGTATCGGTGAATTTGTGAAAGAATTAGAGGATGAGCATGACCGTTAAACGCGTAGAAGTGCTGGCGTATGCCAAGATCAACTTAATGCTGGATATTATCCGCCGCCGCACCGACGGCTACCACGATTTGTTTATGATTATGCAGAGCGTGGGGGTGGCCGATCGGGTGACCGTGGAGCGGGAGCCTGGGCGAAAGCTGAGGCTGACTGCCAGCATTGACGATATTCCCCTGGACGATAAAAACATTGCCTGGAAAGCGGCCGCCCTGTTTTTTAAGACCACCGGGCTGCGCCGCCCGGGGCTGCACATTCACCTGGAAAAGCACATTCCCCACGCAGCTGGCCTGGCCGGCGGCAGTGCGGACGGTGCGGCGGTGTTGGTAGCCCTTGACCGGCTGATGGGGACGAGCCTGTCCACGGAGCAGCTGTGCGCTATGGGCGTGCAGATCGGGGCGGATGTGCCCTTCTGCATTGTGGGCGGCACTTGCCTGGCCCAGGGAATCGGCGAGGTGCTCAGTCCCTTAAAGGCAATGCCCTCTTGCCATATTGTGCTGGCGAAGCCGGACTTTGGTGTGAATACCGGCAAGGCCTACGGTCTGTTTGACACCAACGGCAAGACCCATAATGCGGATCAGCTGGGTATGCTCACGGCGGTACAGAACCGGGACCTGCCTGCCATTTGCGGCAAGCTGGAGAATGTGTTTGAGCAGTTTGTGGAGGTGCCCGGCCGTATTGAGATGAAAGAGGTGCTCCGTGCTGCCGGTGCAGTAGGCGTTTGCATGAGCGGCAGCGGGCCAACGCTCTTTGGTATTTTTACAGACAAAGCCCGGGCCAATGCGGCGGCAACGGCTCTGGCGCTCTTTGCCAAGGATATCGCCGTCACCAAGCCGGTGCGGCAGGGTTGTAAGATTATAGAAGTCATAGAGGCTTGATAGAATGATAAAAAGGTCACCGTATATGCGGTGACCTTTGCGTTGATTTTAGGGCTGTTTTTTCGGTTGCTTTGGATTTAAGCGCAGCACGATGATCTCCGGGTGGTTAAAGAGCCGCAGGGGGAACTCGGCGTTGCCGATCCCGCGGGAGACGATCAGTCGCGGCCGCTCTCCAAAGCTGCCCCGGGCGTACCGGGGGCGCAGACCCTGACCGGGGGAGAACACCGGCCCGATCCCCGGGAGGATCCATTGCCCGCCGTGGGCGTGGCCGGACAGTTGCAGGTCAAAGTCATATTGGCTGTAATTGTTCTCCGCCACAGCGGCAAAGTTCTCCGGATAGTGGCACAGCACGATCTTATAGCCCGGGTGCTTTGCAAGTTCGGTGAATAGGGCAGAGGAGTCCCGGTAGCGGAAAGTACCGGCCTTGCGCTGGCGATAGGCCTCAAAGCTGGCCTGGTTTTCGTCCAGCCCCAGGAAGGTAATGCCCTTGACCGTTTCGATCTTATCCGTCAGCACATGAAAGCCGATGGCGGACAGTTCGCTCATCAGCGTATCAAAATCCGCCAGCCGCCGCTCGTGATTGCCGGGAATGTACAGCACCGGCGCCAGCTGCACCAGCTGCCGTCCGTAGTCCAGCATTTTTTGCCGATTTCGATTTTTGTCGTTGATATAATCGCCGGTAATGCAGATCATGTCCGGCTTTTGGGCGGCTGTTTCGTTTAGAATACGGGAGGATGGTTTGGAGTGTAGGTCCGACAGGTGCACTACCGTGCAGGCGGGCGCGCCGGGGGCCGGCAGATCGTATGCGGTTATGTCCGGGCAGTTGTTCTGGTTGTAGGCAAAAGCCAGGAACAGCGCTGCCACGGCAAGAATTACAGGGATGATCCAGTACATTTTTATCACTCATTTCATCAACAGCATACCTTTTTTCTTAGCTTTCGTCAAGAAACAAATTAAATTTATAAAATAAAGGGATTTTTTTTCTTTTTGCGTATAAAATATAGACTATTGGATAGGAGTGGCGTTATGAACAGTGCAATTCGCTTGCGATCGGAAGAAAATGAAAGACGCATGTTGTCGCCAAAAGCCTGTTTGGCGGCAGAGAGCCGCGGTCGTTTGCGCCCGGAGCCGGCGTGCGAAATTCGTACCTGTTTTCAACGAGATCGGGACCGGATCATTCACTGCCGTTCCTTTCGGCGACTCAAGCACAAGACCCAGGTGTTTCTGGCACCCAGCGGCGACCATTACCGCACCCGCCTGACCCACACCTTGGAGGTGGCGCAGATCGCCCGCACCATTGCCCGGGCGTTGCAGCTTAACGAGGATCTCACCGAGGCCATTGCCCTGGGGCACGATCTGGGGCACACCCCCTTTGGCCACGCCGGGGAGCGGGCGCTGAACAGCCTGTGCTCCTGCGGGTTTACCCACTATGCCCAGAGCGTGCGCACGGTAGAGAAAATCGAGAAAAACGGCGCCGGGCTGAACCTGACTGATGAAGTGAAAAACGGCATCCTCTGCCACACCAAAGGGGAGGAGGCCTACACTTTGGAGGGGCAGATTATTCGCATTGCGGATAAAATTGCCTATATCAACCATGATATTGACGACGCCTGCCGTGCCGGTGTAATGGCGGAGGAGGATATTCCTCTGGAGCTGCGTATGGCATTGGGTATGACCAAATCCCAGCGGATCAACCACATGGTTCTGGATGTGATCGAGAACAGCACGGACAAGATCCGTATGAGCCCGGACACTTACGAGCTGTTTTGCGACCTGCACGACTTTATGTTCACCGCCGTGTACACCAACCCGGTGTGCAAGGGCGAGGAGCGCAAGGCAGTGGATATGCTGACGAAAATTTACGGCTACTACATTGACCATGTGGAGGAAATGCCGGAGGAATATGTGCGCATTGCCGGTGAGGATGGTGACGAGCGCGCCGTGTGTGACTACATAGCCGGTATGAGCGATACCTATGCGCTGAAAGTGTTTAACCACCTGTTCGTGCCTATGTTTTGGCATGAGTAAGGGTATTTTATAGTATAGACAGAAAGAGGTGAGAGATCGTGCCCCTGAGCGATAGTTTTTTGCAGGAATTAAAAATGAAAACGGATATAGAAGATGTGATCTCTACCTATGTGACCTTAAAGCGGCGGGGCGCCACATTGGTGGGTCTGTGCCCCTTTCACAATGAGAAAACGCCGTCTTTTACCGTGTACCCGGCCACCCAGTCCTTTTACTGCTTTGGCTGCGGCGCCGGTGGGGACGCCATCACATTTCTAAAAAAGATCGAGAATTTAGATTATTTGGACGCGGTCAAGTCCCTGGCCCAACGGGCCGGGCTGCAAATGCCCCAGGACGGCTTTGACGACTCCCTGTCTAAACGGCGTCGCCGGATTCTGGAGATGAACCGGGAGGCCGCCCGCTTTTACCACAGCGTGCTGCTGTCCCCGGAGGGCAAGGTGGGCTATGATTATTATATCGGCCGGGCGCTGAGCGCCGCCACCATCAACCACTTTGGCCTGGGCTTTGCCCCCAATCGGTGGGACGCATTGCTAAAGCACATGCGTGCCAAGGGCTACCAACCGGCAGAGCTGGTAGACGCCGGGCTGGCACGCAAAGGGCAAAAAGGGTATTATGATAACTTCCGTAACCGGGTCATGACCCCCATTATTGATGTGCGGGGCAATGTGATCGCCTTTGGCGGCCGGGTACTGGACGACAGCAAGCCCAAATATATCAACACCGGCGACACGCTGGTGTACAAAAAGACCAATGAGTTGTTTGCCCTGAACTTTGCCAAAGACAGCAAAGAGGACGCACTGATCCTGTGCGAGGGGTATATGGATGTGATCGCTATGCACCAGGCCGGGTTTACCAATGCGGTGGCCGGTTGCGGCACGGCGCTGACCACGGAGCAGGTGCGACTGATCAGCCGCTATGCCAAGGAAGTGATCCTGACCTATGACGCAGACGAGGCGGGGCAAAAGGCCCTGCGCAAGGCCATGACTCTGTTTGATCAAACAGATGTGAAGGTACGCATTCCCGCCTTAGTGGGCGGCAAGGATCCGGACGAGATCATTCGCACCTACGGACGGGACAAGTTTAAGGGAATGCTGGAGGGCGCGTCTAACGAAACGGAGTTCCGCCTGCTGGCGCTGCGGCGGCAGTACAATTTGGCCACCACCCAGGGCAAGATCGACTTTATCGGCGGTGCGCTGCAAATTTTGGCAAGCTTGCCGCCGGTGGAGCAGGATTTGTATTTATCCCGTTTGTCCGAGGAATTGGGCGTGGAGCGGCAGAATATGAAAGTCCAGCTGCAAGACCTGGTGCGCCGCCAAGGCCGCAGCCGGGAAAAGCGGGAATTCAACCGCATTGTGCAGGAGGATATGCGGAGAAACGCCCGGGAGACGATGGCAACGGACGCCCCGCTGCGCCAGCTGCGGGCGGAGGATCGGCTGATCAGTCTGCTGCTGCGTTACCCGGATTGTCGCCGTCTATGTAAGGACTTTGATCCCCAGTGGCTGACCCCCGGCTTTGCCCGGCGGGTGTTTACGCTGATCTTGCAGCGGCTGGAGAACGGCGACGGCACGGAACTGATGGACCTGCGGGATCAGCTGACGGACGACGAGATGGGTCGCCTGTCCGGTATTATTGCCCGGGGCGGCGAGTCGGCGGACGCCAAGCAGGAATTCGCCGACTGCCTACAAACCATTCGCGCCGAACAGCAAAAGAAGCAGGAAAGCGCTGCGGGGCTGGATGACCAGGCCTTTCGCGACCTGTTTCGACAACATTCATAAACCATGGGTTTACATATAGAAATACGATGAAATGAGGACAAAATTATGAGCAACAACCAGGTGCATTTGCCTGCGCAGCAGCAGGTGAGCGAAGAAAAGAAAACCGCAACATTCAAAAAGTTGGTGGAGCGGGGCAAGCAGTCCGGCCACCTGTCCGCCCAGGAGATCGACAATGTGATCGTGGAGCTGGACCTGGATGTGGACGAGCTGGAAAAGCTCAATGAAATGATCGACGCTGCCAATATCAGCATTGTGGACGATTTCTCTGCCGAGGCTCTGGACGGTATTCCGCTGGAGGTGGACCTGCCCAAGGAGACCGACGCTGCGGAGACTGTGGCTATCAACGACAATGCGGCTATGGACGACCCGGTCAAGGTGTACCTGAAAGAGATCGGCCGGGTGCCGCTGCTGACGCCGGAGGAGGAGATCGAGCTGGCTATCCGCATTGCGGATAATGACGAAAAGGCCAAGAAGCGGTTGGCAGAGGCCAATCTGCGTTTGGTGGTGAGTATTGCCAAGCGCTATGTGGGCCGCGGTATGCAGTTCTTGGATCTGATCCAGGAGGGTAACCTTGGCTTAATTAAAGCGGTGGACAAGTTCGACTACACCAAAGGCTTTAAGTTTTCCACCTACGCCACCTGGTGGATCCGTCAGGCCATTACCCGCGCCATCGCGGATCAGGCACGCACCATTCGTATTCCCGTGCATATGGTAGAGACCATCAATAAAGTAAAGAAAGCCAACAGTCAGCTGTTGCACCAGAACGGCCGTGAGCCTACAGCCGACGAGATCTCCGAGTATTTGGAAATGCCGGTTGATAAGGTACGCGAAATTTTGCGTGTGGCACAGGAGCCGGTATCCCTGGAGACCCCCATCGGTGAGGAAGAGGACAGCCATTTGGGCGACTTTATTCCGGACGATGACGCGTTGGCCCCGGCAGATGCCGCCTCTATGAGCCTACTCAAGGAGCAACTGGCCGATGTGCTTAAGACCCTGACCCCTAGAGAAGAAAAGGTGTTGAGCCTGCGCTTTGGCCTGGAGGACGGTAACCCCAAGACCCTGGAGGAAGTGGGCAAAGAATTTAATGTAACTCGTGAGCGTATCCGCCAGATTGAGGCTAAGGCCCTGCGCAAACTGCGCCACCCCAGCAGAAGTAAGAAGTTAAAGGATTTTTTGGATTGATGAAACCGGAAGAAATAGAGCGTATCAACGCCTTGGCAAAAAAGTCCAAAACGCCGGAGGGTCTGACCACGGCGGAAAAGGAAGAGCAGGCTGCTTTGCGCCGCCGCTATATTGACTCGTTTAAGCGGAGCTTGGTCAGTCAACTGGATAACACCTATGTGGTGGAGCCAAACGGCGAAAAGCGCAAGTTGCAGCGCCAAGAGAATAAAGGAGATTAACGCATTTATGCTCGATTTCAAAGAACCGGCGATTACGGATAAGCCCTGGGTGGATCAGTGCCTGGCCCACGCCCACAGTATGAACTGTGAGTACACATTCGGCAACATCTTTGTGTGGCGCACGGCTTATGTGACACGCATTTGCCATTACAAGGACTTTTTGCTGATCCGTTACGGTCGGGGCGCGGACATTGCCTATTCGCCTCCGGTGGGCACCGGCGATTTTGCCGACGCAGTGCGTGCCTTACAAGATGATGCGGCGGCCAACGGCGTGACCCTGCGTTTGCTGGGTGTGACAGAAAGTTACAGAGCGCTGCTGGACGCAGATTTTCCGGGGAAATTTACCTACGCATATTCGGACAACTATAACGACTATATTTACAGTGTGGAAAAAATGGCGAATTTGTCCGGCAAAAAGTACCACGGCAAGCGGGGGCACATCACCTACTTTAAGAAAGCGTACCCGGACTGGCAGTTTGAGGTGCTTACCCCGGAGAATGTAGGGGAGTGCATTGCTCTGCATACCAGCTGGATTGACGAAAAGGACCAAACGGAGCAAAAGGCTGAGGACGCGGAGTTTTCCCTGGAATTTGAGGCGGTGCTTTCTGCTTTTGACAATTACAAGGCCTTGGGCTTTGTGGGTGGTCTGATTCGTGTGGACGGTAAGGTCATTGCCTACACCATGGGCGAGCCCCACAGCAAGGACTGTTTTGTGACCCATTTTGAAAAAGCACCGGCGGATATGCGCGGGGCGTTTCCCATTATCAATCAGGAGTTCACCCGGCAGTGCCTGAGCGGCTATGCCTATGTGAACCGGGAAGAGGATTTAGGATTGGAGGGCCTGCGCAAGGCCAAGCAGTCCTACCGTCCGGAGATTTTCTTAGAAAAGTGCGTGGCGACCTATGTTGACGAAAGTTGAATTTACGGACGATACCGCACAGATCATTGACCTTTGGCACCGGGTGTTTGGGGACGATGAAGCGTATATCCGCTTCTTTTTGGAGAACTGCCGCCACAAGCGCTGCGTAGGCGCCTTTGTGGGGGAGCGGCTGGTGTCTATGCTGTTTTTGCTGGACTGTACCTACAATGGACAACAGGGGGCTTATGTGTATGCGGTAGCCACCCACCCGGCGTATAGAAAACAAGGCTTTATGCAAAAATGTATTGACTATTCCCAAACATTGGATTATGATTTTCTGTGTTTGGTACCGGCAGAGGCGTATCTTTTTGATGTGTATGCCAAGTTTGGCTTTCAACCTCTGCTGTTTGGCACTGCAGTGCCAACGCGGCTGGACGACAGCTGGCAACCGGCTGGGGCGCAAGCGTATTTTGAACGCCGCCGTGCCTGGTCGCCGATCCCTGCGGTGGAACTGGCAGACAGCGACTATTTGTACCGGGAAAATGTGCTGCTGGACGGCAGCTTTTATTGCAAGGATGATGGGATCGCCGCTGTGCGGGACAGTCGAATTTGCGAATATATCCAAAAAAGCGGTAATGCGCTGACTACGGAGCCGGTAGGTATGCTGTGGAGCCGCCAGGCGCAGCCCCAGGGCTATTTTGGCCTGTATATGGATTAACGGAGGTTACATAACTATGGTTTATGTATTTTTAGCAGACGGTTTTGAGTTGATTGAGGCACTGGCACCGGTAGATATGCTGCGCCGGGCCAAGATCGGCGTGATGACCGTTGGTGTGGGCGGCAATGTGATCACTGCGTCCTGCGGGGTCAGCGTCACCTGTGACATTACGGACAAGGCCTTTCGCTTTAAGAATGTAGACGCCATTGTGCTGCCCGGCGGTATGCCCGGCACCAAGAATTTGGAACAGAGTTCGGTGGTGCAGGACGCCATTGATCAGGCCGCAGAGCGCAACGCGCTGATTTGTGCCATTTGTGCCGCACCGTCTGTATTGGGGCATAAGGGTCTGCTGAATGAGAAAGAAGCCATATGCTTTCCCGGCTTTGAGCAGGAGCTGACAGGCGCCACCCTTTCCAAGAAGCATGTAGTGTGCGACGGCAATTATATTACGGCCAAGGGCGCCGGTGTAGCCGTGGACTTCGGGCTGGAGATTGTACGCCAGCTGGAGGGTCAGGAAATGGCCGCCCATGTGCGCAAAACGATCCAATGTCCGTAAAGCGCGACCTGCGCCGTGCTTTTCGGCAGAGGCGAAAAGAAAAGGTGAACAGAACTGCGGCAGACGCAGCCATTGCCAGGCGGGTGTTGGCGAGCAGTACTTATGAACAGGCAAAGCGCATCTTAGGCTATGCTGCCTTGCCGGAGGAGATACAAACAGACGGCATTTTGCGCCGGGCGCTGGCAGATGGTAAGGCGCTTTACTTGCCCCGTTGCCTGGACGATCAGGGCCAAATGGCCTTTTATCGGGTGCAGGCGCTGGATGAACTGGAAAGCGGTAGTTTTGGCGTGCGGGAGCCGTCTTGTACCGCACCCGGTTACAATATGGATTTAGACGGTCAGGCTCTGTGCCTGGTGCCGGGGCTTTGCTTTGACAGCAGCGGCTACCGATTGGGCTACGGCAAGGGCTACTATGACCGCTTTTTGGCAAAATTCCGTGGTGTGACCCTGGGGCTTTGCTATGATGATTTTTTGCAGGACTGTCTGCCGACAGGGGACTATGACCTGCCTGTGCAGCAGATCGTTACGGAGCGTAGAATGTTCTCCGTGGAGCAAGGAGCAGCGTATGAATGATAACAAAGATTTAAACCGGCAAGAGAATGGAATCAATCCTTCGGAGCTCAGCGGCAAAGGGGATTACTATTTCTCTAACGGTGTGCAGGAGCGCACCCCCCGCACCACCCCGGTGAGTGCCAAGCGCAAGCCGGTAAAAAAAGGCAGTGGCGTTAAGTCCACTTATGTGTTCTTTATTGTAGTGATTGCGGTGTCCATGGCTTTGTCCGTGTATGCAGTGTTCTGTATGAATGATATTTTGGCCATGACCAAAACCAAGTCAACGGTTACCGTGTCTATGCAGGAGGAGGTCAAGACTGCTTCTGAGGCCATTGACCTGTTGGCGGATCAGGGACTGATTAAGTGCAAGGGCTTTTGTAAGCTGTTTGCCACCCTCCATGATAGAGTACTCAACGACCCCATTGGCGGACCGTACCCGGCAGGGGTGTATTACTTAAATGGCAAAATGGGGCTGGAGGGTATGCTCCAGACCTTGCAGGGCTCCTCTGCTACTTCGGAGACGGTGACCCTGATCTTCCCGGAGGGTATGACTGTGCCTGAAATCGTCAATAAACTGGCGGAGAACGATGTGTGCGACAAGACGGCGCTGCTGTCTGTGATTGACTCTACGGAGTTTACCTACTCTATGGTGGCGGATCTGACGGCGAATGAGCATGTGCCTTACCGTTTGGAGGGCTTTATGTTCCCGGATACCTATGAGTTCTTTGTGGGGGAGAATGCCTCCAGCGTGGTGAAGAAGTTCCTGTCCAACGGGGACGGCAAGATCTCTGAGAAAGACCGGGCACAGGCCAAAAAACTGGGGTACTCCATGTATGAGATTATGACGATTGCCTCTATTATACAAAAGGAAGCAGGCAGCGAGAAGCAGATGAAAACCATCTCCTCTGTTATTCATAATCGCCTGAGCGACAAGACCAATTTCCCGTCCCTGGGCTGTCAGTCCACCTCGGATTACATTACCAATTTTGTAAAGCCCAATCTGTCCTCCACCAGCGCCCACACGGCAGATTATTATATGGAGTATTATAATACCCAGACCACCTCTACAGTGGTGGGGCTGCCTGCCGGGCCCATTTGTAACCCCGGTAAAGCGGCCATTCAGGCGGCGCTGTATCCCTCAGACACCAGCTATTACTACTTCTTCCATGACACAAAGGGCAATCTGTACACCGCAAAGACGTATGCGGAGTTTAAGCAAAAGGTGCAGACCTATGCCCCCTATTTGACAGCATGATGCGGCGGGTAGAGTTACTGTCCCCGGCCGGGGATATGGAACGGTTGGAGCTGGCGGTCAAGTTCGGCGCAGACGCAGTGTATGTGGGCGGAACACAGTTTGGTATGCGCTCCAATCCGTCTAATTTTGACCCTGCCCAGCTGCAGGCGGCCTGTGAATTGGTGCACGCTGCCGGAAAAAAGCTGTATTTGACCTGCAACACCTTGCCCCGCAGCTATGAGCTGGACGCGCTGCCGGAATTTCTCCGCAGCGCCCGGGCGGCGGGGGTGGACGCCTTTATCATTGCGGATATGGGTGTATTGTCCATTGCCAAGCAGGTGGCGCCGCAGGTGGAGGTGCATATTTCCACCCAGGCGGGGATTGTCAATTACGCGGCGGCCAATGCCTTTTACCAAATGGGCGCCAAGCGGATCGTCACCGCAAGAGAGCTTTCGCTGGATGAGATCAAGAGGATTCGGGACCATACGCCCCCGGAGTTGGAGATCGAGGCCTTTGTCCATGGCGCCATGTGTATGAGCTTTAGCGGTCGGTGCATTCTATCGGATTATATGGTGGGGCGGGACGCCAACCGCGGCGACTGTGCCCAGCCCTGCCGCTGGAAGTACCACCTGATGGAGGAGACCCGACCGGGTCAGTATTTCCCCGTTAATCAGGAGGAGAACGGCACCTATATTTTCAATTCCAAAGACCTTTGTATGATCGAGCATATCCCGGAGCTGGTGGCTGCGGGGGTGGACTCCTTTAAGATCGAGGGCCGCGCCAAAAGCGCTTATTATACCGCTGTGGTGACCCACGCTTATCGTCAGGCGCTGGACGCGTATTATGCCCATCCGTCCCCGGACTACCGTGTGCCGGACTGGGTGCTGGCAGAGATGGAGAAAATGAGCCATCGGGTCTACACCACCGGTTTTAACTTCGGCCCGCTGCAGAATGGGCAGGAGCTGAACACCGGCGGCTATGTGCGGGGCTGGGATGTGTGTGCCCTGTATCGGGATCGGCAGGGGGATCGGCTGATCGTGGACCAGCGCAATCGCTTTTTTGAGGGCGATATATTGGAGGTGCTGGAGCCGGGGCAAAAGCCCTATACCCTCACTGTCCGTGACCTGGTGCGGGAGGCGGACGGCACCCATACGGAGGTGGCCAATAAAGCAACGGAGGTCTATTCCTTTGCGGTGGACCGCCCGGTGTCGCCGGACGCCATTTTGCGCCGTAAGCGGGATGAGGACTAAAAGAATACGCATTTTTTGCACTCCTGGTGTACATACTACACCGGGGGTGCATTTTTATGTTTAGACGGCTCCACGCATTTTCACTGGCTATGTGCCTGCTGTTTGGCGCCGTGTGCGGGCGGGTGCTGTATGTGGCGCAAAGCGGCGATTTTGCTGTGGGGCAAAGCTACAACAGCTACACGCTGATTTTGGAGCAAAAGTACACGGTAATCACCGACCGAAAGGGGCGCTCCTTGGGCGGCACCCGCAAGGAGTGGGTGGCGGTGATCCGCCCAAGCGAGGATTGCCTGCGGGAGCTGCCCCGCCTGTTTTCTTCTGCCGATGTGCAGCGCATTACCAAGGAACTCCAAAAGGGCTATCCGGTGATAGAGCCAATCAATCATAAAGCCGATACCACCGCCATTCCGATTTTGCAGCGTACCGTACGGGACAGCGCTACCCTCCATGCCCGTCAGCTGTTGGACAGTGCCGGCGGGCTGGGGCAGTATACCGCCGTAGCCACGGAGAAAAAGTTGAACTTTGCCACCGACGCCATGGGGCGGGTGCTCTCCGGTGATGCCATGACGGAACAAACAGATCAAACCGGCGCGCCCGCCACTATGAAGACCACATTGGATCTGGATGTGCAAAAGGCCGTGGAGCAGACGGCAAAATCCATAAAGAACGGCGCCGTGGTGGTGCTGGATGTGCCCACGGGCCAGGTGCGTGCCATGTATAGCACCCCCGCAGAGGACTATAACCGGGCCCTGTCTGCCTATGCCGTGGGCTCTGTCTTTAAGCTGATTGTGGCCGCCACAGCGCTGGAGGCGGACTTGCAGCCGAACGATACCTGTAAAGGCAAAATCACAGTGGGCGATACAGACTACCGCTGCCAAAACGGCCGGGTGCACGGCCGCCAAACCATGGAGCAGGCGCTGGCCAATTCCTGTAATTGCTATTTTGTCCGGCTGGCGCAAACCCTTGGCGCCGGCAGATTGCATAAAATGGCAACCGCTTTTGGCTTCGGCAGTCCGGTGCGGTTGTATAAGGATTTTCAGTCTTTCTCGGGTCAGCTGCCGTCTTTGTCCGTGTTGGCCTCTCCCGGTCAGTTGGCACTGCTGGGCTTCGGCCAGGGCAAGCTGACGGACACGCCCCTGCACTTTGCCCGCTGCGTGGCAGCTATTGCAAACGGCGGCGTGTACCGCTCGCCGGACTTAACCGGCAAGGCCGTTGTAGCCCCGCGGCAGGTGATGCAGGCAAAAAATGCGAAGATCCTGCTGTCCTATATGCGCACGGTGGTGGCAGAGGGTACCGGCAAGGCGGCGGATTATAACAGCCGCGCGGCAGGCAAAACCGCCACTGCCCAGTCCGGTCGCTACGTGCAGGGCAGGGAAGTGCTCAATACCTACTTTGCCGGGGTCTATCCCTACGACAATCCCCGCTACGCCATTGTGGTGATGCAGGAGGACGGCACCTCCGGCGCGGCGGATTGCTGCCCGGTGTTTCGCCGCCTGGTGGCGCTGTTGCCATAGACTTGCACCCCTGTCCCTTTTGTGGTACAATGATTGCAGAATAGGGGGGCTTTGCTTGCAAACTTCTAAATTAAAAACATTATATATATTACAAATGCTCCAGCAGTACAGCGACGAAAATAATCCGCTGTCTGCAACGGATATGATCCGCCGCCTGGAGCAGGAGCATGGCATTCGTTGCGAGCGCAAGTCCATTTATGCGGATGTGCAGGCCCTGCGCCAAGTGGGCTTTGATGTGCTGCGCACAGATTATCCCCGCAGGGGTTATTACCTGACCACCCGTACCTTTGAGCTGGCAGAGGTGCGTATGCTCATGGACGCGGTCCAGTCCGCCGGATTCATTACCCCGAAAAAAACAGAGCGCCTGGTGCAGAAGCTGGAGCGCCTTCTGTCTGCCGGCCAGGCGGAGAGCCTGGTGCGCCAGGTTTATTGCCAGACGGAGAACAAATGTTCGAACGAGGAAATATACTATATTATCGATAACCTGCACCAGGCCATCAGCGACGGCTGTAAGGTGAAGTTTGCCTATAAGCGCCGTGCCGTGGACCCGAAGAATAAAAAGACCTTTCGGGAAAAGACCTTTACCGTGTCCCCCTATGCCCTGATTTGGAAAGACGATCATTATTATTTGGTTTGTAATAACGAGAAGTACGACAATTTGATCAACCTGCGCCTGGACCGTATGCGCCGCATTACCCCCTTGAGCCAAAAGGCACGGCCGGTGGAGCAGGTCAGCGAGTATAAAGGGCGGATTGATACCGCCGATTATGCGGCAAAAATGTTTAGTATGTTCTCCGGCCAAACCGCGTCAGTGCGCCTGCTTTGCCAGCTGGATACGCTGGAGGAGATGATCGACCGCTTCGGTACGTCCATTCCCATTCATGCGGTGGACGGCGAGCATTTTGAAACCACCGTTCAGGCCGCCGTCAGTGAGGGCATGGTCAGCTGGCTGATGCAGTACGGCGATCGGGTGCAGGTGCTGGAGCCTCAGAGCCTGATTGACAGCGTCTGCCGCAGAGCCCAAACCGTTCTCTCCGCCTACGCAGGGGAACAATCTGAATAGATCTTTTGGCGGGGGCTTGCTCCCGCCGCTTTCTTTTTATGCCACCCGTGTGCCAATAGCGCATGTGTACGCTGTATGCGTATGGTAAACTGCACAACCGATTGCAGAATAAAGAATATACCTTTGTGCAATGTTAACAGACAGTGTACGGTTAATGAACGGAATTTGAAATTATCCCGTTCAGTTCACGAAAAATTTACAAATTCTATTGACAAAGAATTCTCAATATAATATAATTAAACCGTAAATAGATATGGGTTACTATGCCCATATCGCCGTAGCGGCTTTGCATGCCCGCTGTGTCGTCAGTAAACAGCCTGCCTGCGCCGCCCGGCTAAGAAAGAGAATTTATAGGAGGTATAATCTTATGAAAAAAAGACTATCCAAACGGCTGTTGTCTTTGTTTCTGGCAGTGGTATTGATGGCCACCGGTCTGCCCTTTGTGGGTCTGGTCTCCGCCTCTGCCGCAGATAAGGCAACCAGCACCAATGGTGCGTACCTGATGGCGTACTTCAAGAACTCTGCCAAGTCCACCAACGGCGAGAATGTGTTCTATGCAGTATCCAAGGACGGGTACAATTTTGAGGCGTTGAACACCCGAAACCCGGTGCTTTCTGCCACCATGGGCACAACCCACTCTCGTGACCCCTTCATTTTGAAGGCAGAGGACGGTGCGGAATATAAGTATTATATGGTAGCAACGGACGCGGACACCACCGGTAGCGCCGGCTACAATAATACAAGTATCCACGCCTGGGGCACCAACGACTTGATTAACTGGACGGAGCTGTCCAATCGCCAGTTCGCCAAGGATAACGGCGGCGGCACCAGCGCTATTCTGAATATGTGCTGGGCACCGGAGGCCATCTACGACCCGGTAGCAGGCAAGTATATGGTTTACTTCTCCATGTGCGATGACGGTAACGCGTCTGCCAATGAGCGCTCTTCCATCATGTACAGCTATACGGAGGATTTCAAAACCTTTACCGATCCGCAGGAGCTGTTCAATATTGGCTACGGTATTATCGATGCCAACATTACCAAGACGGACACCGGTTACATTATGTGGCTGAAGAATGAGACTTCTTCCAACACCGCCTCTAAGACCATCTTCTATGTAACCAAGACCGGTACCTCTCCCTCCCCGGCGGACGGCAATGCCTATGACAGCAATGCCCAGGTTTTGGACACAGTGTCCAGTACATCCTTGGAGGGCCCGGAGATGTACAACATCGCCGGTACAGATACCTATGTTCTGTTGGCTGATAAATTCAGTGGCAACAGCGGCTTCAATATGTACCTGACTTCCGACTTTAAGTCCTATTCTCAGCTCAATGAGAGCAACGGCGACTTTACCATTAATCACCTGGGGCTCAGCCACGGCAGCGTGGTGCATATCAGCGACGAGGAGTATACCGCCCTGTCTGACTACTATGGCAAGGAGAACAGCACCCAGACCAATATCCCTGCCGGCCAAACGGCATTAGACCATATGGTAGCCCGCTACTTCTCCACCACCAACCCGGCGGAGGACGCCTCCGGCCATGGCAACCATATCGGCGACTATAACGGCGACGGTACCACCGAGGACGCCGGCGATGTGCACAACATCACCACCGTGGTAAAAGACGGCAAGCTGTGCGGTAAGTTTACTGCTAATGATGCCAGATCCAGTGATCCGGACGCCGGCAGCTACGCCTGGGTAGAGACAGCTAAAATGCTGTCCAATGCCAATTACAAAACCGGCGTAACCGTCTCCTTTGATTTGTATTTGGATAGTACTTCTACCGATACCCATATCTTTGACTGGCACGACGGTAGTACATTTAATCCGCAATTTCAAAAGGCTTTCTCCAATATGGAGAATCACAATGCATTCCTGAACGAAACCGACGGTCAGGTGTATGCCTACAAGGGCAAAGACATGACCAATAACGGCGATGTGAACTTCGGCACCATTTCCACCAAGGAATGGCACAACTACACCATCTCTGTATCCAGTAAGTACCTGACCCTGTATGTGGACGGCGCCCAGGTGGCCAGCAAGCAGGTGTCTCGTATGGACGAGAGCTGGTTTAACAGCATCTTCAAAAACGGCAATGTAGGCACGGATTCTTCCTTTACCAGTAAGCTTGCGATCGGTGTTTCTTGCTTTAGGCCCTCTTGGTCTTTGAGCGGCTGGTCTGACAAGCTGCTGGACGGTTATCTCAGCAACTTCTGTATTTATGACCGCGCCCTGTCTCTGACCGATGTGCAGTCTGCCCAGGAACTGCTGGACAAAGCCCCCGCTGTGGACTACAACGACAGCAACGATATTTATAAGGACGCCATCACCGGTTATACCGACGACCAGACCGCTACGGACGATACCTACGGCACCGTGCTGAACCTGACCGGCACCGCTGTGGCCTCTGCCGCTGACCCGGTCAACGACCTGGCAGACGACAGCACCACCGGCTATTCCTACGGTATGTTCTATAACCCCGGCGATTCCATTGACGACGGCTCTGTGTTCCGCATGGGCGGCGACAGTGACCAGTACTGGAAAATCAATGAGAACGGTACCATTGAATTTAAGAACGGTACCTCCACCTTTACCACACCCCAGCTGTTTGAGCTGGAGACCAATAAGTGGCAGTATGTACAGATTGCTGTTGTACCCTATGTGGACTATGACCGTATCTATGTGTATGTAGACGGCAACAAGGTCACCATGTATGACTGCTACAAGGTGATGGAGACCCAGGACGGCTCCACCGCCACCTATCCGCTGAACAACGCCACCCGGTCACGGCTCCTTGACCTGATCCATGCCACCGCCACCGCCACCGCCGCCGTAACTTACGGCGAGGGCGCCACCGGCCAGCTGGCTGATGTGGAGATTGTGCGCGGCTGCGCAGATCCGGACCAGATGTATGCCGCCGCCGTAAAGGAATATGCAGAGAAGATCATTCATGAGTCTATGCAGGCCTTTAAGGACAAGATGGCCCAGTTTGGTACCACGGATTCTGAGGGCAAGGTCATCATTTGGAACAATGTACAGGCTGCCTATGATCTGTATGACAAGGCCAGTCGTTATCTGGACTCCATCACCTACGGCGAGACGGAGATGGATATCGACTACTTGGTACAGCTGAATAAGGACTTGCTGGACGCGGTCAACGGTTCTAAGGACGCAGACGGCAATGTGGTGGTAGAGGGCATGACCCGCTACACCTACACCCCCTGGAGCGCTGACGCCCAGGCGAAGATCAATAGCACCGCCGTTACCAATCAAGCATACAACAATCTGCTGTACTCTGAGGATTTGACCGAAACTGCGCATAGTAACGTTGGTTCTAACGAAGTGCAACTGCAGCTTTCCGATGCAACAGATATCTTTGCTGTATATTATGGTTCCCAGGTGTTCCTGTATGACAGCAGCAAGACCACGGACGACAACACCAACCCGTTGCTGTTCCCCATTGTGTATTCGCAATATCATTCTGGTAATAAGAATGGCGGTCGAATTTTAGGTGTGTATCCAAATAAATCCTTAACGGATACCGATGACAGCAGTCTGTTCCGCCTGGCTGGTTCCGGTTATAACACATCTACTCATGTTGTAGATGTGAGTGCCGATAACTGCTGGCACGGTTATGACGATGGTACATGGAGCGATGGGCTTTCCACCAATTTTAGTTTGACAGGATCCGATAAGGTTGGTGCAGACAAAGCAAATACATATAAACATTATTCGGATTGGTTTTACTGGAGTAAGTCGCATTATTGGTACAATGTAGTGCAGTTCCTGCCCTCTGCAGCCATTGACGCCAATAAGACTGCCGGTAAGGGCGCAACCCCTGAGGGCAAGTACATTGCTTCCGGCACCACTGATAAAGCGTACAACGGCACATTTGCCTGGACTTTCTATGGCAATAAAGACAAAGGTACAGTCGGTTATGACAGCGCTGAAAAGAAAGCCACAACCACGCAGGGCAAATCCATCATCTATGTAGTGGATATTACCAATGTAAAATCTGCTATGGCTATGTTTGATACGCTGGACGGCGGTGCAGACGCATTCTACAAGAAGATGCAGAACATCACCGACTACACCTCTGAGACAGCCTCTGCCGTCAGCAAGGTTGTGGACGACGCCACCTCCTTTGACCCGGGCAACTACACCTTTACCGATGGCTCGGTAAACGAAGTGTATACCAAACTGGTGAACGACAAAAACACCCTGTTGGAGGAGTTCAACAACGCAGCGGAGAGCCTGAAGCTGAAGGCGCAGGATACAGACGGCTACAGCAACCTGCGTGAGGATATCGGCGGCACCACCACCACAGATGACAGCGGCGCCACGGTAACCACCCCCTCCAAGTATACAGAGGCGTACAACGACCTGACCACCTCCACTCCGGAGACCTCCAAGTACACCACCTCTTCCAGCACCGAGCTGGTACAGGCTTATCAGGATGTACTGGATCACTTTACCGCATTAAGCCCGGCAGGCACCAACAATACCTATGCGGATGCAGATCAGGCTACGGCCACCGATCTACATGAGAAACTGGATTTGGCCTACCGCAAGCTGATGCCCAAGGCAGACTACAGCGAGCTGACCGACCTGCAGCACGGGCTGACCAACAACAACATTAACCAGGCCGGTTTGGGCAGCGGCGACGGCCAGAACTTCACCCTGTCCACCTGGCTTATCCACCAGACGGCAGACACTGCCGCCAAGAACCTGGTCAACAACGCACCCACAGACGGCGCCCAGTACACCCAGGTGGAGAAGTGGGATCAGCCCATGTATACCACCAATGATGACGGCACCCGCAACGAGGACAGCCTGTCCGATTATCAGACGGACATCAACACCAAGAAGGACGCTTTGGACGCGGCCATTCAGGGTATGGAAGTACCGGTGGATTACACCGCCTATGACGCTTTCGTAGTGGTACTGGGCACCCAGGATAAGAACGCCTTTACAGACGAATACCTGGCCCAGGACGGCTATGTGGACAATGAGGTCAAGAATGTATTCAAGGCCCAGTCCTATCAGGGCTCTAAGTCCGCAGCCGGCGCCTTTAACACCGACGGCACGGATAATGACCGCGCTTATGTAGAGTACGACGGCGCCTGCTACCGCAACATCGGCCAGCCGGCCGCAGACACGGAGCAGACCGGCCAGAAGGCACTGGACAGCACCACCACCTCTTTGGTAACGGCGCTGAACACCGCCAACGCTTCTGAAACCGATCGCCGCCAGTTTAAGGTCACCTTTAAGTATGTGGTAGACAATGCGCCTGCCATCACTGCTTATGCAGACAACAGCGTGTACTACGGTACCCAGGTTGACTTTACTGTACCGGACGGGGTACAGGGCAGCGTGTACAAGTGGACCGTTACCATTGACGGCACCACCAAGGATGTGCTCAACTACGGCACCAATTACTCCCTGCGTATGCAGAACGAGAACAGCACGGACGACGCCATTGTGGTCACCGTTTATCTGACCACCAATGCAGATCCCCAGGAGGATCAGGTGAACCTGACCATCCAGGATCAGTACCAGGTCGCCTGGTACAAGACCACTGTTGTAGAGACCACAAGCATCACCGTCTCCGATCAGGAGCAGGTGGTTCTGGGCAGCGACACCTTAAAGCTGGGCGGTTCCGGCTACTACAAGCTGGCCGGCTGGCAGGTGCTGGAGGGTGACACCGTCCACAACATCAACTACGGCACTTACACCATGGCTGACCTGGCCAAGGTTGCCGGTTCCTCTGATGTGACCCTGCGCCCGGTTTATGTGTATGACGCCTCTGTGGTTTACTCCGTTAAGGTAGACGGCGTGGAGCAGGAAGCCAAGCCTTACGATACCAAGGTTACCGTTGCCAAGGCTGCCGATGCCTACGCACTGGCTGTAAAGGCCTCTGACGGCACCTACGCAGTCATCACTTACGGCGACAGCTACAGCTTCTATGTAGACGGCTCTGACAAGGAGTTCTTCAACCTTTACAAGCTGTCTGCTGTGACGGACGAAGAAACCGGCGAGGTTACCCGCGCAGCCGGCTACTATGTAACAGACGGCGAGCAGGTGCGTGTGGACACCACCGCAGAGCTGACCTACGCTCTGGAGCATCAGTTCCCCATGGTATACAGTGTTGGCCTGCAGGCCACTTCTGCGGCCACCATGTTCAGCACCTACAGTGCAGCCACCACCGGCCTGCCCGCGGGTGTGAAGATCACCGAGATGGGTACTTTGTACACCCGCAACGCAGACAATGCAACCGCTAAGAACTTCACCGTTGACCAGGTTGCAGTTGCCGACAGCGGTGTGAAGATGCTCAAGGCGAAGAGCCCCATTGATTTCAGCAACCAGTTCATTCTCAATTACAAGAATGCCAACACGGTGGCTGACACCACATACACCAGAGCGTATGTGAAGTTCACTTACACTTATGAGACGGAGTTGATTACCGGCGGCACCAAGAGCACCACGGTACAGTGCATTGCCTACGGCAACATCTGCAACAACAAAGAGTTCAAATCAGCAACCACTGCTTAAAGGAGGATTTTAACATGAAGAGAAGTTACAGTACTCCTGAGATGGAGGTTGAAAAGTTTGACCGCTACTTTGTGCTCACCGCATCCAGCAGTGGCGGCCGCATCGACCACGGCGGTGAAGAAGTGGGCGATGATGAGGTCGGCAGCAACGGTCTGTACGCCAATGACACCATCGGTACGTACTAAGTGAAAAGCATATGAGAAAAGGCAGGAGAGCAATCTCCTGTCTTTTTTTTCTTGTAGGTGGGGGTGTTGTGTAGCGACTGAGAAAATGAAATGGGCGGATCCTATTTGTGTGCAAATCCCTCAGTCTGCGCGCAAGCGCGCATCCAGCTCCCTTTACAAGGGAGCCTAAGATTTTGATGCCGATCAGCCTCCCTTGTGTAAAGGGTGACTCCCCCCAGTGCGGGGAGATGTCGCGCAGCGACAGAGGGGACGGGCACCAGTTGGGTGGTGTCAGGAAGTGATTGAGGGATTGCGGGCCGATGTGGGCATCGGCCCCTACATTTTTTATAAAACCAATTTGTAGGGTGAGATGCGTGAATTGCGCGACCGTAGGGTGGGGGGCTTGCTCCCTTGCGTAATCCCTCCGTCAACGCCTACGGCGTTGCCACCTCCCTTTACAAGGGAGGCTTTGTTTTATAACTTTTTTGCGTTACGAATTATGTAGGGTGCGATGCCCACATCGCACCGTTTCTATGATCGCTGCACAATTATAAATACAAATGTTAATATATCATGAACAATGTAAACATAATATGAACAAAGTGTTGACCTAACCTGCGGGAACGACTATAATATTTGCAACAAAAGAACAGGGGCGCTACAGGCGCAAAGAATGTTCTTTGGGGGTATGTATATGTTAAAATCCATGACCGGCTTCGGTCGTGCGGTGCAGGAGATCGACGGCTATGTGATTACGGTTGAATTAAAGTCCGTCAACCACCGCTATTTTGAATTTGCCTCTCGGGTACCGCGGCAGTACGGTTTTATTGAGGATAAGCTGAAGTCCTTTGTGAACAGCCGTGTGTCGCGCGGCAAGGTGGACTGCTTTGTGAGCATTGAGGCGCTGAACACCGAGGCCGCCCAGGTGGTGGTCAACCACACTCTGGCCGGTGCCTACAACGCTGCTTTGCAGGAGATTGCAGACACTTACGGCGCCAAGCAGGACTGGGGCGCGGCTACCATTGCCCGCTTTCCGGATGTGCTGGTGGTGCGCAAGAATGAGGAGGACGAGGACAAGATCTGGTCCTATGTGCAGACGGTGGCCGCCGCTGCGCTGGATAAGTTTATTGCTATGCGTGAGGTGGAGGGCGCCAAGATGAAGGCCGATGTGGCCGGCCGTGCCCGGACCATTTTGGACTGTGTGGCGTTTGTGGAGGAGCGCTCGCCCCAGACCGTGCGTGAATATAACGAAAAGCTGACCGCCCGTGTGCGGGATCTGCTGGGGGATGTGACTCTGGACCAGGGCCGCTTGCTGCAGGAGACGGCGATTGTTGCCGACAAGGTTGCCGTGGCGGAAGAGACGGTGCGCCTGCGCTCCCACATTGATCAACTGGGCAAATTCCTGGAGGCAGAGGAGCCCATCGGCAGAAAGATGGACTTTTTGGTTCAGGAGATCAATCGGGAGGCCAACACCATCGGCTCTAAGGCCAGCGATGTGGCTATCGCCGGCAAAGTGATTGATATGAAGGCTGAAGTAGAAAAAATCAGGGAGCAGATTCAGAACATCGAATAATGCAGCTGGTGAATATCGGCTTTAACAATCTTGTGAATGCGGATCGGGTGATCGCCGTTGTCAGCCCGGAGTCTGCCCCGGTCAAGCGCATTGTGCAAGATGGCAAAGCAAAAGGAACATTGATCGACGCCACCCACGGCCGCAAGACCATGAGCGTCATTATTACAGACAGCGATAATGTGATTTTGTCTTATCTGGATTTGAACAAAATTGCTGAGAAATTTTCTGCGGAGGTGCGCGATGCATTGTGATACTAAAAAAGGCTTATTAGTTGTTTTGTCCGCACCCAGCGGCTGCGGCAAGGATACGGTCTTTCGGGCCATTGAGTCCCTGCGGGACGATGTGGTAGAGTCCGTCTCCGCCACCACTCGTGCGCCCCGTCCCGGCGAGGTGGACGGCGTGAATTATTATTTCAAAAGCCGCGCGGATTTTGAAAAGATGATTGCCGAGGGTGGATTTTTTGAGTACGCCGAGTATTCCGGCAATTATTACGGCACCCCCATTGCCGGGGTGGAGCAGGCCATTGCCCAGGGCAAGGTTTGCTTTTTGATTATCGAGGTGCAGGGGGCAAAGAATGTGATGCGCATTTGCCCGGACTGTGTGTCCATCTTCCTGTACCCACCGAATTTTGAGATTTTGGAGCAGCGCCTGCGCGGGCGTATGTCTGATACGGACGAGGTGATCCGCAACCGGCTGGAAATTGCCAAGGTGGAGCTTCAGTCCCGGGACTGCTACAAATATCAGGTGCTCAATGACGATTTGGACACCGCTGTGCACGAAATTAACCACATCATCTGCGACGAGCTGGCCAAGCGCAACGCAGAATAACTGCTACTGGAGGTAGAAAGCTATGTTTAATCCCGATTTGAAAGAAATGCTCAAGAATGTAAACAGCCGTTACAGCCTGGTGGTGGGCACCGCCAAGCGTGCCCGTGAAATTCAGGACGAGGCCATTGCCGCTGAGGAGCACCTGGATGTAAAGACGGTGTCTCTGGCGATTGACGACATCAATGCCGGCAAGTATGTGATTGAGGAGCCGGACGAGTTGAAAAAGAAATAACCGTGGGCGCCAAGACAGAGAACTGCCCCATTGCTACGGTGGCGGTGGAGCGCACTTTCTTTAATTTAGACAGCGACTACGACTATGCGGTGCCCGCTGCGTTGGCGGACAAAGTACGCCCGGGCGTGGCGGTGGAGGTGCCTTTTGGCAGCGGCAACCGACTGCGTCAGGGGATTGTGCTGCAGGTGTTTGCAGGGATCAATCCTGCGCTGAAAGACATTGCCCGAGTGTGCGACTTCGGTACCGTACTGGACGAGAGCCAAATTCGCCTGGCTCGGTGGATGAAAAGCCGCTATTTTTGCACCACCTACGAGTGTCTGCTGCAAATGCTGCCCCGTGGGTTTGGCAAGATCGGCGTGGCCGGTGTGCGTATGGCGGAGCTAACTGTCAGCCGCAGCGAGGAGCTGCCCCGCTTAACGCCAAAGCAGCAGTCCGTTGCCGATCTGCTGCTGGACATCGGCAGTGCCACCGTGGAGGAGATCAAAACCCTTTGCGGCGTGGGCGACAGTGTACTGAAAAATATGGGAAAGTGCGGCGTGCTGCGCTTTTTCAAAAAAGAAAAATACAGAAATCCCTATGCCCATCTGCCTGCTGCTCCCAAGGCGGCGGAGATCGAGCTGTCTGCCGAGCAGCAAAGGGCGTACGATACCCTGTCTGCTATGCTGGACGGCGACGGCGGCAGCGCGCTGCTGTACGGCGTTACCGGCAGCGGCAAAACCCAGGTGTATATGCGCCTGATCGACCGGGCATTGCAGCAGGGGAAAGATACCATTGTGCTGGTGCCGGAGATCGGTTTGACCCCGCAGGTGCTGGGACTGTTCCATCAGCGGTACGGTCAGCAGGTGGCTGTGCTGCACAGCGGCCTGTCCGTAGGCGAGCGCAACGACGAATACCGTCGTGCTGACCGGGGCGAGGCCAAGATTGTGCTGGGCACTCGCAGCGCTGTGTTTGCGCCACTGCACAACCTGGGACTGGTTATTATGGACGAGGAACAGGAGTTGACTTATAAAAATGAGCGCACCCCTCGTTACCACGCCCGGGACATTGCCCGCTATCGGGCAGGGGAGCGCGGCGCGCTGTTTGTCATGGCGTCAGCAACCCCCAGTATCGAAAGCTATGCGGCAGCCAAGGCGGGGAAATATACCCTTTGCACCCTGGAGCACAGATTTGGCAATGCTGCGTTGCCGCATGTGTGTGCTGTAGATATGAAGGAGGAGCTGCATGCCGGGCACCGTTCGCCCCTGAGCCGCACCCTGCAAGGGCAGATCCAGGCCAATTTGGACGCGGGCAAGCAGACCATTCTGCTGATGAACCGGCGGGGGTACAACACATTCATTGCCTGCAACGATTGCGGCCATGTGATCACCTGCCCCAACTGCTCCATTTCGCTGACCTATCACAGCTATTCCAACCGGCTGATGTGCCACTACTGCGGCTACTCCAAGCCCCTGGACAATATTTGTCCGGAATGCGGCAGCCACGCGGTACGGTACAGCGGGTACGGCACCCAGCGGATCGAGGACGAGTTGCAAGCGCTGTTTCCGGCGGCGCGGATCTTGCGTATGGACGCAGACACCACCGCAGGCAAATTCAGCCACCAAAAGCTGTTTGACGCCTTTGCGGCCCACGAATATGACATTTTGGTTGGCACCCAAATGGTAGCCAAGGGGCTGGATTTTGACGATGTGACACTGGTGGGCGTGGTGAATGCGGACAATGCGCTGTATGATGAGAACTACCTGAGCCACGAGCGGGCCTTTGACCTGATCACCCAGGTGGTAGGGCGCAGCGGTCGGCGGGACGCTACCGGCACGGCAGTGATCCAGACCATTGATCCCTGCAATCCGGTGATTGACCTGGCGGCTCGGCAGGACTATCCGGCTTTTTTTGAGACGGAGTACGCCCTGCGGCGCATTTTGACCTATCCGCCGTTTTGTGATATTTACGGCGTGTTCTTTGTCAGCGAGGACGAGAACGCGGCGGCACTGACGGCCAAGGCCTTTTTTGAAACACTGGTGCAGGAGAACAATGCGCAGCAGCAAAAGCTGATCGTGCTTGGTCCCTCGCCGGCAAGAATATCTAAAATCAGCAATACCTATCGGTATCGGCTGGCAATTAAGTGTAAAAATTCAAAATCTGTTCGCAATTTGCTCATGCAGGTGTTAAAAGCGACTGTTAAAATGAAAGAGCTGCGAAAGGTGCAGATTTCCATAGATTTGAACCCCATTGATCTGGGTTAGGAGAGAAAATGGCATTACGGAATGTAGTAAAATACGGCGACCCGATCTTAAGAAAAAAGAGTCGCACGGTGGAAGTGTTTGACCAGCGTATCGCCACCTTGGTGGAGGATATGTTTGAGACCATGTATAAGGACAACGGGGTGGGCCTGGCTGCAGTGCAGGTGGGCATTCTCAAGCGCATTGTGGTGATCGATTGCGGCGACGGCCCGGTAGAACTGATCAACCCGGAGATCGTAAAGACCGAGGGCGAGCAGTGCGGCCAGGAGGGCTGCCTGTCCCTGCCCGGTCGGTACGAGACGGTGCGCCGCCCCCAAAAGGTGCAGGTGAAGGGCCAGGACCGTGCGGGCAAATGGCATGTTTATACCGGCGAGGACTTGAAGGCCCGGGCATTCTGCCATGAGATCGATCACCTGGACGGTGTGCTCTTTATCGACCGTATGGACAAAACTGTAAAGAAGGACTAAGATGCAAACGCTGCGTATTGTATTTATGGGCACGCCGGATTTTGCCGTGCCGTGCCTGCAAACCCTGCTGGACAGCCCCCACAGCGTGGTTGGCGTGTTTACCCAGCCGGATAAGCCCCAGGGGCGCAAAATGGTGCTGACCCCGCCGCCGGTAAAGGTGCTGGCTGCGGCGCACGGTGTGCCTGTTTTTCAGCCGGAGAAGATGAAAGACCCGGCCACTTTGGAGCAGTTAAAGGCGCTGGCGCCGGACTTGATCGTGGTGGTGGCCTACGGGCGCATTTTGCCCCGGGCGGTTCTGGAACTGCCCCGCTACGGCTGTATCAATGTGCACGCCTCCCTGTTGCCCAAATACCGGGGCGCGGCGCCCATTCAGTGGGCGATCTTAGACGGTGAGACGGAGACCGGCGTGACGGTTATGCAAATGGACGCGGGACTGGACACCGGCGATATGCTACTGGTGAAGAAAACGCCCATTGACCCGGAGGAAACGGCGGAAATGCTGTTTGACCGGCTGTCTGCCCTAGGCGCACAGGCGCTGGCAGAGATCTTGCCACAGCTGGACCATCTGCACCCGGTGCCCCAACCGGCAGGGGATTTTGGCTATGCCAAGATGATCTCCAAGTCTATGAGCCCCTTGGATTGGAGCCGCCCTGCAGCGCAGCTGCATAATCAGGTGCGGGGGCTGTATTCCTGGCCCTGCGCTACCACCACCATTGGCGGCAAGACGGTCAAGGTGCTGTCCGCCCGCCTAAGCGACCAAAAGGGGAGCATCCCCGGCGCGGTGATCGAGAGCAAGGGCAAGTTGATCGTTGCCTGCGGCGACGGTGGCGGTTTGGAACTGCTGACCGTGCAGCCCCAGGGGAAGAAAGCCATGGACGCCAAGGCCTTTTTGGCCGGGCACCCGGTGGCGGTAGGTACTGTTTTAGGAGCGTGAGTTTATGAACGCCTATCTGCTTTATTATGCGACCGGGATCATTATGGTTCCGGTGTTGCTGTTTTCTTTTTATTGCCAAATCAAGGTGAAGCGGGCTTTTCGCCGGTACAGCAGTGTGCACGCCTTGTGCGGTATGACCGGCGCCCAGGCGGCGGCACGGCTGCTGCAACTGAACGGCATTACCGATGTGCAGATCCGCCAAATCGGCGGCACGCTTACCGATTATTACGATCCGAAAAATAAGGAAATTTGCCTGTCCGGCGATGTGTATAACGCCACCTCTGTGGCGGCCATCGGCGTTGCCTGTCATGAGGCGGGCCACGCCTGCCAGCACGCCCAGGGCTACACGCCGCTGAAAATTCGCAACGCGGCCATTCCCGCTACCCGCATTGGCTCCTCTTTGGGTATTCCGCTGGTGCTGCTGGGCGTGGTATTCACCTGGCGGCCGCTGATCATGGTGGGCATTATTCTCTATGCGCTGGTGGCGCTGTTCCAGCTGCTGACCCTGCCGGTGGAGTTTAACGCCTCCCGCCGGGCCTTGCAGACCATTGAAAGCCATCAATTTTTAACCGAACAGGAGTACCGCGGCGCAAAGAAAGTGCTGACGGCGGCTGCGCTCACCTATGTGGCGGCGCTGGCCTCTGCACTGGCTACTTTGCTGCGACTGCTGCTCCTGGCAGGACGAAGCAATGACCGTTAAATCCCCGCGCTTAGCCGCGTTTGAGACCTTATATAAAATTCAACAGGACAGCGCTTATTCCAACCTTTCTCTGGAACACCTGCCTGTGGCCAACGGCCAGGACCGGGCCTTTGCCACCGCCTTGGTGCGGGGCGTGTTGGAGCGGCAGATCACCCTGGACGCATTGGTGGACAAATTCACCACCGGGCGGTTGAAGCCGAAGGTGCGGGTGCTGCTGCGTATGGGCGCCTACCAGGCGCTGTATATGGACAAGGTGCCGGTGTCCGCTGCGGTGAACGAAACGGTAGAACTGGCGAAAACCGTAGGCCAAGGCTATTACGGCCGTATGATCAATGCGGTACTGCGGCAGATCGCGGCGGACCCGGATCTGCCGGATACGCCCATGCTCCACTATTCCGTGCCCCAGCCCCTGCTGGCTATGTGGCAAAAGACCTACGGCGCAGACGCCACGGCGGCGTTCCTGCCTTATATCAACGGCCGTGCGCCGCTGTTTTTGGTGCCTAATTCTTTATTTGTAACGGCAGAGCAGTTGCAAGATATGCTGGCAGAGACGGGCGTAGCGGCTCGGGTGCTGCCGGAGGGCGTGTTGGCGGTGGACGACGGCTTTGATGTGGAGCACGCCGCCGCATTCCAAAAAGGTTATTTTCATGTGCAGGACCTGTCCTGTTACCTGGCCTGCGCCGCCTTGCAGGTGCGTCCGGGCCAAACTGTGCTGGATGTGTGTGCCGCACCCGGGGGCAAGTCCTTTACTTTGGCGGAGATGATGAATAATACCGGCCGACTGATCGCCTGCGATCTGCACCCCCACCGGGTGGCGCTGATCGAGAGCGGCGCCCGGCGGCTGCACTTGGACTGTATAGAACCCCGCGTGCAGGACGCTACCGTGCACAGCCGGGATTTACCGGCGGCGGACGCCATTCTTTGTGATGTGCCTTGCTCCGGCTTTGGCATTCTCCGCCGCAAGCCGGAAATTCGCTATAAAGATTTAGATACTATCAAAGACCTGCCGACCTTGCAGCTATCCATATTGCAGACGGCAGCCACTTACTTAAAACCCGGCGGGCGACTGGTGTACTCCACCTGCACCCTCCATAAAAAAGAGAATGAAAAGGTGGTGTCGGCCTTTTTAGTGGGGCACAGCGCCTTTTCCCTGGCGGCGGAATGCACCCGCTTTCCGTGCGCACAGGGCAGCGACGGTTTTTACTACGCCGTTTTGGAGAGACAGGCATGAAAGAGGACATTAAAAGTTTATCTTACCCGGCGCTGTGCGACCGGCTGGGGGAGCTGGGACTCAAACGCTTTCGCACCGACCAGGTGTACGGCTGGCTGCATAAGGTAGGCGTGCAGGATTTTGGGGAGATGACCAATCTGTCCAAGGACCTGCGCAGCGAACTGGACCGACAGTTCACCATTCCCACCTGCCGGATTGAAGAGAAATATGTGTCCGCCGTGGACGATACGGTGAAGTACCTGTTTCGCCTGAACGACGGCGAATATGTGGAGTCCGTGGTGATGCACTATAACTACGGCTACACCATTTGCGTGTCCAGTCAGGTGGGGTGCAAAATGGGCTGCACCTTTTGTGCGTCCACTCTGGCCGGGTTCCAGCGGAATTTGCTGCCGGCGGAGATGGAGAGCCAGGTGCACGCTGCCCAGCAGGATCTGGGCTGCCGCATATCCCACATTGTGATGATGGGCATTGGCGAGCCGCTGGATAATTATGACAATACCATCGCTTTTTTACATACGGTCAACGATCCCCGGGGGCTGAATATCAGCCTGCGGAACATTACCATCTCCACCTGCGGGCTGGTGGACCGTATTTACGATCTGATGAACGAGGACTTGCCGGTGACGCTGACTTTGTCCCTGCACGCCCCCAATGACCAGATCCGCTCCCGCACCATGCCGGTGAACGCCCGGTGGGGCATGGACGCTACCCTGCGTGCCATGGCCGCTTATGCGGAGAAAACCTCGCGCCGGGTGTCCTTTGAATACACTTTGATCCACAATGTGAACGACCGCCCGGCCCACGCTATGGAGCTGGCGGCTCGGCTGCGGGGTATGCTTTGCCATGTGAACCTGATCCCGGTGAACGATGTGGCGGAGCGGGGCAATGTGCGCTCCAGTCAAAAAGACATTCAAAACTTTCAAAGTATATTGAAAAAACAGGGAATAAATGCTACAATAAGAAGAACTTTAGGTTGTGATATCAATGCCTCTTGCGGGCAGCTTCGCAGATTGAAGAAATGAGGTGATCAGATTGAACATGGTTGCTAAAACCGACCGGGGGCGGATCCGCGAGTCCAACCAGGACGCCTACTTTGTGGGCGAAATGCCGGACGGCACGGCCTTTGCCGTGGTGTGCGACGGTATGGGCGGCGCAGCCGGCGGCAATATTGCCAGCTCTCTGGCAGTACAGGTAATCAGTGCCAAAATCAATGCGTCTTACCACCCCAATATGCGGGACAGCTCCATCTGCAATATGCTGGAGTCGGCGCTGTCTGCTGCCAATGTGGAGGTGTATGATCTGGCGCAGGAAAAGGCGGATCTTCACGGTATGGGAACCACGGTGGTGTGTGCGGTCATTCGCGGCGGCCAGGCGTTTATTGCCCACGCCGGAGACAGCCGGGCGTATCTCTTTTCTGCCGACAGCTTGCAGCAGGTGACCACTGACCATAGTATGGTGCAGGATTTGCTGGAGAGCGGCAAGATCACCCCGGACGAGGCCAAGCATCACCCCAACAAAAATATTATCACCCGTGCCATCGGGGTGGATCGTGATATTAAAATCGACTTTGACCAGATTGACTTTAGTGACGGTCAGGTGCTGCTGCTGTGCACGGACGGTCTTTCCAATTATGTGGACAATGAGGAGATGGTCAGCGCCATCAGTGACGGTCAGTATTATGCCTATGCGGACCGTCTGGTACAGCAGGCCAACAAAAACGGCGGCGGTGATAATATTACCGTGGTCGCCATCAGCAATTAAGCGGAGTGAACGAATATAATGGATAATTATGTAGGAAAACGCTTAGACGGCAGATATGAAGTGCAGGAGATCATCGGCGTAGGCGGTATGTCCGTTGTGTATAAAGCCTATGACAATGTGGATGACCGCATTGTGGCGGTGAAGATCCTGAAGGACGAATTCTTGCAAAACGATGACTTTGTGCGCCGGTTCAAGAATGAGTCCAAGGCCATTGCCGTTATGTCCCACCCCAATATCGTAAAGGTGTATGATGTGAGCTTCGGTGAGAAACTCCAATACATTGTGATGGAGTATGTGGACGGCATTACCTTAAAGGAATATATACAAAAGCAGGGGGCCATCACCTGGAACGACGCCCTGTACTTTACCACGCAGATTTTGCGCGCGTTGCAGCACGCCCACGACAAGGGCATCGTGCACCGGGACATTAAGCCCCAAAACATTATGCTGCTGGCCAACGGCCATATCAAGGTGACGGACTTTGGTATTGCCCGTTTCTCCCGCAGCGAGACCAAGACTTTAACGGAGAACGCCATCGGCTCCGTGCATTATATCAGCCCGGAGCAGGCCAAGGGCGAGTTTACCGACGAGCGGGCGGATATTTACTCCCTGGGCGTGGTGCTCTATGAGATGCTGGCCGGTCGGGTGCCTTTTGACGCAGACAGCGCCGTGTCCGTTGCCCTGATGCAGGTGCAGGCGGACGCCAAGCGGCTCATTGACATTAACCCGGATATTCCCCGGGGCGTGGAGCAGATCTGTGCCCACGCTATGGAGAAGAACCCGGCCAACCGCTACCAGTCCGCAACGGAAATGCTCTTTGATGTGGAGGAGGTCATTAAGAACCCGGCCACCACCTTTGACTATTCCTATTTTGTGGACGAGGAGCCTACGAAATATGTGATTAAGACGGTGGATCATACAGAGCCTCTTCAGCCGGATTTGCACTCTGAGCCGGAGCAGCCGGTGGCAGATGAAGACCCTAAGCGCAAGGGTAAGATCGTCGGCGCTGTGATTGCCGGTATGCTGGTGCTTATAGCGGCCATTGTGCTGCTGGTGATGGGCCTGACCGGTTCGCTGAATACTAAGTCTGTGAAGTTGGAGAACTTTGTAGGTCAGGCCTATGACACCATTGTCAGCTCCAATCAGTACGATTATGCTTTTGTACAGGAAAGCAAGGAGAGCGAGGACGCAGACCCGGGTACTGTACTGGAGCAAAAGCCGGCAGCCGGTGAGCGGGTGATGAAGGGCAGCACGGTAACCCTTGTGGTGGCGCAGTCGCCCGACGGTATTCAGGTGCCCAACTGCTACGGCTTAAGTGAGGATATGGCCAAGAAAGAACTGGCCTCTGAGGGACTGAACAACTACACCGTTACCACTATCTCCAGCGAGACGGTAAAGGAAGGGCAGTGCGTGTACACCAGCCCCAAGGCCGGGGATTTGGTGACTTCTGATCAAACGGTGACCATTTATATCAGTTCCGGCCCCAGCACCACCCAGAAGGTTTTGCTCACCGTGCCGGATGTGCGCGGCCTGAGCCAAAGCGACGCCCGCAGCTTTTTGGAAAAAAGCGGGTTTGAAAATGTACAGATTTCTACCGAGGACAGCAGTCTGCCTAAGGACACAGTGATCAGCCAGACTCCCGGTCAGGGTGAGGCGGCAGAGCCTACCGCTACAATAAAATTAGTGGTGTCCACCGGCGTCGTATCTACTGATCCGGCAGCGCAGACGGTAAAGTTGCAAGTGACAGTGCCGAATACGGGCAAAAACAGCACACTGAATATTTATGTGGACGGAGAGCTTCGATTTACCAAGAGTGAGAGCCTGGACGGTGGTCAGCGCAACTTCAGTCTGCAGGTGTCTTACGGCACCCAGGTAGAGATTGAAGTGGAACTGGACGAGGTGTCTCAACGCCAGACCGTCAAGACCGACAAAGCCAGAACTGTGCGGATGAACTTTAACGATGGTGCGGACACTACGGCGACCAGCGGGACGGAATGATATGGCAGTAACAGGCAGAATTCACAAGGGGATCGGCGGTTTCTATTATGTAGAAACCGCCGATGGATTATATGAGTGCAAGGCGCGGGGCGCCTTTCGTAAGCAGCGGATCAGCCCGCTGGTGGGGGATCGAGTGGAGATCACCGTGAACCCGCTAGGGGAGAATACCATTGATGCCATTTTGCCCCGCAGGAACGAACTGCGTCGGCCGCCGCTGGCTAATTTAGACCGGCTGTTTATTGTGTCGTCCCTGGTGGACCCGGAGATCCGTACCGTGCAGATGGACAAGCTGACGGTTCTGGCAGCGCAAAAGGGTATTGACTGTGTAATTGTGCTCACCAAGGTGGACTTGGCAGAGAATGGACAGAAGTATGCCGACATTTACAAAAAAGCAGGTTATCCGGTGGTGCTGTGCAATGCCCGCACCGGTGCAGGGGCAGATGAGTTGCCTGCGCTGATCTCCGGACGGCTGTGCGCGTTTACCGGCAACAGCGGCGTGGGCAAGTCCACGCTGCTGAACCGTCTGTGCCCGGATTTGGCGCTGGAGACCGGCGAGACCAGTAAGAAACTGGGTCGCGGCCGCCACACCACCCGACACTGTGAGTTATACCCGGTGGCCGGTGGTTGGGTGGCGGATACGCCCGGTTTTTCCGCACTGGAACTGGAGCGGGACGCAGAGATCAACAAAGATGAACTGCCTATGTGCTTCCCGGATTTTCGCCCTTATTTGGGAGACTGTCGGTTTAACAGCTGCACCCATGTGGCAGACAAAGGCTGCGCCGTATGCGCCGCCGTGGAGCGGGGCGAGATCAGCGAAAGCCGCCACAACAGCTATATTGAATTTTATAATCAGGTAAAGGATATAAAAAAATGGGAACGGAAATAAAGCGCTGTCTCATCGTTAGCGGCGCGCCGGAGACGGATATTGCCTACATAGAGCCGTTGCTGCCGGGCGCCTTTGTGGTGGCAGCAGACAGCGGCTGGAAGAAATGCAGCCGCTTGGGGGTGGTACCGGATGTTGCAGTGGGGGACTATGATTCCTCACCGGTTCCGGAGCACGCCGGGGAGTGTATTGTTTTACCAACCCATAAAGATGATACGGACACCCTTGCATCCATCAAGCTTGCGTTGGCACGGGGCTATAACCAATTGACCCTGGTGGGCGCTGTCGGCAACCGCTTTGACCATTCTTTCTCTAATGTGGCCAACTTGGCCTATTGTCTGAATCTCGGCGTACAGGCAGAAATTGTTACGCCTAATGAAAAAATATTTATTTCTGACGGGCCGTTTGTTTTTAGCGGAGATGGTTACGATTATTTCTCTCTGTTTGCTTTTGGCGGTGTGTGCCGGGGGCTGACTATTCGAGGCGCCCAGTGGGAACTGACGGACTATGACCTGGACCCGGCTGCCTCTATGTGCCAAAGCAATGAGGTGAAGGACGGGAAATGTTCCATTTCATTTCGAGAGGGTCGACTGCTGACGGTGCTTAGTAACGATCTGCAAGTGCGTGCATAGTATGGTGTAAATACAGCATTTGCGGGGTGTTCGGCGTGAAAAAGATGTGCAGGCGTGATTTTTTATGGATTGCATTTGGTGCAGGGCTGCTGATTGCCTGCTGCTGTCCTACCGTTTGGGTCGCCCGCGTTTTGGCCATTGCTCTGATCATCCTGGGTATTATATGCTGTAAACGCTAAAGGGAGGCCGATTATGCGAGTGATTGTACTGGAGTGTCCAAAGGCGCTGGCACCTGTGCTGCGCGCTGTTTTTAAGATCAAAAAAGTTAAAGCGGAATCCTAAATCCAACATAAAGAAAACTTCGTTATCTCAGGGAAACGAAGTTTTCTTTTTTACAAAAATAGAAAAAAGTAAGAATACCTATTGACAAGCGCAAAAAGATTGTGTACAATTAAGTCGTAATAAATCAAACGCAATCGAATTGCGCGCAATCAATAGGAGGTATTTGTATGAACATTTATGATTTTACGGTGCAGGCGCAGGACGGTAGGGATGTGGAGCTTGCGACATTCCGCGGCAAGGTGATCCTGGTGGTTAACACCGCTACAGGTTGCGGCTTTACGCCTCAGTACACGGAGCTGCAGGAAATGTATCAGGAATTTGCGGACAAGGGATTGGAAATTTTGGACTTTCCCTGCAATCAATTTGCCAATCAGGCGCCAGGAGAAGATGAGGAGATCCACGATTTTTGCACCGGTCGCTACGGCATTACTTTTCCGCAGTATCACAAGATTGATGTCAACGGCGAAAATGCTATACCATTGTATAAATGGCTTACTTCAAGCACTAAATTCCAAGGCTTTAACGGTCCCGCCAAGCTGTTTATGGCGCCCATTGCCAAAAAGATGGACCCGGATTACAAAAATAACGGCAACATCAAATGGAATTTTACCAAGTTCCTGATCGACAGAGAAGGGAATATCGTGGCTCGCTACGAGCCGACGGCCAAAATAGACGATATCAGAGAGAAAATTAAGGAGATTTTGTAATATGTTTCATTATGATTATTTAACGGAAAATACCTGCTCCCAAGTGATCAGCCTGGATTTAGACGGGAATGTGGTGCACAATATTCAATTTATGGGCGGCTGTAACGGCAATTTAAAAGCGCTTTCCCTGTTGCTGGATGGTTGGACCATAGACGAGATCGAGGGCAAACTCAGTGGTGTTTTGTGCGGGCTGCGCCCCACCTCCTGCTCCGACCAGCTGGCAAAGGCTGTACGGGCTGCATATGCAGCTTCGCAGGATCCGAATTACACACCGGATGACGATGAATAATGCATCAGTTTCGGTTAACTACTGGATTTTCTTCGTCTGTTGTGGTATGATTTGACTTGTAAAACCGAGAGACGGAGATTTTTATGGAGCAGAATTTTGATGCGTTAAAGCTGGATAATCAGTTGTGCTTTCCTTTGTATGTTTGCGCAAAGGAGATCGTAAAGCGGTATAAGCCGTTTTTAGACGAGATCGGATTGACCTACACCCAATACATTACCATGATGGCCATGTGGGAGCATGAGGAACTGTCAGTCAAGGAATTGGGAAAGCTGTTGTTTCTGGATTCCGGCACATTAACGCCTGTTTTGAAAACATTGGAGAAAAAGGGTTTTCTCTCTCGCTGTCGTTCTGCGGAGGATGAGCGGATCCTTATTGTGACCCTTACCGAACAGGGCAGCGCACTGCAAGCCCGAGCGGTGGAAGTGCCTTACAAAATGCAGGGCTGTATCTCCCTGGACCAGCAAGACGCCGCCGCATTATACCGTATTCTGCACAGTATGATGGACAGTATGCAGAACGATCAGTAAATATAGCCAAAATCAAAAGGATAGCTGAGCTGTTATGCTCGGCTATCTTTTACTTTTGCCAATAAATGAGACCCGCGGGACCTGAAAAGGTGCTGCGGGTTTTCTCGTTGTAACATTTTTCTTTGGTGTGCATAGGCGGGGGAGCGGGCGCATAGATATTACCAGTAACTGTAAGGAGATGTTGCAATGGAAACGGAAAAGACCTTTGCCGACAGCAAGCGCACGGTTTGTTTGGGCACGGGAGAAGCCAAGTTTGAAGTGGAATACCAGGAGAGCCTGCCCCAATACTGCGAAGATGTGGAGCGGGTGGTGCGGTGCGTGTGCAGCCACGCGGTGACGGACTACGAATACGCCTCCGGCAGCTTAAAGGTGACCGGCCGCAGCCGCATTTCGCTGGTGTATATCTCCACCTCCGGGTGCTGCTTGTCCGCCGAATTTGAGGAGCGGTTCACCAAGAACATTGACGCGCCGGTGACGGACGCCTTTGCCTTTGCCCAGGTGCACGCCTGCACGGCCTTTACCAACTATCGGCTGATCAATCAGCGCAAGTTGGAGGTGCGCTCCGGGCTGCAAGTGCACACAGAGGTCTTTGCCTATACGGAACAGAGCCAGCTGACCGACTGCTGCGGCGCCATTCTGCGCCAGGCAGACGCCCAGTGCCTGGATGTGCTGGACGCCGGGCTGTTCTCCTGTGATTTTGACGAGAAGTTCGCCATCGGCCAGCACAACACCAATATCTCTGTGTTGATCCACACCGGCGCCTTTGCGGTGATCGACGAGGTGCGTACCATTGAGGGCAAAATGCTGGTGAAGTGCCGTGCGGAACTGTGCGTGGTCTATGAAAACACGGATCATACCACGGAAAAATGCTGCTTTACCGTGCACAGCAGCAAGATCGTGGATGTGGCCGGTATGACCGAGGACAGCCACGCCTTTGCCCAGGTGAAGATCGGCTCCCTGTTTGTTAAGCCGGTGCCGGACGAAAATAATGACCTGCGCCGGTTGGAGATCGCCGGGGCCTTTTGCGTGTCCTACACCGCCGCCCGGGTCAGCGATACCCGACTGGTAACGGACGCCTACGCCATTGCTTATGACGCCCGGGTGCAGACCGGCACGGTGCCGCTGCTGCGGGACCCGCAATTTTTCTATGACGGCAAAACGCTGTCCGCCGACCTGAGCTTTGAGGACACGGAGATCGCAGAGATTGTGGACCTGTCCCTTGCTATGCAGGAGGCGCGGGTGCAAAACGGTCTGCTGTTGGTGGAGATGGGCTACGGCGTGGCCTACTACGATGTGGGCGGCAATCTGTGCTGCAAGGACGGCGTGACCCGGCTGCAACTGGCGCTGACTGACGAGAAGTGCGCCGGATTTGTAGGCGCCGGGCTGCAATCCTTTGATTATATCTTACAGTCGGCCAACCGCATTGAACTGCGGGTGAATATAGAATACAGCGCCTGCCTGTACACCGGGGTGGAGATGCAGACGGTGACCGATGTGGAGCTGCAACCCCGCAGTGCCGGTGAGTCCCCGGTACTGACCTTGTACTTTGCCGCCAAGGACGAGAGCTTGTGGGACATTGCCAAGAAGTTCCGCTCTCGCACCGAGCTAATTCAGCAGGAAAATCAACTGACGGAGGATGTACTTCGCCAACAAACCATTCTTTTGATTCCGGGAGTGTGAGCAAATGGATCAGCGTATTTACAGCGATATCGCTCTCAGAACGCAGGGTGATATTTATATCGGCGTAGTGGGGCCGGTGCGTACAGGCAAATCCACCTTTATCAAGCGATTTATGGACACCATGGTGATCCCCAATATTGACGGAGAGTACCAGCGGGAGCGGGCCACGGACGAACTGCCCCAGTCAGCTGCCGGGCGCACCATTATGACCACGGAGCCAAAGTTCGTGCCGGAGGAAGCGGTGACCCTGAACTTAGCGGACCACACCGCATTCCGTGTGCGGCTGGTGGACTGCGTGGGCTACATTGTGCCCAGTGCCGTGGGCTATATTGAGGAGGAGCAGCCCCGTATGGTGCGCACCCCCTGGTATGAGGAAGAGATACCCTTTAATATGGCGGCGGAGATCGGCACCAAGAAAGTCATTACCGAGCACTCTACCATCGGCCTTGTGGTGACCACGGACGGCACCATTACCTCGATCCCCAGAGCCGAGTATGAAGAAGCGGAGGAGCGGGTGATCGAGGAGCTGAAATCCTACGGCAAGCCCTTTGTGGTGCTGCTCAATTCCGAGACCCCCACAGCCCCGGGCACGGCCGCTTTGGCAGCCGAACTGACAGAGAAATACGGCGTGCCGGTGCTGGCAGAGAACTGTATGGAAATGGACGCAGAAGCGTTCAATGCGGTACTGCAAAAGGTGCTGTATGAATTTCCCATCAGTTCCGTACAACTGTTGATGCCCGGGTGGATCAAGTGCCTGGACGATCAGGACCCCTGGAAAGCGGAGTTGTTCGGCGCGGTGCAGCAGGACTGCCACAGTCTGTCTACCATTGACAGCGTGCAGCAGTTTACCGCAGCGCTGGCCCGGGTCTCCCGGATCGAAAGTGTGCAGGTGCGGCGGCTGGATCTGTCCACCGGTGATGTGCAGCTGGATGTGCAGGTGGACCACAGTTACTTTTATCAGGTGTTGTCTGAGAAATGCGGCCTGACCATTGCCAACGAACGCCAGCTGATGGAGCAGATCTTGCAGCTGGTGACCGTCAAGCAGCGGTTTGCCCGGTTTGAGCAGGCGTTGGCGGATGTGGAGGACAGCGGCTACGGCATTGTGATGCCCGCCATGGATGAGATGCACCTGGATGAGCCGGAAATTATGAAACAGGGCGGCCGCTACGGCGTAAAGCTCCGCGCCCAGGCGCCGTCTATTCACATGATCCGCTGCAATACTTATACGGAAGTGGCGCCTATTGTAGGCAGCGAGAGCCAGTCCCAGGAACTGGTAATGTATCTGCTCAAGGAGTTTGAACAGAACCCGGCAGCCATTTGGAATACCAATTTGTTTGGCAAGCCGCTGCTGGATCTGGTGAACGAGGGGCTGAACAACAAGCTCTATCGTATGCCGGAGGACGCCCGCAACAAGTTCAGAGAGACCATCGAGCGGGTGATCAACGAGGGGTGCAGCGGGCTGATCTGTATTATTTTATAACGACACAAAAACAAAAAACAAAACGGAGCCGTTTGGCTCCGTTTTTACCATCAATAAAAATAAAACTTGGCTTCCAGCACCAAGGCCAGCGCGGCTTGCAGCAGAATGAATACCGGCAGGGTGATCATAAATTTCTTATGCCGGGTCTTGTGGCGGATCAGGCGCATGGTGATGTACTCGCCCACGGCGCCGCCTAAGAGCGCTACAAAAAGCAGCGTATCCTCCGGCACCCGCCATTTGTCTTTTTTGGCCCGTACCTTGTCGCTGACGGTCAGCACGATGGCCAGCAGGTTGGTGCACGCCAGCCAAAGCAGGGCAAATTGGAACAGGCTCATTCTTCCTTTTCCGGCTTAAAGGGCTTTAAGTCCTTTAGGTCAAAGTTGCCGATGGACAGGGGAGAACCCTTTTTGAAATCATCGCCCTTTTGCTCGTCTACACCAAAGACGGCAGCGCAGTTGGGGCATACCAAAAAGTACACCGTCTGGCAGTTCAGGGGCAGCGGCAGCTTTACGGCAATACGGCGCTCAAAGTTGGAGAACACGCCAAAGTGTCCTTTTTTGCCGCACTGGGGGCAGGTGAGTTCTACCGTTTCGCCCCGGGCTTTAATTCGCTTGTCTGTACCCAATCTGTATTCCATAATATCACCTATGCTTATTTTACAATATTTTTAGAAAGTGTCAAGTATGAAGAAAATATGCCTCTCTCTTTTCTGTCTGGTGCTGCTGTGCGGCTGCACGGTGAACAAACCGGTGCAAACGGAGACCACAACGGCAACCGTCACGGCCGCAGCCGGTGAACTGGCCGTGCGCAGCGTGTGGATCACTTATTATGAACTCCAGGCCTTTACCGGCAAATACGATACCGGCGACGGCTTTTACGGCACTGTGTCCAAGGCTTTTGCCCGGTTGCAAAAGCGGGGCTTTACGACGGTCACCGTGCAGGTGCACCCCTGTGCAGACGCCTTTTATTCGTCCAAATACTTCCCGGTCAGCGCCTACTGCTTTGGCAAAGAGGGCGGGGAACTGAAATACGACCCGCTGGAACTGCTGTGCAAGGCGGCCCACGAAAATCAGCTGAAAATCGAGGCCTGGTTCAATCCATATCGGGTGAGTCAGCAGGAGAAGATCGAAAAGCTCAGTGACGACAACATTGCCAAAAAGTGGTACAAGGAGAAAAACGGCAATGTGGTGATCGTGAACAAAAAAATCTACTTTAACCCTGCGGCCAAAGCGGTGCAAAAGCGCATTGTGGCCGGTGTGCGGGAAATTGTAAAGAACTACCCGGTGGACGGCATTCATTTTGATGATTACTTTTACCCGGATACGGATAAGAAGATCGACGCCAAGCAGTATGCCGACTACCGTGCAGACGGCGGCACCCGGTCCCTGGGCGCCTGGCGGCGCAGTCGGGTAAACGACCTGATCCGTGCCGTATATAAAGCCGTGAAAGAAGAAAATAAAAACTGTACCTTTGGTATCAGCCCGGCGGCGGGCATTGCCAATGATCGGGACAGTCTGTACGCCGATGTGGAGACCTGGGCCACCCAAAAGGGCTATTGCGATTATCTGTGCCCCCAGGTGTACTTTGGCTTTCTTAACGACACCCTGCCGTTTATGAAAACGGTAAAGGACTGGCGGGATCTGGTCACCGCCTGCGATCTCTATATCGGTCTGCCGCTGTATAAATGCGGCAAGGCAGACGCCTACGCCGGGCGGGGCAAGGCCGAATTCCAAGAGAACAAGAATATGATCTTTCGCCAAATTCAGTTTATTCGCCAAATCCCGGCGGTAAAGGGCTTTTATGTGTTCTCCTACGGCTATCTCACAGATGAGAGCGTAGGGGAGGAGGTCAGCGGCCTTTACTCTGCCATGCAGTGATCGGCGTTTTCCACGCCGGTGATGGTCACTTCCACCAGGTCGCCGACGTGCAGATCTCGGCGGTGAATGGTCACCGGTACATAATTGCGGGTGTAGCCGGTGTAGGTGCCCTCCGGCTGCTGCTGCTCTACCAGTACCTCTACCTTTCGGCCCACAAGGCTGTCAAAATAGGCTTCACGCAGCTTGTCCGTCTCAGCGATCAGCTTTTTGGCGCGGCGCTCCTTCTCCTGCCGGGGCACACTGTCGCCCCGCTTAGAGGCGGCTGTGCCCTCTCGCTGGGAGTAGGGGAATACATGCACCTTTTCAAACTCGATCTTCTTTGCAAAGGCCAGGCTCTCTTCAAAATCGGCTTCTGTCTCTTCATGGAAGCCGGTCATCATATCCGTGGTCAAGGTGGCGTCCGGGAATGCGGCGCGCAACTTGCGGCACAGGTCCTCATATTCTTCCGCCGTGTAGTGGCGGTTCATAGATTTTAAGGTCTTGGTGCAGCCGCTTTGCAGGGAGATGTGGAACTGGGGACAGAATTTTTCCATCTTGGCCAGTCCGGCAATGATCCGGTCTGTGATGTGGTCCGGCTCCAGCGAACCCAGGCGCACCCGGGCAATGCCGGGGGTGCGGTCACAAATGGCCACTGCGTCCAGCAGGTCAAAGTCCTGTCCCTTGCCGTAAGCGGACAGGTTAATGCCTACCAGCACGATCTCTTTAATGCCGTGGGCGGCCAGGTCCTGCACTTCCTTTTTCAGGTCGGCAGGCGCCTTAGAGCGTACCCGCCCTCTGGATTTTGGGATAATGCAGTAGGAACAAAACCGGTCGCAGCCGTCCTCGATCTTCACAAAGGCGCGCACCCGCTGCCCAAAGCCGCTGATGGCGCAGGGAGCAAAGGGGTCGCCGGTCTGGTGGGCGTTAATGTCCACAATGCGGCTCTTTTCTGTATGATACCGGTTGATGATGGAAAAAATATCACCGTCGCTCTTGTTCGAGAACACAATGTCCGCGTCCAGCTGGGCCTTGGCCTCCTCCGGGAACGCCTGGGGCATACAGCCGGTAAGGATCACCGTGGCGCCCGGGTGGCGGCGCTTAAAGCGGCGCACGCTCTGCCGGGTCTTTTGGTCCGCGGTTGCGGTCACCGTGCAGGAGTTGACGATGTAGTAGTCCGCCTCTTGATCCGGGGGCACGATCTCAAAACCGGCGCTGCGCAGCAGCTCGGCCATATATTCACTTTCATACTGGTTGACCTTGCAGCCAAGGGTGTAAAAAGCAGCTTTCATATCTATTACGCTCCAATCCACGACATTATAGCATAAAGCCGGGGGTGGAGCAAGATTTTTTAGCGCAAACAATGAGGTGGTTTGATGAAAAAGATGGTCACATTTTTACTGGCTTTGGTGCTGGCGTTGGCGGTGCCTGCGCCCTGCTTTGCCGCTGTGGACGAAAAGACGGTAGAGGCCCCCAGTGCCGTGCTGATGAGCGCAGATACCGGGGCGGTGCTTTTTGAGAAGAACGCCCATGACCGGCGCTCCCCGGCGTCGGTGACCAAGCTGATGACCATGCTGCTGGTGGCGGAAGCTCTGGACAGCGGCAAGATCAAGCTGACGGATACGGTCACCGGCAGCGCCAATGCATCCTCCAAGGGCGGCTCCCAAATTTGGCTGGAAGTGGGGGAACAGATGACTGTGGAGGAACTGCTGAAAGCGGTGGTGATCGCCTCGGCCAACGACGCCTGTACGGCGCTGGCGGAGTTTGTGGCCGGGTCGGACGGCGCCTTTGTGCAGCGAATGAATGCCCGTGCCAAGGAATTAGGGCTGAAAGATACAAATTTTGAGAACTGCACCGGGCTGGACGATACGGCCAAGAACCACTTTTCCTCTGCCTACGACCTGGCGGTGATCGCCCGGGAAGTGCTGCGCCACAACTGGATCACCAAGTACACCACCGTGTGGCTGGACGGTCTGCGGGGCGGCAAAACAGAGCTGAATAATACCAACAAACTGGTAAACACTTATGACGGCATTACCGGGCTGAAAACCGGCACCACGGAGAAAGCGGGCTTTTGCCTGTGCGCTACCGCCCGGCGGGACGGTATGCAGCTGATCGCCGTGGTACTGGGCGCCAAGACCAGCGAGCAGCGCTTTTCCACCGCTACAGCGCTGCTGGACAGCGGCTTTGCGGACTACCGACTGGTGAACCTGTCGGCAGACCCAAAGAAAATCGCCAAGATCACCGTGAAAAACGGTACCCAAAAGGCCCTGACCCCCGCCGTGCCTGCCAAGCAGCAGCTGTTGTGTGCCAAGGGAAGCGCGGAACCCACCTACGAATATCAGCTGAAAAAGACGGTGACGGCGCCTGTGCGCAAGAATACCAAGGTGGGCACCGTTACGGTCAAGCTGGAGGGCAAAACCGTGGCGCAAATGCCGGTGTATGCCGGGGTGAATATCGACAAAACCACCTTTTGGTCAGTTTTTGTCCGCTTTTTAAGGACATTTTGAAAATAAGTGTTGAAAAATCGGCCTTGTTGTTGTAAAATGATGATTTGAAATTCCAAGTAGAATGGAGATAAAACTATGGCAGTTCATTTTAACAGTAATTTTGCTGAGTCTTTCGTCAGCAAGGCGGATATTCAGGCGCTGGAGCCCCAGGCTGCAGCTGCTCAGAAGACCCTAATGGACGGTACCGGCGCAGGTAACGACTTTTTGGGTTGGGTTCATCTGCCCACCGACTATGACAAAGAGGAGTTTGCCCGCATTAAAAAAGCGGCTTCTTATATTCAGAAGAACGCTGATGTGCTGATCGTGATCGGTATCGGTGGCTCTTATCTGGGTGCCCGCGCTGTGATTGAGGCACTGAAGTCTCCCAATTATAACCTGCTGGCCAAGGACACCCCGCAGATCTTCTTTATCGGCAACTCCATCAGCCCGGAGATGCTCAACGAGACCGTGGCCCTTTGTGAGGGCAAGGACATTTGCGTGAATGTGATCAGCAAGAGCGGCACCACCACGGAGCCGGCGATCGCGTTCCGTGTGTTCCGGGAGATGGTCAACAAGAAGTACAGCGCAGAGGAGGCTGCAAAGCGCATTTTCTGCACCACCGATCAGTCTAAGGGCACCTTAAAGGCACTGGCAGACGCTGAGGGCTATGAGTCCTTTGTGGTGCCGGATAATGTGGGCGGTCGTTACAGCGTGCTCACCGCCGTGGGTCTGCTGCCCATCGCTGTGGCCGGTATTGATATTGACGCTCTGATGGCCGGTGCCAAGACCGCAGAGGACACCCTGTGCGGCCAGACGGTAGACAGTAACGATGTGCTCAAGTATGCCGCCGCCAGAAACTGCTTCTATAACCAGGGCAAGAGCCTGGAGTGCTTTGTGTCCTACGAGCCGGCAATGACCATGTTCAACGAGTGGCTCAAGCAGCTGTTTGCAGAGAGCGAGGGCAAGGACGGCAAGGGCCTGTTCCCGGTGTCCTGCGTGTTCTCTACTGACCTGCACTCTGTGGGCCAGTATATCCAGGAGAGCGGCAGCAAGCTGATGTTCGAGACCGTAATGCAGTTTGCCCGCCCCCAGAGCGATTATGTGATCGGTGAGGAAGAGGGCAACATTGACGGGTTGAACTTCCTGGCCGGTAAGGAAATGAGCTACGTAAACGAAAAGGCCCGCCAGGGCACATTGCTTGCCCATACCGCCGGCGGCGTTGGCAATTTTGTACTGGAGATCGACGCGCTGGACGCAGAGAATATGGGTTATATGATCTATTTCTTTGAGAAGGTTTGCGCCGTTTCCGGCTATATGCTGGGGGTCAATCCCTTTAATCAGCCCGGTGTGGAGAGCTACAAAAAGAACATGTTTGCACTCCTTGGTAAACCCGGTTACGAAAGTGAAAAAGAAAACCTTGAAAAACAGTTGGGGTTATGCTAAAATAGAGTTGCAAATAAATCCCATTGGAGGAATAATAAATGATTAAGCTCATTATCGGCAACAAAGGCTCAGGCAAAACCAAAAAGCTCATCGACCTGGTGAACACCTGCGTAGAGAAGTCTGACGGCAATGTGGTGTGCATCGAAAAGGAGCCAAAGCTCACTTATGATGTGTCCTCTAAGGCCCGCCTGCTGGAGACCGATACATACCGCATCAGCGGTTGCAAGGCGTTTTACGGCTTTTTGGCCGGGATTTGCGCCGGTAACTACGATGTGACGGATATTTTGATCGACGCGACCTTTAAGATCGTAGGCAGAGAGTATCAGAAGCTGGTACAGTTTTTTGATATGCTGTCCGAGCTCAGCGAGGCGCAGGATGTGGATTTCTACTTCACCATCAGCTGCGACAAAGAGGACCTGCCGGTGGAAGTGTTTGACTACTGCGAGGAGCTGTAAGCAAAAATGCACAAATAAAGAGCCTTTTTCAGGCTCTTTATTTTTTCCGCCGTAAAAATAACTATTGACAAAGCGGCGTCTTATATATATAATACTTAAAGTGCGATCGTGAGGTGGTTTTGTGAAGTTAGACCTGAAGGCACTTTTCGGCGGCGATACACAGCGTATTGCTATTGAGGAGCAGCTGGACTTCCACGATTTGCAATACGGTTCGTATTGCCCGCTGCGCCGGCCGGTGCGCGTGACCGGACAGGCGTACGCAAAGGCGGATGTGTGTTATTTAGACATGGATCTGTCCTTTGTATTTGACGGGGTATGCGACCGTTGCGCCGAGCCCATTCAAAAGCCCATGTCGTTATCTCTGCATAAAATTCTGGTGGAGGATCTCCAAAATCGGGAAGAGGCGGACGATGATTATGTTCTGGTACAGGATAGTGCGCTGGATCTCAGCGAACTTTTGCGGGAGGAGCTTTTACTGTTCTTTCCCACCAAAATGCTGTGCAAGCCAGAGTGCAAGGGCCTTTGCTGCAAATGCGGCAAGAATTTGAATGACGGACCCTGCGACTGCCAAAAGGATGTGGACCCCAGATTGGAAGCCCTTTTGCAGCTGCTGGATTAAGTGATTATTTTGCATCAAGGATTATAAAGGAGGCAATTCAAATGGCAGTACCTAAGAGAAAAACTTCAAAGGCAAGAAAGAATAAGAGACGCTCCAGCGTTTGGAAGCTGAATGCGCCCACTCTGGTTAAGTGCCCCAACTGCGCCGGTTATACCGTGCCGCATAAAGTGTGCGCCAACTGCGGTTACTACAACGGCAAGGCAGTTGTCAGCAAGGACGAGGCGTAAGCCAAAACTTCAAAACAGAGGCGGACTTGGTCACAGCCGAACAGGCTGCGGGGCTTATGTCCGCCTTTCTTGCTATTTGCGTGAAAGGAGGGTCTGCTATGGCGAGACCTGTTGTTGCCATTGTGGGCCGCCCCAATGTGGGCAAATCCACACTTTTTAATAAATTGGTTGGCACCCGTCTGTCTATTGTGGACGACAAGCCCGGCGTGACCCGGGACCGTATTTACGGCGACTGTGAATGGCTGGGCCACCACTTTTTGCTGGTAGATACCGGCGGTATTGAACCACGGGCGGACGATGTGATTCTCTCGCAAATGCGTGCCCAGGCCAACATTGCCATAGAAACGGCAGATGTGATCGTGCTGGTGACGGACCTGCGCAGCGGCGTGGTGGCCACGGACCAGGATGTGGCCAATATGCTGCAAAAAAGCGGCAAGCCGGTGATCCTTTGCGTGAACAAGTGTGACAGCGTTGGTGCCCCGGCCCCGGAGTTCTACGAGTTTTATAATTTGGGTATGGGCGACCCGGTGGCCGTATCTGCCGTGCACGGCCACGGCACCGGCGATCTGCTGGACCAGGTGATCGCTTATTTTCCACCGGAGAGTGAGGAGGAAGAGGAGGACGACACCATTAAGGTAGCTGTTATCGGCAAGCCAAATGTGGGCAAGTCCTCGCTGATCAACCGGATCAGCGGCCAGGAGCGCGCCATTGTGTCTGACATTGCAGGCACCACCCGGGACGCTACGGACACCCGTATTGAAAATCAATACGGCAAGTTCACCTTTATTGACACCGCCGGTATCCGCCGCAAGAGTAAGGTGACGGACGCGATCGAGAAATACAGCATTATCCGCGCCCGTACCGCTGTGGAGCGGGCCAATGTGTGCGTCATTATGATCGACGCCATCGAGGGCTTTACGGAGCAGGACTCCAAGGTGGCCGGTATTGCCCTGGACCAGGGCAAGGGCTGCATTGTGGTGGTCAATAAGTGGGACGCGGTGGAAAAAGACGGCAATACCATGCGGGAGTATAAAGAGAAGTTGGCTGTGGACTTTGCCTTTATGAAGTTCGCGCCCTTTGTGTTTATCTCTGCCAAGACCGGCCAGCGCATTGATCGGCTGTTTGAGCAGATCGCCTATGTGTACGCCCAGAGCACTATGCGCATTTCTACCGGCAAGCTGAACGAAATTCTCGGCGCTGCCACTGCTCGGGTGCAGCCGCCTACGGACAAGGGCAAGCGGCTGAAGATCTATTATATGACCCAGGCGTCTGTGTGCCCGCCTACCTTTGTATTCTTTGTGAACAACGCCCAGTTGTTCCACTTCTCTTACCAGCGATATCTGGAGAACCAAATCCGTGAGGTGTTTGGTCTGGAGGGTACGCCGGTACGCTTTATTATCCGAGAGAGGGGAGAGGGCAAGAAATGATTTTGCGCCTGATCCTGGGTGCGGTGCTGTCCTACTTGCTGGGGAGTCTGAACTTTGGCATTATTCTCTCCCGTAAGTTTGAGAAAGACGATGTGCGCACCCACGGCAGCGGCAATGCCGGGTCCACCAATATGCTGCGCAACTACGGCAAGCTGCCGGCAGTTGCGACCATTTTAGGCGATATGGCCAAGGTGGCTGTGGCCATCTTAGTGGTGCGTCTACTGGTAGGCAGTGAGCTGTATAGCCAACAGCCGATTTTTATTAAATCCTTTGCCGGGCTCTTCTGTGTGCTGGGCCATATTTTCCCTTGCTTTTTCCGCTTTAAGGGCGGCAAGGGTGTGGCCACCTGCGGCGGCATGGTGTTTATGATCGACTGGCGGATCGCCCTGATCCTGCTGGCGGTGTTTATTATCGCTGTGCTGGTGACTAAGTGGGTGTCCCTGGGGTCCATCTTAATGGCGATCTTGTACCCGGTGTTGATGGGTGTGTTCTATAAGTCCGTTCCCATTACGCTGATCTCTGTGGTGTTTGCAGCCATTGTGCTGGTTGCACATCGAGAGAATATTAAGCGCCTGCTTCACGGTACAGAAACGAAAATTGCCGTTGGCGGTAAGGAAAGAAATAAATAAACAAAAGCGCAGCCGACACGATTTTGTGTCGGCTGCGCTTTTTTACAGGGCAAAAAAGAAACCGCTGAACGGTACAGCGGTTTTATCTCATTACGCTCTTTCGACCTTACCGGAACGAAGACATCTGGTGCAAACATACACTCTTTTCGGAGAGCCGTTTACAATAGCCTTAACTTTCTTAATGTTGGGTTTCCAGGTTCTGTTGGAACGTCTGTGTGAATGAGAAACCTTGATGCCAAAGGACATTTCTTTCCCGCAGTATTCACATTTTGCCATGTGCGAACACCTCCTTACTAAATTACAACGCCGCTATAATAGCACATATCCCTGCAAAATGCAAGCACTTTTTGCCTAAATTTTCAAAAAAGACCGATTTTACGGTCTGCGAAAAACTAAATGTTGATTTTATTTATTATATATAATATAATAGGGACGATGATTTTGACGGAGGAATACCTATGGCTACGGATAAAAAAAGCAAGAAACTGGACAAACCTGATAAAGCAACAGACAAGCAGACAGCGCTTGAAAATGCGCTCAAGCAAATTGAAAAGCAGTACGGCGCAGGCGCCATTATGCGTCTGGGCGAAAATAAGCACCTGAATGTGGCCGCCATCTCCACCGGCTCTCTGTCTTTGGACATTGCCACCGGCATTAACGGCCTGCCTAAGGGGCGTATTATTGAGATATTCGGCCCGGAGTCCAGTGGTAAGACCACTTTAGCTTTGCATTGTGTGGCAGAGGCGCAAAAGGCCGGCGGCCAGGCTGCGTTTATTGATGCAGAGCACGCGTTGGATCCCATTTACGCGGCCAATTTGGGGGTAGATGTGGATTCTCTTCTGGTGTCTCAACCGGACTATGGCGAGCAGGCGTTGGAGATTGCAGAGCAACTGGCCCGCTCCGGTGCCATCGACATTATTGTTGTGGACTCTGTGGCGGCGCTGGTGCCTCGTACTGAGATTGATGACGATATGGGCGACTCCCATGTAGGTCTGCACGCGCGTTTAATGAGCCAGGCCATGCGTAAGTTGGCCGGTGCCATCAACAAGTCTAATACGCTGATTGTATTTATCAACCAGCTGCGTGAGAAGGTTGGAGTGATGTACGGCAGTCCGGAGGTGACCACCGGAGGCCGCGCACTGAAGTTTTATGCTTCCATGCGTATAGATGTGCGTAAGGGTGAGCAGCTGAAAAACTCGGATAATCAGTTTATCGGCTCGCGTACCAAGGTGAAGATCGTTAAAAACAAGGTTGCCCCGCCGTTCCGCTCTGCGGAGTTCGACATTATGTACGGCACCGGCATCAGCAAAGAGGGCGAAATTCTGGATCTGGGCGTGGAGTATGGCATTATTAAAAAGGGTGGCTCCTGGTTCTCTTATGGTGATCGCCGATTGGGTCAGGGCCGTGACAATGTGAAGCAGTTGATTAAGGATGAGCCTGAGTTTGCCGCCCAGTTGGAGCAGCAGATTAAGGAAAAGATCGCCGAGGTGCAGGCTACCTCTGATAAGAAGTATCAACCTAAGGCGGCTCCCAAGGCGGATACAGAGCCGGCGCCGACGGAGGAGAACACTGCTCGCCAAACCCGCGCGGCTGCCCGCGCGAAGCTGGACATTGCCGTAGAGGATGACGACGAGTAATGCGCCTGACCCACCAACGGGGGCGGGGCACCAAGGTGCACCTGCTGCTGGATGATGAATACCAAATTACCACCAGCACCACTTTTTGGGCCGAGCATTATCTGCCGGACGGTACGGAGATCAGCGAGGACGACTGGCAACTGTTGGTGCAGCAGATCAACGAGCGCAAGGCGCTGAACAAGGCGGTGGAGCTGCTGTCCCACCGGGACCATTCCGCCAAAGAACTGCGGGATAAGCTGCTGCGCACCGCAGACCCGGCCGCTGTGGACAAAGCGGTGGCCCAAATGCTGGACGCCGGTTACCTGGATGACGAGAAATACGCCCGGCGACTGGTGCGCCACCTGATCGAAGATAAAAAATTCTCGGCCTACCACGCCCGGCAGGAGTGCCAAAAGCGGGGGATCGACCGAGAGTATATCGACCGGGCGCTTGCAGAACAGGCGCCGGACAATGTGCAAAATGCCAAGGACCTGATCCTGAGCAAATACAGCAGAAAATTACAGCAGGAAGACGGGCGGCAAAAGGTGATGGCTGCGCTGGCACGGCGCGGGTTCGGCTATCATGATATTCAGGCCGCCTTGGAACAACTGGAAGATGAAGAATACATATAAAGTCGGCATGATTTCTTTGGGCTGCCCAAAGAACCAGGTCGACGGCGAATTGTTATTAGAGAAATTAAGCGAAAACGGGTTTCAGATCGTGCAGAGTATTGAGGACAGCGACCTGATGATCATTAACACCTGCGGCTTTATTGAGGACGCCAAGCGAGAAGCTATTGAGACCATCTTGGAGGTGGCTCAGTACAAGACCGCCGGTGTGATCTCTGCCATTGTGGTCACCGGCTGCCTGGCCGAGCGCTACCAAGACCAGGTTATGGAGGAGATTCCGGAGGTGGACGCTGTGATCGGTATCGGCGCCAATGCGGATATTGTTAAGGTGTGCCAAAAGGCGCTGTGCGGCGTACAGACCAACTTTTTCCCTTGTAAAGAGTTGCTGCCCCTGGAGGGGGAGAGAATGCTTTCTACCCCTGCCCACTGGGCGTATTTGAAGATCAGCGACGGCTGCTCTAACCGTTGCTCCTACTGTGCCATTCCCGGCATTCGCGGGCCGTTCCGCTCTCGTCCTATGGAGAGTGTGGTGGCGGAGGCGGAGAGCCTGGCCGGGCGCGGGATCAAGGAACTGATCTTAATTGCCCAGGACACCACCCTGTACGGCAAGGATCTGTACGGCAAGTATTGCCTGGCAGAGCTGCTGCGCCGACTGGTGCAAATTGACGGGATCCGCTGGATCCGGCTGTACTATTGCTACCCGGATCGGATCACCGATGAGCTGATCGATGTGATCGCCGGTGAGGATAAAATTTGCCCCTATATCGACATTCCCTTGCAGCACTGCAACGGCGATGTGCTGCGGGCGATGAACCGCTACGGTAACTATGACTCCCTGCGGGATCTGATTTATAAAATGCGCCGCCGTATTCCCGGCTTGGCGCTGCGCACCACCTTTATGGTGGGCTTCCCCGGCGAGACCCAGGCGCAGTTTGAAGAGCTGTGCCGGTTTGTAAAGGAAATGGAATTTGACAAAATGGGCTGCTTTGCGTACAGCCCGGAGGAGGATACCCCCGCCGCCGAATTTCCGGACCAGGTGCCGGAGGCGGAAAAGACCGCCCGGGCGGACGCACTGATGGATGTGCAGTTTGATGTGACCGCTGCGGTCAATCAGCGCCGGGTGGGGGAGACCTACACCGCCGTAATCGACGGCCCGGACAGCAAGGAGAACACTTACGCCGGGCGCTGCTATTTTGACTCGCCGGAGATCGACAGCAACATTTGGATCCACTCCGCTGTGCCGCTGGAGACCGGCAGCTTTGTGCAGGTGCGTGTGACCGGCACGGAAGAATATGATCTGTTAGGAGAGTATGTAGATGAACCTGCCCAATAAAATCACTGTATTTCGCTTTGCCTGCATTCCCTTTTTGCTGGCGGCGTCTTTGATCCAATTCCCGTACCACTGGAGCGTGGCGCTGGTGATCTACTTTATCGCCTGTATGAGCGACAAGGCGGACGGTATCATCGCCCGCAAGCAGGGTCTGGTCACGGATTTTGGTAAGCTGATGGACCCGCTGTCCGACAAATCGCTGGTACTGGCCGCCTATCTTGTATTCGTCAATATGGGCTGGCACACGGAGCTGGTCATTATGCTGATGATGGCCCGGGAGTTCCTGGTGGCCGGTATTCGTATGGCCGCCGCTGCGGAGGGCGAGGTGATCGCCGCCAACAAGTTTGGCAAGGCCAAGACCTTTTTGCAAATGTCCACCACCGGTATGACCTACTTGCTGCTGGCCATCGGCGAGGGCGCGGCGGATATTACCACTTCTACCCCCTGGCTGAATGTGTACTGCACCATTGCCTTTTGGGTGGTGGCTGTGGTAACGGTGCTGTCCGGCATTATCTACGCCAAAGACGGCTGGCACCTGATCCGCACAAAATAAGTGTTGCAAAATTGCTTTTTTTTGCTATAATGATAATAACCTAAATGTAAATGCGCAGAACGGGAGAAGTACCTGCAACCCTGGCAGAAAGAGAGCGCGCCGAATGCTGAAAGGCGCGTATGCTAAGCGGCAGCGAAATGCACCCGGGAGCAGTGCGGCGGAAATCAGTATGTCGCAACGGTTTGCCCCGTTACCGGCCAAAGCGTTAGCTTGAGTATAAACAAGAGTGGAACCGCAGTATCGTTTTATTGCCTCTGTCAGATGGACAGGGGCATATTTTTTTGGAGGTTTCTATGTTTGAACGATATAAAGAGGATATTCAGTGCTTTATGGAGCACGACCCGGCCGCCCGCTCTCCCATTGAGATCGTGCTGCTGTATCCGGGCTTTAAGGCCTTGCGCAGTCACCGCAAGGCCCAGTGGTTCTTAAATCACAAAATGCCGTTTATCGCCCGCTATATCAGCCAGCGAACGGCCCATAAGACCGGGATCGAGATCCACCCGGGCGCCAAGATCGGCCGCCGGGTGTGCATTGACCACGGCAACGGTATCGTCATCGGCGAGACCACGGAGGTGGGCGACGATGTGATGATCTACCAGGGGGTGACCCTGGGGGGCACCGGCAAGGATCTGGGCAAGCGCCACCCTACCATTGAGAACGGCGTAATGATCGGCTCCGGCGCCAAGGTGCTGGGTCCCATTACCATCGGCCGCAATGCCAAGGTGGCCGCCGGCGCAGTGGTGGTCAAGGATGTGGAGCCCAACTGTACCGTGGTGGGCGTGCCCGGCGAGGTGGTGCGCATTGACGGTGAGCGGGTAGACGATCTGGACCAGATCAATTTGCCGGACCCGGTGATGAACGCCATTCAACAAAATGAAGCCAAAATCAATGCCTTACAGGTAGAGATCGACAAATTAAAGGAGCAGCTGAAATGAAGATTTTTAACACACTGACCAGACAAAAAGAGGAGTTCAAACCCATGGACCCCCAGGAAGTGAAAATCTATGCCTGCGGGCCCACGGTGTATAATTTTATCCATATCGGCAACGCCCGGCCGCTGTGCGTGTTTGATGTGCTGCGCCGCTACCTGGAGTACCGGGGCTACGGTGTTAAATTCGTGCAGAATTTTACGGACATTGACGATAAGATCATCAAGCGTGCCAACCAGGAGGGCAAGACTTATCAGGAGATCTCCGAGACTTATATCAAGGAGTTTTGGACAGACGCCAAGGGCCTGAATGTGCGTGAGGCTTCCGTGCACCCCAGAGCCACGGAAAATATTGACGAGATCATTGATATTATCCATACTTTGGAGGAGAAAGGCTACGCCTATGCGGTCAACGGCGATGTGTATTTCCGCACCCGCAAGGACCAGGGCTACGGCAAGCTGTCTCACCAGCCCATTGAGGACCTGGAGAGCGGCGCCCGCATTGCCGTAGGCGAGCAAAAAGAGGACCCGCTGGATTTTGCGCTGTGGAAAGCGGCCAAACCCGGAGAGCCGTACTGGGAGTCTCCCTGGGGGCAGGGCAGACCAGGCTGGCATATTGAGTGCTCGGCTATGAACCGCCGGTATTTAGGCCCCACCATTGACCTGCACTGCGGCGGTCAGGACCTGATCTTTCCCCACCACGAGAACGAGATTGCCCAGAGCGAGTGCGCCAACGGCTGCGCCTTTGCCAACTACTGGATGCACAACGGCTATATCAATGTGGACAATGTGAAGATGAGCAAGTCCCTGGGCAACTTTAAGACCGTGCGTGAGATCGCAGAAGCCTACGGCTATGAGGTGATTCGCTACTTCCTGATCTCTGCTCACTACCGCACGCCCATTAACTATAATTTGGAGATCATCGAGCAGTGCAAGTCCGCTTTGGAGCGGCTGTACACCTGCCGGGATAGCCTGGACTTTGCCCTGAAGAACGCTTCTGCCGACACCCCGGACGATCCCCAGCTGCTGGCGGATATTGCCGCCCATCGGGACGCATTCATTACCGCAATGGACGATGATCTGAACACCGCGGACGGTATCTCTGCTGTGTTTGAGCTGGTGTATGACATTAACACCCGCATTCTGGACAAGACCGTTTCACCCGCCGTATGCCAAGCGGCAGCCGATCTGTTTGACGAGCTGTGCGGCGTGCTTGGTATTCTTTATAACCGCAAGTCCAACGATGTGGACGCGGAGATCGAGGCGCTGATCGCCCAGCGGCAGGAGGCACGGAAGAATAAGGACTTTGCCACTGCGGACCGGATCCGTGACGAACTGAAAGAGCGGGGCATTCTCTTAAAAGACACCCCTCAGGGCGTCACCTGGACCAAGGCGTAAAATCGCAAAAATAGAGAGCCTATCCGTAATGGATAGGCTCTTGTCAGTTCAGTTCTGTTTTATTTTGCAAACAGCCTTTGGTCCAGCTTGCGTTTAACGATCACCATATACAGCAGGGTGCCCAGCACCAGCATAACCCCCAGCTCGCCCAGGGCCACCAGGCTTCCTTGGGTCAAAAAGCTGATCCAGTTGAACTTGCCGTCAATGAAGAATACCTCGATCTCCAAGCCAACGATCACGCCGTTCCATACAGCGGGCATAAGCAGGGACAGCAGGGGATAGCTCTTGATCTTCACCCGCCGCAGGGCGTACATACAAGCGGTGGCGCCAAGGGTAGCCAGGGAGCCGAAGATCATATCCAGCGGCAGCCCGGCGCCGATGTTCACCAGGTTGGACAGCACACACCCCAGGGTCAGCCCGGGAATGGCGGCAGGGGTGAACAGCGCCAGCACATTCAGCGCTTCCGACACACGGAATTGCACCGCTGCGGAGGTGGTGCCCGGCAGCAATAGGTTTTGGGCGTAGGTCAGCGCCGCATACATGGCGGCAATGCCTGCAGTTTGGGCAATGAACAGTACCTTTTTGTTTTTCATTCGATTTTGCTCCTTAGTTTTGTTTTTAGAAGACGGCGGCCGGCTGCCGTCGCCTGGTCAGGATTTTGCGAACTGACGGTGGTATTATAGCGCAAGGGCGGCCAAAATGCAAGGCGTATGTGCAGAAAGTGACTTTCGCATCCCCGACACAGCAAAAGAATTTGCCAGCCGGGGCAAAAAAGTATTGACTATTCTCGCTTTGAGTGGTATTATATCTAAGTCATCTTAATTGGTTACGGGCCATTAGCTCAGTTGGTCAGAGCCACCGGCTCATAACCGGTTGGTCCGGGGTTCGAGTCCCTGATGGCCCACCATGGATATAGGGGTATAGCTCAGTTGGTAGAGCAGCGGTCTCCAAAACCGCGTGCCGAGG